>KQ959469.1 GCA_001552765.1 Bacteroidales bacterium KA00344
TTTACGTGTAAACTTTTTGAGTAGCAGCAACCCTATTTTAGGAGACTAAAATCTCATTATCTCATCATTTTGTGTTACCTTTGTCGTATTGTTCTAAAATAACAAACATGAAAAGGGATTTATTACTGTTGATTACCCTCGTATGGGTGTTGATGCTTGGTGCACAGAACTTGTATGTGGGCACGTAAAACATCCGCAACAACAACGACGGCGATGTGAAGCGGGGCGACGGAGGGAGTGTAAGGCAAAAGGCGGTGTGCGACCAACTTAATTTTGAAAGTTCGGACATATTCGGCACACAAGAAGTTTTGGTAGACCAACTGCACGACATGCAAAGACGAATGCCGGAATATGCTACACTTGGCGTTGGGCGCGACGACGGCAAGGAAGCAGGCGAAGATTCCGCCATTTTCTACAAAAAAGCCCGACTCAAACTCTTGGACACACCCGATTTTGGCAATGTGCCGGACTTGGGATTTTAGTTGTGCAAAAGCAACATAAAAGAGTACTGTCAAAATTACAAACACCCAAACAAGTGGTTTTCAAGCCCATCGTGTCTATTTCTTTTTACCGACTGCCACTGCCGCCGTTTACATTATTTCGTTAATGCTCGTTAAAGCTTTGTTTCATTATTAATATTTTCATACCTTTGTACAAAATTTACAAAGTTATTGCCGATTCGTAAATGGGAAAAAATTATAAGAAAACCGGCAGACACTCAGGTCTGCAGGCCGTAACTCTTTGTATCAGCACCGCATTAGTGCTCATCCTGCTTGGACTTGTTGTGTTTTCGACCCTCACCGGGCGTAATCTGTCATCGTATGTAAAAGAGAATCTTGTCGTGTCGATGATACTCGAACAGGATATGACTGATACAGAAGCACAATCCATGTGCAAAGGGCTTTCCCTACGGCCTTATATTAAAAACGTAAACTTTATCAGCAAAAATTCAGCCCTGGCTGAGGCCACAAAGGAAATGGGTATCAATCCATCAGAATTTACCGATGGTGTGAATCCGTTTTCCTCATCGATAGAATTAACGCTGAAAAGTGACTATGCCAACAATGATTCGCTGACATGGATATCTCACGAATTGAAGAAATATCCTAAAGTATCGGAAATAAGCTATCAAAAAGACTTGATAGATGCCGTAAACCGAAACCTTGCCAAAATAGGTTTGGCGATGTTGGTGTTGGCAATTTTGCTGACTTTTGTGTCGTTTTCGCTCATCAATAACACTGTACGGCTAGATATCTATGCCCGTAGATTTTCCATCCATACCATGAAGTTGGTTGGAGCTTCGTGGGGCTTTATTCGCAGGCCGTTTGTTCGCAGAGCCGTGCTCACCGGACTTTTGGCTGCCGTATTGGCCAATATCTTTCTTGCCGGATGTGTCTATGCTCTCTATCGCTACGAACCGGAGATTCTCACGATCATGACGTGGCGCGAAATGATCATAACTGGCTGTGCCGTGATTCTCTTTGGTATTATTATTACAGCGCTATGTGCTAACATCTCGGTGAACAAGTTTTTAAAGATGAAAGCAGGAGAACTGTATAAAATTTAGCATCATCATTTCCAAGACATCAAGTAAAATAATATAATGGATAGAAGGAATTTAGCATTTGGCCGGACAAACTTTATTTTGTTGGGCATTGGCTTTGCAATTGTCGTTATCGGGTTTATCCTAATGACCGGCAGTGCTTCAACAGAACAGGCTTTTGAAGCCGACATTTTCAGTGTGCGTCGCATCAAGGTTGCGCCGGTGGTATGTTTCATCGGTTTTATTTCCATGATTTATGCCGTAATTCATAAACCTAAGGGTGTGAGTAATGACACCACTGCTGTGAGTGCAGAAGAAAAACCCTCAGAAACGGTTGATACAAAACAGAAATAGAACAACAAACAGCAGATGGACCTACTTCAAACCATTATCATCTCAATTGTGGAGGGGCTCACCGAGTTTCTCCCTGTATCATCTACGGGGCACATGATTATCACCCAAAATCTTCTTGGAGTTCAGCCCGGAGATCCATTTGTACATGCCTTTACATTCATCATTCAGTTTGGCGCCATCCTTTCTGTGGTATGTCTTTATTGGAAACGATTTTTCCAAATGCGCAATGCCGAGGAGGTAAACCAAAAACTCAACTTCTACGGATTGCTCATCGTGGGTGTGTTGCCGGCAGTAGTCATAGGCTTGGCCGCCAAAAAGAGCGGATTGCTCGATTGGCTGCTCGACTCGGTACTGGTAGTAGCCATCATGCTGGTGATAGGTGGCGTGTTCATGTTGTTTTGCGACAAAATATTCAATAAGGGGCGCGATGACCATAAAGTAACTGCCAAGCGAGCATTTTTCATTGGTTGTTTCCAATGCATATCCGTAATACCCGGCGTCAGCCGTAGTATGGCCACTATCGTGGGCGGTATGCAACAGAAGCTCACACGTAAGAACGCAGCGGAATTTTCGTTCTTTCTGGCAGTGCCTACAATGGCTGGAGCCACCCTACTCGACCTGATAGAAATGTTTGGCGAGGATACGACGTGGGCCACATCACACAACATCACCATGCTCGTCATAGGCAGCGTGGTTGCGTTTATTGTAGCTATGATGGCCATGAAATGGTTTGTTGGCTTCATCACAAAATATGGTTTTAAAGCCTTTGGCTGGTATCGCATCATCGTGGGAGGCATCATTCTTGCCATGTTGCTGTCGGGACAGTCGCTGGCTATGGTAGACTAAATATACATGGACTTTATTCAAGGTGAAATCTTTGCTATCGACAAGCCTTACCGCAAGTCAAGCTTCGGAGCATTGGCACACGTTCGCTATATGCTCTCCCGAAAACTGGGGCGCAAAATAAAAATAGGTCATGCCGGAACGCTCGACCCATTGGCAACAGGCGTACTTGTACTGTGTACGGGCAAATGCACCAAGCTGATAGAAACATTGCAGAGCCACACTAAAGAATATGTGGCCACTCTGCAACTGGGAGCCACCACCGATAGCTACGACCGAGAACACGAGGTAAACCACACTTACCCCCATCGGCATATCACCGAGCCTATGATACGCGAAGTGTTAAAGCAATTTGAGGGAGATATAAAGCAGGTGCCTCCTACTTACAGTGCTGTGAAAGTGGCGGGGAAACGAGCCTATGCCATGCGTCGCAATGGAGAAGATGTAGAGCTTGCGCCCAAAAATATTCATATAGACGAGATTGAACTCATCAGCTTCGATACCGAAAACTTCCTGATGACCATCCGGGTGGTGTGCGGAAAGGGCACCTATATCAGGGCTTTAGCACGGGACATTGGTCGGGCTTTGGACAGCGGTGCATATCTTACCGAACTTAGACGCACGCGGGTGGGCGACATCACTGTAGACAAGTGCATTGATTTCGACCACATCGCAGAATGGTTGGACAGTCTGCCCGAATGCTCTGACACCTCCAAACAGTAAGCATGCAGTCTGCAAAACAGCATAACAAATGAGGAAACGAAAGGAAATTATAATATGAAATTATCGCAATTCAAATTTAAATTGCCCGAGGAACTCGTGGCTCTCTATCCGCATAGCTTTATGCGTGAGTTTACTAACGACGACGGAACGAAAGGCTCCATCCGCGTAACCCGTCGTGATGAATCTCGCCTAATGGTACTCCACCGTACCACCGGAGAAATAGAGCTGTATAAAAAGGATGCAAAAGGAAAGCCCATAGAGGGTGAATTCCTTGACTTCCGTAATATTCTCGACTATTTTGATGAGCATGATACTTTCATATTGAACGACACCAAGGTGTTCCCTGCGCGCCTTTACGGCACTAAAGAAAAGACCGATGCCAAAATCGAGGTGTTTATATTGCGTGAGCTGAATCAGGAAACCCATCTCTGGGATGTGCTTGTGGAGCCTGCACGGAAGATACGCATTGGCAACAAACTGTTCTTTGACGAGGTAGGAACAATGGTGGCCGAGGTTTACGATAACACCACAAGTCGCGGACGTTCGCTCCGATTCCTTTACGACTGCTCGCATGAACAGTTCAAAAAAGAGCTTTTTGCTTTAGGAGAGCCACCACTGCCTGCCTATATTCTGAATGGTCGTCCGGAAGATCCTACAATGAAAGGAATGCATGTGCGCTCCCGTGCCCTACCCGAAGACGCAGAGTATTTCCAGTGCGTTTATGCAAAAAACGAGGGTGCAGTCACGGCACCCGCTACCGGATTGCACTTTAGTCGTGAACTGATGAAGCGCATGGAGATCAAGGGTATTCACACCGCATACATCACGTTGCATTGTGGACTCAGCAACTTTAGCCCCATAGAGGTGGAAGACCTGACCAAGCACAAGATGGACTCGGAGCAGATGATTATCAATAAAAAGGCTTGCGACATCGTAAATAAGACCAAGCAGAGCGGACACCGCGTGTGTGCCATTGGTACCAGTGTCATCAAAGCGACGGAGACTGCTGTGGGAACAGACGGTATGTTGAAGGAGTACAATGGGTGGACCAGCAAATTCATCTTCCCCAATTACGAGTTCGGTTTGGCCGACAGTATGGTGGCCAACTTCTACCATCCTGAATCAACGCTCTTAATGTCTACCGCTGCTTTCGGAGGCTACGAAAACGTGATGGAGTGCTACAATTTGGCCGTGGAACTCGGATACAAATTCGGTTGCTATGGCGATAGTCTGCTGATTGTAGACTAACACTGCAGCATATTCTGCGGAATGCAAACAGATAAGTTACACACGGTTTATTTGAGCCTTGGCTCCAATATCGGAAACCGAAGACGATTAATCAAAGATACCATTGGGCTCATTGATAAACGGGTAGGCAAGGTGATTCGCCAATCGACTCTCATAGAGACTGAGCCTTGGGGCTTCACATCGCCAAATCGATTTCTCAACGCTTGTGTAGCATGCAAAACCCGGTTGTCCCCACACGAAATTCTTGTGACAACACAGGAGATTGAAAAGAAAATGGGACGACGGAAAAAGTCGAATAATGGCGAGTATCAAGATAGAACTATCGACATAGACATTCTGCTCTACGACGATGTTACTATCCGAGAGTCCGGCCTTACCATTCCGCACCCCAGAATGAAGGAGCGCGAGTTTGTGATGAAGCCCCTACGTGAGATTTATCCCGACATCGAATCTTTCTAAAAATTTGACATCAGGCAAGTTCAAGCAGAGCCTTGCTGAGAAAAGAGAATGAAAAAGCCACAACCCAAAATAAGAGTTGTGGCTTTTTGATGTCTTATAATTAGTTTCAATTCATTCCTTTCGGAATGTTTGAACGAGCCTCACGTGATTACTTACGCAGACCCAATGCCTTGATAATTGCACGATAACGCTCAATGTCGCGAGCCTTCAAATAGTCGAGCAAACCACGACGCTTACCAACGAGTTTGGTCAAAGAACGCGTTGTGACGTGGTCTTTGCGGTTGGCCTTAACGTGTTCTGTCAAGTGATTAATGCGATAAGTGAACAGTGCAATCTGGCTTTCTGCAGAGCCGGTGTCAGTTGCTGACTTGCCGTACTGACCGAAAATCTCGGACTTTTTTTCTTTGTCTAAATACATTTTGTAAATTGATTAATATGTTGCATCATTACATTTTTCTGTCGTCTTCAAGCCTTAATCACTACTTTGAAACGGCATTAAATGCATCGGATTCTCCGAAAATGCGGTGCAAAGTTACGAAAAATATTCGATAACAAAGCCTTATCTCCTATCTTTTTTGTAATTTTGCAGGCAAATAAGATATAGAATATATTAAGGTAAATCAATGCAAGACATTCGTAACATCGCAGTAATTGCGCACGTAGACCACGGAAAAACGACAGTGGTTGACAAAATGATGCTTGCTGGAAAACTGTTCCGTGACGGCCAGAATAACAGCGGCGAAGTGTTAGACTCCAACGATTTGGAGCGCGAACGAGGGATAACCATTCTTTCTAAAAACGTATCAATCAATTGGAAAGGTACTAAAATCAACATACTTGATACTCCCGGACACTCTGACTTCGGAGGGGAAGTAGAGCGCGTACTCAACATGGCCGACGGCTGCCTGCTGCTGGTAGACGCATTCGAAGGGCCCATGCCCCAGACTCGCTTTGTACTTCAGAAAGCATTACAGATAGGACTAAAGCCTATCGTTGTGGTGAACAAGGTGGACAAACCCAACTGCCGCCCCGAACAAGTTTACGAGATGGTGTTCGACTTAATGTGTGACCTCAATGCCACAGAAGACCAACTCGATTTCCCGGTGGTGTACGGATCGGCCAAAAACGGCTGGATGGGAGCCGACTGGAAACAGCCAACCGACAACATCGACTATCTTTTGGACAAAATTATAGAGGTGATTCCTGCTCCGAAATACATCGAGGGAACGCCCCAAATGCTCATCACATCGCTCGATTACAGCAACTATACGGGGCGTATAGCCGTAGGCCGGGTGCATCGCGGCGTGCTGAAAGACGGTATGAACGTTACCATTTGCCATCGCGATGGCAGTATGCAGAAGACGAAAATCAAGGAACTGCATACTTTCGAGGGCATTGGTCACAAACGTACCGAAGAGGTAGCAAGTGGTGACATCTGCGCTGTTATTGGATTGGAAAGTTTTGAAATTGGCGACACCATCGCCGATTTTGAAAATCCTGAGGCACTGCCTCCTATTGCGGTAGACGAGCCCACGATGAGTATGCTCTTCACCATTAACGACTCTCCTTTCTTTGGACGTGAAGGCAAATTCTGCACATCGCGTCAAATTGGCGACCGCCTGAAACATGAGTTAGAGAAGAATCTGGCCTTGAAAGTGACTAATGTTGAGGGCGCAACCGACAAATGGATCGTAAGCGGTCGTGGTGTGCTCCATCTTTCTGTGCTCATCGAAACTATGCGCCGCGAGGGATTCGAACTGCAGGTGGGCCAGCCGCAGGTGATTTATAAGGAAATAGACGGTGAGACTTGTGAGCCTATCGAAGAACTCGACATCAATGTGCCACAAGAATTCTCAAGCAAAATGGTGGACATGGTGACACGTCGAAAAGGCGAACTCACCAGTATGACCTCCGAAGGAGACCGCGTAAATATCACGTTTGACATCCCCTCACGCGGCATTATCGGTCTGCGCACCAATGTTCTCACTGCCAGCCAGGGCGAAGCTATCATGGCCCACCGCTATAAAGAGTATCAACCTTACAAAGGCGACATTGTCCGCCGTTCCAACGGGTCGATGGTAGCTTTGGAAAATGGAACTTCGTTTGCCTATGCCATCGACAAGCTTCAAGACCGTGGCAAATTCTTCATCGACCCGGGTGAAGAAGTGTATGGCGGCGAAGTGGTTGGCGAACACGTTCACGACAACGACCTTGTTATCAATGTGACCAAAGCCAAACAGCTCACCAACGTGCGTGCATCGGGTACCGACGAAAAAGCCCGCATTATTCCGAAAGTGATAATGAGCCTTGAGGAGTGTCTCGAATACATCAAGGAAGATGAGTATGTCGAGGTTACGCCCAAGAGTATGCGTATGCGCAAGATTACGCTCAATCACTTAGAGCGCAAGCGACTGAACAAAGAGTAATGCAATTTAAGCACGCTCATGAAATAATTATTGAAGTTCTGTAAGTACCAGAGAAGCGAAGGAGTTAATGGAGTTGAGTCCCATTTTTGTTTCAGATGAAAGACAATATGGCTTTTATAGACAAAAACGTTCTTTAACCTCTATCGGGACGCAGAACAGACATCAACGCTCTTAACTGCTTTGACTTTAAAAAGCGAACTTACAGAACTTCAGATTATGAACTACGATTATGGATTTTCTTCCTAAAGACCCGGCTATTTTAGTTTCCAGCATCAATATGTTGTTACGTGATAAGGAATTCGACAGTTTGGAATCCTTAAGCTATAATTTCAACAAGACGCCCAAAGAAATTCAAGACTATCTCCTTTCCTACGGCTATTTCTACAGCCAAGAACAAAGGCAGTTCAGACCTGTGGGGTGTATGATTAAATAGATGAATAGGTATAGCAATTAAAAAGTCGTCACATGGAGTTCTTCATTATTAAAAACAGCATACAGCAGGGACCGTTCTCACTTGAAGAACTACGTTCACAAAACGTCACTTCCGACACACTCGTGTGGGTTGAAGGGATGGCACAGTGGACTCCCGCATGGAAAGTTAAAGAGCTGAAACCGCTGTTCTATGGGGAGCTATCAACCCCCGAAAAACCAACTCCTCCCCCACTTCCTGCTAATTCCACAGACGAACTACAGGCAGAAAAACCTATCCCAGACACCACGCGGCAACCAACCTTCCAAGAATACAAGCAAACAAGAGATACAAGTCGAGACCATAAAAAGTGGGCTTGGGTTATCATCATTTTGGTCGCTTTTTTGGTCTTTGCGGGAGTTACAAATCCATCAAAAGAGCAGCACCGTGCAACCATCAAGGAGCATGTAACACAAGGATTGGCTAAGAGTTTCACAGAGGATGACGATGTCTTTTCACAAGGCCTGAGTGCGCTCGGCTATATGATAGCCGCCCCATTGATAAACAACATTCTCGATTATATGTTGGAATATCACAATTATTTACTGTTCTCCACAACATCCATAACAACTAAAAATGGCGACACCATCATTTCGTACGGATTCTTGGGAAACGTCTTCACAGCTAATGCTGAAAGCATTTCACGCTCCATTCGGTCTTCTAAAAACAAGTTAAACAAAGACAAAGATATCTTTGAAAACGACGATGCAGACAAAGACAGTGACTATGCCGAATAAGTCGAACATCTAACGCCGCTCCATCACACCCATTCCTTATGTTAAATTTAATTACCGTTTTTCGGTAGTTTTTCTTTCGACATCCAGCGCAAAAAGGGCTATGTTTTTGACTCAATATTCAACTCGTACAACTTGAAAACGGTAACGCGTTTGTGTCTTATGTATCGCTATATCATGACGAAGCCCTAATCACAATGTGTTTAGACTTCATCAGCAATGCGGTTAAGCCTCATCCGCTCCACCGTTAAGGCTTATCCGCTATGCCATTCCATATTCAATCGCAGATGAGAATATAGGGAGTACAAAGGCTTCTTTTCACAATATACTGATTATCAGGGAACTACAAAAATCCTCAAAAATTGAATATTTCGAATGAAAGTAATATTATTTTTAAATAAGCGAAATATAGATGGCCTTTTGTAAAGGAAAATACCAATATTTAATACTCTAAGACTATAGTGTTACTTCATTTATTAAAGAGGATTATTGAACAGAACAAAAACATGCATGGATATTTTGTAGTTATCTGAAAAATATTTATCTTTGCACTGTCGTTATTTCAAACGATCCACATAGGGGTATAGCCCAGTTGGTTTAGAGCGCTGCAGTCACATTGCAGAGGTCATCGGTTCGAGCCCGATTATCCCTACACTTATATTGGAATCCAAGTACATGATGCATCCTGTACTTGGATTCCAAGTTTTAAATCAAATTTTAAATATCATAAATACTCATTTATAGCACGGAAAAGTAAAATGCAATAAATTTTACAAATGTTTTGTATACAATATTTGCTGATTAGAAAAAAAAACAATATCTTTGCACACGCAAATCGCCGATATGGCTCAGTTGGTAGAGCAACGCATTCGTAATGCGTAGGTCCCCGGTTCGAGCCCGGGTATCGGCTCACTATCCTCACACAATAAGATAGGGGGAAAATTGATGTTATTATAAGTTTATTCTATTCTGAATAAACTTATGCGAGATTAGCACATCGGTAGTGCACGGGCTTCCCAAGCCTGAGAGGCGGGTTCGATTCCCGTATCTCGCTCTTCCACATTACATTATATTGGTCTATAAAAAAACCACTGGTATCATCTTTCTACAGATAACATCCAGTGGATTTAATGCATGGATATAGGGATGGTAAAACCGTTTTACCTTGATACCGGTTATACTTTTTAAATGCTAACTCTTCCCTATTATTCTCTTATACCTTTTAAGCAAGAACAACCTTGCCGTCTTCACCTTTCACTTTACCCTCTTTGAGCAACCAGCCAATACCCAGAAGTACTTCAGTCTCAGTCTTTTCTGTAGCCTTGGCAAGTTCTGCCACAGACAGTGCACTGCCTGCTGCCGACAGGGTTTGATAAACATCACCGGCACGGAATCCTGCATTCTCAGCATCTACCATAACCTCAGCCTTCTTGGCTGCAGCTTTTTTTGTTGTTGCAGGTTTAGCAGTTGTCGACTTTTTACATGATGTTGTTTTTTTCACAACCTTTTTGGCTGCATCTTTCTTTTCTACCATAACTGAATAAATATAATTAATTAGAAATCTATAATCTACTTATAACTCACTGTTGGCAAAATTAGTGTTTTTATTTTAAAAAACCTTTCAAATAATAAGAAAATATAAAGAATATCAAACCGTTACAGCATGACAAGGGATATTTTTTGATTTAAATCAAAGAAAATAGTAAAATAAAAAAACTTTCGGAGCGAATACACCTCGAAAGTTATGCGGTGTGTACGGGACTCGAACCCGTGACCTCCTGCGTGACAGGCAGGCATTCTAACCAGCTGAACTAACACACCAAATTCATTTAGCAAATACTTGCTTTTGAATTTTACGGTTGCAAAAGTAGTAGTTTTTATCCATATAACCAAACATATTCGTAAATATTTTACAAAAAATACTGCATAACAATGGCATTGACATATTGCTCTCCGTCATAGAGCCAATCAGCCAATTCGGCATTGCATTGGAAGCCAACCTCTTTGAAGACTTTAATGCTTCTCTCGTTTTTTGTGCTCACTAATGCATAAATCTGCCGAAGATGAAGAATCCTTCGTGCATATATGATGAGTTGGCGGATGGCTGCTATCCCAAAACCTTGATCTCGATAGGCTTTTTGAATGACTATACCTACTTCTGCTCGCTTGTGACGAGGATTAAAATCGAACAAATCAACCAAACCTACCGTTTGACCTTCTTCATCACAAATCACCAATCTTACCTGACGATCGGTGTAAATATCTCCAGATGCATTGGCGAGATATTGGTGCAAAGCATAGCGAGAATACGGTACATTGGTAATGCCTATATCCCACAACTCTTGGTCATTTTCTATGAGGTAAAGAAGGTCTAAGTCTTCCGGCTCGATTGCCCTGAGGGTTATTTGTGGTGCCTTTTTCATAAAGCGTCATGTATAATTTCACGTCCTGTGATAACCAACTGTCTCTCTGGATTGTAAAAAGCAACCTGCCGATTGGGAACGGAATTCAATGATATTTTCTCCAATATTTCCTTGAAGCTGTATTTGGAAATATCAAACACATGGTAGATGATGCCCGTCTCGTTCGACCTTTCAGCTTTTGTTGCTGTCTCGCCAATAAACAAAGCTTTCATCCCATTTCGCTTGATGAGACGGCGACAAGCATCCTTATGTGCATCGTCTACATCAAAAACATACTGCGCATTTATATTTTTCCCACGATTTACAAATCCCAAACTATACTTCGCCTTATCAACCACCATGGAACAGAGTGCCAGAAACGCCTTGAAACAAATACCCAACCGGATTGGTAGAGAGAAGAAAACCCTGAGATTTCCATAGTGTTTGCTTAAAAAAATGAACATTGCTTCATAAAACACATGAACATATCGGAAATTGGTTTTCTCCGTACTCTCTCCTTTATAATGTAATATCATCTGCGGCAGGTACCAGTTTTCCCATCCTCCTTTAATCACACGATAGCTCAAATCAATATCTTCACCATACATGAAAAAATCCTCGTCGAGCAGTCCTACCTCTTCAAGAGTTTTGCGACGAAACATACAAAATGCTCCGCTTGTAATCTCAATTTGCGACGGAGTGTCCCAGGGTAGATGTCCCATATAGTATCTGCCAAACTTCCTATGTTTTGGGAAGCAACTGCACAAGCCCACCATCTTATAGAAAGATGTAATGGGTGTAGGGATCCCTCTCCGCGACTCCATAGCATCTGTCCCGTCTGTTTTCAGCATCCGCACACCGGCTCCACCTGCTTTGGGATGGGCATCCATGAAACGGACACATTCTCTCAACACATCTTCGCCAACCACCGTGTCAGGGTTCAAGAGCAACACATACTCCCCCCTACTCTGTCTTATGGCCTTGTTGTTAGCCTTTGCAAAGCCTAAGTTGGCAGTATTACGGATAAAAAAAACATCCGGAAACAGATTCGACAGATAGTCTACAGAGCCATCTTTGGAGTGGTTATCAATTACAATTACCTCCGCATCAAGTCCTTCCAGAGCCCGTTGCACAGACAACAGGCACTGTTCAAGATAATACTTGACATTATAACTTACTATGATGACAGATAATTTCAAGACTGATCAAGCATCTCCTGTCTGCACTTCTCTTTCGAAGGGTAAATGAATACCAAACTAAGCAGCCCTATAATACCCATGTATCCAAAGGCCACATTCATGAACTGATAGTAAAAAAAAGTATTAAGGAGCATTGGAATTCCTACCATACATATGCGAACGGCTCCCCATTTTTTCAACCCTCTGCCCGAAGTATCAACTACCTGACGGTGCACAGGCTTAAATTTAAAAAGACGCAGAGCCATTGGAATGAGACAAATGGTGAGTAATTCCATTGCTATGACCACCTGATATTCTAAGATATCGTGTTCCGTTTTACTTCCAATCATCATGACGTCGCCCTCATAAAGGGCTACTAATAAAAGACTTAGCGCAATGGGAAGCACAAAAAATGTGCACAAAAAACTGCGAACTGATTTCATAGTTGTAGCTGGCTATCTAATCCAAAGCTGTTCTATTGAGTATTGACCGTCCCAAAGTGACTTCATCAGCATACTCCAATTCGTTACCAACCGAAATGCCACGAGCTATCAAACTCAATTTTACGGGATATTGTTTAAGTCGTCGAGACAAGTAAAAATTGGTAGTATCACCCTCCATCGTTGAACTTAACGCAAATATAACCTCCTTAATTTCCCCCTGGGCTACACGCTCCACAAGAGAATCTATCTGAAGATCGCCCGGAGAGATACCATCCAACGGCGAGATCACACCGCCCAGAACATGGTACAATCCATGATATTGCTGTGTGGCTTCAACTGCCATCACATCCTGAACATTCTCTACCACGCACACCGTTGTGTTATCGCGGCGAGCATCCGAACATACGGAACACACCTCCGTATCACTGATATTATGGCACACCTTACAATATTTGATATTGTTTCGGACATACGAAATAGCATCCGAAAAGGCGTTGACACTTTCCACCGGCTGTCTCAACAAATGCAACACAAGGCGCAAGGAAGTCTTGCGCCCAATGCCCGGAAGTTTACAGAACTCTGAAACCGCCTTTTCTAACAATGCTGAAGGATACTGCTCCATACATTAATGTTGTTCCGTACAGATAGCTTATTAAAGATAAACACCAAGTCCTATCTTCAAACCGATAGTGGAATAATCTGAATGTTTCTTAAAACTCTGCTGATAATAGATAGACGGTTCAACGGTCACTGTACGGCTTATAAAGAATGCATACCCAACTTCTATTCCGGGCATCAGATCATTATAACTGCTCTCATGAATATATTTACAGTTTGCGCCGAGGAATATGCCGTTCTGTTCCATATAATAACGACCTCCGACACTCATGGAAAGCATATCCGAAAGATCCTTACCGGGATGTTCGTAACCTATTTCTCCAAGAAGCATCAGGTTGTCGTCCACCAAATAACCGGCTTTAGCCGAAACACCAAGACGCAGCTCCTGTAAGCCGTTATAACTTAAATTAAAACCGGTGAGTGACGCACCTACATACTTTTTACCTCCTTCGAACTGTGCATTTGCAGACATAGTCAACAACAATGCTGTCAAAAGCATGAAAAATTTCTTCATAAGAATATCTCTTTATGGTTAATATGACACAAAAGCCATGACACGTCCCAACACGCGTCAAAACAGTGTAAACATCACGACAAACGTGACGGGCAGAAGCTCTAACCGCCACCTGCAAAAGTAATGTTTATTTTTGAAATAACGAAAAAATATAACTACCTTTGTCAGCAAATTATTTTTTAGATGAGTAAGCGATTTATTATCTCGTTATATATATTCTTTTCATGGATTGCTCTTTTTGCCCAATCCGCAGTTTCCCCTAAATATGAAGTACGCGCTGTATGGCTAACCACCATAGGAGGACTTGACTGGCCCCATAGTTATGCCAGGAGTTCATACAGCATAGAGAAACAAAAAAACGAACTCCGCACCCTTTTAGATCTATATCAAAAGGCCGGCATCAACACCGTTCTTATACAAACGCGTATAAGGGCCACTACCATATATCCTTCAATATATGAGCCGTGGGACGGCTGCCTAAGCGGAAATCCGGGCCAGTCACCGGGATACGACGCACTCCAATTTGCCATTGACGAGTGCCACAAACGTGGGATGGAACTACATGCATGGGTGGTAACCATACCCGTCGGCAAATGGAACAAGCTCGGATGCCAAAGGCTTCGGCAAAAATACCCGTCGCTTATCAGAAAGATAGGACCCGACGGATATATGAATCCGGAAGATCCGCGCACAGCTTCATACCTGGCCGACATCTGCGCAGAGATCACCACAAACTACGATATAGACGGCATCCATCTCGACTATATACGCTATCCGGAAACTTGGAAACTCAAAGTTTCACACGAACAGGGTCGAAGATACATTACCAATATTGTAAGTGCCATCCACAACAGGGTGAAAACACACAAGCCTTGGGTGAAAATCAGTGCTTCTCCGATTGGAAAATTCAATGACCTGAGCCGTTATCGGAGTAACGGTTGGAACGCCTACACCAGAGTATGCCAAGACGCACAAGGTTGGTTGCGCACCGGACTGATGGACCAACTCTACCCTATGATGTATTTCCGAAACGACCAATTCTTTCCCTTTGCCATCGACTGGGCCGAACAGAACAGTGGCAAGACTGTCGCTCCCGGCCTTGGCATCTACTTCCTCAACCCCAGAGAAGGCAACTGGAAACTTAGCGACATCACCCGCGAGATACATTTTTTGCGACAATACGGATTGGGGCAGGCCTATTTCAGAGGTAAATTCTTGACCGATAACGAACAAGGCATCTACGATTTTGTGTGTCAATTTAACCGCCATCCCGCCCTCGTACCACCCATGACTTGGGCCGGAAAAACGGAGCCGCAGGCTCCCGGCACCATTCAAGTTTACAATAACGGCATGAAATGGAGTGGTAATACACCTTATTATAATATATATAGCAGCAGAACATGGCCGGTAGATACCGACAACCCCGAAAACCTCATTGCCATCCGTCGTCAGGAAAGCAGCATAACCCTGCCCACCGAAGGCAGATATTTCGCCGTCACAGGAATGGACCAATATGGCAATGAGAGCCGGGCACAACAGAGCCACAACCTCCCTAAGCCCAAATCCATAGACGTACCCTTGTTGAAATGTGACGGCAAATGGCTGACGCTACCACCTAAGGATCACTCTCTGGATGCCAAGTTTGTCATCGTCGGAACACTACAGGGTAGCATCATCGGAGTGTTCAATTATCAAGACAAAGCAATCAACGTATCACGTCTTCCGCAAGGCTTCTATGTTTTGAAGTCTCTTGGAAAGAAGTCTATCACCCATCGGCTTGGCTTCTTCAAGATTGAAAGAAACAAACGATGAACTCAAATTTCCATAAAATTCAGAGCGGGGTGAGACGACTGTCTCACCCCGCTCTGAATTTATCATGACCGATGCTCCATGTTCGCATCGACAAACGACAGCGGCAAAAGATCTTTCACGCTCTTGATGCGGTAGACGCCCTGTTTTCCGTAGAGCAATATGCGCACAGGTCTTTGATAGCGGTCTTCTATCTCCAGCATCACCTGCCGACACGAGCCACAAGGAGTTATCGGGTTATCAAGTAATCCCTTATTGGTCCTTGCAGCGATTGCCAACATCTCTACCGGCTGGTCAGGGCGGTTGGCCTGTGCTGCGAAAATAGCTGTACGCTCCGCACACAGGCCTGACGGGAACGCCGCATTTTCCTGATTCGCCCCAATAAACACTTCTCCGTTGGCCAACAACACAGCTGCGCCAACGTAGAAACGACTGTATTTGGCATAAGAATTGGCAGTAGCATCGATGGATTGCTGCACCAACTTTTGTTCTTCCTCACTCAATTCTTCCACCGGGCAGAAGTCAATCTCTATCTCTATTTTTACTCGTTTCATATTGTCAAAAGGTTCTATAGGTCAATATCTCAAGGTTTTATATATTCATAAGCACCGATATCCGGGCGTTCGTCCCTTGTCCGGCCGTCTCTGTCAATCGGCTGAGCAGTCGCCGCATCGGCTTTATTTATGGCCGAAGAGATGCTGTCCAGACGAAAATCATAGCGCAGGTTTTTTGTATCCATACGCACGAAATGTTTCTCTCCGCTGCTCACCGTGTCTTTAATGTCTTCGAACACTACATTTACAAAATGCACACTGTCTGCCGTCTCCACCTTAGGAGTTCTAATCAAACTATGAGCAAAATCAAAGTTGAATATTGCCGTAGAGTCTGTCCGCTCACCCATCAGTTGATCATCGGCATAACCCGTGATCAGCGTGTTGTCCACCTTCAGACGCTGCAACGGATGCTTACTGGTGAAACGCAGTGCCACACCACGATTGGAATCAAACGGATAAAACTGTGCCAGCGTACAGTTGTTCATGGTCACATCGCCGCCATTCACCAGCACGCAATCATTAAGAGTATTGGTTATCTGCGTGTTATATAAGTTCACCCTTGCGTTGTTTGTCACCATTCCATAGCCTTGACAGTTGTGTATGGTCACATTTCGGAGCGTCAGTTTTTGCTCGGATACATTCGCGGAATCCACCACCACGCCGTGATAGGTACTGTGAATATCGGTAAACTCCAGTTCGTTCTGTTTCGACGATTGATAGAAACGCACCCCCTGCCACTGTCCGGGCACGAAGTCGTAAGGCAGATAATCAAACATCCTGTCTATTCTGTCACCACGCAGCACTACATTCCGCTCGGCCGTGCCGTTACATTTTAGCCGACCGTAGACATTGATTCCCGCATCATTATGAAAATACAACGTTGTTCCGGCAGCTATAGTGAGCGTTGCCGCGCTGTCCAAGGTAATGCCACCATAGATAACGATGGGGCGTTCCGGACTGTCAATCGTCGAATCTTTGCCAATGTTCACATTCTTCCACAAGGTGGCATCCCATGCATAAGCCTTAAGATTGACACGCTGTTCCACACCGCTTTCCAACGTAAAAACAAGGTCGTCCTCATTGGCCTGAGGTGCCTGCTGATGGTTGATGGGAGAAGTTAGCTCCACAAAAACCCGTATGCTGTCTTTGTTTCTCACCTCCACATCGCGCGTCTCATAGTTTTGCTCTTCTCCGAGATACACACCATCCACATTCACTCTGAATCCCGAATTTCCTCCTCGTGCAAGTCTCACGGATTGGCAACGCAGTCCGTCCCCTGAATGATTGAATACCCAGAGCGACCGCGTTGTGGAAGGCACGTTGCTGAATACTGTGTCCAGCTTCACCGTGTCTGCAGAGAATGTGAGCAGACGCGACGGCGAACTGCTGAAGCTGTCGTCGTCGGAACACGAGGCCATGATGCCCAGTGCCATGCCTACCGTCAAAAGCAAGTATTGTACTTTCATTGTTTAAACAACGAAAAAAACATGGCATTATTGTATATAAAACCCCTGCAAAATCTATAATGTATCATTGAAGCTGCTATCGTAGAGTCAACCAGCAAGTGCAAAATTAT
>KQ959470.1 GCA_001552765.1 Bacteroidales bacterium KA00344
CTCAGGTACTTAAAAAGTTTATTTTATAATCGTGTTGCGGAACTAAGGATTAAGACAATGGAATTTAAATCAAATTATCCACATGTTTCTAATGAACAAACTTTAAAAAGTGCAGGTAGTGCTGGAAGTAGTTCAGGATGTCTTAGCTCTAGTGCTGGGTCAAGTGCAAACAGTTCTAGCACACGTTCTTATTCTAGTGGAAATGGTTCTGGTTCTTTTGGAAGTGGGAGTAATAGCAGCAGTAGTCAAGATTTTAATAGATGATTGCTATGAGAAAGTTGTTAATATATTACTTAGTAATATCATTCTTGCTAGTTATAGTCTATGCCTTATTTGTTATTAACGCATATGTTAGCATAAAATATGAAGTAGAAACACTATATAACGATGTGATAGTAAGTATGATTTACCAGATATTCGATACAGGTATTATTGTAAACTTTATAGGGCTTGTTATAAACATGCTAATAGTTATAAGCTTGTATATGAAGATTCGCTGTATCAAAAATAAAAAAGAACAAAAATCATAATATTTAGGGTCTACTAATTAACTATAACTATCTGACAATTAGCTATCTATGTTGTATAAAATTTGGTCAATTCGCCCAAAATGACTACCTTTGGATGTTAAA
>KQ959471.1:0-382 GCA_001552765.1 Bacteroidales bacterium KA00344
CGGATATATCTTGCCCGTGTAGCTGTAACCATGCAGAGCAGGAGGACAAAGCAAGTCAAGGAATGTTGTCTTGAACTTGCCCTGCTCGCCTGTCAGCACGAGACAGGTATGGTTACGGCACTCACGGTCGTCCATAGCGTAGGCGACTACTGCCACGAGCCATTTTGTAAGATATAGTAGCCATTTTTCGTGATTGCGCACCACAACACAACCTGCCAGTTCGGGAATGGCTTTCAGTGAAAGAGAGAAGGCATTGCAGCAACTATTGTATTCGTCAGTGTTACCACAACTACTGCCTATATCCAGCAAGGGCAACGCTTTGAAATACTCTTGTATTGGATTGATGCGTGGCGAGAAGCTGCTCTCTATAATGGAATAGAGG
>KQ959471.1:482-1713 GCA_001552765.1 Bacteroidales bacterium KA00344
CTCTATAATGGAATAGAGGTTGTCGGAAGAGGTTATTATCCCGATGTCGTTATCTATCTCCCTTCGAAGCGTATTGATTTCATAGCGACCCACTTTTGAAAAGTGAGCATCGTCCTTGCACCTGTATTCGGTTCTACCTAATATCGTGTTATATCTGAACTTATAATAGGAGGAGAGATAGGTTTCTATCTCACCATTTTTGGAGGAAGTCTTCCTTTGCTTGGGCGTATTATTTTCGCCCACTGAATTGCCTTTATCTGCGCTTGTTTTCATTATATGCCTGTTTTTGTTTCCGAGAGTGAAGTTATGAAGAGAATGGGAAAGTTCCAAGCATTCGGAGAGTGCTTGCATAATGTTGCGCAAATTGGCAATGAATTTCTCACGAACTTTTGACAGGAAACAGTCGGAAAGCATGGATTTAAGCCCCAAACAAGAAGATAAATGCGTAAGAGATGCAAGAAAGGCAGGTGCTTATTTGTTCCATTCTGCATAGTATTGCATCGGCTAAAAGGATATGATAAAATGGAGTAAAGAGGCAAAAAGAAGAGAGCGACAATCCTTTTGTCCTTTCATTGTTTTTCCCGGTATTTCCCTACTGTTCCCTTGTGCTTTGAAGTATGACTAACACTCCCTACTTTTGCAGGCAGAAACGTGCGGTGAAGCACAAGACAAGAAAAGGAAGTACAAACAAAACAACAATAGAATTATGGGATATTTTATCATTACGGATTCAAACTGGGCAAAACTGAGGAACGAGATACTCAGTCTTGCCGAGACCTGCCACAAAGCTTTCGGAGAACAGAGTCAGCACACCGATTGGCTGCACAACGGCGATGTATGCAAGTTGCTTAATATCAGCAAGCGCACCTTGCAGCATTACCGTGATACGGGCGTGCTGCCCTTCTCACAGATCGGGCACAAGTGCTATTACAAGCGTGAGGACGTGGAGCGGCTGTTGCAGACTAAATCGGAGAAGACAAAAACAGACAGAATAAAGAATAACAAATAAGACAAGGGTATTATGGAATCAGTAAAGGACTTGAACATGGAAGCGGATGATATGCAGGGGGTGCTGTCCGCACTTGAAGGAGTGAACAGACGGATAAAGGAAGTGGCACAGACACACAAACCGCTGTTTGGAGGTGAGCATTTCCTGACGAGCAAGGAAGTATGCGAGCGGCTGTATATCAGCCCTCGTACTTTGCAGGACTATCGGGACAGGAAGATTATT
>KQ959471.1:1813-19193 GCA_001552765.1 Bacteroidales bacterium KA00344
CTATCGGGACAGGAAGATTATTCCCTACACACAGTTCGCGGGGAAGATACTTTATAAGGAATCGGACTTGGAAAGGTTGGTAGAGAATAATTATAGCTATTAAAAATTAAGAGCCATCTAACAAGTTCATATGAGACTTATTAGATGGCTTGTATAAATAACGTGAATTCGAAGAATTTAGAATAAAGTAAACTGTGTATCTAAAGTCCTTTGTACATTAATACACGGCTTCTTTGGAAATAGACTATAGGCAGCAATAGCTCCCAATAAATTGACAAAAAACTATTGAATGGCTGATGAATAGGGTGTTCTACCTATGCGATATTCTTCAGTTTATCATTCAAAGACTCAATGATAGCCCTCTTTCTGAGCAGCTGTTTGTCAGAGATGCTCATCAGTGTTCCTCTCATGTTGCTTTTCAACTTGAGAATAAGCAGTATGCCATCAACGAAAAGCCTTTGGAAAAGGTTCCTGTTGGCATATCCCATATCACCTACTAACTTGCCATAAATGAATTTCACAAAGACTTGTATTTCAAATGTCTACAGTCTTCGGCGTCACTGCGAGTAATCATGAAATTTAGAACTTCTCCTCTCTCATTGCAGATCAAATGCAGCTTGAATCCATAGAAACAGCCCATGGAGTATTTTCCTCTTTTAACAACACCTCTGAAAATTTTATGAATGTATATTCTTTGGTTTCTACAAATGCGAAGTGATGTACTGTTAACAAACTTATGCTTGTGCATTTTCCCAAAAGTATCTTCTTGATAACAAGGCTAAAGGGACGGCAACCTCCTTTTCCAGTCCGAAAAAGCGACTATACGAGACAACATCTGGAACCAGATAGCGTAGGTGCTTTGCGAACCTTTTCAAGATAGAAATGCTTTTGGTAACGATAGCCTGAGTCGTGAAAGATTATCATATTCAGCATGACTTCTGCCTTAGACATCGTAGAATTACATGGTATTGTTTCTTATTGGCCGATTTTAGCATATATTTCGCCATCATTGTATTAAAAAACTTGCAGAATCATCTGCCAATACAGAATATTTCCGTAACTTTGTCTTCAGTAATCAAAGTGATTTTTGCTTGTAATTCTTTGTATTTCAGAGTTACAATAATTTTTGCTAGTTACCAACTTTATAAAGACCTATAATAGTTGAACTCAC
Source organism: Bacteroidales bacterium KA00344 (assembly GCA_001552765.1). Classification (GTDB taxonomy): domain Bacteria; phylum Bacteroidota; class Bacteroidia; order Bacteroidales; family Bacteroidaceae; genus Prevotella. Next base: position 2,985 of record KQ959471.1, read on the forward strand.
GTTAACATAAAAGATGCGCATAGAGATACTACAAGCGGGAACAGGTGATAGTATTTGGATTAGTCACAATAAGAAAAATGTTGTGATTGATGGTGGGAAATCTACAATAGCCATTAGGACTAGATATGACAAAATACCACTAGATGAGATTATTGACCTGCTTGTGGTGACTCATATCGACTCTGACCACATAGCTGGCATCATAGCATTGGTTAAACATATGAAAGAAAATGGGGAGTCACATAGGCTGAAACAAGTTTGGTTCAACTTCCCCAAGAAAGAAGAGACAGATGAATACTCTGTTGCCGAAGGAAATGAGTTGGCATCACTTCTTCTTGGAATAGATGGTGTGTGCTGGAATAACAACATTTCCGAATTGCTTGACTCTACGATAGAGGTTGGGGATATGAAACTGCGTGTACTGGCACCTGATCATGATGTGGCTGATGAATATAAGCCAAACAATCCTGATGAACTTGGAGTTTATCCAGAAGATTGGCATGTAAATTTAAGGACCTTGATAGATAATGTTGATGATGACGATATGGATGAAGGAGGTCCCAATAGCCAGTCAATTATAATTCTAGTTGAATGTGAAGGCAAGAAGTTGTTGCTACCTGGTGATAGTACCCCCAAGGAGCTATATGATGCGCTTCTGTATTATAATAACACCAATGGTACACCTCTTAAACTAGATTTTATGAAACTTCCCCATCATGGAAGTACACGAAACGTCACTAAAAACATCCTTGACGCGGTTACATGTTCAGACTTCATTATTTCAACTAAGAAGAATAAGAAATATCGTTTCCCAAATAAAGAGACCATTGCCAAGCTTCTTCGCTACAGAAAATGTGCAGATAAGGCAATCAACGTCTACTTTAACTATCAAGATTCTCTTGATGTGCTTGGAATAACAGCAGATGAGTTGATGGAAAATAATATTAATCTCAACGTTTGTAATGAATTCGTTTTTTGACATACGCAGTAATTGTGTTAAGATAAAGGCGGACATCAAGAGTAGGGGGCTCCAGTTTCGAGGAAGTGGAGTCCTCTACCCTTTGGATGTGGCTGAAGGGTACGATTATGTCTTTACGGCTCAGCATATTCTTAAATATGATCGGAAAAAGGCGTTAAATGCTGTTCTTGATAAAATAGAAACCATCGAAATAGATGTGTTTGAGGATGGTCATTTTATAACCTATAAGACCATTACAAAAGGCAATATCGCGAATTCTTTACTTCCTATTGGTGAAGATTTTCTTATCATTAGGATTGATAAGAGCGAAAAGCATTTTACTCCTTTCTTCTTGGCAGATGACCTCATTGAAGAAAAATCCATGCAACTCTATGGGGTTTCAGGCGAGGCGCAAGACATAATTACTAGACTGGATTGTATGTGTGTAGATAGCAAAGTAAATCTGGTTAATATCACTTCACATGTAGATAATATGGACAGTCTGCATGGAATGTCAGGTGGTGGCGTTTTTGCCCAGAACCAACCATTAATGTATGGTATGTTATGGAAATATGCTGTGACGAATGGTGAGTTTCACAATGTAAAGATTACACAGGAATTAGAGGAAAAGATTAAATCACAGTTAATTGTACGAAAATGGAAATCGCTTAATTTTATTAATATAACACAGTGTAAACAAGCAATGAGCGTTGTTTACGACAGTGTATTCCGTGATGTCAATGATTCTATACTGGTTAACCATAATAATACGCGGTTCCCTCTTGAGGCAAGATTTATAATGCCTGATTTTATTGATGAAGTACAAAACTTGTATTCTGATGACCAAGGGAAAACAGAGGAGAAACCTATTGAAGTTGATCCTACAAATCTCTATATAAAAAGTAGTGAGATCCAGGAATATAGTGAGCAATATCTGAAAGAGTTTTATAACCAGCTGAATAAAACAAGCAATAGGGAAATTAGAATTCCTGCATCAACTATATTAAATCCCAGCAGTAATATATTACTCATTGTAGGAGGCCCTGGCTCGGGCAAATCTTCTTTGCTAAAGTATCTTACCTTGCAACTGCTAAAAGGAAAAATGAATGCCTATGACGGCTACTTGCCTGTATGGATGCCATTTTCATATATGGCAAGGAATTGCGATAGTGATATAAAGAGTATTGTTCGAGATTGGCTTCAAGAAAACAAGTTATGGGAGAAAAACAGCTATTATCTAGAATATGCATTTGAGCAGCAGAAGATACTGCTAATAGCTGATGGAATAGATGAATGGAGTGAGGCCCCCCTACAAGCAGACAGAATTATCCGAAAAGTAAAGGCAGAGACAGAGGCTGATAATTTACTCGCCATTTTTTCAAGCAGGGAATATGGCATTGCGAATATCAATTCCCCTTTCAGTACAAGCGACACATATACAATCGCACCATTGTCTGCGCTACAGCAGGATGAACTTGTGAAGAAATGCGTAAATCATTATAATGGAGTGATTCGTGAAATAAAGAGCACAGTAGAGTTCCTATCTGCTAAGTTGAGGTCATTACAAGATATTGATCGAATGAAAGAGAACCCCATGCTACTGACCATCCTTATTGGGCAATATCTACAGGGTAACGAACTTCCTCACAACAATATTGCGGCCATGAATTGTATAATGGAACAATTGTTTGTCAAGCATCAACTTTCACGCAAGTATCAGGCTTACGACTATTCTGGGGCATTTGACTACACAAGCAACAAAATGATGCTTGGAATCCTCTCAAAAGAAATGTTTGACTATTACAATGATGGCAGCATGGATAAGACTCAGGCAGAAATACTGCTTAACCAATACCTGAATAGTCAGACATCAGGGCAAGAACTGATTAATGCGCATATTGTTGATGATTTATTCAGGCATAATACACATCAACTTGGTGTTATAGAGGAAAGGATAGGTTCTCGCATTTCCTTCATCAATAGGCAACTACAGGAATTTATGACTGCTAAATACCTTTCGGTAGATATAGAGAGGGCTAAAGTTTTTCTCCGAGATAAAGTTTCGGATGCCGGGCTACACCAGGTTGTTCTCTTCCTTTTCGAAATGATGCCAGCATCAGCTTTTGTAGGTTTGTACAATATCTTAAAACCTATAAAGGCAAACGATTATAGGGATTATTATTTATATAAATTGAAATTAGAGGTTTTGGTAAGATCTACGAAGGCACCCAAACATTTCTTACTAAAAGAAATAGAAGAATACATACAAAGGATTGAGTGGGAATCTGATTATGACATCAAACATGATTTACTGGAAATTCTGCTTGATGGTTTGTATAATACCTCATTACAAGATCGCATTGAAGACTTTATATCCAGATATATTCCTTCAACTTCCGTATATCATGACATCAGGCTATCGGGGTTGGCACAAGTGGCTGATTTGACAGAAGAGGATCGCCAGTTTATTGTTTTGACTGTTATAAATGGTGATGTGAACAACAAAATACTCGCATCTAAGGTAATTAGGGGTCATATCGCTAGCGACGAAAAGTTGCTGGAGATGGTTAATTCATATATAATACCATCAACATTGCCAGAAGTGGTAGCCTTCTTCATCAGAAGTGTTATTGTAGACGGGATAGATATAGATAAGGAAAACGAGCTAGTACGAAAAGTAGTGGCGTGTGACATCTTTACTCACTTTTATCAAATTGAGTTTGCTTTATTTACAGGTAGGCCCGTTTCATCTGATGAAATCCTTGAATTGGTTACAGAACTACCATTTTCAATTCAAGAGGAAGCTAACCGATTATTGCAGCAATATTTTCCACAAGACGATGCAGTCATGCAAAAGGCTCTAAAGTCAGTTAGTGCATTCTACGAAGGACGAGGTAATATTAACAAGGGTATAGCATGGAATTACCTGCTGACATGTTGGATAAATCATCCAAATGTTATCAAGGCCATTAAGGAAGAACTTAATAAGGAATATTCTTTTAATTTTGGAAATAGCTATGAATTGTGGAAAATTATTCAAAGACAAGAACTATCTCCAGATTTGCTTCAAGTGATAACCGAATGGGCTGTCAATAGGGACAAAAAGCATTTTAAATGGGGTATTGAGTCTCTCATTGTAAATACCATTGTTAACGATTCTCGAATCAAGACTAAACTTCTTGAAGCATTAGAGGATATGAAAAGTTATCAGCATATTGTTGTCCATCCTCTCATCAAAAACTGGGGACAAGATGCTGATGTTATAAAAATACTGCAACAATGTCTGGATGAGATGCCGTTAGACCAATCTTCGTGGATAGCAGGATATGCTTATGAAATATACCAAGGCAATGACGAACGGATTATGGCGTATCTAGATAAATGTATCAATGATGTAAATAAGGGTATAATGAAAGACCGTGCAGTGTCTGTGTATATAGGACATTATAAGGAGAAATTTGCAGAAAGATACATACCCCGGATACTCAATGGAGAAATCTCTATGAGTGATCATATTCTCGGCTCAAAATGGGGCATACTGGAAGCCATTATACAGAACTATTCAGAGCGTAAGGATGTCAGAGAGTACCTTCAGAATTATTATTCTGACGACTATAGATTTGCTGGGCAGATTATAGCAAAATATCATGGTTCTGAGTTGGCCTCCAGAATGCTTAAAAAGTGGTATCACATGGATACACGTTTGAGGCTGATGATGATACACAAAATTTCTAACTTGTCGAGTATGGACGAGCGCATAGAAGAAATATTACACTTATTCCAACAGGAGGGTAATGCATATGTCCTATGTGATACAGTTTTGTGCTTAGTAGAACACTTGAAAAGAAAAGGAAGAGACGCTGATGTGTTTAAGATTGCAGAAAAGGTGTTCATCACGTCACAGGTCACGACAGAATATACTTACAAAATGCGATTCTGTATTTACCTGATGTACCATAAACTTGATGAATATGTGCAGATTGATTTACGAACAGGGGGTAAAGAATACGAGTTTGCTCAGTTTCATGCCTTTTACAATGATAGTCCATATGTGGAGAAGACCATTGCAGATGAAGCAGATTATTTGCTTGCAAATGATATGGCCAATCTGAAGAAGATTGTCAGAGATGATAAGGGTATTTATTCGTATATTGTTTTCTTCTCGAAATATGTTAATCCTACCTCGAAGGCAGCAAACATCATTGTAAAATATCTTATAGAGAATAAAGTAAAAATAGATGATGCAAATATTCTGTTGTTCTTAAAAAAAGTCGGGAGACAAAAATCGTTATTGAAAGAATTAGTGATAAGCCATATTGATAATACAAATAATGAAATGTCTGCAACTGTGGCTCAAATCATTGCCGTAGAATTTGATAAAGATGAAGATATTAAGAATCTATTGAAGTTGGATGAATGGAAATGGCGTAATAATTCTTTTAACCGTGTATCGCTCAACTGTTCACTCAACACCAACGTGGAGAAGCTAAAAGATATATTTGACGAATATAAGGAGAACAAATATGATTTGAGCAATGATTATGCTTTTTACAACTTTATATTCTCAATGATAGATAAAAACAAGGTTTTTGAAAATTTAAAATACTACTTAACTGAGCTTCAAGATACATTTGTTTATCGAATGATTATCACTCCTTTGACATTGAGATTGAAACGTGATAAAGCAACAGCAGATGTGCTTTATGAAGAACTTATGCATACCGAGGACTCAAGAATTAAGGTGGCCATCTATTCATTACTTTCGTCTGTTGGGGTGAAAAGTTCGGAATTGAGAGAATGGAGAGAGCAACAGCATGAGTATCTTAATGAATATGGTCATGATATTGTATTGAATAGGGATAGGCAATTGATGGTGATTGTGCAATAACAACGACGTTAGATTCTGATCTAATATATGCCATTATTACGCAAGTTAGGGATAAGAAGGTACTATGACACTTGATACATTACTTGCAATCTCTTATACTATAGGATCTTTAAATCAGTCTATCAGCTAGATTATTAAGTTCGTACGTAGTTTGCAATATGCCAAATGCTTAAAGTCATAATGACAATATCCTAGTCTACTAGTAACAGCTGGTGAATTTTATTGATATCCCTGATACTCAAAAAATACAAGTATAAATTTATAATGAGCGAAATAAGTACATAGGATCTTTATCTGTAAATAGTGGAAGCAGTTGCAAAGGATTTCTGGCGAATAGCAAATGTCATATAAGCCTCCTTTAGAGCATGGCTAAAACAATGAAAAAAGGCAAATGTATTCATAGGTTCTCAAATGCAACAAAGGTAATAAATAAAGGACATCTGGAGTTTTTTCAGCCTACCAAATGTCCATTACGCCTAAAATGTTATGTCTTTGTTGTTTACTATTCAATCAGTTTTTCAAATCTCTGGTAAACTCAATTCAGACTTAAGCACTATTCTTTCCTTTTTATTCAGAGTTAGATTGAGCAGCCCATTGAATGCTATATCAGACTCTTCATATTTCATATTCGGTCTGGCAAAGTAAACTTTAAGTTTATCCCAAATCGGTCATTAGGATTTCTCTGTGTCGTACGGCAAAGAGAAATCCTTTAATTTTTTCCATATGGATAAGAATGATTGTCGTGTTTTTAGTGATCTGGCCAAATATAGGATATGCTTGTCTTTTGTTCTCCCCAGGTAGACTGGCGTTGATAGCAATTCGTACCGAATTGTCTTCAGAAATTTCTTCTTGTTGGAATTAATCAGCGCATGTCTGAACAACGACATAAAGTTATATGCCATTACAATGAAACTCCCGCATGCCTCTGTTGCCCAGAAGTTATGTGTGACAAAATCATCAATGGAGAAATCATTCTTCAGTTCCTTTATTCTGTTCTCAGAATCCGCCCTTCCGCGATATGAGTCATATACAATCTTGGCCGGCAGGTCAAGGTCTGTTACGAAGCAGCTGTATCGGTATTTCCCGAAATCTTCCTCATCCTCGAAAAGATCCAGCTGCTTGATTTGCTTTCCCGCAGCTTTTGGGCGCTTCTCAATTTCTTGCCTGACCATCACAACGCGTCTGGGTTTCTCCCAACTTTTTGCCTGATAGATGGTTTCGGATATTTCCAATCCGTCTGTCAGCTCTATCCATTTGCGTTCATGGGTAAGACTGTACTTTATACGGTTATTGAAACGGCAGGCTATGATATAGTGTAACCCTTTGTTTTCCAGACAGTCAAGTATTTCCTTTGCGAAGAAGCCACTATCCATGCGGACCAGTCCGACACGTTTGCCCTCAAGTATTGAGAGTGTGTCCTCAAGAAATGACAGATAGTTGGTACTTGCAGATGTGTTGCCAGGACGTAGCCAGTAATTTGCTATCATCCTCACATCGGAAACGAATGCAAGAAGAGGATGGTGCGACAGTCGTCCAGGACGTTTGGGGTTGTACCCTTTGGCTGCTCCCTCCTGGTTTCCCTCACGAACCATCACAGTCGAATCGAAGTCCAAGGTGTAATTGTCGAACTTCAACTCTGAGAAAAACCAACGGAACAAATTTCCGAAAACACGCTGGTTGATAGCTTGGGAGAATTTGTTGAGATAGCGCTGGTATGCACGATGGTCCGCTCCGCGTTTCCACCCAAGCAGGTCACATAGTGCAGTGTCATAACGTACCACGTCAAGATGGCCAAAGCAACTTGCGCCACACCACACACCTGCAAACAATCCCAATATTAACTGGATCGGGTCGTAGCCACGGTTGGATCCTTGAAGCGGAACACCACTTTGCATAACATGCTCTTCAAAATGGCATTTCTCAAGCATTTTGAAGAACAGGGAAAGACCACCAAAAGGTGTTATTTCCTTATTTACGAACTTTATGTCACAGTCGCGCATTGGAGTATATACTTTTTTCGTGGTAAAGTTAGTAAATATTTATGGATCAAGCATATACAATGCTGTTTTTCTAATGGCGGTCATTAGAAAATGACAAGAAGCTTTTTCTAATGACCGATTTGGGTTTATAATTACCAGCCGACAATTTACTCATCTTAAAACTAACATCGTATTTGCAAATGCAATCGGCAAGTGCATCAAGGACATTATGGTACACGATAAGGGTTATCTGATTATCTTGATTAGCAATATTCACATAAATCTTTCTTACGGAACAGTTGGCTTTCAAATCTTCCAGTAGACACTGGGCTATACCGTCTTTGTCCAACTCTATACTTAATTTTGTTGGAATAGCATTGTTTTCTGCATAGAAGTCAGGACGTGTATCTGTCGGAGAGATGCTTAACTTACAATTAGAATTTGCAACATCATAAATTCTTAATGGCTCAAGAAATACCTTCTCAGAGGAACATGCAGATAATCCACAGAAAAGGATTAGGCTGTAAAATACTTTTTTCATAATTACAAGGATTTTATATGTTGATATTTATATAAACGTAATTACAAGTTATTTCTTGCTTATATTATTACGTATTTCTGTTATTAATGAATAAACGTATCTGACACTTTCCAAGCCTAAATCATGATTTGTGTCATGTTGTAGGATGGATACCCCTTTCTACTTTATACATAAATGATAAATTTTATATGCCAAAGCTCCATTGCCTTGACATTTGAGAGTAGAAAGGCCTCCTAAAAACACGAAGCATGATAAATCACCTGCAAGAAATTGATCATTCATGTTTTATAATTTAGACAAATTAAAATTATCACTGAACTGAAAAATGTCAATGACTCGTTTCTTGCTTGCAAAAATATAATCAAAAAATCTGTATTTCGAGAATCCTCAAAGCGCAACCGACCAACCAACCAATTATTTAACTTTATCAGACGGTTTGTAGGAGGATATGAGGAGAAATGAAGTGGCAATGGCTATAAAATATCATACCTGAAGGTGCACAAAGTCCAAGTGATATTCCCTTTTATTCGTGATACAATATAATGGTATAAAGGGCAATGAATAAACAAATACTGTGGTTAGAGAATATCATGCCCCCTTAAAAAAATAGCCCTCTTTGATACGATAATCAAAAAGGGCTGAAATCCGCAATAAAGACATACATTTTATGGATAGTGTTTACTATTCAATCAACTTCCCGTGTTTTTTGAGTATTGAGAGAAACTCTCCCCATTCTGCCGCTCTTTTTTCTTTTGCTTTTTGAATGGCCTTGTTCTCTTTAACATATTGACTATTGTCCTCAATATTGCGTGGGTAACAGTCACTCAGATAAAACTTGCCAGATTCTGAAACTAATGATAAGTCTGTGAAGATTTGACTATTGAAAGATGACACAAACGTTGAGATATGGAGTAGAACCTTACCATACGAATGTATTTCTATATTACTGTAAATGGGAAAGAGCTGACTTGTCGGCTCAAAATCTTGAAAAATAATCTCACGGGTCTGCGCGTTGAAAGACTTGATGTTGTCAAGTGTAAAGAGATAGAGGCTTGAAGCGGCTCTTGTCATTCGGGCTGTTCCTATAGCAAACAATTCCGTTTTCGATGCTTGCACTGTGGGAGTTGAAGCAGACTCATCTTCATTGCTGCAACCAATAAACAGCAACGAGAAGATGAACGCTTGTAATACACAAAAGTACCTTTTCATAATTTGTTGGATTTAATTAGTTATTATAATATGTGATCGTCAATTATGTTCATATACTTCTTTATTTCTGCCATTAAGGAATAAACATGCTTAACACTTTCCAAGCCAAAGGCATGATTATCCTTGCATCTGTTTTCAACCATATCGGCAAACGCTTGAATTTCCGAGAAGAATCCTTGTGAAACAATTTGGTTATTCCCAACTATTGGTACAAAACCATTCCTTCCGTACAGATTGACAACGGTTGCATTATTTTGGAAGACCTTTTCCAAAGGGATTCCCCATATTGCAGAGTGTCTTGGAGAAAAATCAAGTCTTTCCATTCTGTCCAATATATACTGTCCTTTGTCCGTACTGATACTTAATTGTTCCTGTGGATTCTGCCAAGAGTAATCTGTTGATAGTTCCAGCATCCCCGTTATATTTTGATGCTCCAACACAAGGAATAAGGTCTGGCCACCATCCTTACTGCGCATTTCCTCTGCTGCCTTTACCTTTGCTTTGCCAAAGAGAAACGTAACATAGTCAAGAGGATGGATAAACAGGTCGAGCATGGCATCACCCTCTGGGTATAGCCCCGTAAGATAGTGATAATGATAATGTCGTTTGCCATCACCTTTCAATCGCTTTTGCAGAATTTGAGTGGCAGGGGCAAAACGTCTTTGCAGTCCGACGACGACATGTTGTGAGCCATAAAGTTTGACGGTATCGGTCAAAGACTTTAGTTCCCTCTCGTTCTCACACGGTGGTTTCTCTATGAATAAGGACTTCCCTGCTTTAATGACTTCGTTTGCTATATGAAAGTGCGAATGTGGATTAGCAGCCACAAAGACTCCCGAAACCGTATCATCATTCAAGATGTCTTGTAAAGAAGTCGTACCTTTTACTCCCTTGTACTTTTGAGAAATCAGCCCGGCTTTCTTCTCCGAGGTGCAACAGATGTATTTCAATGGCAACTGAAGATATTGTATCACAGGCAACAGGTTACTGACACAATGATTGCCAAGACCTACAAAAGCATACCGTTGGGTGTAGATATGGTTCAGTTCCCTTATGCTCCGCACACTCTTGTATCTGCCGATGATTTCGTCTATATGTCCCATAGTTTATGCTGTTATTTGCTTGAAATGTTCCTTATAGGTGATTTGCGTGTTGCTGCTCCATTGATATTTCCCGTAAAACAATTCTATCAGTCGCTTGGGAAACATTTTCTCCAGATTCCTTAACAGGATAATATCATACTTCCGGTGATAGTTGATCCAGCATTGATTACACGTTTTGGAATGTTGACACTGAATCTTACAGGTTTCCTTTGAATTGAATATCTCGTCAAGCGTGTTCTCATGGGTGTTGCCCAAGACCACGTCCAAATTCTGGCACAACGGGACATCTCCATTGGAATGGATGACCAACTCACTGAAAATGCTATGGCACCTCAGTTTCAGCCTGTTATTCTTCCATTCGTCATATAGGGCCACAAAATCAAAATTTTCATCCGTTTGATGTATGGATGAAGGTATCTGACGGATGAAATTATCATCATTGGCTTCCATCAAGTCCTTGGTCGTGTCAAAGAATGACATTGTGCTGTAAATGCCAATACGCACGTCTATGCTATATTTCTTGGCACAATCTATGACATGCTTCATATCCTCAAACGAGTTCCATGGAGAAAGACAGAACATTAGGGAGATAGGTACGATGTCTTTACATGTCTCTATAACCTTAATCACTTTGTCATATCCATCTCTCCCACGCATATAGCGATAGGTTTCTCTATTGCCGTCAAGTGATATGTATAGATGTTTGGGATGATGATTCTTTACGGAAGAAATTACCTTGTCTGCTGCAAGGCAATTGGACAGCAATGTATAGTTAGGGTGGTTAGTATCAAACCATCCCAATATCTTGTCTGCTTTGGGATGGAGGATAAACTCACCTCCTTCCAAACCGACCATCGTGCGTTTTGTTACACATTTGCTGTTCATTATTTTGATGATGTCATCTAAGCTGAGATTTTCTATAGGTTTCTTCCAAATGGAACAGTGCTTGCAACGAGACTGACAGCTTGTTGTGGAATATATCATCAAGGATGTGAGTTCCTTGTGCTGTCTTCGTACTACATTGTTGACAAATACAATTCCATTGTGGATGTAGTCATAAATACTATACATTCTTTCTTTTGAGTTTTATCTTTTATTGTTAAGAGTAGAAAACTACTAAAAGACTGCACTGTATTCATGACTTTTTATTCACTCATCATCTCCATTTACCAAGTAAGCCGCAATCCAAATGGTACCGTTATGATGAACGGATGCTCTGTGCGGTAGGTTTCAAGGCCGCTGCCATTCCCGAAGTAATAGAACATATTAGGTTCTAAATACAGACTGAAAGGCTTGAATAGCCTATACTGAACACCGATACCTAAGTTCACAGACCATTGATAACGTGGCTTGATGTCACCCTTTAACGTGTAGGACGAGTCAGACGTTATGATATACTTCTTATCAAGTGAACTGTGAACTGGCATCTCGAATGTCACTCCACCGGTCGTATAAGCATTGAATCGTCCCTTGCTCCATATACGATAGGTCAATCGCAATGGTATGCCCACATAATCAATCTTCTGGGTCTTCAACAAGGTCGCACCATGAAACTCACTCTCAAAATCAGACTTTATTCTTGTGTAAGTCAATCCTGTTCCAAAAGTCCAATGGGAACTTAGTTGCTTGTTGAGCGACAAACTAAAGGTCTGAGGGCGGTAGTGATGCGCCTTCTCACCTAAGGAAGCGTTGCCCTCTGTTGCATTATTCAGTGCTATCCATGACATTTTTGCCCTCTCGACGGAATCCATCAGTGCATTGTTCCGAACTAAATAATTTACATAATCATCCCATGTATATAATTTAGCCGCAGCCCCACCATTAGCGTAATCTACTACTGATAGGTAGTTCAAATTGGACATGGCTCCATTTGCACCGGCATTGGATGAATAACCCATATTGAATGTCCACGGATACTTCTTCTTATTGCAGACACTAGGCGACATACTTTCATTCAATGCCATCATTTTTTCTTCGGTAATTTGTGGAATACGAAGCACGGAGTCTATGGTGCTGATACCCTTTATAACCAATTGTTTCTGTATAGAATCCACATGGAAAACTACAGTCTGCTGCTCGGATTCTACACTATCTGTTATCATCCGTGAAGAAATCTTTTCAGTAGAGGTAGCCATTTCTGCCAAGGCACGTTCATCATTATTACTGGTACTTATACTTGATGGGATGGAATATCTTGGTTGCACTATCTTTTGAGAGGCAGATTCTTTTTGAACCCGTCCTGGCAGCCCCTTATGAGTGGTTACTGCTGTTTGCTTGTGTTCAGAAGTTCCAACAGTTTTGTCCTTCGTTACGAAATAGATATAGACAGGTATCAGAATTGGAAGCAAGAAGAGCATCCAATAGTTCATCAGTATGGTCCGCAACATTTTCTTTGCCCGAACCAACTGAGAAGATGAACTGTGAGGATTGATACCAAGCAGTTCTCCAATTTCCTTATGGGAAAGACCATCCAGAACCGAGAGTTTGAATATCTCCCTGTTCCCCTCCGGTAACGACTCTATTGCCGACAACAATAGTTCAAGTTCTATATTCTTTTCTTCCTCGTCTTCTTCGCTCAAAAAATCTGTGCCCAGACTAGACAGAGGAATGTCATCCTTCACTGTGCTTTGCAGGTACCTTAGAGAAAGGTTCCTTACAATGGTGATCATCCATCCCTCCAATTTTGAGTTGTCTTTCAGCGATTTGATGGAGGTGAAGATGATGATGAACGCATCATGCAAAATATCTTTTGCCGTGCTTTCGTCTGTCACATAATGCTGGCATATCCGCAATAATCTGTCGGAATATGCCTTGTATAAATTTCCGAGAGCTTTCCGTTCTCCCTGTTTACATGCGTTTATATCAACATCTACTTTCATAGATATACTTTTCCTTTTTATTAAAGGAGCAGATTGTGACTAAAAGACTGCACGAATTTTGAAACTTTTTTTTGAAAAACTTGAAAAAAGACTCAAATTTATGACTAGTGGCCTATTTTTAAGGGCGAATAATCAACAACAAGAGCACTATTGCAAAGTTCACCTCCCGTCATAAAGGAAACATTGGATTGCGTATTTTGATACCTGTAACAAACGATGGTCAATGGCACATCTAAGGAATTATAATTTGTCTGAAGTCATGAAGTAATTTCTCCATTCTTTTCATCAATTCCTTAAAGGGCTTGGCTTCGCCATATATATATCCATCTACCATATTTGTCTCATAGTCCAGACGATAGGCTTTCAGAACCTCATTTCGGGGGATAAAATCAATACTTGTCGGATAATCTTTGTCATAGTCCACATATCCCAAATGATAGAAACGACGACGATGTTCTACGATAGCCTTATAAAGGTTGCCATCGTTCAGTGACTTCTGGCCAAACTCTGTGTCCATCAATCTATCTAAATCATAGAGATGCCGAGACATACGCAATGTTCTTGGTTCTTCCTTTTGAAGCTCCTCACTAAGAAGCAGTGCCTTCTCCAAAAATGTTCTTGATGGCGTTACAGTCTTGATAGATGCTGTCATTTCATCATCCTCCTCAGGGAACTTATCGAAGACAAGAGAGTGAATGTCGCATTTCTCATTAGGCTCAGACATAGATAGACAACTGATTTCTATTTTAATCCTCGCATCAATAAGTCTCATGCTGGACGGCAAAATGCTCTCATAATTGACGAATATTATAGTCGGGTCGCTATCATGGTCTATAGGCCTTGGAGGTTCCCCTGTCACCGTTTCATTCATTATAGTATACCCTTTAACTCCCATTTTAAGGAGTTCTGCATCCAGTTCTGAAGAGAGAGTCCCATGAATATAATCCCGTGATGCTTTTCTTAGTTTCTTCACCTGATTGTTGTTCTCGCACTTTGCAAATGGCAAGTTAAGGACGTCCCCAAAGAAGTTCCTGCCAATGGAAATGTCTATATCTTCACTGAATCGATTGATGAGATTCCATCCTTTACTCAATGAAGTTCCCCCCTTGAAAAGAAGCCATTTCCCACAAGATGTATTGAACAAAGCTTTGAGGACTACTGTCACCCACCAATCCTTCTCTACCGCATTATCTTCGATATTATGATCTTGTGCGACTGATTGTATCATTGAGATCCTCTCATCAATGCTATGATTCTGCCAACTGCTCATGATTCTTATTGTTTAGGATGTTTATTATTTTTCTTCTTATCCATGCAGGCATGACTTTTAAGTCTTCCGACATGGTATCGTCCTCTGGATATTTACTCAATATCACATTGATTGCACTTTCCCACTCGCCATTATAGTTTCGTTCACCGATAGCTTTCATGGCTTGTACTAACAGACGTGTGACCTTTCCCTTCAATGCGAAATTCTTGGGCACTCCTCTTTTGAACGTGATGGTTTTATTGCCACACTTGATTTTTCTTGCAGACCCACTGGTGAGAAAAACAGGGGTCATGGTAACTTGTTCGGACAATCCGAGCATATTCAGCGCGGTGCTGCCAGTAGGGAGAATCTCTGCATTATCTCTTTCTGCGATAGCACGAGCAATATCCTCGGTAGTTGGATAAACAACACCGAATTTGGTTTCCTTTGTTTTTAGGTATATACCACGAGATAGCCTTAATAACAATCCCTGCCGGACAAAATCTGACAAAATTTTGCCAACATACTCGTCGTCGTATTCTGGGAAACTATTATTAAAAAACAGAGTACCGGTGTTTGCTTTTTCAATACAGTTCCTAAGAACATCAACAACCTTCTTTTCTTCTTTATTTATTAACATATATTAAGTCGGTTATTTTTGCAAAAATACCGAGTATTTTTCAAACACCCAAATTCTTTGAAGTTATTTTTATTTGGGTTGATCATTTCCATTCCATTTCAGAATATCATTTTGCAAGTGATACGAATATAATGGCAAGCAGTGTGTGTTCTTACTGGAAGATTACCAATAGAAGTAGTATGTAGTTTTTAAGTAGTAACTGGATGCTTCTCTTACTAACTACGCTACAAGATTTTTTCTTTCACCGTATTATACCCTATTGTAGTTATGTAGTAAGATATAATCAGTGAAAGAAAAAAGCGTATTACCATCAGTTATCCATGTTGCCTATCAGGAATATCGGTGTTATTATGGATGCTGGTTTCTGCAGCTTCTGACAGATGTACTTTCTGAACAAATGCGCTTCCGTGTTGTCTAACAGAAAGGACAGAGCGATGATGATAGAAAGCGGATAGAGCGGTGCATAGCCTTTGAGCGGTCCATTGATAACGACTTCTTCCTCGTCAGCAACTCTTTCTTCGGGATACAGGTTGGAAGATATCATAATTGTCTGAAGCCTATGGTTGAGTTTCCTCCATGTTACCCCAAAAAAAACTCACAAGTTCACTCTCTGTCATGGCTATCTCTCCGTTTCCTTTGCGAATGACTTGCATTTTGCTGCCCCAATCAAAATAACTACGCTGATTGGCAGTGTTTGTTCTTATTTTTAGGTTGTTGTTTGTCTTCATGCCGATTCCTCCATTTTACAGGTTACAATATCCGA
>KQ959471.1:19293-19895 GCA_001552765.1 Bacteroidales bacterium KA00344
CTGAACAAATGCGCTTCCGTGTTGTCTAACTGAAAGGACAGAGCGATGATTGTTGTTAGTGAATAGAGCGGAGCATAACCTTTGAGTTGTTCGTTTGCATAAATATCTTCCTCACCTGCACTCCTTTCATCGGGATGCAGGTTGAGGGATTTCATCAGTGTTTGCAATCTATGGTTGAGTTTCCTCCATGTTACTCCGAAGAACCTTGTGAGTTCACTCTCCGTCATGGCTATCTCTCCGTTTCCTTTGCAAATGACTTGCATTTTGCAGCCCCAATCAAAATAGCTACGCTGATTGGTTACGCCTGCCTTTCTTTGGCAGCTATTGTTTACCTTCATGCCGTTTCCTCCTTTCTGTCATTTGGCTTGACAACCAATGGAATTGTCTTTGTGTCCGTTGCTGCTTCCACATCTGCATTTCCAGTATTTTTGTCCTTTGCCTTGTACTTGGCAATAAGCCTGTCCATATCCTCCGAAATCTTGTTATCCGTCACCTGCGCATAAACTTGAGTGCTTGATATGGAGGCATGCCCCATCATTTTGGCTATGCTCTCAATGGGAATACCTGCGCTCAGGCTCATCGTGCCGAATGTATGTCTTGCC
>KQ959472.1 GCA_001552765.1 Bacteroidales bacterium KA00344
ATTGCCTCAAGTCACATTGTGGGGTAAGGGATATTGTAGGTAGAAGTGGGTGTTTCAAGTTCAAATTATCTGCAAATTCAGTAATGAGAGGACGTGTAAACGCAATAAGGACGTTCAAAGGCTAAGTTGCGGATTTGAGGTGAAATACCTTCTCTTCTCAATCATTATTAACAAACTGTTGTATTCTCTTGCTTTGGATACCATAGTTAAAACTCTGTGTACCTGTCATGCCAGCAAAATTCACAGCTACTAACTTTCCATACTCGTTCACCACAGGGCTACCACTAGAACCAGGCAAACTAGGAATTGTGTACATAATCTTATCATTATCAGGTTTTTGAGATATAGTACCACTTGTAATCTGAGCTTTGATACCTTGCGATGTATTAGATAATGTAAATCCTGCATTAAAACCTATCATATAAAGTTTCTGCTCTGTTTGCAACTCATCCTTATCAGAAGAAGCAAACAGATTCTTAACCTTGTCAGTAAAGCCTTGCTTTTCATCATTATCAGAAACAGCAAATACATGTTTGCCATCTGGAGTTTGCTTACTCTTCAACTGCAACATTGCCAGATCTACATTCTCCTTATCAGAAACAGAAGTCATAACACAAGGAATGAAATCTGTAATTTTAGTAACAAAAGTATTATTATAGGCAATACCCAATTCACAAACAGATTCCACTTTCAACTCACTTAAATCAATAGTTTTAAGACTATTTTTGATTTCAGAATCTCCATCATATGCCTCTTTCAACTCAGCCTGTTCCTGCTCAATTTGCTGCATTTTTTCATTATCTACATAAATATTACCATCATATTCATTATATGAATAACATGTTCTTTTGGCATTTTCCAACTCGTCATATTTCTCTGACATCGATTGCATTTCCAATCTTACCATCTCTGCCATACTATCCAATAAAGCTCTAACTGACTTTTTGGTATCAGATAAATCAATGGTAGGAGCTGCCACATGTCTGTTAGTCAAAATCTTACCATCTTTAGAAATCAAGAAGCCAGTACCCGTAAGCATTTTCTTGTTCTTTTGGATTTCTTCCAAATCCATTGTCCAATTTTCAAAGTCTCCGTCTTTGTCAAAGCCCGTAAAATACCAGACTTTCCCTGTTGGTAAAGTCACTTTATAATAAAACTGATTAGCAACCATCACAACACCAGAACCACATTCTGTAAGTATCTCATCTGATGTTTTAGCACTGTCACATGCCACTAAGCTAACTATAGCAAATAGCGACAAAAAGAAAATTTTAGGCTGTTTCATTATTTCATTTTTAAAATTAAGATTCTGTTGTTACACATATCACAGACAATTCTTCATTGCCATATATTTACATTAACCCTATTTCACCTGCAAACCTACCCTTAATTCCGCAACACTATTATAAATTA
>KQ959473.1:0-576 GCA_001552765.1 Bacteroidales bacterium KA00344
AGGCTTGCGGTATCTGCCAAAGACTTTCCTTCCATATGGCAAGACATACATTCGGCACAATGAGCCTAAGCGCAGGTATTCCTATTGAGAGCATTGCCAAGATGATGGGACACGCTTCTATATCAAGCACGCAGATTTATGCGCAGGTTACGGACAACAAGATTTCGGAGGATATGGACAGACTCATAGCCAAGTACAAGGCTAAGGATAACAATACCGCAAATGTAAATTTGGAAGCAACAATAAACACTAAGACAATTCCATTGGTTGTCAAGCCAAATGACAGAAAGGGGGAAACGGCATGAATACAGGTAATAACACACAAAGAAAAGCAAGCGTAACCAATCAGCGCAGTTACTTTTATTGAAGCAATAATATGCAGATTGTTCACAAGGGAAACGGAGCCATAGCCATGACAGAGGGCGAACTTGCAAGGTTCTTCGGAGTAACATGGAGAAAGCTCAATGGCAGGCTTCAAGCAATAGCCCACAATCCCAACCTGCACCCCGATGAGAAGAGTACAGGCGAGGAAGATATTTATGCAAATATTGGTGTCCGCTAAAAACTGATTGAAAG
>KQ959473.1:676-2734 GCA_001552765.1 Bacteroidales bacterium KA00344
TCTACAAGCCTTTGTTTTTCGGCAATACAGGCAGATTTAACCAGTGGGGGCTTACTTCTTGTTTCAAATAGTAACCGTTACTAAAAACTATTATTTGCATGAAATTTAGCCGAATATTAAGAAAAAATATCCCAAATGATACTTTTATAAGCATTCTTTATTACAACGAATTGGAGAGGAAAGTTTTACCGGACACCAATATTATGCAAACAAACAACTAAAAGGTTATGCGCCGCTCTATCCGCTCTCAACAATCATCGCCCTATCCTTTCAGTTAAACAGTACGGAAGCACATTTGTTCAGAGAGTATATCTGTGAGAGATTGCAGAAACCTGCATCCGTGATAACACCGATATTTCTGTTCGGTAACACGAATAACTAATGATTATTTCTTATCTTTCCTTTTTCTTTCACCGATTATATCTTACTACATAACTACAATAAGAGATAACACGGTGAAAGAAAAAGGATTGTGCCGTAGTTGGAAGATGGAATAACTATTACTACCAAGTGGCTACATACTACATCTATCCTTTATTCGCAAAGTGTTTCAGAAGCTGTACTTCATCTTTACCCATGCTTCGGAGTTCTTACTGTACATTTGAAACTTGCCTTTGTCGGCATGGAAATAGTCGTAGCCAGCGGTGAGTTCGATTTGGTCGTTAAGAGAATAGGAAGCCGAGAAACGATTGAAGATGCCGCCGTTTGTTACATCAATGTAGGCAAAGGTGGAGAGTTTCAGCGTGTTGCGCAGCAGTTCTTTGGCGAGCCGTGCGGTGGCAAGTCCTGCATTGCGGTAGGCAGAAAGTCCGTCAAGATTGCCCGAAGTGTATTTGTGACAGTATTGAATACTTACAATCCAATCGCTGCCCGGATACCAATCAAGTCCTGCAAGGGCGTTGAGGGAGTTGCGCTGCACGGCATTCTGTCCCAAGCCTACACTCTGCGCCTCGCCTATATAGTCGGCTATTTCGGCACGGACAACGAACTTACCTATGGGCAGTGAGCAATCGGCACCGAGCATAGTCATGCGATGGTACTTCCCGACTATGCAAAGCGATTTCCCATTAGCCGACAGTTCAGGACAAAAGGCAGGCTGTTTGTTCCACGTCCGCAAGGCACTCACAGAGAAATCCACTCCGCTTAGGTTTACGGTTATGCGTCCACCAAACTCCATATTCTTCAGTCGTTTCTCTGGCTTTCCACTTTCCAAGTCTATCGTATAGGGCAATGGTGAGGACGAAAGGCGTATTGCCCATGGATTGCGCTCATCTGTGGGCAGTATGAAGAAGTCGGCTACAGGATTGCACACAGCCTCGAGCGTAACCGCTCCCATTGTGTACTTAGCACGCAGGGCATTGACAGGCATACGAATATCGTCATAGTCCTGTGCAAGAAATTCTGTGTAGTCGAACGGCGACACGCAGTCGGTAAGTCGTAGCGCATCTGCCACCCCCCATACCACAATCTGTCGTCCCACACGCAGGTCAAGATTACCCTTTGCATAGGCAAGATAAGCCTCGCGCAGCTCCATTCCCTTGCGCTCTTTGAGTATTCCGTTGTAGATAGCGTTCAGCGACACAAAGAGCGAAGCCGCCCCTTTTTCAAGTTTCAGTTCACCTCGCGCCCGAGTCCTCGATGCCATCCAGTCGGCTTTTCCCTCTGTCCTTACAGCGTGATAGGTATCAAGGAAACCTTTCACCTGCACCTGCAAAGCGTTGTCGTCGGTAGTTTCGAATGTTTCTTCCAAAACTTCTTCCGAACCAGCAACAGTGTTTTCCAAACTGATAATGCTATCTTCACAAACAATGGTGTCGCTCTCTGTTTGCAGCGTGTCGATTTGAGCTGATGCCTGTGCCGAGAGCATCGGCACAAGCAGGAGCATACATAATCGGAGTAGGTTCATATCAGAGTCCTTTTTCCAATTTGGAAACGGTGAAGAGATTGGGCGACACTCGCACATTGAACCGCTGGTTGTTCATACGAATGATGGTCTTGTGTCCTGTCTGCACGTTTTCCATCTGCATAAGGTGCATCGTCCAAAATCCCTGTACTTTA
>KQ959474.1:0-323 GCA_001552765.1 Bacteroidales bacterium KA00344
TCGTTGGTAAGCAAGGACACCAACTTTGGCATCTTTCCCTTCTTGATATCCACATAGGTGATGATACGCGCTATATGGTTGATATCGCCCTTCCTGAACACCACTACCTGCTCACGATATTCCATCAGCCCATCCTCGTTCATATCCATGCAGTCTGCCAACACCTCGTATTTGAGATTTTTCTTCATCCTGGTGACATAGACGACGTTCCTCTCGGTCAGTTCCTCAAACTTTTCATAGTTGATATATGCACGGTCCATGGCAATGATCTCGTCGTGCTTGAAATGGCTGGGGGCGAGCATGAAGGAATCATTGGTCGCGGC
>KQ959474.1:423-1012 GCA_001552765.1 Bacteroidales bacterium KA00344
TTTTATGCCACCCTTCTTCTTTCCCGTCTTTGGATGCCGGCTCACACCCTTGAAAATGACGTTAGAAAACAGGGTTATCGTGGTAGCATCAATGATTCTCAGACGTTTTATCCATTCCTCTGTACCATTGCGTCGGCTGTCCGAAGAAAGTCTGTCCTTATTGGACTCGTAAAGGTCATGGTACACGTCCTCAAAGAACCTATCCGAGCGTCTGGCATTAGCATCTGACAGGGTGCTGGGCTTAGGAACCTTGTCAATGCCTATGTGTTGAAGCTTGCGCACCTCTGCCGTCATCGCCGCCTCTATCTCGCGCAGGGAGTCGAAGCGCATGATGACTGCATACAGCATCGTAAGAAGATGGGTGAAGCCGTAAAAGGTCTTCACATACCGCTCACCGCTGTTTCGGCGGCTTATTTCAGCTATTTTGTCATGGTCGAGAGATTTTATCAACTGACCATATACCGGCTGTCCGAAAAAAATGTGTACTTTTGACCATGGTTATTCTTATTTTTTTTACTACAACAAAGATAACCAAAAGGGCTGACACCAACATATGGTATCAGCCCTAAATTTGTATCTTACCCAAAAG
>KQ959474.1:1112-15606 GCA_001552765.1 Bacteroidales bacterium KA00344
CTTACCCAAAAGTTTAGTGGACAGTAATAATTCTTTATGGGAAAGAGAGATTACTCTTTCGTGATCTCGATGATGTGGCTTACCATATCGTTGCTTGACATCACTTTGATGCCTATCTTCATGAGATAATCACCGGGATAGACTTTGTTGTTGCAGCTGAGCCATGACTGGCGACCTGGCATGAGGCAGATTTCTTTCACGCGATACATTGCATTGGCATCGAGACCTTCCAAGCGGGTGGGAAGTAGTGACTCGTCGTAGCGAGGATGGATGTCGTAGGCAAAGACTAAAGCGAGGTCTTTGGCATCGTTGACTCTCTGGAAGACGCAATGGTTTGTCTCATAAGGCGACACAAGGCGGTAGAGATTGGGACTCCAGATAATGTCTTTGAGCCGATTGTATTCCTTTAGGGCATTCTGGCAATACTCCATATCCTCCTGTGAAAGGCTTTTGAGATTGATGTCGAACCCCAATTTATAGGGGAATGCTACATCTACCCTGAACTTTATGCTTGCACGGTTGTTCCAGTTGGTGACATGAGCACACATGGACTTGGCTGGCATGAAATGAGAATAACCCCATTGGATGAAAAGCCGCTCTACGGGATCGGTGTTGTCTGAGCACCAGAACTCTGTGAAATATTTAAGGGCCTCATAGTCAGATCGGCCACCGCCACCACTGCAGAGCATCATGTCGAGGTTGGGATAGATGGCTTGGATGCGGTCGAGCACTTTATAGAGGCCACGCACGTAGTCGATGTAGAGATTGCTCTGATTCTTTCTCAGATAAGGAGAATAGATATTGGTGATGGGCGAATTGCAGTCCCATTTCATGAATTTGATTTGGGGATTTTCTTTCATCAGATGATTTACCACGCCAAACACATGCTCCTGTACCTGCGGATTGGAGAGGTCGAGCACAAGCTGGTTGCGGAAATAATAGGGGGTACGATTGGGCAGCATGATGACCCAATCAGGATGCTTTTCGGCCAGTTCACTTTTCGGATTCACCATCTCCGGCTCTATCCAAATACCAAACTCTACACCTTTTTCGTTTGCTTTTCTTACGAGAAAGGGAACACCGTCGGGCAGTTTGTTTTTCGTGGGTTGCCAGTCGCCCAATCCTTGATGGTCGTCTTTGCGGGGATATTTGTTGCCAAACCATCCGTCGTCGAGCAGAAACAAGTCTACACCTAATTGCTTAGCCTCGTCAAACAGTTCGGTCAGTTTATCCTGATCGAAGTCAAAATAAGTGTTTTCCCAGTTGTTTAGCAGGGTATACCGGTCTTCCTTGCCTTTGTAGAGCTGATAGTTCATGGCCCATCGCTGGAAGTTACGGCTTCCCTCTCCGGAACCATTATAGCTCAGGGTGTATATAAATTCGGGTGTCTTGAACACCTCATCTTTTTTCAGCAAATAGCGGGAAGCATCAGGGTTGATACCTCCCAAGACACGAAGTTCGTTGTTGTGGTCTATCTCAAAGGTGAAGCGGAAATTGCCGGTCCACCCAATAGTACCCATGAGCACGGTGCCTTCACTCTCTTTCACTTTACCTCCGATTCCCACTTCGAAGAACGAGGGGATGAGCATGGATGCGCGTGCGCCAAGCCGTGTGTCTATCACTTTCTTGCCAAATTGCAGCTGCTGTTCGCACATTTGCATCTCTTTGGCCCAATCGCTTGCAAATTCGGTCAGATAGTATTGGGGTGCTTCAAAGTAGAGCATGGCTGAGGCATATCGACCCAAATATACAGCGCCTTTCTCGCGGTGGGAGATTTCAGCATACTGCTTGATGATATTCTCCTTGGGATAGGCAATAAAGTGTAACACCACCGTCAGCGGATAAAGCTCGTCTTTCAAGGTGATGATGGTTTCGTTACCCCCAGGAACGGTCTGGGTGGTATGCGACACATACTTCAATACTGAGGTAGGATTACCGTCGGCGTGGGTGATTTCCAAAGCCTGCTCGTAATAGTCTTCCGTACCTAACACGGGATAAACCTCGTTGCTTTCGTGCGTGTCGGACGACACATTGACACGGGGCATATTCAATGTCTTGAGATCTACGTTGGCGTTCAGTCGCTGACCCAGATAAGTTTGGTAAAGACGTCCGTCATCACCTACATGAAGCACAAGCTGTGTGTTGTCGGTAGTGATGGAAAAAATCTCTTTTGCTTCTGTCTCCCACAGGGGCAATGACAGGAAAGCAAGTAAAAATAACAGTTTCTTCATTCGTTGCATACGTTAGTTTCAAAGTTTGTTACAAAAATAGATAAAAAAAACAAAGAGGTTGTTTTGTAACTTTCAAATTCATATAACAATTCTCCAAAATTCAGGAATATGCGACATAATTGTTATTATTGTGAAAGTTTGTACATGGAATTATATAGATGAACGAAATTTGATATAATAATTTTTGTACCTTTGTCTTGTACAAATTGTGAATAAAATCTACCCGATGAAAAAAGATACTTTCATATTCCTATTACTGCTTATCATGGGGATGAGTTCCTCAACTGCAACTTCCATACGTCCGGGACGATATCTGCTCAATCATATTGATGGTCGTTCGGGACTTTCTGAGAATATGGTAAAATCCATATTGCAGGACAGTTGGGGCTTTGTATGGCTGGGAACAAAAAACGGTCTCAATCGTTACGATGGATTCAATATCAAGCACTATGATGTAGACGACGTACAGAAAAAAGTGGGCAACCATAATATTTCGGCCCTCTATGAAGCACCCGACCATCGTATATGGGTGGGGACGGACAAAGGCGTGTTTGTGTACAACCGTTATCAGGAGACGTTCGATTTTTTCGACAAGAAAACTGACAAAGGCGTTGATGTGAGTAACTGGGTGAATCAGATTGTTGGGGACAAGCATGGCAACATCTGGATCATTGTGCCCAATCAGGGAGCTTTTCGTTATGATACTCGCAAGAAAAAGCTACATCTCTATTCTACATCTCGAGAAAAGGAGACTTATGAACACAATATCCAATCCATGTGCTTGAGAAATGACGGGACGGTGTGGTTTGGAACAGACGGTAATGGAATTTTCAAGTATAACTACCAAAACGATAAGATGGAAGACGTGTTGCCTAAATCGCTGAAAGAGGCTCTGGCCAACAAAAACATCTTTACCATGACCGACTATGGGGAATGGATTGTGCTTGGTGAACATGAGGCACGATTGGAGAAATACAACCCCACCACAAAGGAGCTAAAAGATGTAGACGCGCCCAATGTTCATTATAAGGTGATCCGTGCTGTTGCCTACGACGGGGATAAACTCTACGTGGGAACCCAAGATGGTTTATTCATTATTGACGAAACCAAACAGACGGAGGAACAGCTCAAAGAAAACATAGCCGAGCCTTTTGGTTTGTCGGATAATATGATCTATTCTATTTATTGTGACCGCCACAACGGTATCTGGATAGGAACAATGCACAGTGGGGCTAACTATTTGTCAAAGGGAGGTATGCACTTTACAACATTCTTTCCCTCTGCTACTCCGGGCTCGCTGTCGAGTAAACTTGTTCACGAGATGGTCGGCACAGACAATGGAGATGTATGGATCAATACGGAAGATGGGTTTGTCAATATTTATCATCCCGCTATCCAGACCTTTGAGAATGTGGAAGTACCTATATATAAGGGTGGCACTGGACGGCTTGCGCTAATGAACAATGGCACGGAAATATGGTCGGGGCTTTTCAAAAACGGACTCGATGTTATTACGATTTCCAATCATACAGTGCGCCATTACTCGCCACAGGAATTACAACTCGACGCAGAACCCAGTGTCTACGCGCTTTACAAGGCTCATAACGGCAAAGTGTGGCTGGGTACGGCCAGGGGTATCTACATTCAGGACAAGGACATGAGATTTACTAAAGTTAAATCTATTCCCGACATGTACACTCAGGATATAGTGCAGGATCAACAAGAAAACATCTGGATATGCACCATTGGTACGGGAGTGTATAGATTGAATTTACGAACGGGTAGGGTCAGCCATTTCACGCATCATGCCGATGATCCTAAAAGTTTGAGTTCAAACGATGTGAGTAGCGTTACTATTGATCATCTTGGAAATCTCTGGTTTGCTACTGACCGGGGCGGAATATGTAAATATGATGCACAGTTGGACCATTTCGTATCGTATGGCAAGGCAGAAGGACTACCTGACGATGTGGCTTATAAGATTATTGAAGACGTCAACCATTTCCTCTGGTTTGGTACAAACCAAGGATTGGTCCGTTTTAACCCCACAACACTTGATGTGACCGTGTATAGAAATACCAATGGTTTGTTCAGCAATCAATACACCTATAAGTCGGCCTACAAGCATCCGGATGGCACTTTCCTGTTTGGCAGCTACAGTGGGTTGGTAGCATTCAATCCGCAACCTGCCAATAAGAATTTGTCTAAGCACCGCATTTATATCACAAACATTCAAGTGGACAATATTGAGGTGAAGCCAGGTGTTGGAGATGTGTTGGAAACCAATATCGTACATGCAAGGAAAATCAAACTACCCTATGATTTCTCAAGTCTGCATTTAGACATATCTTCAATGAACTTCAGTGGCTCCGAGGCGGCCAACTATGAATATAAGATTGAGGGAGTAGATAAGAAATGGAACTCTACTACTGCCAGTGTCGGTATTAATTATACTCGACTCCAACCTGGCCGGTATAAGCTGAAAATTCGAGAAGCCGGCTATACCAGCAATATGGTGACATTGAACATTATCGTTCTATATCCCTGGTGGAGTAGCGTTTGGGCAAGACTGATCTATCTGTTGGTAGCCGTTTTATTGGGTTGGTATCTTTATAAATCCATAAAGCAACGACAACGTCGCACTCTGTCTATACGAGCCAGCAGGCTTAGGGAAGCCCAGGAGAAGGAACTGCTCCAATCTAAAATCAGCTTCTTCACTAATATCACGCATGAGATACGCACTCCGCTAACATTGATCAGTGGGTCGCTTGAGAATATTCATGATGAAAAGATAGAAGATAAAGGCATCGAGAAAAGCATCAGAGCGGTCAAACTGAACTGCCAACGCCTCCTAAATTTAATAGACCAGTTGCTCGACTTCCGGAAGATGGATGCTAAAAGTCTTCAGATGAACTTTGTCAACATGGACGTTTGCGAGCTTGTACGCAATATCATAACGCATTTTGAACCGACAATTGTCAACCAAAACAAGACCATCAGCCTGGATGTGGAGGAAGATAGTATTACTTTGCCCATCAATCCGGAAATTCTTACCAAGATAATAAGCAATCTGTTGAACAACGCTATGAAGTACTCGGAGACTTTCATCCAGGTAAACATTCGTAGAACTTCGGACAGTCTTCTGCTGACGGTTTTGAATGATGGGCAGAAGATTCCTATCGACAAAGTAGAGGAAATCTTCGTTCCCTTTACTCGGCTTGATCATAACGACTCCAAGACAGGAACGGGTATTGGACTTCCGTTGGCCCGGTCGTTGGCAGAGCAACATAATGGCTCGCTCACGTTGGATACTACGTCTGAATACAATTCGTTTGTTCTTAATCTTCCCCTGTATCAGGATAATGTGATGAAACTCGATAAAGAGAGCCTCAATATGAACGAGACTTCGCTTGATAGTATTGTGGTGGAAGATTTCCACGTAGACAATACTAACAAGAAAGAACACACACTGCTGATAGTAGAGGATAATGCAGAGATTATAGATCTCATACGTGATAATTTGGGAGAATATTATAACGTTCTCATTGCATACAACGGTGAAGAAGCCCTCGAGATGATGAATGATCATCGAGTCAATCTAATCATTAGCGACATTATGATGCCGGTAATGGACGGATTGGAACTCACTCGCAGGATTAAGAGTGACTTCAAGTTAAGTCATATTCCTGTCATTCTGCTTACGGCAAGGCAAACATTGGGAGATAACATTGAGGGCTTGCAGGCTGGTGCCGATGCCTATATCAAGAAGCCCTTTAACTTTGTGTATTTGCAAACTCAGATCAAGACACTTCTTGATAACCGCAAGCGCGAACAGGAGAGTTTCCTTCATATGCCTCACCTCCTTATAGAAAACAGCGGTATCAATAACGTGGAGGAGAAGTTCCTCAACAAGATCAGTAACCTGATTATATCTAATATGCATGATCCCAGCTTTAACGTGGAGCGACTTGCCAGTGAGATGTGCATGAGTCGGTCAAGTTTGCATCGCAAGATAAGGGAAGTTTCGAATCTGACTCCCATAGATTTCATAAGACTCATCAAACTGAAGAAAGCAGCCGAGCTGATTCGGGAGCATGGCTATCGCACTACGGAGGTATGCGATAAAATAGGGATCAGTTCTCCTTCTTATTTCATTAAGCTTTTCCAGAAACAATTTGGAATGACTCCCAAGGAGTTTGCTTCTAAAAAAACTGATGCACATACCAAATAAGTACCCGACAGCCTGTTCTTGATACAAATCATTCATATAATGAAGGGAATAGATTGGGGTTAGCCGGTAAAACAAAATAACTTTGTAATGCGAATTTTAAATCCGAAACAAGAAGGAATGAAAAAAGTAACATTACTGTTATGTCTGCTATGTTTGCTGACGAATACTTTTGCGAAAGAAAACAGAAAGAAATGGAAATTGAGCCATGACCGGCAAGGGGTGACCTTGCACTGCGAGGGAGAGCCTATACTCAAAAAGGTTACATCGGAATTTAAGGTTGGCCAACGTTTGATGTCAACGGCCAACTATGGTATTCCAACAGTTAAGAAAAAGAAAATTAACGACCGATTTGGACGCGGTCAGATGATAACGCTGACTTATGCAGACAAAACCAATCCCACCCTGCTCCAGAGTTTCAGGATATACGACCAATATGTATTGGTCGATGTCGAATTGAAGGGACATGGGACTATTTCTACAAATTACATAGCACCAGTTGTATCTCATTCTACCGGAGCATTCATCCGTTCCGGCAGCCATCGTACAGCATTTGTGCCGTTTGACAATGATGCTTGGATCAGATACCATTCTTCTCAAGGCCCTGTAGACAGTTTGAGATCCTATGAGGTGACGACAGTCTACAATCCAATATCACGTGCCGGTTTCGTCATTGGAGCCATTAATCATGATGTTTGGAAAAATGCTATAGATATTGATACAAAGTCTTCTGTGCTCACAGCATTCAGTGGGGTGGCCGATAAATTGACACGCGACCACAAAGAACATGGAGTTGTAACGGGAACAGCGGTCAAGTCGGCAACCTTTATGATAGGACTTTTCTCTGATTGGCGCAACGGAATGGAAACCTATGGGGATATAAATGCTTTGATGGCACCTACCAGAGCGTGGGATAAGGCTGTTCCGGTGGGATGGAACAGCTGGGGAGCCTTGGCGTTCAAGGTAAATCATGAAAATAGTTGTGAGGTAAGCCAGTTTATTGCCGACAGTCTTCAATCACAGTCTTTTCACAACTCAGAAGGGCTTGTCTATACCGGACTTGACTCGGGATGGAACAGTTTTTCCGATGAAGAACTAACCGACTTTGCTCGACAGTGCAAGTTGCGCAACCAGGTGCCGTGTATCTATTGGACACCGTTTACCGATTGGGGGAAGAATGGCGATGCACACGTCTACGGAAGTGATCATCTGACATATAAGGACATCTGGCTTTATGCCAATGGGAAACCTCAGGAGTTGGACGGTGCTTACGCTATAGATCCAACCCACCCAGCTGTGCGCCGCATGATGGAACTCACTGCGGAACGCTTTCGCCGTTACGGTTACAAATATGTAAAGATGGACTTCATGACCCACGGACGTATGGAGGCTGATCGCTGGTATAACAAGAATATCTCTACGGGAACGCAGGCCTATAACTATGGTATGCATTTGCTTGACAGTATCTTCAGCGATATGTACATTAACCTATCCATATCGCCCATCTTTCCGGCCCAATATGCCCAGAGCCGTCGCATTGCCTGTGATGCTTGGAATAAGATAAAAGATACCGAATATACACTCAATGCACTGTCATGGGGGTGGTGGATAGGCTGGGTGTACGACTACAACGATGCCGACCACGTTGTATTGCGCGATGCAGAGGAGGGTGAAAATCGTGCAAGGGTTACCTCGTCGGTCATCACCGGAATTTTTATCACGGGTGATGATTTCAGTAAGAGCGGCTCTGCAGATGTCAAGCAACGTGCAATGCGTTTCCTAACAAATCCGGATATTAATAGGATTGCCGATGGAAGGGCCTTCCGTCCGCTCAACGGAGACAGTGACAGTTCTGAGAATATCTTTGTAAGACAAGAACAAGACGGAAGTTTCTATTTGGCCTGTTTCAATTATGGGAGCGATGCGACAACCTACCACGTCAATCCATATCAACTTGGAGTGAAGGACTTTTCCGAGTGTAACATCACGGAATTATGGGAGCATGAGGCTGTTTCCGATCTTTATAATATGCTGATTCCGGCACGCGACGTGAAAGTGTTTTATCTAAAGAAAAAGTGATTTAATTGCAAAGTTTAGGGATTATGGATACATTTTCTCTTACGTTTTCATTCCTCTTACTTTGCCCAACTTTTGGTGCTGGCTATACGAATTATGACAATCTTTTCCATAACCATCAGTGCTGTTGATAACACAATTTCTCTAACACTTGTTTCCATCATTTTATTAGAAGTTCTATAGTAAATCGGGCAGCCTGCAATCGCAGGCTGCCCGATTTCTGTAGTTATCCAATTGGCCTATTCTATATCCTGGGAATATCCTGGATTTTGATCTGTTGGCTTATAATCCTCGTTGGTCTTGATTTCGGTATCAGGTACCGGATAACGAACATGGAATGCTTTCATCGTGCCCGACTCTCTTGCCCATTGGTTGCGCTGCAGAACCAACTCCATCAGCTTACCGGTACGAATCAGGTCAATGCGACGCCAGCTCTCAAAGCAAAGCTCACGCATCCGCTCGTCCATAATCTTGTCGAAACACTCTTCCTTGCTCATACCCGTGTTCCATGCCATATTTGCCGGCAGTGTACCCCCGAAAGCACGCTTGCGGATGGTGTTGTTGATCAGGGTTACGGCTTCTGATGTCTTGCCCAACTGGTTCAGACATTCTGCATGGAGCAGCAGCACGTCGGCATATCTGACCATAGGATAGTTCTTACCGGAGTTCCACATATTGTTGATGCCCAGCCCGGAAAGGATGTCCGTACGGAAATCTTCCCATTTCTTAATGTGGGGTTTCAGCTCGTCGGTAGTCCCGGTCCATGTAGTCTTCGATAGGTCTGGGGTCACCATCTGAAAGGAGCCATCTTCGCTATATTTGTTGGTCTTGTAGGTAAAGTCATAACGAATGGAGGCATCCCTACGGGTGTCGCCTTCCTCCCATAGACCTCCCTCGCTCACGCTCTTGTAGCAGAATGGTGTGGGCACCAGGAAGTCGTATCCGGAGAATGAGCATCCCTGTGAGAACCATGAGTCACAGGCACGCGACCCGAAGTCAAACTGCCAGTAGTTACAGTTGGGCCAAGTGTTGTTGAACTGTATCTCGAACAACGACTCCTTGGTATTGATGTTTCGGTAGTCCCATAGGTCGGCATAGCTATCAAGCAATTGATAGCGATTCATGTTGATAATCTGCTGAAAACACTCATCTGCCTTGGCATAGTCGCGCAGGCCAGTGGAGTCTGGAGCCGACATATAAGCTCTTCCCAGCATAGCAAGGGCAGCGCCCTTCGTGGCCCGTTGCGGTTCACTTTCGTATGATTCGGGAAGATCGGCTACGGCTGTCTTGAAATCATTGATGATATAGGTCCACACTTCTTTCTCTGGTTGTGGGCCATAGCCCAACTCTTTAGTTCTCTCAAGGTCAATGATGGGTATGCGCCCCCAGAACATGGAGAGTTCATACATCAGCATACCGCGTATAAAGCTGGCCTCGCCCATGAGTTGTTTGGCTCGGGATGATTCCTCAGTCTTCGTCAGGGCATAAATGGCTTTGGCTGCCGAGGTTACGGCTGGCCATCGGTTGTTCCATATCGTGGCCACCTGCGTAGAAGTGGGGTTGAGCTGACCGTTATATTTGTCCAGTCCGGCTTGATCGCCGGAGGAGATAAGCTGGAAGTTCCCCTGCTGTGTCTCGTCTGTTCCTAATGAGGACATGAGTCCGTTACGGCCGGCCTTACAATCGCGGAAAGTGGTGTAGAGTCCTGTTACCAATGGCTCTACATTCTCGATATTCGAAAAAACTTGATCTTCTGTGAGCGAGCCGGTCGGTTTCTCGTCGAGGAAATCGGAGCACGACGTCAGACTCCACATTGCCAGGGAAGCGAGCATCAAGTTGATATATAATTTTTTCATGTGTTTTTAAATTTACGTGTTATCATTAATTACTCTACTATCAGAACGAGATGTTCATGCCAAAAGTATACATACGTGTGGGTGGATACCAGTCGCCGGTTTCAGGGTCGTAACCCTTATAGTTGGTGACGCAGAACAGGTTCGACCCCGTGAAGTAGAAACGAAGGTTAGACAGGTGAAGCTTGTCGGTGATATTCTTCTGGAATGTATAGGAGAATGTCAGGGCAGATAGGCGCAGATATGAAGCTTTCTGTACACAGAAGTCCATCTGTCCAGCATTATAATGATTATAATCAAATCCTGCCAAAACACGCGGGAACCTGGCTCCGGTATTGGTTTCCGACCAGCGATCCTTCAGATCAGTGGAGGCTACACTAGTACCCACACTGGTAATGAGGCTTGTGTACCAGGGACTGAGTGCCTTTGCGCCACAAGAGTAATTGAAGACGGCGTTGAGCGACCATCCCTTATAGGTCACGTCCGATGAGAATCCACCGTAGAACTTGGGGTCGGTCGATCCAATCACGACACGGTCGTTCTGGTCAATCTCTTTATCGTCGTTCACGTCCAGCGGATAGAGGTCACCAGGATTCACGTTGTAACCGTTGAAATTGATTTTGCTGAGACGATCCATATCCCCGGCTTGGGCAATTCCACCCGTACGCCACATATAGAGTGTGTTGCGCGACTCTCCGATAAATAAGTTTCCCGTATTCTGAATGTTGCGGTCGCCGTCCACATTATACACCACTCCGGTCGAACCGTAAAGTTCCGTCACCTTGTTCTTGTCCTTTGACAGCGTGGCATTGAAGTTCCACTGCAGGTCATGGGTTTTGATAATCTCGGCTCCCAAGGCAAATTCTATACCCTTGTTCTCGATGGCGCCAACGTTTTCTATCGTGGTCTTGTATCCTGAAGTTGTAGGCAGGGAGTGGCTCATTAGCAAGTCTTTGTTCTTGATATAGAAGAAGTCGGCACTCAGTCGGATGCGATTATCCAACCATCCCATATCCACGCCGATGTTGAATTGTCGCTGTTTCTCCCATT
This sequence comes from Bacteroidales bacterium KA00344, assembly GCA_001552765.1. Taxonomy (GTDB): domain Bacteria; phylum Bacteroidota; class Bacteroidia; order Bacteroidales; family Bacteroidaceae; genus Prevotella. Next base: position 12,551 of record KQ959474.1, read on the forward strand.
TAATGTCGGGCGTACCTCGACGGCCATTGCTCACGAAGGAGTTCGTGTAACCCTTATCCACCGTTCCGGTGTAGCTGGCATTGTAGAGTGACAAATAGGAGTAGTCGGCGATGTTTTGGTTACCCACCACACCATAACCAATGCGTGCCTTGAGTTGTGAGAAGATGTCCTGAGATTTCATGAAATCCTCTTCAACCACATTCCATGCGGCAGAGAACGAGGGGAATAATCCCCAGCGGTGGCCCTTGGCAAACTTCGACGAGCCGTCGTATCGGGCAGTGGCTGTCACCATATATTTGTCGGCATAATCCCAATTAAGTCTTACGAGATACGATTGGAGCGTGTTGGCAGTCCATCCGGAGCCCAGCCCGCGCTGATCTTTCTTGTAGCCTGCTCCTAAGTTGTGATAGGTAAACAGATCGGTACCGAAACCTCTGGCAGAGGCATTGAGGTAACTGAAATTCGTGCGTGATGCAGAAGTGCCAAACATTCCATTGAGACGATGGAGCCCTAAACGGGTCTCATACGAGATCGAGTTATCCCACTGCCAAACTATACGTGAGTCGCGGTTGTCGTTGGCTTCGCCCTGAGTGCCATAGCGCTCACTCTCGTAGATGGTTGTCGGCGTGTAAATATTTTGCTGCTTATAAGCATAGTCTATTGAGAATGAAGTACGCAGGTTCAAACCCTTGATGGGGTTAATGTTGATAAAGTTGGCCGAGAGCAATCTGTTGTATTTCAGGTTGTTGTCAGTCTGTAGTGATCGTATGGGATTGAAGTTGTTCTGGTCGAACACATCCTGCCAGTTCAGTGTGGGGAGGTCTTCGTCCACTGCCAACATGGGATTGGCCAACCGGGCGCGGTGAAGTATGCCGTCGCTTACGATGGAATGTTCCGTGCGTGTGAACGACGTGTTGGTCCCTACGCGCAACCATGACTTGATGTACTGATCGGCATTGATGCGGGCCGTATATTTTCTCGACTCCGACTTCTTAATCATTCCCTTGTTATCCATAAAACCGGCACTAAGGTAGTAGTTGCCCTTATCAGATCCGTTCGAGAAACTAACCATATGGTTTTGTTGGAATCCCGTGCGGTCTACCGCATCCAGCCAGTTGCTGTTGGTATTATTCTTGTAGGCTTCAAGCTCGTAGTTGGCAAACACCTTGTTGGATCCCATCACCACATTATTTATATAATCGTTCACATCACCTGTAGGATTAGTCTGCTTAAACCCGTTTACATAGGCCTCCTTGCGAAGTTCAAACAAATCCTTGGTACCCATAGTCTTGGGTGTGTTGGCATAGGTCTCAAATCCAATCCAGCCGTCGTAATTCACTTTGCCCTCACCCTTCTGACCCTTCTTGGTCGTGATAACAACTACGCCATTAGAGCCGCGTGATCCATACAGTGCCGTGGCCGAAGCGTCTTTCAGCACTTCGATGGAGGCTACGTCGTTCAGGTTGATGGAACTGAAGCCTGAGTAGCTGTTATCCATCACCAATCCGTCTACAACATAGATAGGATCGGTGGACCCATTAATGGTGTTAATACCACGTATGCGGATAGAAGCGTCGTCGGTAGGACGAGAGGGAGTCGAGATGAATACACCGGCTACCTTGCCTTGCAGAGCCTCGTTTACGTTGTTCACGGGACGTTCTTTGAGCGTTTTGGCATCTACGCCAACAACGGCTCCGGTCAAGTCGCTTTTCTTCATAACTGTACCTACGAGCACCACTTCATCAAGAGTCTGCGAGTCTTCATTCAGCATGATTGTAAGGTTTCGGCTGTTGGCCTTGACAGTTTTGGTTTGAAAACCAATATACGACACCGTGAGGTTGCTGCCCTGAGGTGCCTGAAGGCTAAATCGACCATCAATGTCGGTAACGGCTCCTAATGTGGTACCTTCCACTTTAATACTGGCCCCGATAATAGGCTCAGAGTGCGCATCCGTCACAATTCCTTGAATATCAATATTCTGTGCATATAAACTTAACACAGGCATCAAGAGAAACATGATAATTGCAGTTCTTAGTTGTTTCATAGATCTAAAATTGGTTAAACTTTAATAGATGATGCAAAAGTAGTGTCTTGTTCTTTTTACGCAAAAAACAAATGTATCATAAAATGTAAGAAATCCTCCAAATGTAATTTTAAACTTGGTTATAGTTGCCCTATAGTAAATTACAAAAACAGAATGACATTTTTTACAAACACCCTCGTATGCTTTGCGTATTTAAAATCGATCGTGCAATTTTCTAAAATTCGTGATTTTTGAGCATTTTGTAGTGTGTTGATAACCAGAGTGTTTTAAAAATACCTCCGGTGACTTCATTTTTATCGTCTGCGGTTGAGTATGGAATAGTCTCGTGACAAAGCCTTAAAGGTCCTGCGAAAGGGCTTCTTTCATCTGCCCGTTAGGCCTTTACCATGTCATGACAAGATACCAAACGCATCACCGAACAGTTTTCATGCAGGATAGGCAGATTTTCACGAACAAAAACATAGCCTGTTTTGCTCTGGAAGATGCTAAAAAGTACTGAGAAAAAAGCAATCAGATTTTACAAATGAGGTAATCATTATGAATTGAACGAGTAAGCTGATGCGTTTTAAAATGTGTCAGAAAATATAAGATTTGTAGCAGGGTAAAAACGAATTTATCAATTATTGTCAATAGCGTTCATCTCAGCGGAAAAATAACTATACAGCTCTAAGTTTACAAATAGTTGTGACGCAGTTGTACAGAAGTAACACAAAATAAAAATATTAGACAGTTTCTCACCTTTATTGTAAAGGGGGGCGTCAAGGTGAGAAGATAAATACCCACTTTTAGGTATTGCGAAACTTCTTCACACCTCGTACCTTTGCAGCAAAGAAAATACAAGAGTATGATAAAACGAAAGTACCATATTATATATATGGATATACACCCCTCGACTATCGAAGCGCACTGTTCAAGAAAAGAACAGTGCGTTTTTTTTATGAACAAAATAGAACAATGTTCACTATTAACCCTTTACCCTCATTATGCAAACTCTGAAAGATGACATTCGGCA
>KQ959474.1:15706-107417 GCA_001552765.1 Bacteroidales bacterium KA00344
TCTTACCCAAAAGTTTAGCGGACAGTAATAATTTAAAAATAAAAATCCTTTGAGCCGAAATACGCGAAAATTGCCGTGTTTTGTATTTGTTTGACAATCAGCAGTTTAGAAAAAATGCTCTCGCCTTCGCTGTTTTGCCGTCTGCGATTGCATATCAAACGGCAGCATGGTTAGGCCCTGATCGCAAGGCGAGGAAGCTTCTATCGTGTCGCCATTAAGCCCAAGTCGTACCGTCATTAGATACTCATCGCACTGCTACGGATTTTTTTTCGTTCGTCCAAACAGATTTTAACCGTAAAAACATGCCCTTTTGCCTCTGGATGCTCCGAAAATAATCATCAGTTTTTGGTTATTTTATTTTACACAGCGCAGGGTGCGTACAGTGGAGGCATGTACTTAGATTTTAACATCATAAATGTGGCATAGGGGTAAGGATTGGTATTGATTTTCCGTTTTTCCCGGTGCATCAGCCTGAGGGAAACTGTACGGTGACAGCACGTTCGTGCAGGTGATATCGGGAAAAACGGGGGAGAGCAGGGTTGCTTACGGAGGACTGTCTATGGGAATTTGGGATATTTGTCGAAGTCCGGCTTGCGCTTTTCGAGGAATGCGCGGCCGCCCTCACGGGCTTCGTCGAGCGTATAGTAGAGCATGGTGGCATCTCCGGCCAGCTCTTGGATGCCCGCCTGCCCGTCAAGTTCGGCATTGAAGCCCGCTTTCATCATGCGCAGGGCCAGCGGCGACCGCTCCATCATGATTTCTGCCCAAGCCACGCAGGTGTCTTCAAGCTGCTCAAACGGCACCACCTTGTTGACCAGCCCCATGTCATGTGCCTCTTGAGCGGAGTATTGTTCGCAGAGAAACCATATCTCGCGCGCTTTCTTCTGTCCCACGATGCGAGCCAGGTAGCCGGCGCCGAAACCCGCGTCGAAACTGCCCACCTTGGGGCCGGTTTGTCCGAAAATAGCATTTTCGGAAGCTACGCTGAGGTCGCACATCACGTGCAGCACGTGTCCGCCACCGATGGCATAGCCATTGACCATCGCAATGACTGGCTTGGGCAACCGTCGAATCTGCATCTGCACGTCGAGCACGTTCAGGCGGGGCACACCGTCGTCGCCCACATATCCGCCGTTGCCCTTGACGTGCATGTCGCCTCCTGAGCAGAAGGCCTTGTCGCCGGCACCGGTCAATATCACCACGCGAATGTCCATGCAGTCGCGGCAATGGGTGAAGGCCTGCCCCATTTCCATCACTGTTCGTGGGGTGAATGCGTTGCGGTAGCGTGGCCGGTTGATGGTTATTTTTGCGATGTGATGATACTCCTCAAAGAGTATTTCCTTGAAGTCGAAACCTGCTATCGGTTTCCAATTACGTTGAGTCATATCTTTGGATTTAAGTTGTTGTTTGGAGAAGATCGCGAAGTTGAGGCAGTTTTAGGTGCCCGAAGGTCAATGATTAGGAGGCGTCTCCTCGTCATGACAATGTCTTTTTGTTCCTAAGGCATTCTCCTTGATCTCTTTTCTTCTTTCTAATTCACCTTTTTCTTATTCCCATAGAGGTAATCTTGCAGCACGCGTTCATCTTCTTCCGGGTCGGTAAATACTTCTAATAGAACAGGTACCATGCTGTTTGGATTTGTCAGCGCCATGAGACCGTCGTACAGTTCTTCTTGGTTGTGGGCGGCGTAATATTGCACGTTGTTTTCCTCACATATACCTTTGGCCGTTGTGTGATGGGCTGCGGCAATAAATTCTTTGCTTGCCGGACTATCCTCCAATCCCGGCAGACTTCTGAAAATGCCTCCTTCGCCGTTGTTGAGCAGCAGAACTCGGAGGTTGTTGGTGAGGTTATTGTTCCACAAGGCGTTTTGATCGTAGAAGAAACTGAGGTCTCCGATGACACAGAACACCAGCTCATCCACGTTGCAGGCATAGCCAACAGCAGTGGAAAGGCTGCCCTCTATGCCGTTCACGCCACGATTGACGAAAAGGTATGAGTGTGAACAGATGAGCCCCAAGCGCACGGCCATGCTGTTGGCAAACTGGAACTCGCAGTTGATTTCTAATGTCATGTCGAAAAACGCACGCACGACAGCCAACTGCGAAAAGTCGGGTTCATAGTTGTTATAGCGTTTCCTGCACTTATATGCCAAGCGGTCCCAGCGGTGCATAAAGGCCGTAGGTTTCTTATTTTCTACGGCGTCTCCAAGTGCTGATAAAGTGTCATAGACGGTAGATCGCAACACATCTGTGGCATTCATGAATACGTCGTGCAGCTCGCCATCGCGGTTTACTATGATTGTGCGTGCCCCTTTGGCTTTCTGTAAGAATTTCTTGAGCCGTTTGCTCACAAAGGTGTTGCCCAAGTAAACAATAAAGTCGGGTAGATATTTCTCTTCCTCTCCTTCAATCTCGATGAGCATTTCTTCAATGTGTAGAGGCTCACAGATAATGTCATCGGCCAATTTTTCATAGAGCACGACGGCATACTCTATCAAACTGAGCATCGGCAGATGAATATGCTCCAAATGTTCCGGTTTGGTCTGTCCGATAAGAATCATGGGACGTTTGGCCCTCTTAAAATCTTTGGCAATGTCCATCAGTGTGAGAAAGTCAGGGAGATCCTGATGCAGTTGAATTTTACGTTCATCGGGAAGCGCTTCGGCAGAAAAATCAAACAGGGGTTCAGAGATGGGCACATTGATGTGAACGGGCCCCCCTTCACCGCGTTCCATGGCGATAAGGGCTTCGTTCACGAGACGGTTGCAATACCAGTGCTCGGTTTCGTCGTGCGGTTCGGGCAGGTTCACGGCTTTGCGCACAAAGTCGCGCAAGGCGTTGGGCTGGTGCAAGGTCTGACCTTGCAGCTGGTCGATCATGCAGGCCGGGCGGTCGGCTGAAATGATGATGAATTTGCGATGCTGATACAGAGCCTCGGCCGCAGCAGGCGCCACGTTGAGCAATGCCGATCCCGACGTGACACAAATTGCAACGGGCTCGTCGTCTATCTGACTCAGTCCCAAGGCAAAAAAGCCTGCCGAACGCTCGTCGGTCACGGCGTAACATTCAATTTCGGGACACTCGTTGAGGTTGTGAACGATAGCGGCATTGCGACTTCCGGGACAAACTACAGCACTGCGCACCCCCCATTTCACCAGTAGGGCGGTCAGTATGTTTACATTATCTTTATTAGCGTACATCGTGTTAGAGGTTAGATGGTGAGCAGACGGAGCATTGTTTGCATTTTCGTTTGGGTTTCTTGCCATTCCGACGTCATGTTGCTGTCGTACAGAATTCCTCCTCCGGCATAGAGCCTTAATTTGTTTTCGAGGATCTCCATACATCTCAAGGCTACATATAAATGGGTTGATCCCTGCAGGGAAAGGGGACCGCAGAAACCACTGTAATATTTTCTCTCGATTGATTCGTTGGCGGTTATAAATGCGCGGGCATCCTCTTTGGGAATGCCACACACCGCCGGGGTGGGATAGAGGGCTTCGATGAGCGTACCGATATGGCTTGCGTTGTGCAGCCTGAATGTAAAATCCGTCCTCAGGTGCAACAGATGAGCCGCTTCTGTGGTATAGGGACCGTGTGCAGAAACGGTATCGGCAAATTGGCTCAGGACGCTCTTGATATAAGTGCTTACATAGTGTTGTTCCTCCCTGTTCTTCTCCGTCCACACAGCCTTGCTTACGTCTTGTGCATTCTTTCCACGCTTCATCGTGCCGGCCAAGGCCATAGTGTGCCATTCGTTATTACTGCCGTCGAGCAACACCTCTGGCGTGGCCATGAGCCATGTGCCGGCTTGCTGCATGGAGACAAGGGCTATAAACTGGTGGGGATAGAGGTTGCAGGCTTTCATAAAAAGGTCTTTTGCATTGATGGCATCAGGCGACTCGATTTGGCAGCATCGCGAAAGCACAATCTTGCCAAATCTTCCTGCTTGGGTCTCTGCATGAAATTTGCGGAAATCTGAAGCATAGGCAGTTTTTCCCGTTGGCCGTTCCGTTCCGACAGTTGGAGAGCCGACTAAAGTTGCCGACGTTTCCACTTCGTGAGATTCGATTACATCCGGCTGCATCAGCAAGACGGGATGTTGTTCTGAAACCACAAAGGGAGCCATTGTAAATCCCGCGCACCCATTCAGTTTGACCACCGAATCAAGCGCCAGCGGGCTGCTTTCCGTCTGTGCCACAAACGTATACCGGCTCTGTTCGGGCAACCTGTAATAGGCATAATTCTTCAGTTTCTTATTCACTGACAGTCCTTTCTATTCGTCTTCGGCAGGCTGGAAAGGCTGATCGCCTTTTTTCGGGTTAATCACGTAGTTGGTTACTTGCACGGTAGACACCAGTTTGCCGAGCGTATTTTTTACCTCCACCTGCCACACGTGCAGGGTGCGGCCTTGGTGTAGTAATTTGGCGTATGCCGTCACGGTATCGCCTTCACGCACGGCACTGATGTGGTTTCCGCTCACATTGATGCCCACGCTGATCTTGTCGGGGCAAAGCGACATCGACCCAACGCCGGCTAGGTTTTCGGCCAGAGCCAGTGTGGCGCCACCTGAGAGAAAGCCAAATGGTTGGCGGTTGAGCTTGTCCACCTTCATGCGGGCCATACAGGTGCCCGGTTCCGGAGTGGACAAAAATTCCATAGCCAGCGTGTTTGACAAACCGTCTTGCTGTTCTATGAGTACTTTTTGTTTTTCTATATTCATTGTGATCCTCTTTATATGTTATTATTGCAAAGATAAGAAAAAGAATCTTAGAAAGACCCTATATGTAAGGTTTTTTTACAGACTTATTGTATCGGAGACTTCATTCCACATTGCGGCACCGCCAAAACCGCAGGCGGCCACCTGCAGAAGCTTCTCCGTCGTCACTCCTCCTAAAGTGATGGCACGCCCCCATTGATAATACCTTCTTCGTGGGACTTGTTTCAGTTGTCGTTTTGAAAAGTCGGAGCGAAGACTTTGTTTGGACTGATAGGGCGTAGTGCTTGTCATGATAGGAAAAAGAAAGTTTCTTTCCCGAAACAGATGCGATGAGATATACAAATAAGCTGTGTAATAGTCTGGAGAGATGGCAGCAATCTGCAAAAACTACAGTAGAAGCTTTGTTTTTATGAATGAGGCTGTTTCCGAAAACCGGTCAATTCCAAGCTGCGAGGCTATTTTCCGTAATATATATACAGAAAAAGGGAAACCAGTGCGGAGATGGGGAATGAAACGCATCGTCTTTACCGATAGCAGATATAGATACAATGCGTAGCCAAACTCTATAATAACGTGAGAACTCCCGTAACTTTGCATCGTCAAAACAATTTAAAACGCAATAATTATGGGAAGTCAAGCAGTTATTTGGAGTGCAGTGGTTATTTTACTTTTTGTGCTGTTCGTATTAAGAGAGGCCATTAAGATGCGTAAGCGTGTAGGTAATAACAAGGTGTTGGAATTTTCGGATGAGTTCGACTTATACGATTGGGAGGACTAAGCCGTTGACAATGAATGTATTCAATACTAAGTTGGCTTGTCTTTTTGTGGCAGACTATGCGGCGTGGCTCTACGGTTGTGGAGCCACCTGCATTAGAATAGAGAAGAATGTAAACCGCATTGTGAAGATGTGGGGACTGAATCTCGAAATGATGATTATGCCGGGAAGCATTCATCTCACCCATTTTGACACGCTAACGGGACAGTCGCAGGTTTATATCAAGAAGACTCCGCACACGGGCATCAGTTTCTATAAAAATACTCAGTTGAGCAAGCTGAGTTGGGGAATTGCCGATGGGCAAGTGTCCTTAGAGGAGGCGCAGCAGGAGTTTGCCCGTATCACTTCCGCACCGTTTACGAATAAATGGCTGGTATTGATGCTTACCTCGTTGGCCAATCTGTCGTTTTGCCGGTTGTTCGGAGGTGACTTGGTAGCCATGATTATTGTGTTCATAGCTACTTTTGTGGGTTTCCGCCTGAAACAGATATTGCTTGAGGAACATATCAACGACAAGTTGGTGTTCTTGATATGTGCCTTTTTCTCGTCGGTGATAGGTGCAGCAGGTTATGTGTTCAACCTCGGTACCACACCTGAGGTGGCTTTGGGTACGTGTGTGTTATATCTTATCCCCGGCATCCCCTATATTAATAGCATTAGCGATATGATACAAGGACAGTACCTTGTATCGTTCAGTCGCTTCATGAATGCTATGATGCTGACGTTCTGTTTGTCGGTAGGACTGGCGGCGGGAATACTTTTAATGAGTCTTCGGATGTTTTAAAACAAGAGAGAGATGATGTTTATTCTTTGTGTGTTGGAAGATGCCTTTTTCGGCGCTTTGGCCGGCATCGGCTTTGCAAGTATCAGTAACCCGCCTCGCAATGCTTATCCGTATTGTGCCTTAATTTCGGGCGTGGGACACGGCACAAGGTATATTTTGATGAATAACACTATTCATCCGGAGAGCCTTATAGTGGCCAGTTTTATAGCCGCATTGGTCATCGGATTTCTGTCGGTAGGGTTGGCGAGTAAGGCCAAGTGCCCTCCTGAGACATTCTCGTTCCCCTCGTTGCTGCCAATGATACCCGGAATGTATGCCTATCGCACGGTGGAGGGGCTGGTGATGTGTTTGTTTACACAAGATGAGGAGTTATTCAACCATTATTTGTACCTTTGTACATCCAATGGATTTACTTGTGCTTTCGACATTTTTGGTATGGTGTTGGGTGTAACGTTGCCCATATTTATCCTTAACAAGGTGTCATATCGCGTGACGCGTTACTCGGATTAACGAAGAAAAGATCATGGAACTAAGACAGATAAAATATTTCCTGAAAGTGGCGGAGTTGCTCAATTTCTCTGAGGCCTCCAAGGCTTTGTTTATAACTCAAAGTACACTCTCCCAGCAAATCAGACAGTTGGAGCAGGAGTTTGACACGGTGCTGTTTGAGCGAAACAGTCATGAGGTGTCGCTGACCGAGGCCGGAAGGCAGCTCCAACATTATGCCCAACGTGTGGTTGTCGATGCTGATGCATGTGTGCAGAAGATGGAAGACCTGAAAAACATGTTGGCCGGCGAACTGAACATAGGGGTCACTTTCACATTTAGTCCGTTGCTCACGGAAACTGTTTTGGAGTTTATGAAACTATATCCCAATGTGCGCCTGAACGTGTTTTACAAGACAATGGGTGAGTTGATGGATATGTTGCAGCAGCGGGAGGTGGACTTTGTGCTGGCCTTCAAGCCAACGGGTAATAACAGCAAAATAGAGAGTCATGTGTTGTTCAATAATCATTTGTCGGTGGTGGTGAGCGATACCCACCCCCTTGCCTCCCGAAAGTCGGTGTCGCTGGATGATTTGAGGCACTTCGATCTGGCTTTGCCTGCGCGTGGTCTCCAGGCTCGAAGTTCGTTTGATGAGGTGACACGTAATATGGAAGACGAGTTGAGAGTCAGACTGGAGTTGAACGATGTGAGTATCTTGTTGAAGTTAGTCAGGCAGAGTAAGCTGGTCACAGTGCTGGCTGAGGCCACTATTCACGATGAAGATGGTGTTGTGGCAGTGCCTTTGGAGATGGCGAACAACGATATGGAGGGTTGTATTCATCTGCTCAAACAAGCCTATGTGAAAAATTCTGCACGCGAATTTTACCGTCTTCTGAGTGGTTCCCGAGCCATCTTGAAATATTCTTCACTGGCCAAATTGTTGTGATTGGCAGGAGAGAAGCTCGTTTCCCTCATATTCCGGGATTTCAGGGGTATGGAAGTAAACTAAATCGTAATTTCTTTTGCAGCAACACACTTATTGTGTATCTTTGCTCTGAGGTTCACCATTGATGGAGCCCAGTTAAAGAACGCAATGAAGATATCATATACAGACAGAGTTCTCCACTTTAAACAACCGGCCGGAACAAGCCGTGGCGTGTACACTACGCACCATTCTTACTATGTGCGCATAGAGCAGGATGGTGTGGTGGGCATTGGTGAGTGTTCGGTGTTGCCTGATTTAAGCAGCGACACCATGCCGGCCAAACGCTATGAACAGATACTAAACAAGGTGTGCGGGTTTGTTGAAAAAACGGGTGGCATACCTTATGAGATGCTGCGCCCTTATCCGTCCATACTCTTTGGATTTGAAACGGCCTTTGCCCAGATGGATGCAAAGGGTTCTACGGCACTTTTCGACACGCCGTTTTCACGAGGCGAGGAGGGCATCACCATCAACGGACTGGTGTGGATGGGCACATTCGAGGAGATGTATGCTCGGATGGAAGAAAAGTTGAAGGCCGGTTTCCGATGTGTGAAACTCAAGATTGGAGCTATCGATTGGCAGAAGGAGATTGCACTTATCAAGCATATCCGACAATATTTTTCTCGTGACCAGATAGAATTGCGCGTGGATGCCAACGGCGGCTTTACTCCTGAAAATGCCATGAGCCGTTTGGAGGAGTTGAGCCGATACGACATACATTCTATTGAGCAGCCTATCCGTCAGCACCAGTGGCGGGAAATGGCAAGGCTGTGTCGGGAATCTCCCCTGCCCATCGCGCTCGACGAAGAACTTATCGGTGTGAATCAGCCGGACATGAAACGGAGGCTGTTGGAGGAGATACGCCCCGCCTATATCGTGCTGAAACCCAGTCTGCATGGTGGTATGATGGGCACCCGCGAGTGGATAAGTCTTGCGCAGGAGCGTGGCATTGGGTCATGGATTACGTCGGCATTGGAAAGCAATATTGGTCTGAACGCGGTGGCACAGTTGTGTGCAGATGTGTATGGTCCGGGCATCACAATGCCGCAGGGACTGGGAACGGGCCTGCTCTACACCGACAACATTGATATGCCTTTGGAAATTCGGGGCGATAAACTATGGACGATTCAAAACGAACACCATGTTGCTGAATGATTTTTTAAAGGAGTGGAGAAATGGAGAGCCGTGTCTGACGGTGAAAACCAGTGGGTCTACGGGCACGCCCAAGACCATGTTGGTAGAGAAGGAGCGTATGCTCAATTCGGCCAGGATAACCTGTGATTTCTTAGGGCTGACGGCGGCGGACACGGCGCTGCTCTGCATGAATCTCAACTACATCGGAGCCAAGATGATGGTGGTGAGGAGTTTGGATCGTGGCATGAAACTCGTAACGGTACCGCCGTCGGGACATCCCTATGCAGATCTTCCTGCAGAATTTCGGGCATTAGGGCGTATCACGTTTGCCGCGATGGTGCCTCTGCAGGTTTACAATGCACTGCAGGTACCGGAAGAAACTGAGTGGTTGCGCAGCATAGATCATCTGATCATAGGTGGCGGAGGCATTGATGAGCGTGTTGCTCAACAGCTCAAGACGTTTCCGAAGCACGTATGGAGTACCTACGGTATGACGGAAACGCTCTCGCACATTGCTCTGCGGCGACTAAACGGCCCCGATGCAAGTGAGTGGTACAGACCGTTCGACACGGTGAAGGTAGGTCGGGACGCGGAGGGGTGTCTTACGATTGACGCGCCGATGGTGCATGACGGACTGCTGGTAACCAATGACAGGGTGGAATTGCTGTCTGATGGGGCGTTCAGGATATTGGGTCGGAAAGATAATGTCATCGTTTCCGGTGGAATCAAAATTCAGATTGAGGAAGTGGAACACACACTCCGCCCTTTCATGGATAAGCCTTTTCTCATCACAAAAGCCCCTTCGGAAAAGTTTGGTGAAGCGGTGGTGATACTCACAGAGGAAACAGATATGGGGCAGGTGGAGGAGATATGCCTGAATACTTTACCTAAGTATTGGGTGCCCCGGAAATACGTTCACGTGGACAAGTTGCCCATGACCGAAACCGGGAAGCCGGCGAGATTTAATTCACAATTCATAATTCACAATTCATAATTCATAATTAGGGCTGCGCGGTGGCAATTATGAATTGTGAATAGTGAATTATAAATTGCCACCGCGCAGCCTTAATTATGAATTATGAATTATGAATTAAAAAAACTATGCTTCGCGAAAGAAGTCGAGCGCTTCTTTCATCTCTTCTTCGGTAGCGGTTTGATTGATACGGATATCTCCAATATCGCCCAAGAGCGTAAAATTGATGATGCCGGCGGTGTTCTTTTTGTCGTGCATCATCAGCGAGATGAGTTCGGGATAGTCGTTGCAGGTGATGTTGTATGTGCCGTAATAGTCGCAGATGAAGCGAACGGTTTGCTGCATCTTGTCGGCAGGAAAGCCCAATTTGACGGCCGAAAGATAGAGTTCGCAGATGAGTCCGAATGCCACCGCATAGCCATGCAATAGAGCGGGTGTGGAGTTCCCGCTGTTGGAGGAGGGTAGAGCGCCCTTGAGAGAAAAACTTTCGAAAGCGTGGCCGAAGGTGTGACCTAAGTTCAGTGCCTTGCGCAGGCCCTGTTCTGTGGGGTCTCCTTTTACAATGTGCTCTTTTACCTGCACGGATTCCGCTACCATATTTTTCAGACGGTCGAGGTTGGGAGTACTCAAGTCAAAGCGCAGCAGCTCACCCCAATGTTCCTCATTGGAAATAAGACCGTGTTTGAGCATCTCGGCATAACCCGATCGGAGATTTAATGCATCGAGCGACTGTAGGAAATTGGTGTCGATAATCACGAATCGGGCATCATTAAACACGCCTATTTCGTTTTTCAACCCACCGAAATTGATACCGGTCTTACCACCTACGGAAGCATCGACCATAGCCAACAAGGTGGTGGGGATGTTGATGAAGTTGATGCCTCGCTTAAAGGTTGATGCCGCGAAACCACCTAAGTCGGTTACCATTCCGCCCCCGATGTTCACCAGACAAGAATGGCGGGTGGCACCGCCCGCTTGCAAACTCTGCCACACTTGAGAGAGAGAAGCAAGGTTTTTGTGAGTGTCGGTGGCTTCGATGGTGATCGGTTGTGCGTCTTTCAGACTTTGGTGGTCTTGCAGAATCGGCCAGCATTTTTCCCGTGTCGTTACGTCTGTCAATACAAAAAGTTTGTCGTGCTCGCACTCCGAAATGGCATTAGCAAGCTCAGCCTTAATATTTTTTGATATGATGATGCTTTGGTCCATAATTCTATAGAATTTCTTTTGCCGAAAAATAAAGCTAAGGATATTTTGATTTAATTTTTTTCTTTCGTTATGCGCAAGCTTGAGATGCGCGTTTGTGGTTCATATTTTACCACTTTATGGCTCAATACCGGTGGAAAAATCAAATATATAGGGATTCTCCGTTAGCTTCTGCTTTATGTTTTTCGTATGTTGCCAATTTGAAAGCAAAGGTAGTGATATATTATTAATGTTATGTGGTTTTGAGCTGAAAATGTTTCAAAAGTTTACATATAGGTGTGCTATACATCTGTCGAAAGACCTGTTTTTTGTATTTATTCTGTCTTTTGCATTAAACCAAAAGACTGTTACCACGTCTTAAGAGTGTAAACTATGATTTAACAATAGCTTTTTAAAAGTATGAAGAAAGGTGTTCTCCTAACTATACTGATGTTGACATCTGTTGTGGCGGGAGCTCAAAAGAGAGAGATAAAAGGAACTGTGATGGATGACGAAACCGGCGAATCCATGCCAATGGTAACCGTTCAACTCTTGAAATTGGACTCTACTTTTGTTACAGGGGCGGTGTCTGACGATAATGGTAAGTTTGTTCTCCACGCTCCGGCCAATGGACGATACATTTTCAAAGTGTCGAGCATAGGTTACCTTGCTACCTTTAAGCAGGTACACATAGCATCTAATCGTAACGTGAATATGGGAAACGTTGTGATGAAATCGGATGCGGTGATGTTGAAAGAAGCAAAAATTACGGCACAGGCTCTGAAGGTGAATGTGAAGGAAGACACCTTTGTATATAATAGTGCAGCCTACCGAACACCGGAGGGATCGGCCATTGAGGAGCTCGTGAAACGTCTGCCCGGAGCTCAGGTGGATGATGACGGTAAAATCACTATTAATGGTAAAGAAGTCAAGAAAATCCTTGTGGATGGCAAGGAGTTTATGACCGGAGACACGAAAACGGCTCTGAAAAATATCCCTACTTCCATTATTGATAAAATAAAGTCGTATGATCAGAAGAGCGATCTATCTCGTGTGACCGGCATTGACGATGGCGAGGAGGAAACAGTACTCGATTTCGGTGTGAAGCCCGGTATGAATAAGGGGCTGATGGCCAATATCGATGTGGGCGCCGGAACGAAAGACAGGTATGCTACCAGAATGTTTGGAGGTTTTTTCAATAGTAAGATGCGTATATTCGGTATGGGTAATGCCAACAATGTGAATGATATGGGTTTCGGCGGGAGAGGCGGACGTTTCGGTCGGGGACGCAATGGCCTGAACGCTTCGAAGATGGCCGGCCTGAACATGAACTATGAGAAAAAAGACACGTTGAAGATTGATGGTAGCGTAAGATGGAATCATAACGATGGAGATGTGTTCAGCAAGAATTCTTCAGAAAACTTTGTAAGCCGGAACGGATCGTTTTCCAATAGTCTCAACCAGAACTATTCGCGTGAAAATAGTTGGAATGTCCAGGCCCGTATAGAATGGACGCCCGACACGATGACCAACATCATGTTCAGACCACGGGTAAGCTTAAATACCAATGACGGGCTGTCGAGCAGCCGTTCGGCGTCATATAACGCCGACCCGTACCAATACGTCACGGATCCGCTCTCGGAGGAGTCAATGGCCTTGCTGGGTGAGGACAGCCTGATGGTGAATTCCGGCGTTCGCAACAGTATAAGCTATTTGGACAATAAGAGTTTCGGTGCAATGTTGCAATTTAATCGTAGACTTAACAGCAAGGGGCGCAACGTGACCTTAAGAGCCGATGTGGACTACAATGATGGAGATTCCAAAAGTCTGTCGACTAACAACGTACATCTCTATCAAATAGAAAATATGCTGGGTGCAGACTCCACGTATCAGACTAACAGATATACGGCGACGCCGAGCAAGAACTGGAGTTACAGGTTACAGGCGACCTATAGTGAGCCGCTGTGGAGAGGCACATTTTTGCAGCTACGCTATCGATTCAGGTATAGTTATAACAAGAGCGATCGTTCGACTTACGACTTCTCTAATCTTGGAGAGACCTTCTTTTCGGGCATAGATGCCGGTTACCGTGGGTGGGACGGTTATCTGGAACGCCTCAGTAGGCCATATCCCGATTATCGTGACGATGATTTGAGTCGATATTCAGAATATAAAAATTATAGACATGATGTTGAATTGATGTTCCGTATGATTCGCGAGAAGTATCAATTAAATGCAGGTGTGTTGATGCAACCGCAGAATTCTAAATATGTACAGAACTATCAGGGAGTGAACGTAGATACGACACGCAACGTGTTCAATGTGTCGCCCACGTTCGATTTCCGTTATCGATTTAATAAGGTGTCTAACCTTCGCATCAACTATCGAGCGAACACAACGCAGCCCGATATTAACCAGCTGCTGGATATCTATGATGATTCAGACCCGTTGAATATTTCTACGGGTAATCCCGGCCTCAAGCCTTCGTTTACACAGAACTTTCGTTTCTTCTACAATGGATATTTCGAGGCTACCCAGCGTTCGGTTATGGGCAATTTGAGGTTCTCTACAACGAGAAACTCTATTAGCAATAAAGTGACGTACAATGAGCAGACGGGTGGGCGAATTATGCGTCCTGAAAATATCAACGGTGATTGGAATGTGCGTGGTGCGTTTATGTTCAACACACCGTTGGATTCAGCCGCCCACTGGAACATGAACACCTTTAGCTATATGAGCTATTCTAACAACGTTGGATATGTGAGTCTAAATAAACTCGCAGACTCGGAAAAGAACACGTCGAAGGACTTGAACGTTGGTGAGCGCTTGTCGGGAAGCTACCGCAACGATTGGTTGGAGGTGGAGTTGGATGGCTCGTTGAATTATCGCCACTCGCGCAATAAACTTCAAAAAACGGCCGATATGGATACGTGGCAGTATGCTTATGGGCTGAATGTGAACGTAACAGCGCCATGGGGAACATCAGTTTCGACAGATTTGCACATGAACAGCCGTCGGGGCTACAATGACAATTCGTTGAACACGAACGAGATGGTGTGGAATGCTCAAATATCCCAAGGTTTGTTGAAAGGGCGTCCGCTGACCATCATGCTGCAGTTCTACGACATTCTACACAACCAAAGCAGTCTCAGTAGAAGCTTTTCTTCCATGCGCCGCAGCGACACCGAATACAACTCTATCAACAGTTATGTGATGCTCCATGCGAACTATCGGCTCAACCTCTTTGGCACAAAAAATAGCCGTCAGGGAATGAACAGACCCGGAATGGGACCAGAAAGAGGCCGCCACTGGGGCGGTCAAGGCTTTCATGGCTTTGGTGGACATGGGCGGATGTTTTGATAAAGATAGGATAAAAGAGTAAGCATCTCAAAGCGGCTCATACCTGGTGTTTACGCTAAAAGCAATCGGAGCAGTTCTGCTGAATAAAGTAGAATTGCTCCGATTATAATTATAGCGGTTAAGGGAGGATGTTTTATACCTGTTCGTTGATAATCTTTTCGATGGCTTTCGGGAAATATTCCATTTCCAAAAGGTGTTCTTTTGCAGCAATGTCATCAGCTGTATCGTTGGGAGATAGGGGTGTTTTATATTGCACAATGATTTCTCCCCCATCAATTTCAGAACTCACCCAATGGATGGTCATGCCGGTTTCGGTTTCTCCTGCGGCTTTTACGGCTTCGTGAACATGGTGTCCCCACATGCCCTTGCCTCCAAACTTGGGGAGTAGGGCTGGGTGAAGGTTGATCATGCGACGGGGAAAAGCATTGATAAGATAGTCCGGAATAAACAGCAGGAAGCCGGCAAGCACGATAAAATTAATGTCGTATTGTTCGAGAATGGGCATAAGATGGTCGGGTGTGTTGAACTTAGCCTTCGGCACAACACACGTATCTATTCCGAGTTTTTGAGCCCTTACCAAGGCGTATGCATCGGCTTTGTTGCTCAAAACGAGTTTAATGCGGATGTCTTTGCTGCCTTGAAAATATTTGATGATATTTTCACAGTTAGTGCCACTGCCCGAAACGAAAATGGCTATATTGGTCACGGTTTTATTGTTGAAGGATTCCTATTATATTGATAATGCTGTAAGGCAGGCGTTGACAATACTGAATATTGGAAGTGCTTGTCTGTCTACGGTCTATATGCTTCTTGTTCCTATCAGTCTATATCGTCCCAATCATCGTCATCAAAGCCGAACATGATAGGATCTATAAAGGCGTCAATGGCACGTCGTTCCTTCTTGGTGGGGCGTCCCGTACCCCTTGCTCTGTCTACGAATCCACTGATGCGGCTCATTTCTAGAAGCTCATATTGCTTGGGATCTGTGACGTTCTCATAAACTTGGGGTATGAGTTTGGCCCCAACGCGTTGCTCTATACACGCCAACACCTTAAAAGAATAGGTAACGGGAGGTTTCCTGACGCTAACGATTTCTCCCTCCTTGATGCTTCTGCTTGGCTTGACACTGCTGCCGTCTATGGTCACACGATTGTTCTTTATCGCCTCTGAGGCTACAGTTCGTGTTTTGAAAATGCGTGCTGCCCATAGCCATTTGTCGATGCGTGCCGATTCTCCGTGCTTGGGAAGCCTGAGATTGGAGTTGCCGTTAGCCATTCTTTTTGTGTTTACCCAATTTGTTAAACTGATTCATAGTGTTGTTAATGCCTTGAAGCACAAAGCTCTTTATAATCTCGACAGAGGTGTCGAAAGTGGGTTGGAGCTGTTTCATCTCATCTTCCGAATAATGCCCCAGTACCCAGTCTACTTGCCCTCCACGTGAATAATCATTGCCTACGCCTATGCGCAGACGGGCATAGTTATCGCCAATGAGCTGTATGATGTGTCCCAGACCGTTGTGTCCGCCGTTGCTACCATTGGCTTTCAGTCGGAATTCACCGAGCGGTAGGGCCACATCGTCACTGATGACAAGCAACCTACTTTGGTCTATCTTTTCTTCGTTGAGCCAATATCTCACAGCATTTCCGCTTAGGTTCATAAATGTCGTGGGCTTCAGTAATATGATTCTGCGGCCTTTGACAGAAGTCTCTGCCACGAAGCCATATCGCTTGTCTTCAAAACAGATATTGGACGCCTTAGCAAAAGCGTCCAATACCATAAAACCTGTATTGTGTCTGGTCCCTGCGTACTCATCACCGGGATTACCCAATCCACAAATCAAAAATTTGTCCATTTCCGGAGACTTACTCTTGCTCAGCAGTCTTCTCTGTTGCTTTTTCTTCTTCTCCCTCTGTTGTTTCGCCTTCAGCAACTTCCTCGGTTTCCTCTCCCTGAGCTGCGTTGCGGGTCATCTTAACAGAGCAGATAACAACATCTTTGCTGGTTGCGAACTTGAGGTTTTCGAAGCTCAGCTCGCCTACCTTAATGCTATCACCGATTTCCATACTTGTAACATCGATTTCGATGCGCTCAGGAATCTGCTGATAAGGAGCAACAACATCAAGTTTGCGAACAGCGATATTCATGCGACCACCGTTGCGAACACCCGGTGCAAGTCCTTCCAACTTAACGGGAATGCCAATGGTAATAGGCTTGTGGTCGTTTACTTCATAGAAGTCAATGTGCAGGGGAGCATCGGTTACCGGGTGGAACTGAATCTCTCTCATGATAGCCGTGTGAACTTCGCCATCAATGTTTATGTCAATAACATAGATGTGTGGAGTATAAATGAGCTTGCGGAGGTCTTTGAAAGTTGAAGCAAAGGCCAAGGCAACCGGTTTGCCGTTTTCTGTAGCCTCACCATAAAGGTTACATGGAATAAGACCTTCCTTGCGGAGGGCTTTAGAAGCTTTCTTACCAAGGTCTTCACGCTTCTTACCTGTTAATTCAAACTTTTTCATGTTTCTACTTTTTTAATGTGTTACTCTAAATTAAATTGTATAATTAATTCGCCATCACACTGGAAATCACTTTACCATAGTGAAATTGCGGTGCAAAGTTACTCTTTTTATTTCATAATGTGCAAAGTTTCCATAAAAAATATAGTTTTATACTATTCTTTCTTGCAGGTATATGGAAATTTAACTACTTTTGCATAGTAATTAAACAATACACACATCGAAACGTAAGGGTAATGATTAATCGGGATTTAATACGTGTTAAGATAGTTCAGCTAACCTATGCCTATTATCAAAACGGGAACAGGAATATGGATAACGCTGAAAAAGAACTGCTTTTCAGTCTATCTAAAGCATACGATCTTTATAATTTTCTCTTAGCGCTTATCGTTGCAGTCACCAAGGAAGAACGCTATCGTGTAGATATGCTGAGCCAACGTGCCGAACGAGAAGGCGCGGAAAAGCCCTCACAGCGGTTTGCTTTCAATCAGTTTGCCGTGCAGTTGGAGGAAAACAAAATGTTGAATGTTTTTCTTGAAGATAAGAAACTGACATGGGATGACGACATAGAGTTTGTGCGAAAGCTCTGCAACCAGATAGAGCAGAGCCAGATGTACAAAGACTATATGGCCAATCCGGAAACGGATTACGAAACCGACCGTGAACTGTGGCGCAGGCTATATAAAACCCTCATACAGGATAATACCGATTTGGATGCGCTTCTTGAAGAGAAGAGCCTGTATTGGAATGATGACAAAGAGGTTGTCGACACATTCGTTCTTAAGACAATCAAGCGGTTCGAACTTAAGAACAGAAGCAAACAGGAACTTTTGCCGGAATATAAAGACGAGGAAGATAAGGATTTTGCTCTTAAGCTTTTCCGTTCCACCATTCTCAATGCCGATGATTATCACCGCTACATGAGTGAAACATCTCGCAATTGGGATTTCTCCCGTTTAGCTTATATGGATGTGGTGATTATGCAAATCGCCATTGCAGAGTTGCTCACTTTCCCCAATATTCCTGCCACCGTAACCATCAATGAGTATGTGGAGTTGGCCAAGTTGTATTCAACTTCTCGCAGCGGGGCATACATCAATGGCATGCTTGATTCCATAGCCCGCTACCTCATAGATACGGGCAAGATGTTCAAACAAATGCCAGAGCCACGCCAGCACTATCAAGAGCGAGGCGACGGACAACCCGGCAATGATGGTAAAGCGCCTACGCGTTTTGTCCATCGTCCCAGAATCCAAGCGCAAACGAATCCCGATACTCCTGATGCTGCCGATAACTCGGAGACTTCAGAAAGCATGGAGACGGGGAACGAAGAAGAGAATATTTAATAGAAAACAAAATAATCAATAAACAATGACTACATTAGTTTTAGCTGCTCAGTCAGCTCAGGGAGGAGGCATGGGAGGCATGCTCATCATGATGATTGCAATTTTTGCCATCATGTGGTTTTTCATGGTCCGTCCGCAGCAGAAGAAACAGAAGAAGATCCGTGAGTTTCAGAATTCTCTGCAGGAAGGAACCAAGGTCGTTACCGGCGGTGGCCTCTATGGCACAGTGAAGCGCATAGACCAAGCCAGTAGCATTATTGAAGTTGAAATTGCCCGTGGTGTTGTTGTCTCTGTAGACAAGAGCTATGTCTTTGCCGACGTAACTCAACAGCAGCCCAATGCCTAATTTCAAGAAAACATATAACGGCGTCAGAAACTTTTTGTTCAGATTGTTGAACAAAGAGTTTCTGATTTTTCTGTTCTTTCTGTTTCTGAGCGGTATCTTCTGGTTGATGATGACGCTCAATGAAACCTATGAGAGAGAACTCCCGGTAGCGGTACACCTTACCGGAGTGCCCAAAAACGTGGTGATTACGACAGAAATGTCGGACACGGTATATGTTACCGTGCGCGACAAGGGTTTTGTGCTTTTGTCTTATTCTCAAAGCAGCAGACTGCAACCGCTGTCTTTTAATTTCTCGACCTATGCCAATCGGCAGACGGGTAAGGGTCAGTTGAGAATAGCCGATATACAGAAGTCCATTCGTCAGCAGCTTTATGCCTCTACGACCATCATTGGCGTCAAGGCCGAAAACCTGGATTTCTATTACAATTACGGACTCAACAAGGAAGTGAAGATAGAACTTGCGGGGCATATCGTTCCGAGCACCAATTACTATCTTTCCCACACGCAGTTCTCGCCGGAGAAGGTTGTGGTCTATGCGAGCGAGGACAAACTGGACAGTATTCGGTCGGTGACTACCGAATATTTAAACATTGTAAATTTCAACGATACGGTTGTTCGCACGGTCAGGCTCAAGTCCATCACGGGTGTTAAAATTGTTCCTCATACCGTCAAACTTACGTTGTTCCCTGATATTCTTACAGAGAAGAGTGTGGAGGTTCCTATTACGGTCATCAACAAGCCCGACAATTTGATCATCCGTACATTCCCACAGCGAGTGAATGTGCGATTTACGGTTGGAGCCAGTATGTTCCGTATGATCAAGGCTGACGACTTTCATGTTGTGGCAGACTATCGCGAAATTGCTGCCCGCCCGTCTGATAAGTGCAACCTGTACCTGCAAAGTAGGCCGCGTGGAGTCAGCAATGCCCATTTGGAAGTAAATCAGGTCGATTATCTCATTGAGCAATAATCCATGAAAGTTGCCATCACCGGAGGAATTGGCAGTGGCAAAAGCTATGTTTGCCGGCTACTTGCTAAACGAGGCATCTGTGTTTACGATTGTGACGTGGCTGCCAAACGGTTGATGCGTGAAGACGTGCAGTTGCAACAAGCTTTGAGCGAACTCGTGGGCAGTGCTGTCTATTCGGACGGCATTTTGCAGAAGGCGGTATTGGCAAAATTTCTTTTAGCGTCGGAACGCAACAAACAGGCCGTTAATAATATTGTTCATCCGGCTGTGGCCCAAGATTTTATGACAAGCGGCTATGCGTGGTTAGAGAGCGCCATACTCTTTGAGAGCAAATTCAACGAGCGTGTTCCTTTCGACTATATCGTGTGTGTGTCGGCACCTCTCGAAGTCCGCATCCGGCGGATCATGAGCCGTGACGGCATATCCCGAGAAGAGGCACTGGATTGGATAAACCGCCAAATGGCTCAGGAAGCCGTTATCGAAAGAAGTGACTACGTTATAGAAAATGACGGGAGGAAATACCTTGAACAGCAAATAGAAGCATTATTAAAACAAATAAATAACAAGAAAAATGGAAACAATACTATCAATTGCCGGTAAGCCCGGACTTTATAAACTCGTGTCTCGCGGTAAGCAGAATCTCATCGTAGAAGCCATCGACGAAAGCCATCGCCGTACCCCGGCATTTCCCTCCGACCGCATTACGAGTCTTGGCGACATTGCTATGTACACTGATGCAGACGACGTGGCACTATGGGAGGTGCTGTCCAATGTAAGTAAAAAAGAAGACGGCAAGGAGGCTTCCATCAACTACAGGAAGTGTTCGAGCAAGGAACTTCGTGCCTATTTTGCCGAGGTGCTCCCCAATTACGACCAAGATCGTGTGTACGACAGCGACATCAAGAAACTGTTGCAATGGTACAACATCCTTGTGAAGAACGGGTACACGGACTTCAAAACCCTTTTGGCTCCTGCTGAGGGCGACAATGCCGACGACCGCAAGGACGCTGCGGAATAACACCTATATATCCCGCTATCTATCAAGAATGGCGGGATTTTTTTCGTCTGTTGTTTGCCGGCGTGATTATTTATCCCGGCAAGCGTTTTTTTGGTTGATGTTATTTCTCCTATACTGTTTTTTTGAGACGGGGTGATGACGGGCAAACCCTCTCGTCATTATTTCTTGAAGTGTAAAAATAAGATGCTCATTTTTCGGTGATTATTGCTGAGGCTTCCAGCGCAAAAAAAGCTATGTTTTTTGCTCCCAAAAACTGTTCGCACACTGTAAAAATTGTAGGGCTACTGCGTATAGTACCTTATCATGCTACGGTTAAGGCTTATTGGGCGTACGGTTAAGGCGTTTCCGCATGGTGGTTAAAGCTTAGTCGCTTTACCGTTCGATACTTAATCGCGGATGACAAAATAGGGTGTATTATGAGGTTTTTGTGAAATCCTCTGATTATCAGCACGCTACAATTTTCTCAAATTTCGCGAATTTCTGGCGTGAAGGCGTGACGTTTGCAAATACGCGAAATATACGCGAGTGTTTGTAAAGATAAATCGCATCCGGCGCCCCCTGCCTTTGTTCCAATCCTTGATCAATCAACAATGATTGAAGACAATGTTGCGGGTACACCATTGAATTTATATTGTGTTTTTGCCAAATAGTCGTTTTGTTGTGTCAATTTGGCGCAGTTTTGCTGCTGGTATAACTCTTGCACATTAGGGGGTGAATAAGATAAACAAAATAACAAATTAAATAAAGGAGAAATGATTATGTATACACGTAATGGATGGCTTCCAGAAGTCTTTAACAGTTTTTTTGATACAAACAGTATGAACCGCTCAAGCTCAACCTCACCGGCTATCAATGTACGGGAGAGTGACGACAAATACATTGTCGAACTTGCTGCACCGGGTCTGAAGAAAGAGGATTTTGACGTAAACGTAGATGCTGAGGGTGACCTCACTATCAAGATGGAAAAGCAACATAGCGACAAAGAGGAAAACGGCCGCTATCTGCGGCGTGAGTTCTCATATGCCAAGTTTGAACAGACACTCATTCTGCCGGATGATGTAGACTGCGAGAAGATAGCTGCGTGCATGGCCGATGGGGTGCTTACCATTGACCTTCCGAAGCTTAGCAAGGAAGAGAAGAAGGTGACGAGAGCTATTGAGGTATTGTAATTCTACATAAAATAGACAGGCAAACAGCACTTATATCATAAGTTAAAGCCCCAAATGCATCAGCATTTGGGGCTTTTTTGTAAATTTGCACTTGTTATAAGCTTACATATATAATATGAGTACATTACTTTTGTTTACGTTTGCGGCTCCACAGATGTGGCTTCAAATCGTACTTTTTGTCGTAGGAATTATCGTGGTTACATGGGGTGCTGATCGTCTTACCGATGGTGCTGTGGGTCTTGCCGAACGCATGGGAATACCACAAATTGTCATTGGCCTCACCATCGTAGCGGTAGGTACATCGATGCCGGAGTTTTTCGTGAGCCTCATGTCGGCCGTCAATGCCACGCCCGATCTGGCTGTTGGAAACATTGTGGGCAGCAATATCTTCAATGCGCTGTTGATTGTGGGCGTTGCCGCTGCGCTATCTCCGATAACTATTCTCCACAGTACGGTGAAGAAAGACATCCCTTTTGCACTCGTTTCTTCTGTGGTGTTGCTTATTATATGTCTTGATGGCGGCATCTCCCGGCTCGACGCCGGCATCCTGACGGCCATGTTTGTCCTTTTCATGTATATTGTCTTGAAGGGAGCAAAGGGCGATCCAGAAGTTGCTGCGGAGCCGGAAGAGAGCGACAGGGAGCCTATGCCCGTTGTTAAGGCGGTGTTGTTGTTGATAATCGGTTTAGGCTGTCTGATACTCGGCTCCAATGTGTTTGTAGACAACGCTTCGGCCGTAGCCAAGAGTTTGGGCATGAGTGAGGCGCTGATCGGACTCACCATTGTGTCGTGCGGAACGTCATTGCCCGAATTGGCTACCAGTGTGGTAGCTGCCCGTCGTGGCAACAGTGGCATTGCCATTGGTAATGTGTTGGGTTCCAACGCATTCAACATCCTCATGACGCTGGGTGTTACAGGACTGATCGCCCCGATGCATCTCAATGGCATCACCAGTGTGGATCTCTCCGTCATGGTCATCTCTATGGTGCTACTCTGGCTTTTCTCTTTTACCAAGCACCGCATAGAACGATGGGAGGGAGGTTTGCTGGTGGCTGTGTTCATAGGTTATATGGCTTATCTTATCATGCAGGCCATATAATGGCGAAGGCAAAATATAATGAGCACGCGACTTTCCGTTCAGGGTTGTCGCGTGTTTGCGTATGGGGCAGATATCTTGGTGTTTTCGATTTTATGGCTCATACAGTTGGCATTGCGTGAAGTTTTGTTTGGGCTGTAGAACATTTTTCAGCCTTTTTTTATCCATAAGCCAAAATAACTTTGTACCTTTGCAGCCGAATAGAGTGCTTGGTAAACCTCTTTAAAAACAAGAAATGGATAATAAAAAACAAACAGTGAGTGTGCTGTTTATGCTTGTCAGCATACTCTTTTGCGTTTGCCTCATTGCAGCAAACGTTCTCGAAACAAAGCAGATAGCAGTAGGTCCTATTAGTCTTACAGGTGGTCTCATCGTGTTCCCCGTGTCTTACATCATCAACGATTGTGTGTGCGAGGTGTGGGGGTATCGCAAGGCGCGTCTGCTCATTTGGGTGGGTTTTGCCATGAATTTCTTCTTCGTGGCCATGGGAGCCATCTGTGACCTTATTCCTGGAGCTGACTATTGGAACAACGATGAGGGCTTTCATGCCATCTTTGGGTTGGCTCCACGCATCGCGTTGGCATCGTTTGCGGCATTCGTTGTCGGCAGTTTTGTTAATGCCTATGTGATGAGTCGTATGAAGATACGAGACGGTGGCAAGCGCTTTTCCGCCCGTGCCATATTGAGTACGATAGCCGGCGAGACGTGCGACTCGGTCATTTTCTTCCCCCTGGCTTTAGCCGGGGTTGTGCCTACAGAAGAGCTTCCCTGGCTCATGTTATGGCAGGTGGTGCTCAAGACCGTTTACGAGATTATCGCACTGCCGCTCACCATACGGCTGGTCAGGGCCTTGAAGCGCCATGAAGGAGAGGATGTCTACGATAATGATGTGGACTATAGTGTATGGAAAATATTTAGCATTGGATAGAATATGACGGCAAACAGAGAAAAAGAGGGTTTGAAATCGCTTGGTGCGAAGACCTGCTACAGCATGGATTATGCTCCTGAGGTGCTCGAAACATTTGTCAATAAGCATCCCGATAACGATTACTGGGTGCAGTTCAACTGTCCTGAGTTCACCTCCCTTTGCCCCATTACGGGGCAGCCAGACTTCGCAGAAATCAAAATCAACTATGTACCGGCGGAACGTATGGTAGAAAGTAAGAGCTTGAAGCTTTATTTGTTCAGCTTCCGCAATCATGGCGACTTCCACGAAGACTGCGTGAACATCATCATGAAAGACCTCATTAAGCTCATGCAGCCCAAATATATTGAGGTGGTGGGACTATTTACTCCGCGTGGCGGCATCAGTATTTATCCCTATGCCAACTATGGAATGCCGGGTACCAAATACGAGAAGATGGCCGAAACCAGATTTTTCAATCACGAGATACGGGGATAATGACAAAGTAAAGAAAGAAGTAAAAAGCAGTATATGCGTTCAATTTTTGAACACTAACTTCATAAAATAAACGTGCAATCGAGGCAGAATAGCATCTCTGAAAGGAATGAGCTATTCTGCTTTTTTCTGCGGCGTTTGCTTCGTTTTCACATTGGTGACAGTCTTTATCTTCTTGTTTACTTCGTTAATGTCACTTTTGCGGTAATAGCTTCGCGAGCCTTTGCGGTTGGTGAGTACCA
The DNA here is from genome assembly GCA_001552765.1 of Bacteroidales bacterium KA00344. Lineage (GTDB taxonomy): Bacteria > Bacteroidota > Bacteroidia > Bacteroidales > Bacteroidaceae > Prevotella. The sequence continues at coordinate 40,207 of KQ959474.1, forward strand.
GTGAATCTTTTCCGAGGTAATCAATGGAGCAGGTGTCGTAGCGGATATCGGAGTAGCCTTCCACCTTATTATCTTTGCCATATTGGGGGTTTCCGCTCACCAGCACGAATTTGCCGTTCCAAATATGCCATTTCACAAAGTATGCGAGGGGCGGATAAACTACAGGGTTTTCGTCGAAGGGTGAGTTCGATTCCTGTACATGGCCTACGCTCGACGCTTCCCACTGTCGTTTCAGCCAGAACCCATATTCGCGGGGAACGAATAATTTGCGTTTCAGGGAATCGCTCATTTCTCTCGTCATTTGGTTTTGCTGTTCCCTATGTTGTGAGTTGGCATCGCGCCATTTTGGCATCACTGTATAGCACCATATACCCTTCAGTTGGTCGAGATCGATGGCCATGTCGGCAACACTCATGTCTTTTTTGTTCAGCACAAGCCCAATCCAGTCGCCCGTATTGATATCGCCGAGCACTTTTTGATTGCGTGTGGCGTCTATAATGTTATATCTCACGGGGTCGCTGCCGTCGTTGGGGAGCAAGACGATGATGGAGTCTGAACAGCCTTCGCAGGCCAAACCGTAAACGGTGCTGTCTCCACTGAGTTTCAGTTCGTTATTGGAGGGTCCTTTAGCTCCATTATTGTGGAGTGTGCTCTCTTGGCATCCCGTTATTGCAGAAACAAGGAGGGACAAGCCGATTATGCATTTGGTTTTCATTCGATTTGTCTATTTGAACGGTGCAAAGATAGTTATAAATGAATAAAAAAGCAGCGCCTTGCTCGCTAATTTGTTTTTTTTTATCTAATTTTGCAAGTCTAATTACATATATTCCTGTCAGTCAGGCAAGCAACCGGACTGATGTTATGAAATTGCCGGAAAGGAAAAAATAATGAGTAAGAAAATTCAGTTTAGTCTCATTTATAGAGATATGTGGCAGAGTTCGGGTAAGTTCCAGCCACGTAAGGATCAGCTGGAGCGTATAGCTCCAATCATTATTGAAATGGGATGTTTTTCCCGTGTAGAAACCAATGGTGGTGCTTTTGAGCAAGTACAACTTCTCGCTGGAGAGAATCCAAACGAAGCAGTGCGTGCCTTCTGTAAGCCTTTCAACGAGGCCGGCATCAAGACTCACATGCTCGATCGAGGTTTGAATGCCCTCCGTATGTATCCCGTGCCTGATGATGTTCGTGCCTTGATGTACAAAGTAAAACATGCACAGGGCGTGGATATCCCTCGTATTTTTGATGGTTTGAACGATATCCGCAACATCGCGCCCTCTATCAAGTGGGCTAAGGAAGCTGGGATGACGCCTCAGGGAACGTTGTGCATCACCACATCTCCCGTTCACACACTCGATTACTACGAGCATCTGGCCGATCAGGAAATTGCTGCCGGTGCGGAAGAAATATGTTTGAAGGATATGGCCGGCATCGGACAGCCGGCGTTCTTGGGACAGCTGACGAAGCGCATCAAGGACAAACATCCCGATATTATCATCGAATATCACGGTCATTCAGGCCCGGGTCTCAGTATGGCTTCTATGCTTGAGGTGTGTCGCAACGGTGCCGACATTATCGATACGGCCATTGAGCCGCTGTCGTGGGGTAAGGTTCATCCTGATATTATCTCTGTACAAAGTATGCTGAAGAACGCCGGTTTCGACGTTCCGGAAATCAATATGAGTGCCTATATGAAGGCTCGTGCCATGACTCAAGAGTTTATCGACGAGTGGTTAGGCTACTTTATCAATCCCGGCAACAAGATTATGAGTTCGCTGCTGTTGGGTTGTGGCCTGCCGGGAGGCATGATGGGATCGATGATGTCAGACCTCAGTGGGATTCATGGCACTATCAACAACTTGCGTAAGAAGAAGGACGAGCCCGAATTGAGCGTAGACGACCTACTGATTAAGCTGTTTGATGAAGTTGCTTACGTTTGGCCTCGTGTGGGTTATCCTCCATTGGTTACGCCGTTTTCACAATACACCAAGAACATTGCGCTCTTCAATCTGCTCACAATGGAGCAGGGCAAGGGACGCTATGCCATGATGGACGATGCCATGTGGGGTATGATTCTTGGTAAGAGCGGTAAGGTGCCCGGCAAGATTGATGATGAATTGGTAGAGCTTGCCAAGAAGAAAGGCTTCGAGTTTACCGACGCTGACCCTCACACGCTACTTCCAAATGCCCTTGAAGACTTCAAGAAGGAGATGGACGAGAACGGTTGGGATTACGGTCAGGACAACGAGGAATTGTGGGAGTTGGCCATGCACCCGGAACAATATCGCAACTATAAGAGTGGGCAGGCTAAGAAAAATATGCTCGCCGACTTGCAAAAGGCCAAGGATGCAAAACTTGGCGGCACAATGACACCGGAACAGGTTGCTGAGTTTAAGCATGCCAAGGCTGATGCCATTGTGGCTCCGGTCAGGGGTCAGGTGTTCTGGGAATTCCAGGGCGATGGCGAGGCAGCTCCGGCTGTAGAGCCCTATATTGGCAAGAGCTACAAGGAAGGTGATACATTCTGTTATATCCAGGCACCTTGGGGTGAGTTTGTAGAAGTCAAGGCCAATCTTGGCGGCAAACTCGTGGAAATTAATGCCAAGCAAGGCTCAAAGGTTCAGAAAGGCAACGTGATAGCCTATATTGAAAGAGAGCATTAAAGATTGCGTTTGTCTTGAAAGAGTGACGCAATGCAATAATCATAAAGTTCGCCCTCTTCTCCAACAGTGGAGGAGAGGGCGAATGTGTTTCAGACTATGAAAGAAAAGAGAAATACGAAGTGGGTAATGCAGCTTATTGACAAGTATTATCCGGAAGATAACGAACTGAAGCGTATCTTGATGGTGCATAGCAAGGACGTTACTGCACGGGCTTTGCAGATATGCGACGCTCACCCCGAACTCCATCTCGACCGTCAGTTTGTGGAAGAGGCTGCCATGTTGCACGATATTGGTATTTTCAAATGTGATGCACCGGGAATACAATGCTTTGGTCGGGAGCCGTATCTTCTGCATGGACGCATAGGAGCAGATTTGCTCAGGGCAGAGGGCTATCCGCGTCATGCTCGGGTGTGCGAGCGGCATACGGGTGCCGGCTTGAGCAAGGAGGCCATCATAAAGGGAAACTTGCCGTTGCCCGCAGAAGATTTCCTGCCCGAAACTTTGGAAGAGAAGGTGATATGTTATGCGGATAAATTTTACAGCAAGTCCAAGTTGGAGCAGGTGAAGTCCATGGAGATGGCAGAACGGAGCCTGGCGCGTTTTGGAGAGGAGGGATTGAACCGCTTCCGGGTGTGGGAAAAGATGTTTGAGCGGTAACGTTAAAATTGCGAAAAGGCTCGGTTTTTAATCTTTAATTAAGTACTTTTGCACTCCAAATGAGGACTAAGTTTTCCATCGTATTTTTGGTTTTTGCCATAGTCTTTGCTGTGGCCGATAGCAATGTGCTACTCTATCCGAGAAAGAGTCATGTTGTCGTGGACAAAGATACGCTGAAAGCAAAGGTTTTATCGAACAAAGTAGTTTCGGATAAGGATTCCCTCGATATACCTTCCGAAAAAGGTACACTATCAGACACCACCAAGATGGATTCGCTCGAACTCGCCATCTATCATCACAACAAGATGATAGATGATTCCATCCGTCTGGACTCCCTGAACAGACAAAAGAAAAACGGTATTGATGCTCCTGTGAAGTATCAGGCCCAAGACTCGTTGGTCTATGTGGCCGGCACAAACGCGGCTTATCTTTATGGCTCGTCGGTGGTAGACTATGAGAATATGAATCTTAAGAGCGATAAGATTTATATGAGTTTGGATAGCAGTATGGTACATGCTGCCGGCAGTGCGGACTCTACAGAGAAGACAGGCCTTAGGGGACGACCGGTATTCAAAATGGGGCAGGACCAATATGACAGTGATACCATTGCATTTAACTTTAAGACTAAGAAGGGACTTATACAAAATACGTATACCCAGCAAGAGGATGGATTTCTGACGAGTGAGATCTCCAAGCGCAATGACAATGGGGACATTTTTCTGGCTCATGGGCGTTATACCACCTGCGACCGCGAACATCCTGACTTTTATATTTCGCTTTCGAGAGCAAAGGTACGTCCCGGTAAGGATGTGGTTTTCGGACCGGCTCATCTTGTGGTGGCCGATGTGCCATTGCCTTTGGCCATTCCCTACGGTTTCTTTCCATTCACCAAAAGCTATTCCAGCGGATTTATCATGCCAACATACGGCGATGAAAACAGTCGAGGCTTCTATCTGCGTGATGGAGGATATTATTTTGCAATGAGTGACAAATGGGACTTAAAGTTGCTTGGTGAAATATATACCAAAGGCTCATGGGGTATTTCTGCTGCCAGCAACTATCGCAAACGCTACAGATATAACGGCTCTTTTTTTGTAAGTTTTCAGAATACGAAGACCGGCGACAAGGGTATGCCCGACTATCAGCAGCAAAAGAGTTTCAAGTTGCAATGGAGTCATCGGCAGGATCCTAAGGCCAACCCGTTCAGCTCTTTGTCGGCAAGCGTAAACTTTGCGACGCAGAGCTATGAGCGCAACAACCTGACGAGTATGTACAACCCACAGGCCATGACACAGTCCACGCGTACGTCTTCGGTGAGCTGGAGTACTACATTTTCAAGTATTGGAATGTCGCTCAGCTCGTCGGCAAACCTTTCACAGAATATGCGCGACTCAAGTATAGCCATGACTTTACCCGACTTGAATATCTCGATCAGTCGATTTTACCCTTTTCGTCGTAAACACATGGTGGGTGAGCAGCGTTGGTACGAGAAAATCTCAATGAGTTATACCGGACAGTTGAGCAATTCGATCAACACTAAGGAAGACCAACTGCTCCATGCTAACCTTATTAAGGATTGGCGCAACGGAATGCAACATTACATTCCTATCAATGCTAACTTCACGTTGTTTAATTATCTCAATGTTACGCCTTCATTCAGTTTCACCGACCGCATGACGGCCAGCAAGATCATGAGAGCATGGGATGAGGCCAGTCAAACGGAAGTTGCGGATACAACTTATGGCTTTCATAACATTTACAATTGGAATATGAGCGTGTCGGCCAGCACAAAGCTGTATGGCTTTTACGTGCCAAGTCGCAAGATTTTCGGTGATAAGATTCAGGCCGTTCGCCATGTCTTCACACCGCAGGTGAGTTTCAGTTATGCGCCCGATTTTGGCTCGTCGCGCTATGGTTATTATGAAACCTATCAGAAAACCGACGCCAACGGAAATGTGTCGCTGGTTGAATACTCCCCCTATTCACAGGGGTTGTACGGTGTTCCGGGCAAAGGGCGTACGGGGAGTATATCGTGGGATGTGAGCAACAACATAGAGATGAAAGTCAAGAGCGACAAAGACTCTACCGGCTTCAAGAAGATAAGTATTATTGATGAGCTTGGTGCTTCGATGTCGTATAATATGGCAGCAGACAAGCATCCGCTGAGCGACTTGTCCATGCGTATTCGATTGAAATGGTGGAAGAATTATACATTCAATATGAATGCGGTGTTTGCTACGTATGCCTACGAACTCGACGAGGATGGGAAACCGTATGTAGGAGAACACACCGAATGGGGAATGGGACGCTTTGGGCGCTTTCAGGGCATGTCTCAGAACTTCTCTTTCACGCTGAATCCTGAAAAAATCAGGAAATGGTTTGGTGGGGGAGATGACAGGGATGATGGAAAGCATCGGGATGATGAGGAAGGTATTGACGTAGATCGCGAAAGCAACGTCGACGACGAAATGATCAAAGCACAGCGCGGTGCAAAGAAGAAACGCGAAGGTGGCAAAGCCAGCACAGATGAGGATGGTTATATGACTTTTTCCATGCCCTGGTCGCTGACCTTTGGTTATGGTATTACGATGCGCGAGAATACCGGTGGAAAGTTCAATAAAAAGACGATGCGCTATCCTTATAAGTTTACGCAGACGATGAATGTAAGTGGCAATTTGCGTATCAGTGATGGTTGGAATATCAGCTTCTCCAGCGGATACGACTTTGAAAACAAGAAGATGTCTATGACCACAGCATCGTTGCAGCGCGATCTCCACTGCTTCAACATGAGTTGCTCAGTGGTGCTGGCACCCTATACAAGCTATAACTTCTCTTTCCGTGCCAATGCCGCGACATTGACCGATGCATTGAAATACGATAAGCGAAGCGGTTATAGCAACGCCGTACAGTGGTATTGATTAGTTATGATTTCAAAAGAGACACACGGCAAATTCTTTGTAAGGGCACGGTCTTAGGATTTGAAGGAGGCGCCAACTGCGCCGAACAGACTACAATTCCACCTTCATTCATTCTTCACCCTAATTTATATTCTTCGTTGTTCACTCTTCACTCTTCACTTTAATTTATATTCTTTACTCTTTATTCTTCGTTCTTCATTTTATAAAATATTATTACCGTTTTTGGGTCATTATTTTCGTGGCATCCAGCGCAAAAAAGGCTATGCTTTTTCGATAAAACCGGACCACATATTCCCAAAAATCGCAGGGGTGCTGCGATTGAAGCTTTCTCACAACATGATTAGGCTCTATCGGCAATGCGGAAGAGCCTCAATCATACTGCGGTTACGCCTTTGTCGTCATGCCATTAGATACCCAATCGCAGACGCGAAAATAGGAAAGCTAAGCTCGATTCTTAAAAATCGTTGGCAGTCAGGCGTTTACAATCTATCGCAAATTTTGCGTATTTCGAACGAAAGCAAACTTATTTTCAAATAAGCGAATTTGAGAGGGCAGTTTGTTCATATATTTGACCATTCCTAATTTTTCAAAACCTGTGTTCGGAATAAGCCGTTTTTTTCAAGATAACAGCTTAAAAAGTGGGTGAACATACATGCTCTACTTTGAGGGAGATATAGGTTCCAGTCGTCCCTATATTGTGCATGGTCGTTAGCTCCAAAAAATGAATATATGGCCATTTATTTTTATCAGTGGATAGTTTTAATAACAAAATAAATCTCCATACTTTTTTCTACAGAGTCACTTTAATCTCTTCGTCCTTTTATTCTACACTCTTTGTCCTTCGTTCTTCATTTACAAAGTCCTATGACAGGTCGCTGTATTGAACAAAGTATTTCCATAGAGGTGCTACCATCATGGCTTGAAGAAAAATTCCTTGTTCAAGCATTCGACGCACTTCTTCCTTTGTTTTGAGAAACACCTCTATATCTTCCGTAGCGTCCCACTGCATCTGGGAAGTTTGTTCAACACCTTCTGCAAGAAAACAGTGACAAAGGTTGGTCATGGTGCTGGGGTTGGGTGCAAGGGTCATCAGCTGTGTCCATGTGCCACTCGTATATCCGGTTTCCTCTTCCAATTCCCTCTTGGCACCTTCGAGTGGTGTTTCTCCCTTTTCCACACATCCTGCTACGATTTCCGTAGACACCACTCCGAGAGCATGACGATATTGACGTTCGAGGATCATCTTTCCGCCTTTGGTTATGGCCACGACATTCACCCATGTGGGATATTCCAACACATAGTATTCGTCGAATCTTTTTCCATTGGGCAGCTCAACCTTATCGCGACGTGCTGTGAGCCAAGGGCGATTGACCAGATATTCGCTATCGAGTGTTTTCCAGAGTAATTCTTCGTCAGTTCTATGTTTCATCTCATTGGTCTTTGTACAGTAGTTTTATTGATGTTTCATGGAGTGCGGATGAGCGTCGTTTCTCTGTCTCACGGCCTCGAACATCAATATTGCGGCGCTCACCGACACATTGAGCGAATCCAATTGTCCCAACATGGGGATGCGGATGTGTGCATCGGCTGCCTTGCGCCATACATTGGTGAGGCCGGTAGATTCCGTGCCCATCACGATGGCTGTTCCCCGGCGCATATCGGCATTGTAATAGAGGTCTGAGTCTTGCAGTTGTGCTGTGAGAATCTTTATCTGGCGCGCTTTCAAAAAAGCAATACATTCTTCAGAAGAACACGCCACAGTAGGTACCGTGAAGATGGCTCCGATACTGCTCCGAATCAAGTTGGGGTTGAAAAGATCGGTCAGCGGGTCGCAAACGATGACCGCGTCTACTTTCGAAGCGTCTGCACTGCGAAGCACCGCGCCGAGGTTTCCCGGTTTCTCCACGCTCTCCAATACTACAATCATGGGGTTGTCGGGGAGTTGGAGATCGGTTAGCGATTTGTTCCTGACCTTGATTTCGGCTAATGCTCCCTCCGTGGTGCCACGATAAGCAATCTTTTCGTATACTGCCTTGGTGACTTCATAAGTCGGTACGTGCTGAGTTACGGTTGTGAGGCCGGATGCTTCAGGATTGCGGTTGAGAATTTCCGGGCAGCAAAACAAGGCCTCTATTTCGTAGCCTGCACGAACGCAATGAATAAGCTCGCGCACACCTTCCACAACGAACAAGTGCTCCCGGCGTCGCTCGGAGGACTTCTGCTGCAATGCAGCAAGTTTCTTCACTTTAGGGTTTTGCAAGCTGGATATCAAATTATCGGATGTCATGTCTTTCTGTTCGTTCACGTGCATGATGAAGGAGAACACTAATTTATCATTGCCAATTGTTTCAAAGATGATCGTTCGCCCACCACCCAAATAATGTCTCCTTGTTTGAATATATGCGTGGGATTAATCATGGTGAGGTTGGTTTGCCCTTCTTCGATGCCCACAACCATACAGTTGTATTTGCTGCGGATGCCACTATCTTTCAATGTCTTACCGATAAATGGGCAGCGAGAAGTGAGGATGAGCTTTTGGAGTTTCATCTCTCGATCTTCAATATGTTCGTCTTCGGGCACGAGTTCTCCATTCATTGCCTTGCCGAATTGCTGCAACTGCTCGTCGTTTCCGATTACTTGCAGTCGGTCTCCGGGGAACACTATTGTCTCGCCATTGGGGATATTCATGCGTTGTCGACCACGAAGAATACTGCTCACGTGCACGCCAAACCGATTGCTGAAACGCAGTTGTTGCAGTCGCTTGCCTGCCCACGTAGAGTTATTTGGTAAATTGAAGTCGGAAATATGGATGTCACGGTCGAGCAGTCTGCCTTCGTAGAGAGGGCGTCTCCGTCCGTGTACCTGTGCCTCGATGTCTCTGCTCTGGAGGTTTTTAACGAACATTCGTTCCAAACGGATGGAGCGACGTTTGAGATTGCGCGACAGTATCATGAGCACGATGACGATGAGGGCCAATGTAATGACAATGGCGTTTGCAATGCGTGATAGATAATTGCAAATATAAAAGAGGATGCTCGCTACGATAACGATGCGCACTAAGATGGTGAATATCAGTGGAAGACGGTTGAGGCGCCCCTCTATCCATAAAGCCTTGAACTCTTCACTGCGGTTATGCTTCATGATGAGTGATCGCATGAGTGGAGCAAGAATGACGAGCATAGCAGCTCCACAGACGGCGTTGGCCCACCAATGAGGTAAAAGGGAGCGCACGAAAGGCAAGAAGAAAGTGAGCATTAGGGTAGTTGTGGCAATGCACAAAATGGTATAAATCAGGGTGCTGACAGCAATTTTTCGCAGTAGCTTTTGCCATTTACTTTCTTCCTGTGGAGTATGTACTTGTGCCGAGCCGAGGTGGTTTAAGCGTCTGAGCCATTGCTTGGGAAGCCGTTTTTCTAAATGATTGTAGCAGGGCACAGCAAATCGAATCATGTAGGGGGTGAGGAAGGTTGTAATGACCGATACGGCAACGACAACGGGATAAAGAAACCTACTGATTACGCCGAGCGACAGACCCAGTGAGGCAATGATGAAAGCAAACTCTCCAATCTGTGCCATCGAAAATCCACACCGCATGGCCGTCTTTAGGGGTTGTCCGCTGAGCATGAAGCCACCCGTGCCCAAGATGCCCTGTCCCAGAAGTATAGCAATTACTAAAATGAGGATGGGAAAGGCATACTGTACAATGATAATAGGATCAACGAGCATACCAACTGACACGAAGAATATGGCGCCGAACAGATTTTTAACGGGCTCTACCAACCGAATGATTTGATCGGCCTCTATCGTTTCGGCTAAAATGCTGCCCATGATGAATGCTCCGAAAGCAGAACTGAATCCAACGGTAGTGGACACCCATGCCATGAGACAGCATAGACCGAGTGCCACGATGACCATTGTCTCGTCGGTCATGAGCTTTCGGGTGGAGCGCAGAAAAGACGGAATGACAAACAATCCTACAACAAACCACAGAATGAGGAAGAAGCCTATGCGAAGGATGGAGCCGAGCATCTCCTCGCCGTCGGGGCTTTGACCGTTGGCAAGTGCTGACAGCATGACCATCATCACAATGGCCAGGATGTCTTCGAGGATGAGAACGCTCATCACGAGTCCGGCAAACCGCTGCTGCCGGAGCCCCATCTCGTCGAATGCCTTATAGATAATGGTGGTGGAAGACATGGCCAACATACCACCCAGGAAGATGCTGTCCATCTGGTTCCAACCGAAGGCATGACCAATCCCTACACCCAATAGGGCCATCGAGAAAATGATGGACATGGAGGCAATAATGGGCGATATGCCCATCTTGAGAATTTTTTTGAAAGAAAAGTCAAGCCCTAAGGAAAACAGTAGGAACATCACTCCGATGTCGGCCCAAGTCTGAATGTCGGCCTTGTCTATCACGTGCATAGTGTAGGGCATGTGCGGACTTACCAGAAATCCGGCCACGAGATAGCCTAACACAAGTGGCTGCTTGAGCCATTTGAAAATCAAAGTCACTGTTCCTGCAACTACAAGAATCAGAGCCAAGTCTTTAATAAGGGCGGGAAGTTCTGCCATAGGCCACTCCTAAACAGTTTCCTCCCAAGCACAATCGAAACAGGGGATGATGCCAACAGGATAAAAGGAAACTGCGAAAGGAGTTTGGAGCTTATAAAATATGATGGTAGAAAATAAGAAAAAACTCTACGACCGCATTGCTTTTCATCCATTCCGAATGGAGACACCCTTGTTTTGGAGGGGCTTGGGGCGAACAGTTCTTTTAATCGTTAAATGTTCCTGTGATTTCGCATATCTTCGTAATGACCTCCACAGCTTTTTCCATCACTTGTACGGAAACGAATTCATATGGACCGTGAAAATTCACTCCACCGGCAAAGATGTTGGGACAGGGGAGACCCTTGAACGAGAGTTGTGCTCCGTCGGTACCGCCGCGGATGGGCTCAACCTTAGGTGTCACACCACATTCCTGCATGGCTTTCAGCACGATGTCTATAACATACATATTGGGATCAATCTTCTCCTTCATGTTATAATACTGGTCGCGCAACTCCACACTCACCGTTCCTTCACCGTATTTTTCGTTCATCTGCTTGGCGATAGCTTCCATGAAGTCCTTGCGTTCTTCAAATTTCTTGCGGTCGTGGTCACGAATGATATAGCTGATTTTGGCCTCTTCGCACCGGCTGTCGATACCGAGGAGATGATAGAATCCCTGATAACCTTCGGTGGTTTCGGGCATGTCAGTTTCCGGAATATGGCTGTTGAACTCGCAGGCTAGTCTGCTGGCATTCACCATCTTGTCTTTGGCATATCCTGTGTGCACACTCACGCCCTTAATCAGGACTTTCGCTGCAGCTGCATTGAAGTTCTCGTATTCCAGATTGCCTATGTCGCCACCGTCCATTGTGTATGCCCATTTGCAGCCAAACTTCTCCACGTCGAAATGGTGGGCACCCTTGCCAATTTCCTCATCGGGATTGAAGCCGATGCGAATATCTCCATGCTTTATCTCGTCGTGGTCTCGCAGGTAGCACATGGCTTGAACAATCTCGGCAATACCAGCCTTGTCGTCGGCACCGAGCAGGGTTGTACCGTCGGTCACGATAATGTCTTCGCCTTTGTGAGCCAGCAGCTCCGGGAACTTCTTGGGGGATGATATGATGCCGGGTGAAAGTTCTATGTCGCCGCCGTCGTAGTTTTTGATGACACGCGCCTTAATGTTGGCACCACTGGCATCGAGTGCGGTGTCATAGTGGGCGATGAACCCGATGGTGGGTACGTCTTTCTTGGTATTGGAGGGCAATGTGGCATAGATATAGCCCTTATCGTCCATTTCTACATCTTTCAGACCTTCAGCCTCAAGCTCCTCCTTTAAATATTTTGCAAAGATAAGCTGTTTAGAGGTGCTGGGAACGGTGTCGGAGTCTTCAGCCGACTGCGTATCAAACTTAGTGTAATTAATAAATCTTTCAGTGATGTTCATATTATAGGAAAAAGATGGTTGTGAAGCTTGGCTTCATGGTGACCTCGGCGGGACTCAAACCCGCGACACCAAGCTCCGGAAACTTGTGCTCTATTCAACTGAGCTACGAGGCCATGCAATGAAATATGTGCAAAAATAATAATTATTTTGGGAAATACAAAGACAATGGGAGAAAATGTAGTGCGCTTTTGTTTTTTTGTCGAATTTCCATGTTCATGATCATGTGAAAGTAATTTCTTGTAGATTTCGAGAAATTCGGATCAGTCGATATAAGTTATTGAATTTGCGGCACAAAAGGTGGTTAGTGTAAGAAAGAACAGGATAATAGGTATATGTTTAGTTTCAAACACCTGCTGAACACGCACCACTGTGTAAGAAAACTTTTTGCAAAAATATGATGCCGCAGTTTCGTCAAATAGTTATATAAGGGTTGAAACTTCTGTCTTTTTGCAAAATAAACGGATAATATTGTTGCAATATAGTGATTATTGGTTAACTTTGTATCCAAAATAGAAAAAGTATATAGATTATAGCTTATGAGCAATCTGATAAAACCGGAAGGATATACCGCGCTGCTCGATATGCGCGAAACTGAACAAGGCATCAAGCAAATCAAGGATTTTTTTCAACAAAATCTGTCTACGGAGCTTCGGCTGCGTCGTGTAACGGCTCCGCTTTTTGTATTGCAGGGGCTGGGTATCAACGACGATTTAAATGGAGTGGAACGTCCGGTCTGTTTTCCTATCAAGGATTTAGGCGAGGCCAAGGCAGAGGTGGTACACTCTCTGGCGAAGTGGAAGCGCTTGACCTTGGCCGAATACAACATCGAGCCTGGCTATGGCATCTATACCGACATGAATGCTATTCGTGCCGATGAGGAGTTGGATAACCTCCATTCCCTCTATGTGGACCAATGGGACTGGGAGGCTGTTATTACAGAACAGGAACGCACCATAAGTTTTTTAGAAGATGTGGTGCGACGCATTTATGCTGCGATTCTCCGTACGGAGTTCCTCACCTGTGAACGTTATTCCCAAATCAAACCTTTCCTGCCCAAGGAAATACATTTTATACACAGTCAGGATTTGTTGGATGCCTATCCCAACCTTTCGGCGAAAGAGCGTGAGGATGCAGTGTGTAGGAAATACGGGGCTGTGTTTATAGAGGGCATTGGTGGCAAACTGTCGAACGGCGAGAAGCACGACGGGCGCGCACCGGACTATGACGACTGGTCCACGGTGGCCGAGAACGGCAAGACCGGATTGAATGGCGACATCTTGATTTGGTACCCGGTATTGCAACGTTCCATAGAGTTGAGTTCAATGGGCATCCGTGTAGACAAGGAGGCATTGCTGCGCCAATTGAAGTGCACAGGTAAGGAAGACCGCGAAAAACTTTACTTTCATCAGCAACTGCTCAACGACCAACTTCCTCTGTGCATCGGTGGTGGTATCGGGCAGAGCCGTCTGTGCATGATTATGTTGCACAAAGCCCATGTGGGCGAAATCCAAGCGAGTATCTGGCCCGAAGACATGAGGAAGGAATGTCTGATGTTGGGGATGCCACTCATTTAATACAGATTGTTAAGCGACTTTCAAGGCTATAGTTCATCAATATTATACAAGGAACTCCATCTGTCCAGAGACAAAAATTTCCGACTGTATTTTCAGTGTTTTACCAATACCGGCTTATAGTGAAACATATTTGTTTTTCGTGATATAATGCTGTGAATGATGGAGAATACAAAGATAGCTATAATTTAACATATAGGCAAATAGCAGCTCATACATGAACGGAGAGTTGGTAGGGACGTTTCATTTTAGTTTGAGAAGACAGATGCCACCGTTCAATCTTATGATAGCTGATATGAGGTTTTTGTCAAGAAAATGTAACGGTAATCCGGAGTGTTTTTTCAGATGAAATAGAGTAGAAAATCTGATGTATGCGTGGTTTCACGTGCTTTTTGAGCAGAGCAAACTGTCGGGTGTTGGCGAGAAGGGGCTAATCGCATTGCGTCCAAGCTCTAACCGCGATGCGTTTAAGGCCTTCCCGTATCGTAACTAAGGCCTATTGCGCGTGCCGTTAGGGCTTAGTCGCGGTCGGATTGAAAGGAGAAAAAATGAGCAATAGAAGGTATTGAAAGACAAACGGCTGAGTGTCAGGAGGTTGCAAAGGTGTGCTATTTTTCGAGTATTTCGGAGAAAAGGTTTTGTGTTTCAGAATACGAGAAAAATAGAGGCCTGTTTGTTCGTATTTTTCGTAGAATATAAGTGGTGTGGATTTGCAGTAGAATGATGGCTGCAAAGAGAAAAGAAGTGTATGCCCGTCAGGCGAGTTCCAGCCCCAGTTTGAGCCTGAGCTTTTCGATAGCCGGGTTTTTTCGTCGCAACTCGTCGAAGAGTTCACGCTTGGTGTAGGCTTTTCGCGAGCTGTCGATATCGGCAAGTTTCAGGCTGAGGGTTATCTGATCGTTGCCTAATGTTTTCTTCATTGTAGCCTCTATATTGCCCTTGATGTCGTTTACTTGGCTGAGCAATATCTCATTATCGATCACCACCTCAATGTTGGGATAGTCTACGATATGTGGCATGATATTCTTTAGTCGTGACGCCAAGCCCACCAAATGTTGGGGCATACGGTTGCACATCAGCGTCCATTGAATACTGAGCTGCTCTTCGGTGAACTCCTTGTTGCTGTCGGCTGCGGTTTTTGTGCCTGCCTGTTGTGCAACAAGATAGGCAGGCTGCTTAGGCCCTTGTCTCAGAGAACTGAAGGTGGTGCCGATGTTCTTGAGTTTAATGCGTGGCGTGGATGACTTCGTGACGCTTGCAATCTCCTTGGACGGGCGTTGTGGCGCATCGGTTGGTTGGGGTGTAGAAGGTTGTGTGGCAACAGTTGGGGTTGCTGTTGCTGCCACAGTTTCTTTTTTCTCAACCCCGGCTACCTGCTGGGCTGGTTTTGGTTGAGACTTCTTGATATTCTTGAACAGGATTTTCAAACGCTTAGGGCTACGCCCCGCCCCGTCGGCATCGTCATCGGCAGGTTGAGTAATCTGTGCCACGCGAATGAGGGTGAGTTCTACCAAGAGCCGCTTGTTGCTGCTCTGTCGATAGTTCACGTCACACTCGTTCATGATTTTCAAGGCACGATACAGGAAACGCTTGGGGCATTTTTGAGCTTGCTCCTGATATTTCTGCCGTTGCTGTTGGCTCACTTCGAGCAGTGGAAGGGTCTGCGGGTCGTTGGCCATCATGACGTTGCGCACGTGAGAGGCCAGTCCGTTGATGAGATGCCCCGCATCGAATCCCTTGGCAATGATGCTGTTGAGCAGCACCATAATGTCGCTCACTTTATTCTCCAAAGCGAGGTCTACGATACGAAAATAGTTGTCTGCGGCAAGCACATTGAGGTCTTCAAGCACCTTCTGAAAGGTGATGTTGCCCTGACAGTAACTGGCCACTTGGTCGAAGATAGACAGTGCATCGCGCATGCCGCCATCAGCTTTTTCGGCTATAACGCTGAGTGCCTCCTCTTCGTAAGCAATGTTCTCGCGTTCGGCCACCATCTTCAAATGGTCGATGATTTTAGGCACCGTCATACGCTCGAAGTCGTAAATCTGGCATCGTGACAGGATGGTGGGCAGAATTTTATGTTTTTCTGTAGTGGCGAGAATAAAAATGACGTGTGCCGGCGGTTCCTCAAGGGTTTTCAGAAAAGCGTTGAAAGCCGCAGTGGAAAGCATGTGGACCTCGTCGATGATGAACACCTTGTAACGCCCGGTCTGTGGTGGAATCTGTGTCTGCTCCATCAAGGTCTTGATGTTTTCCACCGAGTTGTTGCTGGCTGCGTCGAGTTCAAAAATGTTCATTGAGCGGCCGTCGTTGAACGATTTGCAGCTGCCGCACTCGTTGCAAGCCTCGCCATCGGCTGTGATATGTTCGCAGTTGATGGTCTTTGCAAATATGCGGGCACAAGTGGTTTTGCCTACTCCTCGTGGCCCGCAGAACAGATAGGCATGCGCCAGTTTCCCGCTTTTGACGGCATTCTTCAGCGTAGTGGTCAGCGCCTCCTGACCGACTACGGAACTAAACGTCATCGGGCGGTATTTCCTGGCCGATACTATGTAGTTGTCCATAATGTAAAGTCTGATTGTTAGTAGTTGCAAAGATAGTGCCTTTTGGGTGAAGGGCAAAACAAATATTACCTTTTCTTTTGCTTTTTGGCCTATTTGCATTAACTTTGCAAATGTTAATAGCGAAGGAAACATGGGCAGCAGATTACCTAAGATATGGAACGTTCTGGCACGGTATAAATATCTGATAACAATCGTTATCGGTGTGGCCGTGGTGGGGTTTATCGATGAAAACAGTTTCATGAAGCGTATACAATATGATATGCAGATAGGCCAGATGAAGAGCGAGATTAGGAAATACAACCTTCAGAACGAGAAGGCGATGAAGGCGCTGGACGAGTTGAAGCGTAATCCGAAAGCCATTCAGAAGATAGCGCGCGAACGCTATTTCATGAAAGCCGATGATGAGGATATCTATGTGTTGAGTACCGATCAGGAGGCTGCCGAAGAGGCTCGGACAAAAGCAAACGAAATCAATGAAACAGTTAAGTAAAATTCAGAGTATGCTATTTTTGGCGGGTGGTGCGCTCATGGTTGCTGGTGCCGGCTGTTTTGCCTTTTTGTGGCAGCAGCAGGTGGCTTGCTGGGTGTTCCTGTTGGGCGCATTGCTGTTTGCCGTGATGCAGATGATGCAGTCGTATGATGGGCGAGACATCACCCTCATGCGTCTGAAGCGTATCCAGAGCCTGGCCGACATTCTTTTTATCATAGCCGGCATCTTGATGGTCGATAACGTTTTTGGTTTTTTCCGTCCCCTTTTCTCCAATATGATAGACTATGTCACCTATGTGTCCAACAAGTGGGTGATAGTGCTGCTCATCGCGGCAATATTAGAGGTATATACCGTTCATCGAATCGATCATGAACTTTCCAAAAAAAATATAAAAGAGTAAGATATATCTTTAAATAGCATAAATTTTTTTTATGCTTCGTGAATAGGTATTATCTTTGTGTGACTTGAAGAAACATTGGTTTATGAATAAAGTTTTATACGCAGTAATCAGTATATTGACCCTTACGTCGTGCGCCAATACGTACACTATAGCCGGTTTGTCGAATGTTTCTATGCTCGACGGACAGAAGCTGTATTTAAAGGTATATAAGGACACGGTGTTGAAGAATGTCGACTCTTGCGATGTGGTGCATGGACAGTTCCAATTTCAGGGGTCGATAGATTCGGTGCGTATGGCCAATATTTTTATAGACGATAATGTAGGTCTGCCGGTGGTGCTCGAAAGCGGTGAGATTCTTGTCAAAATAGACAACACGCAGGAGACTGTTACGGGAACGCCGCTGAATGACAAGCTGACGAAGTTTCGTGAGCAGTTCACACAGCTTATGAATCAGAGCATGGACTTGGTACATCGACATGATCAGGCTATCATGAACGGCAAGGATATGACGGTGGTTAATGCCAAGTTGGCTGCCGAAGATGCCGCTATCAACCAAAAGATGGATAAGCTCGTGACTATGTTTGTGACCGATAATTTTGACAACATCCTTGGTCCGTATGTGTTTATCAATACCTGCTTGAGCCGTTATGAGGTGCCGATGCTGGATGCGTGGATAGAAGACATTATGAGTAAGGCGACAGACAAGTTCAAGAACGACATCCATGTGAAGGAATATTATGAGGCTGCGCAGCAGAATCAAAATATCATGAATGGTCTGCAGGAACAGCCACATCAAGCGCCGGTATCTCCTGTTGCTCCGCCAATGGATGGCCCGACGCCTAATCAGATGGCAGCGCCACAGGATGCTCCACAGAATTCTGCTGAGCAAACTCCTGTCCCAACAGAATAAAGACATACCATAATTTCATGTACTATGAGAACAATCATTGATGGCGGTACCATTGTCAATGAAGGCAGAAAGTTTACAGGCACTGTCATTATAGACGACGACCGCATCTCTGATATTATCGAAGGAAACAGTAATCCCCGTGCACACTGCGAACGATTCGTGGATGCCACGGGGTGTTTTGTGTTGCCGGGTGTCATCGACGAACACGTGCATTTTCGTGAGCCGGGACTGACGCGCAAGGCCGATATGGAGAGCGAAACGCGTGCAGCGGCAGCAGGTGGGGTCACGTCGTTTTTTGATATGCCCAACACGGTGCCACAGACAACAACTGTTGAGGCGTTGAGCGATAAAATAAGGCTGGCTGCCGATCGGAGCCATATCAACTACGGATTCTTTTTTGGAGCCACCAAAGACAACACCGGAGATTTTTCCAAGATAGACAGAACGCGTGTTCCCGGCTTCAAGCTCTTTATGGGTGCGTCTACGGGAAATATGCTGGTGGATCGCAGAGATGCGCTTGAGTGTATATTCAAGACCTGCGCCGATCTTGACTTGCCACTGATGACACATTGCGAAGACACGGCGATGATCAATAAAAACATGGCGGAGGCAAAACGGCAGTACGGTGATGATCCCGATATTGCGCTGCATCCAATAATTCGTTCGGCCGAAGCCTGCTATACCTCCTCATCTTTGGCTGTGAAGTTGGCACGCCGGTTTGGCACCCGTCTGCACATCGCCCATGTGACCACAGCCCGTGAGTTGTCGTTTTTTGAACCGAGTCGTCCGGGCAAGCCGTTGCCACAAATCACGGGAGAGGCAACTGTTACACACCTGTGGTTTAGCGAGGAAGACTATAAAACAAAGGGGGCACTCATCAAATGCAACCCATCGGTGAAGCGCAAAGAAGACCGTGCGGCTCTGCGCGAGGCGTTGGATGACGGGCGTATTGTTGCTGTCGGCACCGACCACGCACCGCACGAGATGAAAGATAAAATCGGAGGTTGCGCCAAGGCGGCTTCCGGAATGCCAAGCATACAGTTTTCGCTGATTTCCATGCTGACGTTGGTGGACGAAGGTGTACTCTCCATCGTGCGGTTGGTGGAGCTCATGGCACATCATCCGGCTCAGTTGTTCTCGGTAAGTGAGCGTGGATTTCTGCGCAAAGGATATAAGGCCGACATTGCGATCGTACAGCGAACGGATCCATGGAAAGTTTCTGAGAATCTGATTGAAAGCAAGTGTGGATGGAGCCCACTGATGGGACAACAATATCGGTGGAAAGTAAGACAGACTTTCTGCAACGGCCATTCGGTCTACGACAATGGTCATGTTGATGAAGACTACTTTGGCGAAGCTCTGCGATTCAGACTCAACGAGGAATAAATGCCTTGCCGGTTTTTGACTGCTTCTGCCCTATGTTATGGACAGTTTCCTGTTATCCACAACAGCTAACCCTTAAAAATAATATCTCTTGATAGCCCGGATATTTTTATTAGTCGTTCTCGCCATCGTATTGCCGGAGCTTTACGTTGAATGGTATATGCGCAATCGCCGCCGCGACCAATCGTGGTGGAGACGTGTGCTGAATTGGATACCTACGCTGATCATGCTGGTCTACACGACGGTGTTGGCGATGAACAGAAACTTTGTACCCGATGATATGAGGATAATCAATGTCTATCTTCTGCTCACGGGACTATATGTCGTGCCTAAGGCTCTCTTTGCTTTGTGCTCGTTGGGGGGCGTGGCATGGAGGCGCTTGACACATTGCCGTTATAATTGGGGTAACCTTGTGGCATTCTTCCTTATTTTGTTTTGCTGGTACTGCATCATTTACGGCTCAACGTTAGGTTTTCGCAAGCTCGAAGTGAGACATATAGATTTGTATTTTGACGACCTTCCCGAAAGTTTTGAAGGATATAAGATAGTTCATTTTACAGATGCACATGTTGGTAGTTTCAGCACAAGCGGTAGAAAAATCCTACAAAAAACTCTCGACAGCATCAATGCGCAGAAACCGGATCTCATAGCTTTTACGGGTGATTTGCAGAATCTTAAGCCACGCGAACTGATTCCTGTCCGGAAGCAGTTGGCAGGATTGAAAGCCAAGGACGGTGTTGTTTCGGTTTTGGGAAATCACGATTACTGTGAATATATTGATGAGGACCCTATGATAGAAGCAGCCTACTGTAGAGAGATGATTACCCGACAGCGGCAACTGGGGTGGCAATTGCTGCTCAATGAGCATAAAGTTGTTTATCGCGGTGGGGACTCAATCATTGTTGCCGGAGAAGAAAATTTGGAAAAACCTGCCCGTGCCGATTTTGCCAAAGC
Source organism: Bacteroidales bacterium KA00344 (assembly GCA_001552765.1). GTDB lineage: Bacteria > Bacteroidota > Bacteroidia > Bacteroidales > Bacteroidaceae > Prevotella. The sequence goes on from KQ959474.1 coordinate 60,718, forward strand.
AATGAAAAAGGTAAACAAGGGAGCCTTTGTGGTGATGCTCCAACACAACCCTGAGGCATGGGATAAATACATAAAACCGAGCGGTCGTGTACAGCTCACGTTGAGCGGACATACGCATGGAGGGCAGGTGGCATTTTTCGGCTTTCGTCCGATATCCTTGAAATATAAGCAGGACTATGGTCTTTATGAAGAAGACAACAAAGCTCTGTACGTTTCTTCCGGTATAGGGGCACTCATCCCGTTCCGCTTCGGCATCTCCGGAGAGATTGCAGTCATCACATTACATACCAAATAATCATGATGTATCTCTACAGACTGTATCAACTATTCATCTTTCTCCCCCTTATCTTAGTGGCAACAATTCTTACGGCTGTTGTTACAGTGACGGGGTGTTTCTTAGGTAACGGGCATTTTTGGGGTTATTATCCCGGCAAACTATGGTCACAACTCACCATCCGTTTGCTGTTTCTGCCTGTAAAGGTAGAGGGATGCGAAAATCTGGTAAAGGGGCAGTCGTATGTGTTTGTGGCCAATCATCAGGGAATGTTCGATATTTTTCTTATTTACGGCTTTCTCAACCGCAACTTCAAATGGATGATGAAGAAGTCGCTCCGCAAGGTTCCTTTTGTGGGAGCGGCCAGCCAGGCAGCCCATCATATCTTTGTAGACCGCAGTGGAGCATCGGCCATAAAACGCACCTATGACGAAGCTCGAAAGATACTGGACGAGGGAATGTCACTGGTAGTATTTCCCGAAGGTGCTCGGACCTTTACCGGACACATGGGCTTCTTTCGTCGCGGGGCGTTTGCCTTAGCCGATGAATTAGGTCTGCCGGTATGTCCACTCACCATCAACGGCTCGTTCCAAGTCATGCCTCGTATGCGTGACTATCGCTGGGTGGAGTGGCATCCGCTCAGTCTGACGATACACAAGCCCATCGCTCCGATAGGTCAGGGGCGTGAGAATATTGACTATCTGAAAAATGAAAGCTACCGGGTGGTGATGGGAGGCCTTGTGAAAAACCATCAGGGTTATGTCGAAAATCCTGACCAATAAATATTGCGTTAATCATTGTTTTTATCATTTTATTTTATAATTTTGCACTAAACGGAAATCCTATACCACTATGCATGAAAGTGATTCTATAGTTATCATTCCCACATTCAATGAAAAGGAAAACATGGAAAAGATTATTCGTGCCGTCTTTTCATTGGATAAGTGTTTTCATATTCTTGTGATTGACGATGGCAGTCCAGACGGAACGGCACAGATAGTGAAGGATCTGATGGCTTCTGAGTTTGCCGATCGTCTATTCTTGATTGAACGAAGCGGCAAGCAGGGCTTGGGGACGGCATATATCACAGGCTTTAAATGGGCATTGGAACGCAATTATGAGTATGTTTTTGAGATGGATGCCGATTTCAGCCACAACCCCAACGATTTACCTCGCCTTTATGCTGCTTGTCACGATGAGGGTGCCGATGTGGCTGTAGGCTCGCGATATGTTACGGGGGTAAATGTGGTTAATTGGCCCATTGGACGCGTTTTGATGAGCTATTTTGCCTCACTGTATGTGAAATTTGTTACAGGTTTCAATGTCCACGACACTACTGCGGGCTTTGTTTGCTATCGCCGTCAGGTGCTGGAAACCATTGAACTCGACAAGATCCGTTTCAAGGGCTATGCCTTCCAGATTGAGATGAAGTACACTGCCTATAAGATTGGTTTTAAGATTAAAGAGGTTTCTGTGGTGTTTGTCAACCGCAAGGAGGGCACAAGCAAAATGAGTGGCGGTATCTTTAGCGAGGCTCTGTTTGGCGTGATGCGCTTGCGGTTAGATGGATGGTTTCGTAAATATCCAACCAAGAAACTCTCCTGACTCTCTCCTGATAACAGGAACACGGTGATGTAAGGGAAGGTAGGCTACACACTTTCGTATAAACGATTAAGCCGATAGACCAGTAAGACAGAACGAATAGGTGTGTTTTGTCCTAAGTATCAAGCATTATCGCAATGTCTATGAGACGCCATGCTGATGCGTTTTAAGCAACACTTCGGTGCCTTTGGGGTTGATTTACGGAGAGGGTAGACTGTGTCATGGTGTGTTTGAGATAGAAATATACCATACTTTATGACTTAAATATTGGAAAAGGAGAATGTAAAAGAAGGAGGAGGGAGCTGTGACGGCTCTATACAAAGACATGGAGCTAATAATGCTTTCATAGTCTTCCAAAGAAAAAATAATACATAATATAAAGATTTCAGGCTCTACTATGGTTTTGTCCAAATTGCTTTGCGGCAACCTTCCTTCTTTCAGTGGAATATGGGGAGACAGGACAGGAGCTGCGTATGAGCTTCTTGTTTAATGACAATACAAGATTTACAACAACTGTATGCAATGCTTCCACAAGGAGAAGCATTTGTGAAACTACTGGAAAACAAATCTATAAATAACGTTTTCCTGCGGGGACTTGTGGCTTCTTCTGCTCCCATGTTTTTTGCTTCAATTGCTCAAAAGCTAAAGTATCCCTTTGTTTTTATTCTCCATGATGCCGATGAGGCCGGTTATTTTTATAATGATTTAAACACCTCTGATATCTCTGATGCGCGGAAAAATGGGCACGTTTTATTCTTCCCCTCAAGCTATCGCAGAGCTGTAAAATATGGGCAGCGGGATGCTGCCAATGAAATTTTACGCACCGAAACACTTTCCCGGCTTCGTAGTTCCTACGCTGAGAATACTTCACAGTTGTCTTCTTCTAAGGGGAACGGGCAGACGGAAGAACTGCTTTTCATCGTGACCTATCCGGAGGCAATAGCCGAACTTGTTGTGTCTCAAAGCCATTTGGACGAACGGCGCATCTCGTTAAGAACATCACAAAATATAGATGTCACTGAATTGCAGCATCGACTGCGCGAACTCGGCTTTGAAGAGAAAGATTATGTCTATGAGCCTGGCGAGTTTGCTGTGCGTGGAAGTATTCTTGATGTTTATTCTTTTTCCGGCGAATTGCCTTTTCGCATAGACTTCTTCGGTGATGAAATAGATACCATTCGGACGTTTTCGGTTGAAGATCAGCTTTCCAAGGCCAAATTGAGCGAGGTTGATATTGTGCCCGAATTGGGTACTCTTGTATCCAACAAGATACCTTTTTTGCAATTTTTACCGCAAGACACAGTGATTGTTGCTAAGGATATGGACTATGTTCTTGATGTCATAGAGCGCATATACAATGAGGGCTTCTCTACGCAAGCGTTCACCGAACGCATGGAAGGGGCCACCGAGATGGAACAAGCACAAATTCAACGTGAGATGAACAAGGAGAGTACGCTTTGCACATCAACCCAGTTTGCGGCCGATGTGGAGAGATTCAGGCAGGTGAGTTTAGCTCCTCCCAATCCCTCCGAAAGCCGAAAGTCGAAAGCGTCGACCGTTGATGGCGATGCCGTTAGTTCTTCTTCTCTTTCGGGAAAAATTGCAGACGCCTCTATTCCCTTCCATATCAGCGCACAACCTTTGTTTCATAAGAATTTCACGTTGCTGCGACAGTCACTTGAAGACTATTTGTTGAAGGGTTATAAACTATATATTTTAGCCGACAGCAAAAAGCAACAGCAGCGCTTGCGCGATATATTTGATGAGATGGGAGGTGATTTGGAACGTTCCGGAGCTAATGCCCAGCGGTCGAGAATAGCGTTTACCCCTGTAGACCGCACACTTCATGAGGGTTTTGTAGATAACGACTTGAAGGTGTGCTTCTTCACCGATCATCAGATTTTCGACCGCTTTCACAAATACCAACTCAAGTCCGACGGTGCCCGTGCAGGAAAGATGGCACTCACCATGAAGGAGCTTCGGGAGATGGAGCCGGGCGATTTCATCGTTCATGTAGACTTCGGAATAGGTAAATTCGGTGGGCTTGTAAGGGTGCCGATAACGTCTCAGGCTCCGTCTTCTATAGGGAAGGACAGCAGCAGTTCCGGTGAAACAGATTCATATCAGGAAGTTATCCGCATCATCTATCAGAACAATGACAAGGTGGATGTTTCCATCCATTCGCTCTACAAAATATCCAAATATCGGAGCAGTGAAGCGGGGGAAGCTCCGCGTTTGAGCACACTCGGTACGGGGGCATGGGAGCGATTGAAAGAAAAGGCAAAGAAGCGTGTCAAAGATATTGCGCGAGATTTGATACGTCTCTATGCCAAGCGCCGTGGGGAGAAAGGGTATTCGTTCAGCCCCGACAGTTTTATGCAGCATGAGTTGGAGGCCAGTTTCCTCTATGAAGATACTCCCGACCAGCTCAAGGCCACGCAGGACGTGAAGGCCGACATGGAGCGTGCTCAACCCATGGACCGCCTGATCTGCGGCGATGTGGGTTTCGGCAAGACAGAGGTTGCGGTGCGTGCGGCGTTCAAAGCAGCCTGCGACTCCAAACAGGTAGCTGTGCTTGTACCTACTACCGTACTGGCTTTCCAGCATTTCCAGACCTTCCGCGACCGTTTGCGAGACTTTCCCGTGCGTGTAGATTATCTTTCCCGGGCACGCTCCACGAAGCAAACCAAACAAGTATTGGAAGATCTTGAGAGCGGAAAGATAGATATTATCATCGGCACACACAAACTATTGGGCAAGACGGTGAAGTGGCACGATCTTGGATTACTGATTATCGACGAGGAGCATAAATTTGGCGTGAGCACCAAGGAGAAGCTCCGCAAGATGAAAACCAATGTCGATACCATCACCATGTCGGCTACCCCGATACCGCGAACGTTGCAGTTCTCACTGATGGGGGCCCGCGACATGAGCATCATGCGCACCCCACCACCTAATCGTTATCCTATCTACACCGAGCTAAGTACGTTTGGTCATGAGGTGATAACCGATGCCATTAACTTCGAGATGAGCCGCAACGGTCAAGTGTTCTTCGTAAACAACCGTATCTCCAACCTCCAGGAAATTGCCAACTTGATACATAAGCATATACCCGACTGCCGTGTAGCCATCGGGCATGGGCAGATGTCGCCCGAACAATTGGAGAAAGTCGTCATGGGATTCATCAATTACGACTATGATGTGCTGCTTTCTACGACCATTGTGGAGAATGGCATAGACATCCCCAATGCCAATACGATCATCATCAACGGTGCGCATCGCTTTGGACTTTCTGACCTTCACCAGATGCGTGGACGTGTGGGACGCTCCAATCGCAAGGCTTTCTGCTACCTGCTTGCTCCTCCCAAAAGCGTTCTTACGCCAGAGGCGCGTCGACGGTTAGAGGCTCTCGAAGCCTTCTCGGAGTTGGGCAGCGGATTCAATTTGGCTATGCAGGATTTGGATATACGGGGTGCCGGTAACCTGTTGGGGGCCGAACAGAGTGGTTTCATGGAGGATCTGGGCTACGAAACCTATCAGAAAATATTGAGCCAGGCGGTTACCGAACTTCGCAACGAAGAATTTTCAGATCTCTATTCCGAAGCAATCGAGCAAGGGAAGGAAATCTGCGGTAGTGATTTTGTGGAAGATTGTGCGGTGGAAAGCGATTTAGAGATGTATTTCCCCGACACCTACGTGCCGGGCAGCAGCGAGCGGATGTTGCTCTATCGTGAACTCGACAACATCGAGAACGATGATGACCTCTCGGCCTATCGTGACCGACTCATCGACCGTTTTGGGCCGGTGCCGCCCGAAGGAGAAGAGTTGATGCAGGTTGTTGCACTCCGACGTGTAGGCAAGCGGCTTGGCTGCGAGAAGGTAACGCTGAAATCGGGCGTGATGAATCTTCAATTTGTTTCTAATCAGGATAGTCCATTCTACCAGAGTCCCGCCTTTGGCCGCATTATCAAATATGTGATGGCCAACCCTCGTCGCTGCAATTTCAAGGATAGTCGGGGCCGCCGCCTTATCCACGTGGAAGATGTGCCAAGTGTCGCTGAGGCTGTCGGTATTATGCGGCAGATGGAAAAGCAGGAATAAAACATGGCGTTTGCCATTACAGTTTCTTGCGGTCTCAATGGGATGATGCAACTTTGACGTCAGCCTGTTGCGTTTGTCGCGTGTTTATATTTTGTTTGTCATACGATGTTGTCTTGTATGAAATTTGTCCATATTCCAAACGCAACACGCTGACGCCAGTGTAGAGTCGCGATACGAAGACATTAAGAATAAACTACGAAGAAGTATTATCAAAAACTTGCACAATATTTTTTAAGTGTGCAAGTAATCGGTTTTTTTGTGTAAAAGTCGTTAAAAATAAAGGAAGCTCCAATCCCTAAAGTCGTTTTTTATTTATCTTTGTATATATGGACATGAAGAAAAATAAGTACAAATGACTGCTCATGAATATTATCTTGAGGGCAATGAGCACCGCAGGAAGGGAAATTTCGCCGCAGCCATGAACTGTTATAGCGAGGCCATCAGGCTTGATGGAAACAGTCCGGCGGCAGAAGCCCGACAGATGCTCGAAAACATTATGAACTTCTATTGTAAGGATTACTATAATCCTTGAACAATTCAAAAAAATCAAAACTTATATGGGCAAGATAAAAGGTGCCATTGTAGTGAATGTCGAACGGTGCAAAGGGTGCACGTTGTGCATTGTGGCATGTCCGAAAAATGTCATTGCTTTGGCCAATAGAAAAGTGAACGCACGTGGATATACCTACGTGGAGGCTGCACGCCCCGATGATTGCATAGGCTGTGCGTCCTGCGGAATCGTATGTCCGGACGGATGCATTACGGTGTATCGTAAGAAGATGGAGGACTGACAATGAACAATAATGATGTAGTGTTGATGAAAGGCAATGAGGCTGTCGCCCATGCGGCAGTGCGTTGCGGGTGTGATGCTTTTTTCGGTTATCCCATCACACCTCAGACAGAGATTATCGAGACGCTGGCCCTGCTGAAACCATGGGAGACCACCGGTATGGTGGTGGTGCAGGCCGAGAGCGAAGTGGCGTCTATTAATATGGTATATGGTGGAGGCGGCGCAGGCAAGCGGGTGTTCACCACTTCGTCGAGTCCCGGAGTAGCGCTGATGCAGGAGGGCATCTCCTACATGGCAGGTGCAGAGGTGCCGGGAGTGATTGTGAATGTGCAGAGAGGCGGTCCCGGATTGGGTACCATACAGCCCAGTCAGGGCGATTATTTCCAAGCCACTCGGGGGGGGGGCAACGGCGACTATAACGTCATTGTGCTGGCACCGGCCTCTGTGCAGGAGATGGCCGACTTTGTAGACCTTGCTTTCGAGTTGGCCTTCCGCTACCGCACCCCTGTCATGATTCTATCCGATGGCATCATCGGGCAGATGATGGAGAAAGTGGTGCTGCCACCGATGAAGCCCCGACGCACGGAGGAACAGATCCTGAAGGAGTGTCCTTGGGCCTCTACGGGACGCAGCAAGGATCGCCGACCCAATGTCATCACATCGCTCGAACTGAGTCCGGATGTGATGGAGCAGCGCAACCTTAAGCTTCAGGAAAAATACAGAAACATTCAAGAGCATGAGGTGCGCTACGAAACACAGCAATGTGACGATGCTGATTACGTGATTGTAGCCTTTGGCAGTGCTTCTCGTATAGCCGAAAAGAGTGTGGAAATCTGTCGTGAGCAAGGCATCAGGGTGGGGTTGTTCCGCCCCATTACGCTCTGGCCGTTCCCATCGAAGGAATTGGTAGCTCTGTGCAAGGGAAAGAAGGGTATTCTTGTGGCCGAAATCAATGCCGGCCAGATGGTGCAGGATGTGCGCCTGGCTGTTGACGGCGCGTTGCCTGTAGAATATTTCGGACGTTTGGGAGGCGTAGTGCCCAGTCCGCAGGAAATAGTAGAAGCACTGAATACAAAACTGATGAACAATGACAAATCATGATATTATAGCTCCGGAGAACTTGGTTTATGCCAAGCCCGAACTGATGAATGACAACCCGATGCACTACTGTCCGGGCTGTTCGCATGGCGAAGTACACAAACTGGTGGCAGAAGTCATCGATGAAATGGGAATGGCAGACAAGACTGTGGGCGTTTCGCCCGTTGGATGCGCCGTGTTTGCCTATCGCTATATAGACATCGATTGGCAGGAGGCTCCTCACGGGCGTGCCCCCGCGCTGGCTACAGGCATCAAGCGTGTGTGGCCCGACAGGCTTGTGTTTACCTATCAGGGAGACGGCGATCTGGCGTGTATCGGCACGGCAGAGACCATTCATGCACTGAATCGTGGCGAGCATATCACCATTATCTTCATCAACAATGCCATCTATGGCATGACGGGAGGACAGATGGCACCCACCACGCTCATCGGACAGAAGACATCGACGTGCCCGTATGGGCGTGAGCCGGACCTACACGGCTATCCGCTCAATATCACAGAGTTGGCTTCCCGACTACGTGGCACGTGTTACGTCACACGTCAGAGCGTAGACACGGTGGCCTCGATTCGACAGGCCAAGAAAGCCATACGCAAAGCCTTTGAGGCGTCAATGCAGGGACTTGGCTCGTCGTTGGTGGAGATAGTTTCTACTTGCAGCAGCGGGTGGAAACTCCCGGCAGTGAAGGCCAACGAGTGGATGCGTGAGCACATGTTCCCTGAATACGAAAAGGGAGACTTAAAAGACACCACAAATCTGAAGTAGTATGAAAAAGGAAATCATTATATCGGGCTTTGGTGGACAGGGCGTTCTGTCGATGGGTAAGATTTTGGCCTATTCCGGTCTCATGGAAGACAGGGAGGTGACATGGATGCCTGCCTACGGCCCTGAACAACGGGGAGGTACGGCCAATGTTACTGTCATCGTGAGCGACGAACGTATATCTTCTCCTATCCTGAGCCAATACGACATCGCCATCGTGCTCAATCAGCCGTCTTTAGACAAGTTTATGCCAAAGGTGAAACCCGGAGGCATCCTGATTTATGACGGTTTCGGAATTGTGGAGACACCACAACGTGACGACATCACTATCTATCGCATCGATGCGATGGACAAGGCGGCGGAAATGAAAAACGCAAAGGTGTTCAACATGATTGTGCTCGGCGGATTGTTGAAAGTTGCTCCCGTAGTGAGTGGAGACGGAGTGGGCAAGACCTTATACAAGACATTGCCTGAACGCCATCACGACTTGATACCGCTCAATATGCAGGCACTCGCTGTAGGCATGGAGATTATACGGAAAGTGTAACACGCGCTGAGGCGCAGAAAATACAACCGCCCCGCTTCGTCTAATCGGACGAAGCGGGGCGGTTGAGTTTTGCAAAGATAATGATTGCTGCGGATGGGCGAGCATCTATTGCGGAGTTATGACATGGGCAACGGCTGATGATGCACGATACTTCCGCAGTGTGCAGCCGGAGTTACATCTCAGGCACGTTGGCAAGAAACTCCTCTATCTGCTCATCGGTCACGGCGTAATTGGTCAGGTCGCCGTTGATATAACTGTTGTATGACGGCATATCGATCAGGCCGTGTCCGGAAAGACAGAACAACAACACCGGAGCCTTGCCTTCAATTTTGGCTTGCTTGGCCTCGCGTATGGTGGCGGCGATGGCATGGCAGCTCTCCGGGGCAGGAATAATGCCTTCAGTCTGTGCAAAGAGCATACCGGCACTGAAACTTTCCAACTGCGGAATATCAATCCCTTTCATAAATCCGTCCTTGACAAGCTGGGAGATGATCATGCCCGCTCCGTGATAGCGCAGTCCGCCGGCATGGATATTGGCCGGTTTGAAGTCGTGTCCGAGCGTGTACATGGGCAGCAGGGGCGTGTAGCCGGCCTCGTCGCCAAAGTCATATCTGAACTTGCCTCGGGTGAGTTTCGGACAGCTATTGGGCTCGGCGGCAATAAACTCCGTTTGCTTGTGACTACCATCGAAGACATGGCGCATGAACGGGAAGGCGATACCGCCAAAGTTTGAGCCACCTCCGAAACAGGCAATCACCTTGTCGGGATATTCACCCGCCATCTCCATTTGTTTCTCAGCTTCAAGTCCCATGACGGTTTGGTGAAGGGCAACATGGTTGAGCACGGAGCCTAAGGTGTATTTGCAACCCGGCGTGGTGGTTGCCAGTTCGATGGCCTCAGAGATTGCAGTTCCGAGCGAGCCGGGATGATGTGGGTCTGCGGTGATGATGTTTTTTCCAGCCCGGGTAGACATCGAGGGCGATCCCTCTACCGTGGCTCCGAAGGTTCGCATGATGATGGAGCGGTAGGGCTTTTGCTGCAAAGTAATTTTCACTTGGTACACGGCCGCTTCCAGTCCGTAGAGTTTGGCTGCGTAGGAGAGTGCTGCGCCCCATTGTCCGGCACCGGTTTCGGTGGTGACATTGGTTATGCCTTCCTGTTTGCAGTAGTAGCATTGGGGGATGGCGGAGTTCACCTTGTGTGACCCTAAGGGGTTGGTGGATTCGTTTTTAAAGTAGATATGAGCAGGAGTGTCGAGAGCTTTCTCAAGGGCGTAGGCACGAACGAGTGGCGTGGAACGATAGAAAGTATATTTTTCCTGCACTTCATCGGGAATGTCAATCCAAGCGTGCTCTTGGTCGAGTTCCTGTTTGGAACATTCCCGGTTGAATATGTGGGCCAAGTCTTCCGCTTTCATGGGCTGCTTGGTGGCAGGATTGAGCGGTGGCAGAGGTTTGTTTGGCATTTCGGCCTGAATGTTGTACCACTGCGTGGGAATATCTTTCTCGGCTAATATAAATTTCTTCTGTCTCATATTGCTATTCCTTTTGAATTTCTAATGATGTGTGCAAAGATAGAAAAAAAACAGAACAAAAGGTAAGGTTTTGTGAATAATATGTAGTCAATATGATAGTTCTCATATTGAATTTGAATAGTAATCAAATGCCAATGCCCAATGGATGGAGAAGCGAGGCAAGAGGGCAGACGAGTTTTTTGCTGCCGATTTCGGCTCACTCTAATTGCTAAATGTGTCAAATATAATGACTGAATTCCAGTGATTATTTTTGGAGCCTCCAGCACAAAAAGGGCTATGTTTTTGCGAAGAAAATCAGTTCGGATAAGCGAAAAATCTCTGTACTCGTGTGGATGCTATCTTTTCGTACTGCCATTTGAGCCTAATGACAATCTGAAAGAGGCTTAGTGACAGTGCGAAAGAGGCTTCATCGCACTGCCGTTTGATACTCAATCGCAGGTGATAAAAATGTTGCCCAAACGGCAAAATTTGCAAATGGTTGATTATCAACGCCATGCAAACTATCGTAAAAATCGCGTATTTCGGACGGAGGAAAGAATATTTTTAAATAAGCGAAATATGGAAGGGTGTTTGTAAAGAATAATCCGAATCTTATGATGGATGACCGACAATCTACAACGAGAAATTGGCTAACGTGTTGATGATTTGTAATTGGATGATCAACGCGTTAGCCAATTTTGAATTTTAACTTTTGACTTACGAATTGCAATAGCGTTCGGCTTCCAAGGCTGCCTTGCATCCGGAGCCTGCGGCTACCACTGCTTGTCTGTAAACGGGGTCGGCACAGTCGCCGGCGGCAAAGACACCTTCTACGCTGGTGCGTGTGGTGTTGTCCTGCACCTTGATGTATCCGGTTTTGTCCATGTCGAGCTTACCCTTGAAGATACTCGTGTTGGGGGTGTGACCGATGGCCAGGAAGAAACCGTCAATGGGCAGGTCGTATAATTTTTCGTCGGTTTCGCCCTTCCGATAAACGAGGTGTGCGCCCTCGACACCGTTCTCTCCATAAAGTCCAACAGTGTTGGTTTCGTAGAGAACTTCAATTTTGGGATTGTCATTTACGCGTTTTTGCATGATGTCGGAAGCCCTCATATATGGTTTCCGGACAATGATATAAACTTTGGAGCAAAGGCCGGCGAGATAAACTGCTTCCTCGCAAGCCGTGTCTCCACCGCCCACTACGGCTACTACTTTTTTGCGATAGAAGAAACCGTCGCATGTGGCGCAGGCACTGACACCCTGTCCGTTGTATTTCTTTTCATCGGGAAGTCCGAGATATTTTGCCGATGCACCGGTGGCAACGATGATGGTGTCGGCTTCCACTTGGTCGCCCCGGTCGGTGGTTACGACGTAGGGCTTCTTACTGAGGTCTACATCTTTGATGATGCCGTCGCGCACGTCGGTTCCAAAACGCTCTGCCTGTTGGCAAAGTTCCATCATCATTTGGGTGCCGTCTACACCTTCAGGATAGCCGGGAAAGTTTTCGACGATGGTTGTCTGGGTGAGCTGACCTCCGGTTTGCAAACCGCAATATTGAATGGGGTTGAGGTTGGCGCGTCCGGCATAGATAGCTGCCGTATAGCCTGCGGGACCACTACCGATAATCAAACATTTTGTATGTTCCATATTCTTTGTATGTTTTTCTCCGGAAGGAGAGTGACTTTTAACTGTTTAATATTCTATTGTTACCACATCAGCAACAAGAGGTGTGCTGACGTGAAGCACCGGGAGATTTGTTTTTCCTGCCGCCGAGTCTCCGTGTGCCTTGTAAATGCTTGTCGATATGAATACTGGTGGGGCTTCACGGGAGATGTCGATAGTCTGCTATTCTGCGAGTAGAGTTTCGATGTCAGCGCAGATATTATCAATCTTCTCCGTTGGCTCGTAACGCTTGACAACTTGTCCTTTCTTGTTGATGAGAAACTTGGTGAAGTTCCATTTGATGTCGGCAGAATCCTTGTAGTTAGGGTCTGCCTCTGAAAGCATCTTGTCGAGGACGGGGAACAACTCATGACTCTCGTCCCAACCGGCAAAGCCTTTCTGCTTCTTGAGAAATTTATAGAGCGGGTCGGCATCGTCGCCGTTTACCTTAATCTTCTTGAATCGTGGAAAGTCCGTGCCGTAGGTGAGTTTGCAAAACTTGTGGATGGATGCGTCGGTTCCCGGTGCCTGCTGACCAAACTGGTTGCAGGGGAAGTCGAGAATCTCAAAGCCTTGCGCGTGATATTTCTGAAAAGTGTTTTCCAGCTCGGTATAAGTGGGAGTGAATCCGCATTTGGTTGCTGTGTTTACAATAAGGAGTACTTCATTGGCATACTCTTTTAGTGATACGTCTTTACCTTTTCTGTCTTTCACAGAGAATTCGTAAACAGTTCTCATTTCCTTTTTTCTAAAATTAATTTTGATGTTTACACAAAAGTAATAAAAAAGATTGGAGATTTCGGAGGAGTGTTAAATGATTTTCTGAGAATTAAACTTATTTAGGGATTTCCCTTTCAAGGTTAGGGAATTCCTACGCAGGAATATACATTTTACATTTGAAGGTAGGTGGAAATAGCTTATCTTTGCAATGTAAACAAGATTATAAACGAAAAATACAAGGATATGAAAAGACTGACTTCTCTCTTGGCTGTGGCTCTGATGGCGATGCTGACACTGTCTCTTGTTTCTTGTGACGATGACCCGTATATCGCTGATTCCCTTGCGGGTACATGGAATGGTAAAATGTATGTCTCGTCGGTCTACGACGGCTACACCTACGATGCTACCTATTCGGAGTTGTATTTCGACCAGGATCCCTATTCCTACAGTTCAGGAGTGGGGTACTGGGTAGATCACTATGCGGGTGACGCACCGTATGCTTATGTCGCCAATCATACGAGGTGGACGGTTAGAAACGGTAGTATTCAAATTTATTTGGTAGAAGAGGATGTGGAAGTATGGATAGAAAACTATCACTTGACCGATGGCTATTTTACGGGAACGATTTATGATGGAGACAATCGGGTGGATTTCAGGTTAAGACACACGTCATCGCCAAACTGGGGTGACTATCACTATGGATTCGGTTACTACGGCTTTGCCAAGCAAAATACGTATGTAACTCGTGGTGTGAGCGATGATAATGCAGTGAAAATACCTCATAGAATAATTGGAAAAAAGTAGGAGGATGTGAATATGAAAAGAATTACGACAAAGGTTTTTGCAGTCTTGTTGATGACTGTTCCGATGCTTTTTGCAAGCTGCAGTAGTGACCCTTGGTATGATGACTACTGGTATGATGATTGGAGTTGGGGAAAAGACTATCAACATCGACCCGACAACGGGAATGTGAGCGATGAAGATTTTTTGGTTTCTATGGCACAAACACTTGCCGGACAGTGGCGGGGTGACTTGAAGGCCTATCAGTTAGACGACCAAGGCAAGGCGCTGGATAGTATCTATTACAAGACCGATATAGAGTTCAAGCAGTACAACAACCGAAGCATATCGGGCACGGGAACACAATATGATTTCCATCCTGATACTGAGAAGCTGGAGCTACAGCGTGATTTCACGTGGTATATAGACCCTAAAACGGGCGATATTTACATGACCTATAAGGAGCAGGAGAGCGACGGTAGCATGCGAGACTACGTGATGAGTGTGAGCTATGACGATCTGAATTTGGATAATCGTACATTCACCGGATTCCTTTGGGCAGCAGATGGTTATGAGGTGGACGACTTCTGGTTTGACCGCTACAAGGAAACACGGGCTTCGGTCAGGAAGAATGTGAAGAAGATTAAGTTTGTGATGAGATAATAGAAAAATCCCGCTCTGCAACCAAAGTGTTAAGAGCGGGATTTTTCTGTGCCTTTCTGATTGTGCCTGTCATGCCTCGATAGCCGACGGGATGCGGCAAACAGGGGTTTATAATCTCCAAGAAAGTGCTGAGTTAAACGACCTTTCGACTTCTTTTTCAATGGCGTCGGGCAGGTTGCAGAAGAAGTCGATGCCGGTTCTCTTTTCCAATTCATCTATGCTGATAGCGTATTGTGCCAGATTGATGCCATTGTCGTTGGCATTCAATATTTGGTCGGTCCATATTCCGATGGCAGTGTATTTGCCTCTGTTTACGCGCAATAGGGCCATAAAGAAATAGCGGGGCATGATGAGCCCGTTGTCCAATGTGTGGTATATCTTGTTGTATCCGCCGTATTTTCCTTCGTCAATGGTGCCTCCCTTACAGATGTAAAGCGTGTCGCAGGTGGCTGCTATCTGGCGTACTTTCTTTTCCAATTTGGCCCAGACTCCGGCATTGAAGGAGTTGAACTGGGGTTGCATATTGGTGAGAAAGAAGGTTTGATAGTTCATGTCGAAAGACGACAGACGGTCGGCTGATGGACAGATGTGCCCATGATCTAATTTCTGCCCGTTGAAATAATAAGGGTCAAAGTCCCATTGCATGGATGTGGGGATGAGCGGGTTGTTGGGATATTGGTTGTTTTTGCTGTAATAGCGATGTACATTCGGACGTGCATAATCCTTGTCAAGCACGTAGCAACTCCATCGCTGCGATTTCTTAGCGTAGTCCCATTCCGTGATATAATTCACAATGCCATCGCCGGTTTTATGAATCAGTATGGTATCAGTACCCTGATGCAGACGTGGCATTTCGAGCCGACTGTATTCTTTGATGTGTGACGGATTGGCATTGATGTTGATATTATCAGTGGGAGGAGTGATGGGCTTTTTCTTCTCGTCGAACTCATTATCATTGCTGCACGCTGCTAAAAACAGCAGTCCGCATAATAGGATAGAGGCTTTGTTAATCATAGTTTACCGAAGATTATTGGTAGGGATATATAGAAAAAGTGCGATAGAACGCATATGCAACTACGTTCGACCGCACTTTTGTTAATTTCCTGTGTACAGTAAAATGTATGTCGAGTATTACTTCTTCAACTTACCGTAACGGTTCATGAAGCGGTCAACACGACCTGCTGTATCGACAAGCTTCTTCTTACCGGTATAGAATGGGTGAGAAGAACTTGAGATTTCAAGCTTTACCACTGGGTAAGTTTCGCCTTCAAACTCTACGGTGTCATTAGTTTTGCATGTAGACTTTGACAGGAACATATCGCCGTTGGACATATCTTTGAATACGACGGGGCGATAGTTTTCGGGATGAATACCTTTTTTCATTTTAATATTTATTGTTTTATGAATAATGTCTCCGCTAAAGTAATAGCGGCTGCAAAATTACAAAGAATTCTGCATGCCGCCAAATAATTCAGAAACTATTTGCCCATTACTTATTTCAAAGTAACGACAATCTTCATAATAAATGCAGCTCCAACCTTGTCGTTGGCAATGGTGAAATGCTTGTAGCTGCCACTGCTTAAGTCGAAGGTATATGTATAATATTTGTACTCCCCTTCTCCCTCTTTAACGGTGGGTTCGGGATTGATGCTAGTAGTCGTGGGATGTGCACTGCCTCCAACATAAAAACTGTAGTTTGGAGCATAGGTGCTTGATTTCTTCACGCTCATCACCACCATAACACTCTTGATGTCTTTGCTGAAAGGATCAGCATTAAATAGGAACCCTTGCTTAGATTTATCACTTGCATTGCCTTGCATTTGCAGGCCTTCACCCCATGTTCCATCGCCTAAACTGATTCTTGCTCCCTTAAAGGTGATGTTGTTGAACTTCCAAGTGTACCAAGTACTTTCATCAGCGGTGTTCTGACTGCCATACTTGCCTGTGTCAAGTGTAATGCTTCCGATGGCTCCGTTTTTGATTAAATCGAATGTCATGTCTTCACCGGTAACACCTGCTCCGCCAGGATTGTCTTCTCCGCCGGACTCTCCACCGACGTTTTCGAATTTTGTTTTGCCGTTAACGGATATAAGTTTGTTGCCTTGTGCCATTTCCGGTGTGTTGCCGAAGTAGTTGAGTAGCTTACCATAGACGATAACTTTATCACCTGCTTTGAGTTGGTCGGCTGCGGCAAATTTCTCCCCGTTGAAAGCGAAGCCGCGGAAAATCTTAAACGTAACGGTTGACGATCCACCATCAGAAATTTCGTAGGTGGCGTTGCCATAAATGCCTGTATCAATGTTGGGCGTGCCGACAATGGTTCCTTCTACGTAAACGTTGTCTGATGTGCCGTCTTTGGGAAGTGCATTGGTCAATGCAAGTGCCTTGGATACGTTGTAGGGAGACTCCTTCGTGCCCTCTCCGGCTGGCTCTGTTTCCTCAGGTGCTACACCTCCCTTGCCATTGATGGAGATAATTTTGCTGCCCTTAGGGGATTGGAATTTGCCATTATATATGGTCAGCTGCCCTAGCACGACCACCGTGTCGCCCACGTTAATCTCGTTTCCGGAGGTAAACTTCTGGCCGTTCAAGCCTTTGCCACGATATACTAAGAAGGGATTTTTGCCCTCTTTCGTGTCGCTGATAGAGTAGGTGGCGTTGCCGTAGTTTTCTGTATCAATCTCCTCAATTTTGGTAATGATACCCCTGAAATACACTTCGTTCTTGGTTTGTTCGCCAGCTTTGATAATCTGATTCACCTTGGCCACGTTGTATGGAGAGGCCAGAGTACCTTCGCCGGTTGGGTCTGTGGGGATTGTGCCTCCATTTTCGTGGTAGTCGGTATCGAATGGTGCGGGAACATCCTCACAACTTGTAAATGCAAACGTGGCAATGGCCAACGCCAGCATTGAATAGATAAGTTTCTTCATTTCTTATGTTTTTTATTATTATTTTACTTCCTCTACATCATCCAATGTACGGATGATGATTTCCCATGTGTTGTTGAAACGCTTCATGATACCCGTCACGTTCACCTTGCCGGTAGGCAGTGGATTGGCGGCGAATTTAGCGAAGTTGCTGGTGTAAAGCATTATCAACTTGCTGTTGTACTCGTTGAAATAAACCTGCTTCGAGCCCGGGCCTCCGCCTGCGTACGCGTAAGTGGCTTTGCCGTCAGCACTCTTGAAGCTCACGTTTTTCAGTGTGACGAGCTTCCCATCGTACACATTACCATACTTACTGATGGTCATGCTCTCGTCAAACACAATAGGCTCTATAATCTTATTGGTGCCTGTAGCCTTGAAATGCTGTGCCCACATAAAGCGGGTCATGCGGCTCACGTAGGTCTGTCCGCGTGAATTGGTATAGGGAGTGCCTATTTCTGCCTGCTTGCCGTAGTTGCCCACGTAGAGCCCTTTCAGATCCACGACAATCTCTGTGCCTATGGGGAGCTGGCCGTATATGCCACCTTGTGCTATGGCAATGATGATGGCTCCGGTGCCATCGTCCACGGCTATCTCGTTGTAGAGATTTCCCTGCACGTCGTTTCCGGTCACGACAGCTTTGATTTGCATGTCTTCCGTGACCTGCGCGAAAGAGTTGCCGTCGCGATAATCGGTGTTGATGTAGTCCTTGAATTTCGTTTTCAGGTCGGCGATGCTCACAACGTTGGTTTCCTGAATGGCGTTGTTGCCGATGCCTGCCTGTTCGGGAGTAAGCTCCGGCTCGTCCCAATTGCTGTTCATGCAGGCCATATTGACGCTGCACGCCATGGCCATGATCATGATATATTTCAATGTTTTCATAGTGGTTTTGTTAGAATTTGTAAGCGATGTTAAGCATGCCATTCGTGCCAAGAGCATAATATTTCTTCGGATTTTTGGAGAAGATATACGTGCGGTTGTTGCCTGATGCGCTGTAGTCGGAACGGCTCTGTTCGTATCCTCCGGTCACAATCTTCTGGTTGTTCAGGATATTGGTCACCATGAGGTTGATGGAGAGGCTGCCATGTTTGAGATAAATGCTCCGGCCGATAGAGCCGTCGAGCATCCAGCCGCCGTGTCCTTTATCTTGTGGTGATACTTCACCGCCAGTGCGTTCCAATGCGCTCTTGTATCTGTAGTAGGGCGAATAGCTCAGGTAGATGCGGTCATACCAGTTGCCATTGAGGTCGATAAACCATCCGCCTTGATGATAGCTCATTCCTATTGAGGTCGCCGTGAGTGGCGTACCGTTCTCTCTCATATTCTTCACCAAGGCCACGTCGTCGTTGTATATGCCCTGTGTGGAGTTCAGGTAGCGCACATTGGCGTCACTCACGTTCTTTGCATCGCTCATCGTTCCGATGAGTTTCAGGTCGAGTGCCGAAGACAATTTGAACTTCAATCCGGCTTCTATGCCGTAATATTCCTTGGTGAGGTTGCTCAGGGAGTTGTACGAGAAGCTGTTGATGTCGTCAAAATAGAAGCACGTCCACTCCGTCACGTGTGACAAATGGTTGTAGTACGCGGTGATGTTGGCGTGCAGCCAGCTGTTGTTCAGTTGATAACCCACCTCGCTTGAGAATATGCGCTCGTTGTAAAGATTGCCCACAAAGTCGTTGTTCATCTCCGGGGCGTAGAATGCTGTGTATGCTTCCGGGGCGTGCGATTCATAGCCGAGCCCCAGCGTCAGCGTGTTGCCGCGTCCGAGATTGAAGTCTCCGCTGGCCTTGAGGCCGCCTTCGAGAAATTTGGCCGTCTTGCTCTTGCCGTATGAGTTGTCTGCGAAAAGGCCGTTGCGCATCTTGCCGTCGCGCTGCATGGTCTTGCCACCCACGCGGGCTGAGACGTTGTAATGCACCAAGCCAAAGTCCTCGCTGTAGCTTGTCCAGAATTGTGCCTTGTTGGTGATGATGTGGTAATCGTAAGCAAAGCGGTCGCCTTCCTTGACTGTCGCGTTCGGGTTGTTCAAGTCGTATTGCAACTTGTCCGATCCTGCTGCATACCTACCCAAGGCGTAGTTGTTGATATTGTGGTAGGAAGCGGCTCCCAACATATCTTCCATGGTTTGATAATGGTTGGCATTGTTGTGCGCCAAGACAAATCCATTGTTCCAAACACTGTTCCTCGTTACACGAGAGGAGAGGGTCGAAGAGAGTGTCACGTTGAGCACATCGTTGTGCTTGGCCTGTATGAAGTACATGGCGTCGGCACCCTGTTTGGCTGCTTGACGGTTGGCGAAAATCAGCTCATCAAAGTTGATTTGGCGTGCCCGTTCGTTACCCATGAGATAATCTCGCGTGAAAATGAAATCGTCATATCCCTGCCTTGTGTTCGCAGCACTGCCTCCCCAAGGGTTGTAACTGTTGGACGGTAGGCGCTTGTAATAGTCGGGATGTGGGTTTTCAGCGTTGTTATAGTTAAGTTTTGAACTTGAATACATGCCATATTTGCCAAACAGCGAGGTGGTCAGCCTGCTCTTGTCGCTCATGTCCCAGTCCCATGTCAGGATCGCCGACGGCGAGAAGTCGTTCACTACTCGGCTGTTGCGTTTCTTGCCATTTTGGTAGCCCCAATATGGGTTGTACTGATAGTTGTTGGCCAGCCAGTACATCTCGTCCGTCGATGCGCCCTGCGATGCGCGCTCGGTGGGGTTTCCCCATGTGGACAGCGAGATGGAGTGGTGGTCTCCGATGAGTTTCTGGATGCCAAAGAAATAAGACAGGGCATTGTAGAATGTGCCCGGCACGTAGCCTCGATTGGCCCACCGATAGGTCACGTTGGCAGAGAAAGCCCAGCCGTCATTGGTCAGTCCGCTGTTGTAGGTGTACATACCTCGCAGCGTGTAGTTGCGGTTGGCGACCGACAAGGTCACGCGGTGTCCTGCCGGCATGGCGGCCGGCCTGAAGTTATAGTTGTTTGACCCGCCCATGCCCGACATGGCGAAGTTGTTGCTCTCAAAGGGCAACGCCGACTCCATGCCACGCGTTTGCTGATTGAGACCTCCAACCAAAGAATAGCGAAACTGTCCCGATTCCATGTCGTTGACAGGAGCACCGTTAATGTAAATCTCGTTGTACTTTTGGTTCAAGGCCCTATACCTGAATCTCATCGGTGAGAAAAGATAGCCCAGCCCCGACGCGTAGGCGTTCGAGTTGGAATTGACAATGGAAATATTTTGCTCCATGTTGTCGTCCTCGCCCAATTGTGCTTCGGTAAAAGTGAAAGCCGCCTCACCAACGTTTGTCGAGTCGGTTTGTGCGTAAGCCAATGGGGCGCAGCTTAGGGCCACTATGGCCAAGATAAGCTTTTTTTGCATAATAATGTGATTAGTATTTGTATTATGGTTACAAAATAACTAAATATATTTTAGATAGGTGCATATTTTCTGATAAATTTTTAGTAAAAGTTGCCCTTTCTCGGATTTTATTACGATATTTGCAGCAAATATTAATCGTAACTGATGAAACACAAAATTTTGTTTATCGCATTGATGTTGGCTGTCGTTTTGCCGGCATCAGCACAGAAGAGGTATTCTGTTTATGCAGTTGGTTTTTACAATTTAGAGAACCTTTTTGACACGTGTCATGACGAAGGGAAGAGAGATTTTGACTTTCTCCCCACAGGGTCATATCGTTGGAACGGCCTGAAATACGGTCGCAAGCTCCATAACATGGCCCGCGCGCTGAGCGACATGGGCACAAACGTGCTGCCGGGTGTGGGCTGTGCCGTTATCGGTCTGTCCGAAGTGGAGAACGACAAAGCCCTGACCGATCTTTGTGCCCAGCCGGCACTCAAGGCTCGCGGCTACCAATTCTGTCATGTCGAGGGTCCCGACAGGCGCGGTATAGACTGTGCCCTGCTCTATAATCCGACCCTTTTCAAGGTAAAAAACGTCAAGTTGGTGCCTTACGTACCATCCGCCAAGCAAGACAGTAGTTTCAAGACGCGTGGTTTTCTCACCGTGAGCGGCGAGATGGCGGGCGAGCCTGTGGCTTTCATCGTGTGCCACCTGCCCAGTCGTTTCAGCGGATCTTACTATCGTGAGGTGGGTGCTGCGCAGGCCAAGGCAGTCAAAGACTCGTTGCTCCGCGACAACAAGCACTGCAAAGTGTTTGTCATGGGCGACATGAACGATGACCCCACCAACAAGAGTATGTATGAGGCGCTTGGTGGCAAGGAAGAAATTGATAAGGTAGGCACAGACGATATGTACAACCCTTGGTACAACATCCTCGTCAAACAGGGCACCGGCACACTGATGTATCAAGGTCGCTGGAATTTGTTCGACCAGATTTTGATGACGCCAAACCTGCTTAATCCTAAGGGTAGCAAGGACTATCGGACCCTTAAATACTGGAAAAACGAGATACAGCGTATGCCCTATCTGTTCCAGACGGAGGGCAAATACAAAGGCTCGCCCAAGCGTACCACGGCCGGGGGCGTATGGCTGGATGGTTTCTCCGACCACTTACCGGTATGCGTCTATTTAGTCAAGGAGCAAAAAAAATAACACTCCATGCGCGTGTATTTGGCATGTGGAGTGGCAAGGTGCGCTCTGCTGACAACCGGAAAGCACGTGCGTTGAAATCCAAATATTGATATCAGTAACTAAAGATATGTCCGAATCGGAACAAGATTTGGCACGAAGAGAAGGACGGGGTGGCGTAGAAGTCCACCCCTTCGTTCCATTTTTACCACCCAATGCCAAGCTCCTCATGCTCGGTACGTTCCCCCCTGCGCCCAAGCGATGGTGCATGCCTTGGTATTATCCCAACTTCACTAACGATATGTGGCGCATTTTCGGCATCTGCTTTTTTGATGACAAGATGCATTTCGTGGATTCGGAGAACAAAACTTATCGTTTGGAAGCCTTGAAAAAGTTTCTTGAACGCACGGGCGTAGCGTTGTTCGACACCTGCCTGCGCATACACCGCACAACGGGAACGGCCTCTGATAAAGACCTTGAGGTGATAGAGCAGGCCGACCTTGACGGTATGCTTCGTGTTTTGCCGGAGTGTCGCGCGGTGGTGGCCGCCGGCCAACTGGCCACGAACATCTTTACCAAACACTACGGCATTGACGCGCGGAAGATGAAGATGGGCGAACACTGCGACTTCCAATTCGAAGGGCGTACCATCAGTCTCTACCGTGAGCCGAGTTCATCGCGAGCCTATCCCATGAAAGTAGAAGAAAAGGCGACATATTATGCCAAGATGTTTCAAGATATAGGACTATTATAGCCAGAAGTTCAGAACATTATTTAATTACATTCTTCACTCTCCATTCTTTATTCTTCACTCTCCACTTTTCACTCTTCACTCATATAAGGTATGTTAAAATCAAAGGACAATAAAATAACGATTATTGGTATTGCCGGAGGAACTGGCTCAGGCAAAACTACAGTGGTCAACAAGATAGTAGAAGCATTACCGCCAGACCATGTGGTTGTGGTGCCGCTCGATTCCTATTATAATGATACTACGGAACTGACCGATGAGGAGCGCAAGGCCATCAATTTTGACCATCCCGACGCGTTCGACTGGAAGTTGCTCTTCAAGCACGTTAATGAGCTGCGCAAGGGGCATGCCGTAGAGCAGCCCACCTATAGCTATCTCATCAGCAACCGACTGCCGGAGACAGTACACGTTGAGCCGAAGCCGGTCATCATCATCGAGGGCATCATGACGCTCATTGATAAAAAGCTGCGCGACCTCATGGACCTTAAAATATTCGTGGATACCGACTCTGATGAGCGACTCATTCGCAACATTCAGCGCGACACCATCGACCGAGGCCGAACGGTATCGATGGTGGTGGAACGTTACCTCAAGGTGTTGAAACCCATGCACGAGCAGTTTATCGAGCCCACCAAGCGCTATGCCGACCTCATCATACCGCAGGGAGGGGAGAATCTCAAGGGAATCGGTATTCTGTGTAAATACATCGAAGGTTTGGTGTATGAGGACAAATAGCACACACAACATCGATTGTTGATGGGCTAATCTCATGTTGGCTTTGCTCCATTCATTTTCCTGTATATGTAATTTTTGATTACCGTTTTTCGGTGATTTTTTTCGGAGCATCCAGCGCAAAAAGAGCTATGTTTTCGTCTTCAAAAACCGCCCGCATGGCATAAAAACAGTCCGGAAAGTAGACTTCAAATACTA
The DNA here is from genome assembly GCA_001552765.1 of Bacteroidales bacterium KA00344. Classification (GTDB taxonomy): domain Bacteria; phylum Bacteroidota; class Bacteroidia; order Bacteroidales; family Bacteroidaceae; genus Prevotella. The sequence continues at coordinate 84,379 of KQ959474.1, forward strand.
TTATGCTGCGGCGGAGCCTTAATTGTGGCATGGTTAAGCCTTAGCGATACTGCGATAACGGCTCAAACGTCTTGCGATTAGGCCTTTCCCGCTTTGCCATTCGATACTCAATCGCAGTCCTTAGAATTTAGGCCGAGAGGGCGTTATTGCGAACTATTTGATTATCAGTGTTTTATAATATGGCTGAATTTTGCGAAATTCAGGCAAACATCAAATTGTTTTTTGAATACGCCAAGCATACAAGGGTGTTTGTAAAGGAAAATCGCACTTTGCAATCTCTTATTTTGTATCGGTTTTAGTGATTTTAGTGAAACGCATCCGTTGTCTGTGTTTTGTTATTGTCTTGCTACTGTTATTATCCTGTAACGGTGCAGGCTGCGTATAAATCCTTGCGGCTTGGATGAACACGGGCAAAAAAACATCCGACAAACGGAGTGCATTTGTCGGATGAAGTATCAATTTAAAAAGGTATTGTGTTGTCTTTTGGACTATTCTGTAAGCTCAGATGAGTTGTTGTTGTCTGCTTGTTCAGTGCTATCGTCCATTTCGGGCAGCTCTGCCATAGGTTCAAGAGGCTGTTCAATGGGTTGCTCAAGTGGAGCGTGAGTCTTCTCGTAGGCTTTTCTACATTGATTCACCTTGATGGCATTGATGAGGTCTACCACTCCATAAACCATCATGCACCAGCCGATTATGAATAGCGGTGCGGTAGCAATGAGGTCAGGTTTGATAATGGCCAACAGGCCCACAAGGAAAATAATGGTTGGGAAGAGCCACCATACCAAACCTATGTGGGCGAATTTCTTAGCCGAAGCAAGGTTGAAAAACTGATTCAGCGCGCCAAGGATGAGAACGGCCGCTAAGACATACATGAGCCCGTGGATAAACAGGTTGGGAGCCAAGGCGAGTATTCCTCCCAACACTATGCTTCCGATTCCTACAATGGGGAAAGCGGATGCAGATGGAGCAATGGGGTTGCCTTGTGCATCGTATAACTGCACCTTGCTACTCTTGCTTTTGGCAGAGAAATAGACGATGCAGCTGATGGCACCGGAGAGTAGGAAAAGCACGCCTATGATAATGGTGAGCCAAGTCATGGTCTCTTCACGATATTTGATGAGAAGTGCACCTATGACAATGGCACAGATGGCGCGGAATATACTGCTTTGCATTATTTTCATGTCTAACTTTTTTAGTTGGAGAAACAGTTGCTTGTTTTGCAAAGTTAGGTTAAGTTTTTGAAAAAAGCAAGGCTGTGCTCATATTTGTTTTGTATTTTTGCAGTCGGCTTAATCAAATAGAACAGCAAGGATGACCACATTATATTTAGTTCGGCACGGTGAGACGGTGGGCAACAAGTCCCAGATATTGCAGGGACAGACGCCGGGTGAGCTCAATGAGCTTGGGCGTAAACAGGCGCGCGAGGTGATGGAGAAGATGCGACATGAGCATATTGACGTTTTCGTGTCGAGCGATTTACGCCGATCGATGCAGACTTGTGAGATTATTGCCGAGCCGCACGGTGGGGAAGTGATAACGTCGGTGTTGCTTCGCGAGCGCGATTGGGGAGGCTTTACCGGGAAATTTATTCCGGACCTGCAGGATGCCGAGTGGCCGGACGATATTGAAACACTGGAACAGATGTTGAGCAGGGCCCGCAACTTCATGACATGGTTGAGAGTCAGCTATCCCGAACAGACTGTTCTGGCCGTTGGGCATGGCATTATCAACAAAGCTATTCAGAGTGTGTATTACAACAAGCCCATGAACAAGATACACAAGATGGGGAATGCGGAGATACGGGTGCTGCTATTGTAGACTGGTAAATTCGGAGCTTCCCCCGCGAATGACGCAAAAGAATTAGCCGCACGGAATCATCCATGCGGCCTTTATAATAACTCTCTAATCTGTAATCCCTAAACGATCTTCTTACCTACCTAATGGTGTTTACCTTTATACAATTTCACTAATACCTTTTTGGTTTATTTTATTGACAACATTTCGTTATTATAGTTTTATCTTCCCCGTCCGAAATGACCTCCTGTAGAGCCTCCGCTTCTGTGGTTGCTATTGTTTCCGCCAAAGCTGCGCGAGGAGGCCGAGCTACGCGAACTGCTTCCGAAACTTCTGTTTGAGGGGGCAGGGCTGCTGTATGAACGGCGCGGTGCCGAACTGCCGAAGCTGCGACTTCTGTTGTTATTGTTGTTTGGAGTGAACGTGTTTCGCGGCGTTGTGGTAGTCGAACTGTTGGAGAATGAACGCCGAGTGCTGGGACGAGTCACGGTAGAGCGTGTGCTGCTCTGTCTGCCACTGCCAAAGGTGCGTGTGCGATTCTGTGTTGTCCCGTTTCCGAAAGAACGTGTGCCGTTGTTTTGCTCTATATTAGAGCGGACACCTCTTCCGAAAGAGCGTGTGCCGTTGTTTTGCTGCACGTTGGTACGTGTTCCGTTACCAAAGGAGCGGCGACCGTTGTCCCCGGAACCTAAGCGTGTGCCTCGTCCGAAATCGCCGCGATGGAATCCGTCACGCATTCCTATGTGTGCCGTTTCACGTCTGTAAGACCTTCCAAAGTTCCGTCCTTGGTACCAGCTGCGTCCAGAATTTCTTCTCCAACTGTGACCGCCACGGTAGCTCACATAGAAATGAGGTTGACCGAAGTAGAAGTAGTCGCGGTGTGGATAGCGGGCATAGACGCCAAAACGCCAGTAGCCTGCGTTCCAATAGAGGGGACGATAGAAGTAAACGGCATTGACATACGTGCGATACTGCCAGTCGAAGAGAATATAGCTCAAGTCAAGATTTCGCTGTGTCCAGTAGACGCCAAACAGGTCGTCGCGATCACCGATGCTCATGAGATAATCGAGGTTCACCTCGTATGCTGCTTCGTATTGTTCTTCTGTGAGGTTGAGTTCGTATGCCATCTTGTCGGTGAGGAACAGAGCTTGCTCACGGGCCTGCCTGTAGCTCATGCCGGATGCTTGGATTGTCATGGCGAACAATGCTATAAGTGCTAATGCTATCTTCTTCATGTCCTTAATATTTAAAAGTTCGACTTCGTAGTGAAGGTTTCCCTATCATGTACATTGCAAATATAGAAAGATTATAATGGGAAGTGAAAGGTTTTTCCCTACACACGGGGAGGAAAATCCCTAAAAAGTATTATCTTTGCAAATATAATAATGTGAAATTGATGAAACGATTGTCAATAGTTTTTATCTTGATGCTCATGTCAGCCGGTGTCTCGGCACAGTATGCGTGGCAGGAAGATGCGGGGTTGAGTAAGCTGGATATAGGTAAAGGCATTACTTATAAAATAGAAGCGCAGGGGTCTTTTTCAAGCGAGAAAACACCGTTGTGGCTGAATGCTAACAAGCACTGTCTGTCTTCTTTGGAGAAAAACAATGGCTATCTTCGCGGTCAGGTTATCCGCCCGCTGAACAATGACTCGGCCAGACGATGGGCCGTAGGCTATGGTGTCGATGTGGCTATTCCGGTGAACTACACGAGTAATGTGGTGGTGCAGCAAGCCTTTGCGGAAGCTCGGTGGTTGCATGGCGTGCTGAGTGTGGGTGCGAAAGAATATCCGATGGAACTGAAGAACAACAGGCTGAGCAGCGGGGCGCAGACGCTGGGCATCAACGCACGGCCGGTGCCACAGGTGAGACTGGCCCTGCCCCGATATTGGACGATACCGGGCTTGGGACGGTGGTTTCATATCAAGGGACATGTGGCATACGGAAAGATGACCGATGACAATTGGCAGCACGATTTTACGAAAAAGGCATCTAAGTATGCTGACAACGTGCTATATCACAGCAAGGCAGGATTTCTGAAGATAGGAAGCGAGGAAGAAAGATTTCTGCCTTTTTCTGTGGAGTTGGGCGTGGAGATGGCTACGCTGTTTGGTGGGACAAGTTACAGTCCCGATGGTGATGGCAACATGATGCCTATAAAAAATGCATCCGGCGTGAAAAGCTTCTTGAAAGCCTTTGTTCCCGGTGGTGCAGATGCTCCTGAATTGGGAACAGTTTACCAGAACAATGAGGGAGACATATTGGGCAGTTGGCTGATGCGATTGAACTATAACACGGATGAATGGAAGTTGAGCGTGTATGCGGATAAGTTTTTTGAAGACCATTCGTCCATGCTTTTCTTGGACTATGATGGTTACGGAGAGGGCGAAGAATGGAACAGCAGAAAGCGCAGGCACTATTTCATGTATGACTTCAAGGACGTCATGCTTGGTGCGGAGCTTAATCTGAAATACGGTCGCTGGCTGCGTAATGTCGTTTTAGAATATATATATACCAAATACCAAAGTGGTCCGGTTTATCATGACCATTCAGAGGGCAGGTCGGACCATATCAGTGGGATAGACAACTTCTATAACCATTATATCTTTACGGGGTGGCAGCATTGGGGACAAACTATAGGAAATCCGTTGTACAAGTCACCTATATATAATGATGATAACGAAATAGAGTTTAAGAACAATCGATTTGTGGCCTATCATTTAGGCTTTGATGGGCAGCCGACAGATCGGTTGGGTTACCGGGTGTTGCTGACCCACCAGACGGGCTATGGAACGTATGATAACCCTTATGTGAAAAAGCATCATAACACGAGCTTCATGGTTGAGGCTGCCTATGATTTCCCCCATCAATGGAGAGTCGGAGGCGCGTATGGTATGGATTTCGGGGGCATATTGGGACATAACAGCGGGTTTCAGATCACGGTTTCAAAAACAGGGATATTCAACTTATGAAAAAAATAATATTGGTTTGCAGCTTGTGCATGGCAGTTATGGGCTTGGTATCTTGCGGAGATTTGATTGAAACTTCAGACAATGGTAGGTTGGATGGACTCTGGCATCTGACACGGATCGACACGCTGGAAACCGGTCGCGGTGCGGATATGGCGGAAGACCGAAAGTATCTTGCGGTGCAAGGCAGCATATTGGAACTGCACGATGCAGACGAAAGCGAGAAATATATGTTTCGCTTTTCTCATGCCGATGGCAAGTTAGCGCTTTCGGATGCCCGGCGTAATGACCGCAGGCATGGCGACCCGGAAGTGACCGATGTGGCTGTGCTCACACCATACGGTATCAACCGATTGAGCGAAACATTCAAGGTAGAGAACCTCACCGGTAGTCGATTAGTTCTGGTGAGTAGTACATTAAGATTGATATACAGAAAGTTCTAATTCAAAAGACATAGAAAGATGACACCCTGGAGGCTGAAGCTTCCGGGGTTTGTGTTTAGAATTTCTTTCCAAAAACAATATTGATGAAAGTCTTAACTAAAATCTTAAAATCGAACCACCATGAGCGATGCTCCAGATAGTATAGGTCGAGCTCAAGTCTCTTGAGCATTTTCTCCATGGTGTCGGTGTAGCCGTTGTACAGTGTGGCGTATGAGGTGACACCCGGACGAATCTGATAGAGGTAAAAATACCTTGGGTCACGCTCAACAATCTGGTCGATATAATATTTTCGCTCTGGTCGCGGCCCGATGAAAGCCATGTCGCCTATAACAACATTCCATAGCTGGGGCAACTCATCGAGATGGTGGTTGCGGAGAAAATGCCCAATCTTGGTCATTCTGTTGTCTTTGTTGTGTCCGTACAGTTGCGGCCCGTGTTTCTCGGCATCTGTCCGCATGCTCCGGAACTTATAAATGGTAAAAGGTCGCCCGAAACGCCCGATGCGTTCCTGTTTGAATATGGCAGCCCCTCCATCTTCCCGCTTGACAAGAATGTAGCAAATAAGAAATAACGGAGAGAAAATGATTATGCAGACAATGGCAGTAAGGAAATCAATGCCGCGTTTAACATTGCGCTCAAATTCATTCATTCCATCGGGAATGAATCGCTTGTTGCCGATGTCGTCGTTATATTTAATATAATCTGGTATTGGTCCAGTCATTGATCTTCTTTTTTTGTTATTATATAACGGCTGTTGATAAATCATATTGCATGGAATAGAGAATAATAATATTTTTATTTTTTTCCGGCAAGGTATCGGTAACTATCCCATCTTAATTTCAATGTTTTCAGAAAATAGGTAGGAACGAAAAGGAAAGCAAAATAGAGATAGGCTTTGATCGTGGAGAAGCCAAGTATTTGCTTGTAGATGTTGATGTTATACTTGACGAGAGACCGTTTGTTGCTGGATAAGGAATTGTTGCGTTTGCGATAGTATGCTAATGGCTCAGTGATTGCCAGGCATTTTTGGGCAGTTCTCAGAATGTTTAGGAACAAGCCCCAGTCTTGCCTTTTCCGGATAATGGGCATGTAATATTTCTTGCCGAGCATCCGGGTGTCGTATATTGCCGTGAGACAACCAATTTTGTTGTCCCGTTTGTACATATTGTAGGTGATGGTCTGCGGCGAGCGGTAAATGCCAATGATGTTATTGTCCGAGTCAACGATGAGATAGGAAGAGCTGCAAAGGGCGCATTGCTTTTCTTTCATGAAAGTTATTTGCTTTTCCAATTTGTTCGGCATCCACAAATCATCGCTGTCGCAAAATGCGATATAGCGGCCTTGAGCGCGCTCTATCGACTTGTTTCGGGCAATGGCGGGACCATAGTTGCCGTCAAGGCAGCACACTTTGACGCGTGGGTCTTTCGCCTCGTATTGTTTGAGCAAATCCAATGTACATGGGTCTGTCGAGCCATCGTCGGTAATAAGAATCTCAAGGTGTGGGTAGGTCTGCCTTAGTATGCTGTCAATGCTACCAGAAAGAATTTTCCCGGTATTGTGTGTGGGCATAATGACAGATACTAGATCATTCAGCATTCTACGATTTTTAATTTATGCAAAGTTATAAAAAAACGTCAGAATAGTTGTGTAATAATGCATTTTTGTATAGTTTTAGCAAGGGCTTTTATGGAAAAATGCTATATTTGTATATATTATACATTATAAAATCATTGTAGGTATGTCTAACAAGAACAAGGTAGTAATAGGGATCTTTTATTTGCTCACAACAGTGTCTGTTTTTTCTCAGCAATGCCACTATTCTCAAGCAAGAGGCAAAGAACCTACTTATCGGTTGATTTGGCAAGAAAATTTCGATTCCAAAGTACTTGATACTACTCAATGGTCTCGTATCAAGCGAGGTGTGCCAGCATGGCGGCGCCATATGTCGACCCATGAGAGACTTTATGATTTGAAACATGGCAGAATTCGTCTTTACTGTCTTCGAAATACAGGTTGGCTGAAAGGAGACACTGCCAGAGTAGTAACAGGAGGGATAACCACAGAAGGAAAAAGGCATTTCAGTGGTTACGGAAAGATAGAGGTGAAGGCAAGAATATCTGGGGCTCAAGGTTGTTGGCCTGCTATCTGGATGACAAGTGTGAAATATATGAATGACCCCGCGTGGGCCGAGATAGATATAATGGAATACTATAATCATGATAATCATGTGGTACAAACCGCCCACAACACTTATGCTTCTGTACAGAAAAAACAAAAGGAAAATGAGCACTCGGTACGTTCTTCCGTAGATCCTAAAAAATGGAATGTGTATGGAGTAGAGATCCTACCAGATAAATTAGTCTTTACTTTGAATGGTTTTCCCACCTATACTTATCCAAAAGTGGAAGGAAAAAATATTGAGTACCAATTTCCATACGGAGTCGAAAGTTTTTTACGTATAGATATGCAATGGGGTAATCCATGGCTAAGGACAGACGAGGCAGACTTGCCTGCGCACATGGATATAGATTGGGTTAAATATTACAGAATGGAGCCTTGAATATCTTTAAAAAGTTGCATCCATTTGGTCGAAATGTTTTCGCTGTTATATTGCCATACAGTTTTTGTAGAACGTAGTCCCATTGCTTTGCGTTTTTCTTCATGTTCTATCATATAACAGATAGCATTATAAAGTTGTTGTTTGTCTTGGTTGGTTACGAGAATGCCATCTTTATAGTTTGTTATAATATCTGATGGGCCATCTGGACAATCAAAAGCTACGGAAGGTACACCTTGTTCCATGGCTTCAATAATAACCATGCAGAAGCCTTCGAAACGTGAAGAAACAATAAGGAAGGATGATTTTCTTAACTTATCTGGAATATTGTCGGTTCTGCCTCTTAGAAAAACAGTGTTTTGTAATTGATAGTTTTCGATTTGCTGTTGTAATGTTTGACGTAGTGTTCCTTCGCCATACACATCTAAAATCCAGTTAGGATGTTTTTTATTAATATCATTAAAAACTTCGATAAGGGTGTCAAAGCCTTTTTGATATTCAAGTCTTCCGACGGCAATTGCTCGATGGGCTTCGAGGGGGGAGTGAAAAGTTTTTTTTATTTTAATAGGATTGGGAATGATAACAACTTTGTTTTCTGGAAAATCTTTCCTATAGGATGTTAGTGCATTTTTTGACAACACCACAACTTTGCCTACTTGTTTGTAGACATGATTGCGAATTTTTTTTATGAATTGATTATAGTAATCATAATAAACATGTTCTACAGCAATGACATTTTTGAGGGAAATGCCAGAAAGATAGAGCATAAAAGTATTAGGGAATGACTGGGCAATGATAATGTCATATTTATTTTTTGAAAAAAAAGTTCTAATATTTTGGATGTTACTGAGAACGCGTACTAATCGCTTTATGGAATGGGGCTTAGCGTTAAAACTACGCATTGATATATATTTGAGTTCACATCCCTTGAATGAATACCAAATTTTATTAGAAGATTGAAATTGAGACACAATGTCAATTGTGAGATTAGGTTCATCAGACAATAATTGTTGTGCAAGAATAGAGGAAACTCGTTCAATACCTCCGGTATGGGAAATATCTGAAAGCAGGAAGCAAATTTTCATATTTATAACAAATTAATCAAAGGATACATAGCATTTTCTGGAAGAAAAAAATATGCTTTATGCAAACATTTTTTTTTAAGCGAAATAATCATATTGGGATTCTTGGCGATTTGTAGAAGAAGATTGCGAAGTTCATCGATATTTCCAAATTGGTACCCATAGCCTGTGTGTCTATCTATAACGACGTCATCAAAACTTTTCCAACGTGAAGAAATAACAGGAAGTCCGGCAGCATATGCATCTATAATAGTTCCAGGAACACCTTCTGTGTAATATTCGGTAGGAAAAAGTAAAGCAAAATATTTAGAAAGGACTTTTGGACTTTTGTTAAAAGCAACATTGCCTTTATATTTAATCTCATCTGTAAAGTTATTTTGCAGATGAGAAAACCATGCCTCATCTACAGTGTCAATAGTTCCATAAATATCTAATGTGAAGATCGGCTTTCTGTATTCCCTGTTGATTTGAGTAATTAAATTTACAGCTGTTTCAATACCTTTTTTTGCTGTAACGCGTGAAAACGTTACTAATGGGTAGGGCTTTTCAAAATCAGTTTTAATGCAATCAGTATTTAGTATCTCTAAAGGTTTGAAATTAGGCATATAAATAATGTTGGTATACCCCATCTTTTCTAAGCTATTTTTCATTGTATTTGTTTCGACAAAGATACCTTTAAAACAGCGAATATTGCTAGCCGTGCATGGATGATTTTGCAAATAGTCTGGAAGCCATCCTCCAATGACAACATAAAAAATATTTCGGCGAAAAAGAAAGTTGATGGATCTTAAAAGTAAAGCTTCTACAATAAGCCCTTTATGAGCAGGTAAGATGATGATATTGTAGGATGTGGCAACGGCTACTAATAACTGAAAGATGTTTTTCAACTTACTCCACCTTCCTAAAGTGTCAATTCTGTGTATCTTCTTAAACGTTCTTTCTAGCTCTGTAGCCAAAATACATGTTTTTATTTCTTGTCCGCCTTTTGGCTTATCATTGAGTCTAAAGGCACCGCATACAGTTATCTTTTTCATAACTTCTTTTTATTCCATTATTTTTTGTACAGCCTTTAATAAAAAAGCTGTAGTTTTACAGAACACATTCTTCTCTTTTTCTTTCCACTTGTCTGCATATCTTTTAAAGACTTCATTCCCAGTTAGAATGTACATAGCTTGCATTTGTGCTATATGCAGATGATGGTAAAAGGGTGATGCTAATTTTTTGTCAGCATCATACTTGCTCCAAATGTAGGTGTCAAATTTCGGTAAAAACTTGATAAGCGAGGAGCATGATTTTTCCAAGATCGATAGATACTCTCCAGAATCATGTGTAACTAGAACATAATCATATAAGCCCCACCATGCAAAAATCCAACCATTCATTACTAACGGTAGATGCTGAAACTCTTTCAGTAGAACATCTTGACCGTCGTAGAGAGTCGTTCCGTTTTTCTCAATGGGCTGTAGCATATAGTTAATTGCTTTGTGAGATGCTTCCAAAAATTTTTCATCATTTGTTTTTTTGTAAGCACGGAGCAATACGGACACAGCTTCTCCTTGTGCCATTGCGCCATAAGGGTGTTGAGGGTATGTGTGTGAAAAGTTATCCCATCTGCCCTTTTGGTCTTGGTTTTGAAAAGTCCATGCTGCTAATTGAAGGAATTTATTTAAATATCGATCGTCTTTTTTTAGTAAATAAAGGTCGTAACAACCTAATGCGTATTGAAATACCGCTACGGGAAAAACAATTATCACTCCATCTTCTTGTAATATAGTAGGTAATTCTTGTGTATCTACAAGATTGGATTGTTTTGTTACTTTTTCAGTCAAATTGTTATAATAGCCCAGTAGTTCTGTTTTAGAAAAACATTTGCCTATATCTTGATTGACGTGTAAAATACTTTTTCCACACATCATATTATACCATTTTTTTATATTGTATATTGAAATAGCCATTAAAAAGGAATTATTATAGCTTATAAACGTCACTGATAGATTTTCGGATAGCTTGTAACCATCCATCTCCAAAACGAAGATCTGGCTCTACATAGTTACCTTCTCCCCACTCATTCCATGATTTTAAGAAAAGTACTTGGTGTTCGCTTTTCTTATTTTTTAAAAGACGTAGGGCTTCATTAATAGTTCTTTTAAATTTTTCAGGCGTACTATTGGTGAGTATTTCTGATTTGCTACCAGACCTTGGTGTACGATCCCATTGTGGTAGAAGGGTTGGGTAAACGTTTTCCCACGCATCCTCTTTCACATAATAATATTTCATGAGTTTGGAATAATCCATGCGAATGTAGGATGGAATAAATGTTTTGATGGTTAGCATATTCCACATCATACGAAGTCTACCCTGTACCATTCCTACTGCTCTACGATAGCCAGAAGACATAACGGCGTCGAATCCTAAATTAAAAATAGAGTTGTAATAATCTTTCGCCATATTTGCAGAATAAAAATTTCTTCTTTGTCCAGGAAGCCCCTTCCCTGTGTTATCCGTTTGTCCTATAAAATGAATACCCGGTAAGCCGTTTTTTAAGGCTAACCTTTGCCAAAGAGCAATAAAATGTTTGGTATTTGGAATATCCCGAGGAGCCCAAATTACAAAGATAGGTTTGTTATCAACTTTAATGTATCTATCATCTTTAAAAGCAGGGAGTAGGGCCTTGAAATGTGCAATATGGTCCTCTTGGGAATATGTCATTTTCATGATTGTGGAGTCAGCTTTCAGACTGCTGCCTTTCTTCCATGTCTTATTGGTCCAGTCATGGTTTGCCCAGCATAAGCAGAAAGGGAAATCAGGCTTCCCGGATGCTAAAACTTCATTAAACGGGCGTCCCAGCAATTGTTTTCCATGAAACCAATAGTGATAATAACAAAATCCCTCGATGCCTGCTTCTTTTGCCAATGCAGCTTGCTGTTCTCTAACTTCAGGAAGGCGCAAATCATAAAATCCCAAGTCGGCGGGTATGCGGGGTTGGTAATGCCCGCGGAACAAAGGGTGTGCTTTGGCAACATTCGTCCATTCCGTGAAGCCTTTGCCCCACCATTCATCATTTTCTGGTATTGGGTGAAATTGTGGTAGGTAAAGTGCGATAATTCTTGGTTTCATAATATTTGCTTGGCGAGTATTTGTTGTGAAAGTTGATTAAGTCCTTTTTTTTGAATCTCTGTAAGTTGAAGATATTTTGCAGCCATCTTGTCTTTCTTTGCTTCTGGGGCTTCGATAACAGATTTTACAGCTCGATACAAGTCTGCAGGATAAAATGGTGAGAAATAGGTTGCGGCATCACCGGCGATTTCCGGTATGCTGGTCACATTTGATGCGATAACAGGGGTGCCATATCTGAATGCTTCGATAGGAGGATAGCCGAATCCTTCAAAGAACGAAGGAAAGACAAGAGCAAGTGCATGTTGATACGCATGTTGCAAATCAGAATCGGATAAAAAGTCTATATCTGTATGATTGGCATGGGTGGTTTTTCCATATTTCAAAGTCAACAGCTGAAGATTTGGATATTCTTTTGTTAATCGCTGAAAGACTTTTATTGCTATCGGAGCATTTTTATATTTGCGGTTTGCGGATACCATTAAGAGATATGGTGTGCCTGATTGAATTAAGTGTCTCAAGGCGTTGTTCCCAATCTCGTTTTGTAGTTGTACAAGTCTCATGGGAGAATAGCATACTCGTATTTCCTTTTTTAAGGAAGGAAAAAAGTAATGCAATGCATTTACGGTATATTTTGATACAGTATAGGCTACAGTGTTTTTGGCACTGTATAGGGGAATGATTTTATTGTACGTTGTATCAGCCTGCTTTCTCCAACGTCTGGAGAAAACATTACCCCACCGTTTGAATACAGCAACCTTAGAATCTTTGAGAGGGTCTGCTATCAAAAGATCAATATGATTGTCATTTCTTTCAACGTCATAGATGTCGTGAATGAACATCACGGTCTTGCAATGGATACCATTTAAATCGTACTGAGCGAAAAATTGTCCAATTGCAATAAAAAAAACGTCAATGTTTTCCTGTTCGATAATATTCGAAATTGTGTTCGTATTTACATCTACAATCTTGATATCATATTGGGCAGCAAGGACTTTATAACTACAGAGTCCTCCTTCCGGTTTTTGACTGTCATATAGTCCAACAAGGTTTGTGTCTTTTGACTTTTGTCTTATCACGTCGTCAAACACAGCCTTCGTGAAACCAGCAGCACCTCCAACACCACCGGCATTTTGTAAGGAAATAAAGTCAAATAATATGTTCATATTGTATTACTTTGTTTAGCATTCGTAGTCTTATCTGCTTCTTGCGTTGCTGTAGCATATAGTGGTAGGTATCTGCAGAACCATGTCACAAAGGCATCTACACTAAAGATAAGCAAGGCAACGGTTAATGCGGAAATTCCTGCTCGAGAGTTTTTAGAACCTTTTAGAGTAATCACAAGGAAGCTGAGCATTAGCACAAGACCAATAATACCATATCTATATATAAACACCTTATACCCGGAATTGCCAAGGTCTTCTTTTAATTCGCGTCCTATTAGTATATCGTCAGACTTAAGGAAGGAATCGTATTCCTTATCAAAGTCTATAGAAGTTCTGTTGTTACCGGACAATTCTCCCTCATCAATTTCCAGACGAAGAATAATGAGGTCGTGTATCAAATTATCACCGTTGTTATAGAAGAAAGAGCCAATGACGACAGTCAAAATCAAGCCAATCATGACGAGAGCTTTGGCAAGAATCTTTTTGCGATTTATCCATAAGTTTAGAAAAACGATTACAGTCAGGTAAGCATAAGCTCCAAGTGAAAATGAGAATAAAGTTGAAGCCAGCAATACGATGTTATACCATTTTTTCCAATTATTGCGTTGACATTGGAGCAGGACAGCACAGGCTGTTCCTAAGTGCGATGGCTCCAAGCATACGGATTGGAATCGAGGAAAGACAGAAAAGAGAGTTCTGTCGTCAATCATGAATAAATAATGATTAGTAAACGAATAGAAGTCTTCTCCGAATTGAAGGTCGTAGCCAGGGAAAGGAACCCCCATCAGGTAAAGAAAGAAACAAGCCAAAGAGACAGCGAGGAAGGGAGCTAAAATCTTTGCAATGACAGTTGTAGTTTCTTGAATGATTCTTGGATTAACTCGGTATATCGAATAAAATAAGAAGACATTGAAAAAAGTTCCAATGTATCCTGAAAGGTTTGTTTCATGGAATAATCTCTCATAAAAAAATAATACAGCACAGGTGAAAGTGGGTGCTAGAAAGAGATTGTTCTTAAACAAAGGCTTCCTTAGTGTGGCTGATATTGTCATGGAGGCTATCATGAATATGCTGGCCAGCACCATGTGGATGTTTCCAATCGACCATAGAAACCAGGGACGCAAGGTGGCAAAATATGAGATGGTGGCTCCTACAATGAAAAGCCATTTAGCCAGCGAATCTTTCTTGATAAGATAGAGTTTGCAGATATCAACCATCCATATTTTACTTGTGTCTATCCTCATATTTTTTACTTTTTAAAGAGACTTGTTATATATTTCTTTTCGTTCTTGTTCAAGACAAAAAGCAACAGTGCCAAACATCCGATTGAAGACGAAACAACAGTGGTTACGGCGAAGCGAAATGGGAAATTCGGCAGTAGACTGAGAGTGATCCCGGACACAAGCAATACAGCAGTCAATGGCATGAGTGGCAAAATGACTTGGGAAAGATAAGGCTTGATACGCAATCCTGCGGTAAAATGCAGAAATGGAATCCTGGTTATTGCCACAAAAAATTCCATTGCCACATAGACAGACATTAAAGAAACGATGCTGCTGCCGACCTTGAAAAGAATCCATGCAATCGGTACTATTAGAATTTTGGGTGAAAACATGATGAGTGAGTACACCTTTATTTTTCCGGTAGCCTGATTGGCAGCATGAAGCCCGAGTGTAGTCTGGTCTATTAGGAAAGCCAACATCAATGCCCGGCAAAAAACAGTGGTGTGGACCGGCACCTCTTTAAGCCAAAAGCTCAGTATGGCAGGCATCTCTATCATGACGGGAATCGAGACTATCATCATTAAAGCTGTAGAGAACTTGCTTTCCTTGCTCGCCAGCTCTAACATCTTTTCCCGTTCTCCGGATCCCTCAGCTTTCATGATTTGGGGATTCATGGCGTTTAGAACTGATGTGGAGACAAATCTTATTGCTCCATTGACTTGTGAGGCAATTCCAAATGCAGCATTGATAACTGTTCCAAAAAAATTATTCAGTACAATGGCTAAACCTTGGGTCTGACACATACCGGCTACCATCCCGTAAGTTGTCCAGCCGGCAAATCCCAGTAATTGTGCAGTACTTTTTCTGTCAAATATAGACAAGGAGATGCCTGTATGGCTTTCTTCATATTTTATAAAAACATAAACAATGTATGCAGCTAAGTTTAACGACAGCACAAAAAGCATGCCTATAGCGTAAAAGACAAGTTTGTCGAATCCTATGATTGCCAAGCTCAACGCAAGGAGCAGCTTCAGCACTCCGTCTATTATTTCTACGACTGAAATGTATATGATATTTTCCCTTGCAATGAGCAGGGCCTTGAAAGGAGAAGTGACGACAGTAACAAGAAGCATCAGCACCATTGCCGAATAAACCATTTCTGCTGCCTGTAGGCGTTCTGCCGGGAGGTTTAGAAAATGGTTGACAAGATAATTTTCCAACATAAAAAGCAGCAGGCAAAGCAATAGTCCCAAAACAAGGTGAATAAGCAGGCTGTTTGCAAATAGTCGTTTCACTTGTTTTTTATCGCCGATGCCATAATAAAATGACAGATACCTTTGTGTTGTCACCACTAAGGAATTAGTCAGATAGCCCAGAATGCCAACTACACCGGCAATCACCGAGTAAATGCCGTAGTCACTAATATTCAAGGCCGACAGCACCAACCTTGTGGAATATAGTGAAAGGCATATATTGATAATGGACTTCCCATATTGCGCAAGAGTGTTGAAAATAATCCTCTGAGATGCTTCCATTATGGTTCTGATCTTGTGCCCTGCAGGGGAGATTTTTTTAGGATTTCTTTTTTAACGATATGGCCTACGATAAAGAAACTTGCAACTACCAGCATGAATATTACAAACAGCATCCGTTTGGGTCCCGTTGGCTTAATGGGGACAGAAGCTCCCTTTAGTATGGTGAAGGCCGGGGTGGCATCTTGTATTCGTGCCCTTGCGGCTTTCCATTGAGTGTTCAGCATGGAATAAGTGTTATACTGAAGTTGCATCTCATTTTCCAAATCTTCTTGCTTGGCTTTGTAACTTTGCAGAATCACGTCTTCGTTTGCATCCGCAAAGCGTCCATACGCTTGCCGGGTGCGTGTGTAGGTTTGCTTGGCCTCATTCATCAGTTTATGATAATAGGCTTCGTCCAGGCGAGCTTTGTTCGTACGGTATTGCGTGATGAAAACCTGCAGATGGTCTTTCACAGAGTCTGCCATCATTTTGCAGACAAGAGGATCTTGCGAGGACACCTTGATAGTGATAACGCCATATTTCTTGTCTACATCTATAGTAATGTCGTTTCTAATGCTGCTCATCAAATCGTTGTCACGTTTTGAAACGTGATACGCATTGAATCCCTGTTTGTTTTGACCAATCGCCAAATTCTCTGCCGGTTGTGGCAAGAGCCGTTTAAGCCATACGAACGCGCTCTCCCACCACGGATATTTCTTGTGTTTTTTCAAGTAGTCATAATACGTTGTAGAGATTGCACCGTCAGCGGTTTTTATCTTTATAGGGAAGAGCCCCGCAACGAATCCGTTATCCTCCATCAAGTCTGGGTAAAGCATGGGGGAGATAGCGTCAGAGGTTTGCATGCCTGACAAATCAACACCAAACGTTGAAGCCAGCGAACTCAAGGCGTTTCTGCCGGTTGCAGAGTTCTCTATTTCGGGCGCCAGCTTAATGTCGGATGTGTATGTTCTTGGGATACAGATAATCAATAGAGATGATAGCACAAAGACAATGGGCAGTACAATGGCAAATGTTTTTTTGTGCTGCAATATTTCTCTTAACAGAAGCCTGAGATCAATGATTTCAGATTGGTTTTGTTCCATATTTTTTATACATTCAGTGTGTCTCTGTTACTTAGTCATATTCGCTATTGTCGCAATCATTGCGGCGATGCTGGCCATGCCGGTGCCAAGGCTCATGGTTTCGGCAATGTTCATCTTGCGTGTGATTTTACTGGGAACCACGATTTCGCAGCCTGGCTGAATTTTTGCACCCTGGCTCACCTTAGACACCATACCATTCATATAGATGACGTATGCGCTGCTCTTACGGGCATTCTGTGCAAATCCACCGGCCGAGTTGATGTAATATTTGGCACGCTTGCCTTTCTGATAGGCTACGGTGTTGGGATACATCACCGCACCGTTTATCTTTACGGTAGCTGTATATTGTGGAAGAACGAGACGGTCGCCGGCACGCAGCACGATATTAGCGTCGCTTTCGGGGTTTTCAATAGCTTTGTCCAATTCAATACCAACAGGGAATGTGTTAGGTATTTCGAATTTCTGCAACTGTGTGTTCGATGCTTGCTGACCCATCTGCTGAATATTTCCGGCATTGTTGCTGCTTGCAGCCAATTGGAGCAGTTGTTGTTGCAGTTGTTCCTGTTGCATTTTCAGGACAGCTTCCATGCGGGCACGTTCTGCCTCGTTGGGTCTGCGCTCCAGCCGTGCACCCTTTATATAGGCCAGGTCGGTCACGCCGCCGGCAGCCTCCAGAAGGTCGGTCAGACGGGCGTTGCGTTTACTCAGGGTATATGTTCCGCTAAACATCACTTCGCCTTCTATCGTTACATTTTGTTGCTCAGAATAAGCCGGACTCTTGCGTACATACACTTCGTCGAACGGCTGGAGCGTGAATCCCGGCTCCCCATCGATAACGAATCCGTCTTTCAATGCAAAGCTATAGGTCCGTGCAATGATGCTGTCGGTAGACAGAGCTTTGGGGTTGCTCACTCTGCGCGAAACGTCCACCTTGACCGTCGATGCGGATTCTTTCAATCCTCCGGCTTGCAGCACAAAGTCTTCCAATGTCTCGTTGTCGGCATATTTGTAGATGCCCGGATATTGCACCTCGCCGTGTATGGTGATAGTGCGCTCGGTCATGGTTTCTTGCTTGTTTGGAATGAAGAGCACGTCGTTTTCTTTCAGGGGAATGTCTGCTATACGTCCGCTCATAATGCCATCAACATCCACACTCACCACTTTTAAAGTTCGGTCGGCTTTCATGCGGTGCATCACTGCTCGGTTGGTGAAAGCCTCTTCGGTCAATCCTTCGGCGTGTTCTATCAATGTGCGCACACTGTTGATGCCATCACCGAGTTGATACATACCCGGACGGAACACGGCTCCTTTGATTTCTACGGTGTTCCGATAGCGGGGGAGAATGGAATCTACACTCACACTGTCGCCATCAGCAATGCGGAATCCACTCATATCGAATTCCTCGACGTTGAAAACGGCATATTCGCGCCCTGTCTTGCGGTTTACGCGCACAGCCTTTTTATAGGCTCCGCTGGAAAATCCGCCTGCATACTTCAAGAGACTCTCAAGGCTTTCTGTCTTTTTCATCTCATAGAACATGGGACGTTTCACCTTACCCGTGATGTTCACCAGGCAGTCATAGGGGCCGACGACAATCACATCGCCATCGGCCAGACGAACGTTGCCCGTCATCTTTCCGTTGAGAATGTAGTCGTAAATGTCACACACGCTCACCAATTTGTTGTGACGGTATATCTTGATATTGCGCAGTGTACCCAAATCGTTGGTGCCTCCTGCCATATACAGAGCATGGAACACGCTGGCAAAAGCCGATAGGGTATAGGTACCCGGCGTTTTCACCTCGCCCATCACATTGATGGAGATAGTGCGTGTCTGTCCGAGCGAAATTTTTATTTTGCTGCTTTGATATCTGGCGCCAAGCTTGCTGCGTATGCGATTGTTGGCTTGTGCTACAGTCAGTCCGCTTACTTGGATAGGGCCAAAGTTTTCGATAACAATCTCACCGTCGGGAGAAACAGAAGCATTGATGGTCTTCTGCGATGCGCCATAAATGTCAATGATCACCGCATCTCCGGGACCAAGACGATAGTTTTGGGGAGTTGCAATATTCATGGCAGGCTCAAAGGTCAGGTCCTTGTTGTTGAAGATGTCGCGACCGAAAACCTTTTTCTTGTCAAGTTTCCTCTGTTCCAGAATCTGCTTCAGCATATCCAAGGAATCTATGGGAGCCATTTCTCCCAATGCTTCCTCCATCCGGACAAAGTCCTCGTCGTATTCATTGTATTCATGTTGCCATTGTGGGGTGTTCTGAATACGATGGGAAGTGGTGTTGGAGCGCTGCATGGTTTCGCGCTCTGTATCTTGCTTGTCAAACTTCTTGATGTTACCGTTGTTGGTGCGTAGACGAGTTTTGTTTTGAGGGTTAGGAGTGGCGGTCCCCATCCCTTCTTCATTCATCTGCTGCTTATATTTTCGTTCTACACGACGCATTTGGGAGATGTCTACGCCGTTTTGCATCAGCTTGGTCACAATTTGGGCACGTGAGGTACCTCGACTAACTTCTCTCTGCACAAACTCTGCAACTTGAGAGTCGGTCATAGCCGATTGTGCCTCTATACCCAATGGGCACAGAACTGATAGCATGATGCCTATAATGAGTTTTTTCATTATGAATATGTTCTTGGTCTTATTATCTAATACTCTAACTGTTTTTTTGCTAAAATATTGTCAATGACGTGCAAAGATACTGATAATATGTGGAAACGGCAAAGGGATTTTATACTTTTGGGTGTTCCCTTTGCCGTTTCTTGAATGATGTTTTTTGCAAATGTTTTTGTAATTGGGCTCCACAACTTTAGCCTTGTTGGTGCTGATTAGGTATTGCTGTTGTGTTTATGGTTGGAAAATGATCTGCAGATGTCTACAAAATACTCGTGTGTGCGGGTGTCTTCTCCTAGTTCGGGATGGAAGGCTGTAACCAGTTGGTTGCCTTGTCGGGCAGCAACGATGTTTCCGTCTACGGTGGCCAGCACTTCACATCCTTCGCTCACTTGTTCGATATACGGTGCACGAATGAATACCATGTCCATATTGCCAATGCCTTTCATGTCTGCCTGAGCGACAAAACTGCCCAGCTGCCGGCCGTAGGCGTTGCGTTTCACGAGAATGTTCATGGTGCCCAGATGGTTGGCATCGAGCATGATGAGGCCTGCGCAGGTACCAAACACGGGCAATCCGTACTCAATGGCCTGCTTGATAGGGGTGTATAGCCCAAGATCTTGCACGAGCCGCATCATCGTGGTGCTTTCGCCGCCGGGAATGATCAGGCCGTCTTTGGGTTGTGCCCAATCTTCCACATTACGAACCAAAAACGAGTCTACACCCATACGGGTGAGCATTTGCCGATGTTCGGCAAATGCTCCTTGCAATGCTAAGATGGCAATTTTCATTTCCCGCGCTCTGCCATCAATAATTGTATCTCGCTCTCGTTGATGCCCACCATGGCCTCACCAAGATCTTCGCTCAACTCGGCAAGCATCTTGGGATTGTCATAGTTGGTCACGGCCTTCACGATGGCCTGTGCACGCTTCTCAGGATTACCGCTCTTAAAGATGCCACTACCCACGAACACACCTTCGGCTCCCAACTGCATCATCAGGGCAGCATCGGCCGGTGTGGCCACGCCTCCGGCGGCAAAGTTTACTACGGGTAGTTTGCCGTTCTCGTGTACATACTCCACCAAGTCGTAGGGCACACGCAACTGCTTGGCAGCTTCGTAAAGCTCGTCTTTGCTCATCGACACCAGTCGGCGCATCTCGCTCTGCATCATGCGCATGTGGCGCACGGCCTGTATCACGTCGCCCGTGCCCGGCTCGCCCTTGGTGCGTATCATCGTGGCTCCCTCGTTGATGCGGCGCAAGGCTTCGCCCAAGTCTTTGGCACCACACACAAACGGCACCTTGAACTCGCGTTTGTCGATGTGATAAACATCATCGGCAGGCGACAGTACCTCGCTCTCGTCGATATAGTCTATCTCGACAGCCTCCAAAATCTGTGCCTCAACGAAATGTCCGATACGACATTTGGCCATCACAGGAATGCTCACGGCTTCCTGAATGCCCTTAATCATCTTCGGGTCGCTCATACGCGAAACGCCACCGGCGGCACGTATGTCGGCAGGGATGCGTTCCAAGGCCATCACGGCGCAGGCTCCGGCAGCTTCGGCTATGCGTGCCTGTTCGGGGGTGGTAACGTCCATAATAACACCGCCCTTGAGCATTTGTGCCAAATTGCGGTTGAGATCTGTTCTGTCTTCCATTGTTTTATTAATGATTAAAAACTACTGGCCGCAAAGCTATATATAAAAATGAGAACAGACAAGTTCCTGTTCTCATATGGATAAACATTGTGCCGAAATTCACAAGCGGCTCATACGGTTGCGGTATTCTACGGGTGAACAGCCTTGATGTGAACTGAAGAACTTACTGAACATGGGGAGTGACGAATAGCCGAGCTTGGTGGCGATTTCACTGATGGTAAGTCTTGACGTGGCCAATAGGGTAGAGGCCTCGCGCATGATGTAGTCGGCTATAACCTGTTTGGGCGTTTTCTCCACTATCGTGGCCGTGATGCGTGTAAGGTAGCGGGGAGTGATGGCGAGACGATCGGCATAGAACGCCACGTCGTGGGCCTCACGATAATGCGTTGCAATGAGGGCCATGAACTGGTTGTAGAGGTCAGCTTGTCGGTGTCCTTGAATGCTACTGTCTACGGCATACACCACTTGGCTGTGCAGATAGTCGTGGGCACGGCTGATGGCTGTTGTGATGTTGCTGCCCATAGCCAGGTGCGTGGCAATGGCTGCCGACAGTGCTCCGCCCACGCCGTGCCGTTGCCACCCTTCAGTATTTTGCGAACTGAAAAACTGATGCTTTCCCTCTGTCATCAGTACGGCGGTGAGTCGGCCTTCGGTCTGGTGTCCGCCACGTATGAGCACAGCTTGTGCTCCCATGTCGGTAAATTGTTGGGCCGCCTCCAGCATGTCGTCATCCGAAACAATGGGTCTGCCCAGTAAGACTTCGGCTTCGTTACATCGTGTGAGCAGTATAGTGGCTTCGGGAATGAGTTTTTGTATCCATGCGTTGATGGCTTCATCGCCAATCAGTTGTTTGCCATGAGAAGTCACGATTCCCGGCACCATCACTCTGTGAGTGCAACCCACAATTTCGTTCTTTAAAGCCGCAATCGTGTCGGCATCGCGCACCATCCCCACTTTCACGGTCTTGGGCCGACAGTCTTCTATGATGGCTCTAACCTGTCTGACAACGATGTCGCACGGCAGGTTGAGCAAGTCGTGTATGCCCTGCCCATCCTGCACAGTCACTGTGGTAAGCGCCGTCAGAGCATAGCCTCCTAAAGCCGATATGGTCTTGATGTCGGCTTGTATTCCGGAAGCACCGGTGTTGTCGGAGCCGGTAATGCTCAAAACGTATGGCATGAAGTTCATGTGCTGTTCATCAATTAAACATTCCTGCGAGATGCTTAAAACGTTTGTGAATATCCGATTCAAAACTTTCTCTGTAAGATTGGAAGGCCGGATTGCTTAGGTCACCTTCGCTCGACACCTCTTTCACGAAATGTCAGGCAAATGTCGGAAGATTTTTTAGAATCTCCAAGAAAATGCCGAAAATCATACGAACGAATACCAAACACCCATTCATAGAATGAATCTGGTGCATACTTGATAACCTTTTACACGCTTCCCGAATCCCTTTTTTGTGTAAAATAAGATTACTGTTTTTCGGTGATTATTTTGAAGGCATCCAGCGCAAAAAGGGCTATGTTTTTGGCCTTGTTGTCCGCTCGTTCAACCCAAAAATGCTTCGTTTTGTCCGCTCTGAATTTCGACACACCGTGACGGAGGCTTAATGGTGGCGTGGTTAAGCCTTAGTGACGACACGGTTAAGGCTCATTCACGTTGCGGTTAAGGCTCTTTCGCGCAGCCATTCGATATGCAACCGCGAATTGCAAAATATGCTTAGGAAAGGCGTCATTGTATAATGTATTGATTATCAACAAGCTACGAATTATCGCAAATTTAACGAATTTCGGACG
>KQ959474.1:107517-225817 GCA_001552765.1 Bacteroidales bacterium KA00344
GAAATAAGCGAATTTTACAGGGGTGTTTGTAAAGAAAAATACAGGTTTTACAAGAAACGCTGTTCATGGTTATCTCCGGGAAGGAGGAAGGTAGGGAAAGATATAAGTGGAAAATAGGAAGAGTGCAATGGCCTATACTCATATCAACAATTGAGCCTACCATATATAAAAAGGAGAGTTTGCTTGCAACCTATCAATTGGCTGTGTTAAACGTGATAGTATGGAGAGACCAACAGCGGTGGAAAGGACGGGAACGTGATATGATGTGGGGTGGGAGTAAGACATCAACAACAGCATTGTCCGTCTGATAACGGATTCTGCTGGTAAAGTGAAAATACTAAACAAGGTTAATTTTTATGTTAATATTTTATTTATATACGGAAACCTTGTATTTTTGCAACCAAATATTGAAATTGATGAATAATTACAAACATAGCACGAAGCGGACTTTCATCGCATGGTTGCTGTTGGCGCTCTTTATGATGCCAATGGTCACCAAGGCCGTTCATGTTTGTAGCATTCACGATCTTGCCGAAAACTGCAACACAAAGGCTGCCTGTCACAATGTCGATAGCTGTTCAATCTGTCACTTTGCCTTTTTCTCTTTCAATAAGGCCGAGAACATTGTGTTCAACTGTGTCTTGGTAGTGACGAGCATTGTCGCAGTTTTCTTCTTCAAGGTCCGTTATAGCTTTGAAGAACTCACCGTCGTAAGCCTCCGGGCGCCCCCTTATCATATTTAAAGAACTTTCCCCTTAAATTCGCAGCCCTATTCAAAGGAAGGGATAACTATATGCTCACCGAGCTAAAGGATTGATATGATTTTATAGCAATCACTGGTTTGGCATAGGTTTGCTGCATACATTTATTATTTTTTATTTTCGACAATGACTAAAGTTTTATTGACTTTTGTTCTGTTGTCACCGTCTCTCGTACAAGGTTTTGTGGCTCACGGCCATAATATCCACACGAAGGGTTCGCCATTGTTTACTGATACTGTATGTGTTGATACCGGTGTGACGTTACAGGGCGTGACAATCGTTGGCAACAACAAAAGGGATTTTCAGATGCAATCGTCTGTCAATAGCGTGATGATCGACCATGACTATCTGACCACAAATTTCGCCGGAAGTCTGATGCAGAGCCTTCAGGGAATTCCCGGTGTAAAGGCTATGAACATTGGCTCCGGACAATCGAAACCCATTATCAGGGGGTTGGGATTCAATCGTATGGTGGTGGCCGAAGACGGTATTAAGCATGAAGGACAACAATGGGGACACGATCATGGGTTGGAGATAGACCAGTATGCCATCGATCGTATAGAAATTATCAAGGGACCGGCAGCACTGCTCTATGGTTCCGATGCCATAGGAGGTGTCATCAATCTCTACTCCAACTATATCCCCACCAAGCCGTTTCAGGGCAGCGTGTCGCTGTTTGCACGTTCCAACAACGAATCGTTGGGACTGTCGGCCAAGATGGAAGGACGCCGAAAAAGGTTTTACTGGCGCACCAACCTCACAGCCATCGACTATGCTGACTACAAGGTTACGACCGACACCATCGCCTACTATTCCTATCGCATAGGACTGCACGACAGGCGTCTACGTAACACGGCCGGCAAAGAGCTTGACGGCAGCTTTACTTTGGGCTACACTGGGTATCGGCTGCACACCGATCTTCAGCTTTCCAATTCGTATGCCAAGAGCGGATTCTTCGCCAATGCACACGGGTTGGAGATCAGAAACTCAAAACTCGACTATGACCGTTCGCGCCGCGACATAGATTTGCCCTATCAGAGCGTAAACCATCTGAAAGTGTCGAGTCATTCGGTTTATCAGGCCGGCCCATTGGTTTTAAAGGGTATCTTGGCCTATCAGAACAATATCAGAAAAGAATTTTCGGAGCCGGTATCGCATGGATATATGCCGAAACCCTCCAACACTTTGGAGCGACAATTTAATAAAAACACCTATACGGCAAATTTGGAAATGGCAGTACCCATTGCTGAGAAACATGATTTTAAAGCAGGGGTCAATGCAGAATATCAGCACAACCGTCGACGGGGGTGGGGCTTCATCATTCCCGACTTTGAGACGCTCTCGTTGGGCGCATACGCCTACGACCGTTTCGCTATCAACAAAGAATTTGCCGTGAATTTCGGTGTGCGTTATGACTATGCGCATACCAAGATTCACCGTTACAGCGATTGGTATCTGACGCCTATCAACGACACCGACTCGGCATACAAAGAGCGGTCGGGTAATATCAGTCGCACGTTCAATAGTGTGACGTGGTCGGCAGGCATGAATTACGCATTGGGCAACTGGATATTCAAGGCCAACGTTGGCAAGAGTTTCCGTATACCCATTCCCAAGGAGCTGGGCGCCGACGGTGTGAACTATCATATATTCAGATATGAGAAAGGAAATTCCGGGCTCGACCCCGAAGAATCGTATCAACTTGATGCGGGTATCAACTGGAACAATGATAAATGGAATGTTCAGGTGGATCCATACCTGAATTATTTTCCAAACTATATCTACATGAATCCCACGCCTCACTTCTATGAGGGACTGCAGCTCTACAAATACAGCCAGAGCCGCGTGTTGCGATACGGCTTTGAGGTTAAGATAAATTGGAAGATATTGCCTTGTCTGGAAGCTGAAGCTCAGGGCGAATATCTTCACGCAGAGCAAAAGTCGGGTGAGAAAAAGGGGTACACGCTGCCATTCTCTACGCCTTGGTCTGCAGACGGCGGACTGAAATACCTGTTCAACAGACAACACGACAGAGAAGGCTTCGTGGCTCTCAATGTTCACGTTGTGGGTGCGCAGAACGACATTGTGCCACCCGAAGAGCCAACCCCCGGTTATTACACGCTCAACATGACGGCAGGAAAAACTTTCCCGGTCGGACATGGCAAGTTGAAAGTGAGCCTCAATGCCGACAACCTGCTCAATAGAAAATACTATGACCACACCAGCTACTACAGGCTCATTTACATACCTGAGCCGGGAAGAAATGTGTCGCTGATGGCTACGGTTAATTTTTAGAACAATTTGAATACTTATTTATAAAACTCGAGGCAACTGCCTCACAAAAACAACAAAAATGAAGAACAAAAAAATCTTTTTGGGAGCCATCGCGCTCTTCAGTATGTTTACACTGTCGCTCACTTCATGCAGCAACGATGATGATTCGGATGTGGCAAACGTGAAATTCAGCAATGTGGAAATCGGCCATGACAATTCCAAGAAGGGCATTGCAGGCAAAGGTTTCCACATAGAGTGTGGCATTGTTTCTACAACCAAAATTAAATCAATCGAGGTTGCCATCAAGCAGAAAGGTGGAGCGGCTTCTGTACACCAAATGTGGACCGATGCCAAATACACCAATGTGCTCGAAACCTTGTTTCATGAACACGTGCATCTGACTGACAATCTGCCCAGCGGCACTTATCATTTCAGTCTCATTGTGACCGATATGAACAATGCCAAGAAAAGCATGGAGACCGATATTACCATTGATGGTGTAAATAGCGAGGCTCCTGTTATCAAGCTGGAAACGCCCAACGACAAAGCTAAGACCGGTGCTGCCGGTAGTAAGCTTTCAATCAAGGCACAGATTACTGTTAAGAATCCGGTGAAGGAAATCGAGCTGGAGTTTCACGGTGCTGATGAATACCCTATCGAAATTGAAGGCTATGAGGGCAAGACAGGCACGTTTGAGCTCGTAAAAGACATCACTATTCCTGCGAAATGTCCGGCCGGCGAATATCACCTTCATTTCACGGTTACCGACAGCAAAGGTATCTCTAACATGGAAGAGGTAGAAGGATTCATTATTACAAAATAATAAATTGAATATTATCGACGGCTATGAAAACAATTAAAGTCATTGCATCTCTATGTTTGGGTCTCGTCACTTTTGCTGCTTGCAATGGAGACGACGATGTAAACAAAGATTTGGAAAAACCCACAATCAGTGGAACCGGCATTGTGGCCAGCCCCATTGACTGTCAACAATATAAGCGGGGTGAGATACTTCCAGTGAACTATGTGTTTGGGGATAACCAGGAACTCGGAGAATATACATTGGAAGTTCATAATAATTTCGACCATCATAATCACGAAAAACACAACGTGACATGCGAAAATGATGAAAATAAGGAGCCTGATAAGCCCTGGGTCTACAGGAAAGAGTTTAAGATTCCAAGTGGGAAAAAGAGTTATACAGCAAGGCACGACATCCCTATTCCTAACGATATTGATCTGGGAGACTACCATTTCATGATTTATCTCACGGATGCAGCAGGACACATGCAAACGCTTCCCGTGTCTATAAAAATAATAAAATAACAAATTTTATGAATGTATAACGCAATTTTTTCAATAACAAAGCAAGAATCCCGTTATATTTGCATAATATTAAATAAAGCGTTTAGTAAATTTATAAGAAAATGAAGAAAACAGTTTTTATGTTTATTGCTTGCATGGCCATGATGGCTTCTTGCAACAATGGAAAGACAACAACCACTGCTGAAGCAGGAGATACAACTGCAACAGACTCTGTGGTTTATGAGGGTATGGTGCCTGCAGCAGACTGCTATGGTATCAACTATCGATTGGTAATGGCACAGGATTCTACTATGGGATTCAGTCTTACTGAAAGCTATATGAAGTCTGAAACAGAAGTGGACACGACTTTCAGCTATCAAGGCACTGCCATTGCTGATACAAAAACAGTAGACGGTAAGGAGAACAACTATCTCAAATTGCCTACGGAAAAGAATGTTACCACTAATTTCTTGGTGCTCAACGACTCTACATTGCGTATGGTCAATGCTGACCTCGAAGAGCCTGTGAAGCAGGAAGGTATGTCTTATGACCTGAAACTCGTGAAGTAAGAGTTTCGTCAAGTAAGATTCGAACATGATCCGCCAAAATTGTTTTCGATTTTGGCGGACTCTGTTTTTAAACGTATGGAAATCAAAAAGTTCTTTATTTCATATCCATACTTATTGTGATATTAGCAGAAGAAGAAAGAATTTTATCCATAAATAAAACAAAAGATGTATCTTTGACAGTGTTTTATCAAACTTCATACCTTTTATTTAAAATATATAAAATGAGCAAAAAACTAATTTTATCTTTTCTTATTTGTTTTAGCAGCCTATATTCATGGGCTGGTAAAGTTGTCACCGACAGCATTTATAGTACAGTATTGGGATCAACGGTTTTGTACAACGTGTATCTTCCTGATGGATTCGAAACGGAAGGTCGGAAATTCCCTGTGGTTTATCTGCTTCATGGGTTGTCTAACACCTACAGAACTTGGAACGATAGGTCACATATGAAAGAAATAGCCGACGAATTGATAGAATCTGGCGAAGCCACTCCAATGGTGATCATTATGCCTAATGCCGGGCATCCCGACGTTCATCATCAATGGAATGGATTCTTTGATATGCCTGGATGGAAGTATGAAACATTCTTCTTTTCGGAGTTTTTGCCGGCTGTAGAACAAAAGTATAGAATTATAGGCGATAAGCAGCATCGGGCCATAATGGGACTTTCGATGGGTGGTGGTGCCAGCACTGTTTATTGTCAGAAGCATCCGGAAATGTTCTCATCGAGTTATGCTATGAGTGCGTGGCTGACTTGTGATAAGCCGAAAGAAGGAAAAAATGGTAAAGATAAGCTCTATCTTGTAACCCAATCTGTAAACGAAAATTCAACGATAGACTTTCTTGCTAATGCTGACAAGGCTACCATAGAAAAGCTGCGCACGGTTAGGTGGTTTTATGATTGTGGCGATGATGATCCCGATATGGGATTGTCTGTAAATATGCATGTGCTCTCCATGTATAATGGAATCAAAGACGAGTTGCGCATAAGGAATGGAGGACACAACTGGGAATACTGGAACTCAGCCTTGCGGCTTGCCTTACCTTTTGCTTCGCAAGATTTTCGCAAATAAGTTTATGCAATTGTCAGGTGAATTCTAAATAATCTCATCACCAATAGATACAAACAAAGGCGAGAATGGAAATCAAATCCATTCTCGCCTTTGCCATTGTGGAGCTGGCGGGAGTCGAACCCGCGTCCAAACAGGGAAATCATACGCTTTCTACACGTTTATTCCGGCCTTCATTTTCGTGTGACGGCAAGACCCGGACCACCAACCGCTACCTTAGCCTCTAAATCTCACCCCTGCATCGAGGCCTGCAAGAGCTATTTCCGATTTTCCTGCACCACTATATCCTCAGATTCGGAACAACATCCTTGGAGTGATGTCTCGTTCCATCACCTTGTGACGGAATTAAGCCAGTAATCTACTGTACTTCGATTAGGCAGCGAGAGCGTAATTGTTTTCGCCAATTAAATTTTTGATAACTCAGTTTAAGGAGCAAGCTACCGACGCTCCGCGTGCTTACGTACCATCTCATCCTGCTGTCAAATCCTGTCAACCCCAAGATGTTTTCTACGCTGTAATCCAGCGTTTTGCGTATTAAGGAAACTCGCCGTATAGAGAATGCGTGAACATAAATCCTTTGGTTATCTCCTCCAACTTAGACGGATTTCTCTTGCAAAGTTAGTGTAAATGACTGAAACTGCAAAATAAAAGACTAATAAGTTTTGTACTTTGATTTTGTATCTTCAGGTTGCGGTACATTTATAAAATGTTAAATATACTTTGCATTTGAAGGTTGTTTTTATACAATGTTGGAGGAAAAATTATTTTTTTACTTCTTGCGTATAAATATCAATATATTTTTTTTATATTTGTAAAAACAATCTAATCTTGAAACTTATGAAGAAGTTTTATCTTGCATGTTTGGTGCTCGGTTTGTTATGTTTATCATTAGTATCTTGCCAGAAAATGATAATTGATGACGGCGATGATGAGGATGGGGGTGTTTCAGACAGTCGTATGGTGCGTTTTAATGTTGTTCAGCTTGAACAGATGCCATTCGCAGATACATTCTCACGCGGCACAGATGTCAAGTCTGTGTGCAGTCGTATAAGTCTGGCTCTGTATAAAAAAGGCGTGAGAGTAAAGCAGATTAATCAGAAATTAGAGGATGAGAATTTTGGGCATTTAAAACTGTTGATCCCGACAGGTACTTACAAGGTGGTATTGATTGCCCATAGTGGGGAGAAAAATCCTGCATTGAAGAATCCTGAAAAGATAACTTTCAGTGGTAAATTAACCGATACATTCTATTATTGCGAGGACTTGGAACTCACTGACGGGGGAACGTATGATCTCAAGTTAAAGCGTGCGGTAGCGATGTTTCGCCTGATCATTGCTGACCAAATACCGTCGAACGTGGCCTTAATGCATTTTTATTATACAGGCGGTAGCTCTACGTTTGATGCGGTGCATGGTTTTGGTAATGTTAATTCCAGGCAGAGTGATTCTTTCGATATAACAGAAGCTATGCGTGGCAAACCTGGAACTTTTGAAGTCTACACATTCCCACACGCTGACAACAGTGCTTTAAAAGTAAAGGTCACTGCACATGATGCAGGTGATAATGTGCTTGTGGAAAAAGAATTCGGGGACGTAGAAGTGAAACGGAACATCATAACACAATACAAAGGAAGCTTCTTTGGCGGAGAAGTCGAGGAAGAGGAAATTGGTGGTGGCAATGTTCAGCTGAATCTTTATTCTGAGGATGAGTGGGGGCAAACAGCTTATATATATTGATGCCTTGTTTTTGTTAGAGCCAGCTTCTTGTTTAAACAAAAGCGACAGTTCCTCATAATTCTTCGTAAATTGATATATATACTTCGCCGACTATCTATTGTTATTGTAGGATAATAAAAAAAGCGGGAAGCCTTTGTCTATCGGGCTTCCCGCTTGTTTTTGAGAGGGTGGAGGGTGGGACTCGAACCCACGACATTCAGAACCACAATCTGACGCTCTAACCAACTGAACTACATCCACCGTGTTAGAATGCTTGTTTCTAAGCGAGTGCAAAGATAAGAGATTATTTTGGTTAAACCAAACAAATCTCTTACTTTTTTCAATTTATTTTGCAGGTGCTGTAGGTGCTTTTGGGGCACTGGTTGGAGCCTTGGCGGCTGGAGCATCCTGTTTAGCGGCACCTTCTGCTGGAGCGGCCTGAAATCCTTGAGTATTTGTTGGATTAGTCGTCTGTGTTTCTGTAGCCGTTCTTTCAAGCACGCTCTGGTCGGCAGATACCTGTGGAGCGGTGTAAGCACAAACGATACTGAAAATAACCATTAAGGCTGCAAGTCCCCAAGTGGCTTTTTCTACAAAGTCGGTGGTCTTGCGTACGCCCATGATGGCATTTGAAGAAGAGAAGTTGCTTGATAGACCGCCCCCCTTAGACTCCTGAATGAGTACGATGAGAATCATCAGTAGCGACACCAGGACGATGAGAACTACAAAAAAAGTGTACATAATTCTTTACTTATTTATTTTTATTATTTAATATCAATTTTTCCAAGAAACGTATTTGGTCTGCAAAGTAAGCACTTTTTTTTGGATAATTCAAATTTATACGCTGAATTATTTCAAGTGCTTTGTCATATCGACCTTGTTTGATATATATTTTGGCTAATGTCTCCGTAAAATAGCCTTCATTGCTTTCTTTTTGCTCATCTGATGTTGTTTCTTCAAGTACTGGAACATACTCAACCTCTTCTTTTAATTTGATTTTTTTACTTTCATTATTTATGAAATTATCTATCAAATCCTGTCCTTTCAGCTGTGGCGTCAGGCTATTTTCTTCATTCTCTTCACTTTCTGTTTCCAACAGATATGAAACATAGTCTATAGCTGCATCGGCTGGGGTGGGGCGACGTTTGGTTTTTGTCTCCGGTTTGTCGTCTTCGGGAATAGAGTCGAGGAAATTATCGATAAGGGAAATTGTTCGATCTTGTTTTTCTGCGGCTTTTTCCCCCGCTTTCAACTGAGCTCCTTTGTTTTGAGGTGTTTCAGAGAGCTTGAATCTGTAGTGCGCGGCTTCCACCAAGTTAAAAATAACTTTTCGGTCAGTAATATATATTGCTGCACGCTTCAGTTCTTCATTGAACGTGGGGTCATGGAGAAGATAAAGATTTTGCAGGAGCAACAGTCTTGCTGTCTGGTAGTATGGGTATAGCGCCAACAGACTGCGGAGATCGTAAAGGGTCTCGCTGTCAAGCTGCTCCGGATGTTTGATAAGATTAGCTATATCCATTATTGTGTGATAGTTGTTGGTTGTGAGGTTTGGCGTTATATAGTCGAAGTCTCAGTTATGGTTACCAATTGGCTACTGTTGCATTGAAAATCTGTTCGGTAAGATCCTTGCATATTTGTGTGACAAGTTCCTCTTGAACGCTGCTCAGACTCTGTGTTGTTTCGTAAGTCTGTGTTGCCGTGAATGAACGCTCAAAGTCTTCGTTGTGATTGATGTTGTTTGTAAAGCGTACATTAACTGTTATCGACAGTTCGGTTTGAGCCGAATACCCTTCGCTGGAAACAGATTTGTTACGTTGAGAGTATTGTGTAATTTCACCCTCGATAACCAAATCGCCATCACGTTTCACTTGAGTCAGACGTGTATGGTTGGCATATATGTCTTTAAGCTGGTTATTAAACAAGGGGGCCATTGGTCCCCACACGTAACTGCTTCGGATGGGGAAGTCGGCTATTTGTATGGTCTTGGTCTTAGTGTAGTCGATGCTGGCTCCATTGAAACTGTAACTCACCTTGCAGGATATAAGCCACAGAGAAATGCACGATAAGCATATGCAACATAGCACCGTAAACATCCGGTGCCTCTTGATGCCTGTTTTTTTTGCAAATGAGGCAGAGACTTTATTTCTTGTCCAGACCATACTGCTTGATTCTTCTGTAAAGTGTGCGGTCGGAAATACCCAACTCCTGAGCAGCTTTTTTCCTGTTTCCTCCGTTTCTTTCCAATGCTTTCTCCACCAATTTCCGTCCAATGTCATTCAAATTGAGACTTTCCGGCTCGTTTTTAATTTCCTCTGCTTCTACTTCTATAGCAGAAGGATGTGCCAAGTTTGCTATGGGATGTGGCTCATTGGTTTTTGTAGGCAGTTGAGTGGCTTCGGCCTCTATAAACTTATTGTTTTGATAGGCAATGGTCTCATTCAGCTTGTGCGTGTCGTTCAACTGCTCTCGCAAGTTATTTAAATCGCGTCTCAAGTCAGAGACGTTGCCCCTAAGTTCATATAGAATCTTGTAGAGTATTTCTCGTTCGCTCTCATAGGAGTGACGTCCGGGCCGATTGATTGTAGCCAATTGGGTGCTTTCAGGATCGACGGGAATGTAGTGCTTGAGGTGTTCTGCGTCTAATTCCCTCGTCTCGCTGAGGACAGACATCTGTTCAGTAATGTTTTTCAACTGCCTAACGTTGCCCGGCCATTTGTATTTAAGGAGCACCTTCTTGGCATCTTCGGTGAGTGTAACCTTCGGTATGCGATACTTTTCTGCCATTTGCATGGCAAAAAGGCGGAATAGCAGAACGATGTCGTTGCCACGATCGCGCAGCGGAGGCATTTGTATTGGGATGGTGTTGAGCCGATAGTACAGGTCTTCGCGAAATCTGCCTTCTGATATTGCTTTACGCATATTGATGTTAGTAGCGGCTACAATGCGCACGTCGGTCTTGCGAATTTCCTGTCCTCCCACACGGATATATTCGCCTGTTTCCAATACTCTAAGCAGACGCGCCTGTGTGGCAATGGGCAACTCTCCAACCTCATCAAGGAAAATCGTTCCCTTATTGGCCACCCCAAAATAACCTTCGCTTTCGCCAATTGCTCCGGTGAAAGCTCCTTTCTCGTGGCCAAACAGCTCACTGTCAATAGTTCCTTCGGGAATGGAGCCACAGTTGATGGCAAAATACTTTTCGCGTCTGCGTGGTGAGTTGTCATGAATCACACGCGGAATAATTTCCTTGCCGACGCCACTTTCCCCAATGATGAGGACACTGAGGTCGGTAGGAGCCACCTGCATGGCAACGTCGAGCGCACGATTGAGCCCGGCATAGTTACCAACAATGTTGTAACGTTGTTTTAATTTTTGCAGTTCCGATGTATTCATTGGATGACAAAATTACATAATTTATTCGAGATTGCTGCAAATATGGCAGAAAAAGATGGTTAAATATCGTTGAGGAAGCTATTTTTAAACATTGGAATTCTATGGGGAGGTACCTTGCTTTTCAATTCCGCTTTCCAATATTGATGAACAGGAGTCCGATTCCTGTCCATATCAACTCTCGAATACGAACAATGAGGGCCACAAAAATTCCTCCACTGGCACTGATACCCAATGTGGTGGTAGACATCAGGAAGCCTCCCTCTCGTCCTCCCAACTGTAGGGGCATGAAGAATAATAGGTTGGCAAAGAGTGAAGTAAATGCCAGCACAAAAATGCAGTTAAGATAATTAACGCTGGGCATGATGACCAGCAGAATGAAGAAAATCTCCAATGCGGAGCACACGCGACACATGATTTCGAGCAGCACGGCACCAATGAAATTATGCGGATTTTGCTGGTGCAGTGCTGCTATTTGATGGTCAATTGTGTTTAATTGCTCACGATGTTTGTCCACAAAAGGACGTGCCCATTTTTTAACAAAAGGTATGTGTCGTAGAATGTTCATCATGCGATTGGCCAGTCCCTTGCGATATCCGGCAATGAAAAACCAAATACCAAGAATGCTGAAACCTATCGTGGCAGTCAACATAATGACTAAGACAAAGTTTACAGGATGGATGAAAACAAAAAGAATGGCGGATATGAGCCAAAACCAGAAATGGCTGAAAATGTGGGTCATGGCATAGAGAATAACCGAAGAAGATGCCCTTTCCGTTCCGATTTTGGGCGCTAGCTCCATCACTCTATATGGCTCGCCGCCCATCAAGCCACCCGGTGTGGCGTAGTTGAGGGCGAATCCGGAAACGGTGATTTTGTAAAGCCATCCAAACGGAATCTTCTTTGTCGGTACTCCATCTGCTATCAGCTCACTGCACACACCCTTGATGATGAGGTACCAGGCGGCAGTATTGAATATATACAGAAAGGCCCACAAGGCGACAACGGCAAAAAACCAATAGCCGGCGTGTTGTAATCCCTGCCACACCTGTGCAAAATCGAGTTGGGTGACCATGATAATGAGCACCAACAATCCGAATATGAAAAAGCCGTTCTGATATTTTTTTTTCATCGTGCTGTACGATTAGTCTTTTTTTTGACGCTCCTTGTTAGCTTTATCGTGCTTCTTTGGAATCGAAAATCTCACTTTCTCACTGTCGTCCTTGCGCTCATGATAGAGCTTGGGCAGTGGATGGGCGAGTGGCTCGTCGTAGTTGTTGCGGTTGCGAAAACCATCTATGGCTTGGTAGATGGCATAGCGGAGAGGTACCTCGTCTGCCACACCTTGCCCTGCGATGTCATACCCCGGTCCTACGTCCGGAGTTGTACTGATGAGCGGCAATCCACCAAAATAATGAACGTTGTTTTCAGGCGACAGAGCTTTGAAGGGAGCCACGCCTTGATCGTGATACATGGCCAGTACGCCATCGAACGCTTCGTATTCACCGGTCCCAAAGAAGTCGTCTACCTGATAGGGCCCGAATACGCTTACCCCCACGTCTGCCAGCTTTTGAACAGCTGGAATAATGGCATCTGTTTCCTCTTTGCCGGGATGGTCTTCGCTGTCGTTGGGATTGAGCGCAAGAATGGCAATACGTGGATTGGAGATGCGCATGTC
The DNA here is from genome assembly GCA_001552765.1 of Bacteroidales bacterium KA00344. Lineage (GTDB taxonomy): Bacteria > Bacteroidota > Bacteroidia > Bacteroidales > Bacteroidaceae > Prevotella. Next base: position 120,284 of record KQ959474.1, read on the forward strand.
GCGTCGTAGGGTAGTGAAAAATGAGGCCACCTTTTCTATAATGCCTTCCGGTGTAATGTTTTTGGCTACGTCTTTCAACGCAATGTTATCGGTCATCATGGCCATACGCATCCATTCGTTCATCAGAATATCAATGCCTTTATGACCGTTACCAACACTTGTTTCAATATATCTGGAAGTGCAGGGGATTGGATAACCGTTGATTTCAAGATTGTTATCATTGGCGGGGGTAGTCACCAGCACGTCAAACAGCCCTTCCTTGTAATCAATGAGAGCCTTGTCGAGTGCTTTCACTGCAGCATGGTTGGCTTCCTCAGAAGGCGTCCCAAACTCTACTTTGATCTCCTCGTCAAACACGGGTAGCATATTGATGCGTCCATCCTCAGCCTCTGTGGCAGCATTAATGATGCTGAAGTTGGCCTCTATTTCCAGCGCATTGCGATGGTATGTGGCCACTTTGGGAGAGCCGTATATGATAGGTGTGCAAATTTCCAGCATAGCTGGGTCTGCAAAGGTCTTGAAAATCATTTCATATCCAATGCCGTTGGTGTCTCCGTGGGTAATGGCCACGCGAATCATTTTATTGTTCATCTGTATATTATTTTAATGTATATAGAGCGGCTTCGATTTGCCGCAACTTGTTTCTTTTTTTCATTCCCGGTGCAAATACGAATGCTTCGACGGTGAGGTCTCCTATGCTGTGGCTTACGAACGGTCCACCCATCTCGTCTCCTTCCATCTCCCAGAGTCCTCGATAAATGGTTATTTCCCGTCCTTTTTCTTTGATTCTAACTCCTCTTACTGTTTTCAACACGGTTTTCATGTGCATGGCATCGGTCTCGCCCTTGATGTTTTTCCGCATTACGCTGTCTCGATTTGCCACGAATTCATGTGTGCTCTTGGCCGTTCGCGAGCGATAAACCACAATGTTCTGCATTCCTGTCGGCGAATTGTTGCTCAGCCATACGAAATCTTTTCCCTCTTTTGTGGACAGCATGTCCATAGGAATCCATAGGCTATGACCAAACTTTTCTTGTATCGTGTGCTCTGCCTTTGCATTGCGTTGATGCTCCAATTGCAGGAGGGTTGCGTTTGTTTCGGCTCTTTTCAGGAGTGTGAGTAGGCTTTTGCCTTGTGCGTTCAAATCCTCTCGTAGAGATTTTCTTGATGGCGCACTGATGTGAATCACCATTTGCGGTTGGGCATAGACGTTTTTTTCGTAGCGTATGCGCGTAGTGGTATAGAGGTCGGGATTGATGCTCACCGTTACGAGGTTGCGTGCCAATTTCAGTGTTGCATTGAGTTGGGAACTGGCTATGCTCGACACGTCAAATTCCGGCTCATGCTGTGGCAATCCTTCAACATCGGCTTCAAGAACATTTCTTATGATGTCGTCAGTGTCGCCAACCACCAACACTTCGTAGAGTCTTCCTCCCGACTTGGGCAGTATGCCTTGTTTCTCGTTGCACGCTGTCATGACAATGACGGTGCTAACTATGCCCCATGTAACTGCTAAGCGACTCCACCTCCACCTTCGCATGGTTTACCTCCGACCTTCTTCGGCCGTCTTTTTCGATGTACTCAGCAATCCACAGGCAGCGTCAATATCCTGTCCCCGGCTCGCCCGTATTGTCGCAAAGATGCCGTGTGCCGTGAGATAATCGCGGAAACTCTCCATCTTCTTATCGTCGGTAGGATGCAGGTTCACGTTCGGGATCTTGTGGAAACGAATGAGATTGACGCGGCAGAACAGCCCCTGCAGCAGTTTGACAATTTGCCGTGCATGGGTCAGCGAGTCGTTCACGCCCCCAAACATGATGTATTCGAACGACAGGCGCCGCTGGTGAGAAAAGTCGTAGTTGCGCAGCAAGTCTGCAATCTCCTCTATGGGGGTAATTCGCTCTATGGGCATCAGTTCTGCCCGCTGTTCGTGAATGGGCGAATGAAGGCTCACTGCTACGTGGCAACTGCTCTCTTCGAGAAATTGTCTCAGTTTGTCTTTGATGCCGATGGTGCTCACTGTGATGCGCTTCGGACTCCATGCATATCCATACGGAGCAGTGAGAATTTCTGTCGATCGCAACACATTGTCAAGGTTATCCATGGGTTCTCCTTGTCCCATAAACACAATGTTGGTGAGTTTCTCGCGTTCGGGCAGACTGTAAATCTGATTGAGGATGTCGGCTGCCGAGAGATAGCCCTCAAACCCCTGTTTACCGGTTTGGCAAAAAAGACAATTCATCTTGCAGCCCACTTCGCACGATACACACAGCGTGGCGCGGTCGTCATCGGGTATGTACACAGTTTCCACAAACTTGGGTTGCCTCTTTGCAGGGGCTTCTTCTCCCTCCTTGTATGCGGTGGTACGCACTGGAAACAGATATTTGATGGTGCCGTCTTTAGAGAGTTGAGCGTCTATGGGGTCGGCACAGCCTATCTCGTATTTCTCGGCCAGACGCGCACGGTTAGCCTTGGAGATGTTGGTCATCTCGTCTATCGAGCGCACGTGTTGCTCATACATCCACTTCGCCATCTGGTCGCCCGTGAAACCGGGCATGCCCAGGGATTTCGCAACAGCCTTGAGTTCGGCAGGCGTCATGCCAAGTAATATTTTTTTGTTCATATTGCAAAGATACAAACTTTTTGAGTAAAGTATGCGGATTATGCCCTAAAATCGCTATCTTTGCATAGTTTTTCACCTGCTCTATTGTCATGAAGAAGACAATGGGTAGCCTTTTGCCCACATGGCAGAGGTGTCATTATTTTTACAGTACGTAGGTGAGCAAATTATAACAAAGGGAACAATGGAAAACGTGACGGAACACAATCGGTCGTTTACAAAGCAGCATGGTGAAGGTTTTCTGCCCGGACAGGAGCCGCGTGTGACCGTGGGCATTGTCTGTGGAGAGCGAGTTTCCTTTTCGCTGAATGTCCCTTATTTAGCAGATGGGCAAGAGGTTGTGGGCGATCAGGAGGTGGCTTTTGCAGAAGGTGCTATCTTGTGGAATGGCAAAATCTACAACGACTTGTTTTTCCGGGCCGAAAGAGCTGATACATCTTTTGCATTGAATGATGTTACCATCGGCATCAATTTCCATTGGGAACGGAAGGAAACACAAGTCTTTTCGGGCAATCTGCGGTTTGTGGTGGAGGACGGTAAGGTGCGAGCCATCAACGAATTGCCTGTCGAGGATTATCTTCTGAGTGTCATTTCCAGTGAGATGAACGGCACATCGAGCCTCGAATTGCTGAAGGCTCATGCCGTTATCTCGCGTTCGTGGCTATTGGCTCAGATGGAGAAACGTCGGACGATGACCGAACATAATCTTGGTGTTTCATTTGTACAGACTGATGAAGAACTCATCAGATGGTACGACCGCGAAGACCACACATTGTTTGATGTGTGTGCTGACGACCATTGTCAGCGTTATCAAGGCATTACGAAGGCCACATCGCCACAGGTAGCCGAGGCCATTAGGCAGACACGAGGCGAGTTGCTCATGTCGGATGGAGGTATCTGCGACGCCCGATTTTCCAAATGTTGCGGAGGTATGGTCGAGGAGTTTCAATATTGTTGGGAAGACACGCCCAAGCCGTATCTCAAGGCTTTGTTGGACAGGTCGGGAACTACTGACCTTTCTGAATGGTCAGACTCGTCGGACCAATCTGACAGGTCCGATAGGTCTGATTGGTCGGACAATTTCCCCGACCTTACCCTTGAGCCTAATGCTGACCGCTGGATTCGCACTGCCCCGCCCAGCTACTGTAACACACACGATGCACGCATTTTGGCTCAGGTGCTCAACAATTTTGATCAGGAAACCGCAGATTTCTACCGTTGGCGCGTCACCTACACGCAGTCGCAGCTGTCCAATCTCATTGCCCGCAAGCTGGGAACGGATTTTGGAAAAATCGTAAATCTTGTGCCCATAGCGCGCGGAAAGAGCGGCCGATTGTATAAACTCAAGATTGTGGGCACGCTAAAAACCCTTGTCATGGGTAAGGAACTCGAAATCAGGCGAGTCCTGAGCGAAAGCCATCTTTACAGTTCCGCATTTGTGGTAGACCGAAAAGACATAGGCCCCGACGGTGTTCCTGCAGCCTTCGAACTCATAGGAGCCGGATGGGGGCATGGCGTGGGATTGTGTCAAATTGGCGCAGCAGTGATGGGAGAGCGTGGGTTTAAATATGACGAAATCCTCACGCACTATTATCCGGGTGCCAATATCGTGAGTATATACAAATAAGCATTACGGGCGGACGTGTATGACGAACAGGCTGCCCGGAAAGATCGAATAGTAACCAACTGATAATTATATATATAAGGAGAATTTAATGAATCCTGTACCACCCAACAACCAAGCCCCACAGAACAGCAATCCCAATGCCCGTTCCCCCTGGCTCTGGGTACCTACGCTGACTTTCAGCGACAGCTTGCCGGCCGTGGCTGTGATGGCTATTTCTGTCATCTTCTACAAACAAATGGGACTGAGCAATGCGGCCATCACGTTCTACACTTCGTGGTTTTATCTGCCTTGGGTGCTGAAACCTGTTTGGAGTCCATTCATCGACTTGGTGAAAACCAAGCGTTGGTGGGTGTTGGCTATGGAAATTCTCATTGGTGCTGCCTTGGGTGGCGTGGCTTTTACCATCCCTACGGCCTCGTGGTTGCAGGGTACGCTGTTTTTCTTCTGGGTCATGGCGTTTGCCGGAGCCAGTCATTGTGTGGCGGCCGATGGTTTCTATATGCTGGGGCTCAATCCACATCAGCAGGCAGAATTCATGGGAGTGCGCACGTTGTTCGACCGCTTTGCAACCATTTTCGGACAGGGCATATTGGTGATGGTGGCCGGAAACCTGCAAGTGGTCTTCCGCAACAGCATCTCGTATTCGTGGAGTTTGTTGTTCTATGGCGTGATGGGTATTTTTCTGGCCCTATGGCTGTGGCATAACTATTCGCTGCCGTATGCCAAAGAGGATGTGAAACACGAGTATGTGAACAAGCGTACGATATGGAAGGGATTTGTGGAAACTTTCCGTACATTTTTCACCAAAGACCAAGTGGTGTTCGCTGTGTTGTTTATCATGCTTTTCCGTATGCCCGAAGGCTTGCTGTCGAAGGTTTCGGAGCTATTCCTCATCGATGCCGGCCATAATGGCGGATTGGGGCTCTCGCCTCAGGAATACGGTTTGGTGCAAGGCACGGTGGGTATCATTGGCATAGCCTGTGGCGGGCTTTTGGGTGGCTGGCTGGCCAGTCGTGATGGGCTGAAAAAGTGGCTGTGGCCTATGGTGGCGGCTTTCACGCTGCCTGAACTGGTGTATGTGTTCCTAAGCTACACGCTGCCATCGAGTCTCGTGGTTGTCAATCTTTGTGTGTTTGCCGAGCAGTTTGGCTACGGTTTCGGGCTCACGGCCTATATGCTTTTTCTCATATACTATAGTTGGGGCGAATATAAAACGAGTCACTATGCACTGGCTTCAGCCATGATGTTTCTTTCGATGATGCTTCCCGGAATTGTTGCCGGAGCATTGCAGGAAACGATGGGCTATCGCCATTTCTTCATTTTTACTTTGCTTGCTTGCAGCATCATGTATGTTTTGGCAGCGTTTCTCAAAATTCCTCAGGACTTTGGGAAACGTGAGGATTGGGAGGAATGACAACGTAAACACAGGGTTTCCCATTCGGATTTTGTCAGCGGTTGATGAGGAATAATTATTATGAAATATTTTGAACAGCACTGTTGTTTTTTGCGTTTTTCAAAATTTTCATGGCACGCTGTCGAAATTTCCTCTAAAAAAGCATCTTTGCATACCACTGATAATTAACGATTTGTAAATAATTGACAACTTTCGGTTTTGCGATTGAAGCTTAATCGTCTTGCGGTTAGTGCTTATTCATGAAGGGGTTAGGCCTTATCCGTTGTGTGTTTAGGGCTTTGTGGTGATGCAATTGGGCCTTAGTCGGGATCGAAGCTCAACGGACTTCGTTTATTTTTGCGTTTTTCGGCTCTCTATTTGTCATCTTAAGGCGAGAATGACTGTTTTTAGGACGATAAATAATTTTGAATTATATGAACAAAAAGTAATGCTTAGTCCGAGATTTTATGCCATTGAAGATGTTGCATTTTTGTACGAATATCGAATGGCTTTTTATAGGAAATTCATGTATCTTCATGTTTTTTCCGTATCTTTGCGACCTGTATGAGAAGAATAGGCACAATCATTCTGGGGATCTTCGGTATCGTTTCAACCTGTGCAGCAGGTACGGATACAGATACAATAACAGGCACTTGCTTTAACCGCTTCAGTGCTCGTCATTTTGGTTGCGAGGTGAGCGTGTTGCCCGGAAGAGTGATAGCTGCCGACCCCTATGCAAAAAAGTGGCTGAAGAATAAAAATGTATTGGCTCTGAGAGCAGGTGTCAGATACTCCACATTACCGCAAGACAGTGATGAGTATGCGCGAGATTTTGGTTATCCAACGTTTGTGGTTGGTATGCAGTATGGGTTGAATCGCGGCGTGACAATGCATCGAGAGAAGGATACAGCATGGGGACTGCTTGAGCCGGTAGACTATACTTCCCGTCTGGGAAATATGATGACACTCTATGGAACTTTTGAGAGGCCTGTTTTGCGCAGTCGAAGATGGCAAGGCGATTACACGCTCTCTGTTGGCGTGAGTTACAGCAACTCGAAATATAACACCCATAACGCCATAGACAACGAGCTGATAGGCTCAAGATGGTTGATTTATTTCGGAGCCGGAGTACACGCAACGTATCGCATAGCGGAAAACTGGGGATTGCGCGGAGGACTGGATTTCTATCACCACAGCAATGGAGCCACTAACAGACCGAACAAGGGTGCAAACATGGTTGCTCCGTCGATAGGTGTGGTTTATGATCCGTTTGGTGGGAAAGAGATCGATTCAGGTAAAACAGGAACAGGGCCATCGCGAGGGTCGTTCAAACCGTATAGTTTTCTTGAAGTTGCAACACGTATGGGGGTGAAAACCTTACACGAAGATTGGCAGCTTACGCAGTTTCGTACGCCGCCGGGAGCTCCTGATTACCGAACATCTCGATTTAAACGTTACCTTACCTACTCATTCCATGCGTCCATATTGAGAAGGTATGCCCGCAGATGGGCTTCGGGAGTAGGGGTGGATGTATATAGGGTTTCGTACACCCGGCGTGTGGAGGAGATAGAGCGTGCCGAAGGCATTGATAGCAAGCTTGACCCGTGGTCGTTTGGCGTTTCGGGCAAGCATCGTGTGTATTATCACAATCTCTCGCTTAATCTTTCGTTGGGTTGTTACTTGCATCGCAATTTGGGTGATAATGCCAAGCAGGTTGAAAGCTCTGTTTATGAGCATGTAGGCATACACTATTCTTTTCCTCGTCTTAACCGTTTCTCGGTGGGCATTGGTATCAAAGCACACAACACAAAGGCGGACTGCTTAGAGGTGACGGCAGCTTATCCTGTTGTTCTCTGAACATCAGTAGGTTGCGGTGTATGTTTTTAGTCTCAAAGATGATAGATTTCGGAGCCATACGTCAACCTTTTTTCAGTCTCATCTTTTGTCGAATAATTAGAAATATCTCGTGTGGTATCTGCTTATGGAATCCGCCCCCCCCCGCTAATAATATGTTAAATCTCACTAAAAGTATTTGATCCTCATGACGATAACCCTTTATTTTTATTAACTTTGTATCATAAATATATATTTAGCGTGAAAATAATAGAAGTGGTGAATGCCCTTGAACGTTTCGCGCCTCTGCCCCTGCAGGCAGGATTTGACAATGCCGGCTTGCAGATAGGATTAACAGATGCGGAAGTCTCAGGGGCTTTGTTGTGTCTTGACGTGACAGAGCAGATTGTGGACGAGGCGATCGGCTTGGGGTGTAACCTCATAGTGTCGCACCATCCGCTCATCTTCCACAAATTGGCAAGAATTATTGGTGAAAACGAAGTGCAACGCACGGTGATGAAAGCCATTGAAAATCATGTGGCCATCGTTTCCATGCATACCAACATGGATAGTGCCAAAGGAGGCGTGAATCATAAGATGGCCGAAAAGATGGAGCTTGAGAAACTGCGTTTCTTTGGAAAGGAACAGACAGTGGAGGTGCCGGCGGCCGATGGGCAGCAAGAATCGGTGACGGTGGAAGGCGGCGAAGGCGTAATCGGTGAGTTTAAGGAGCCGATGGCGGCCGACGATTTCATCATTATGCTGAAACGCGTGTTCGATGTGGAATGTGTGATGGCCAACCAGTTGCTGCGGCGTGAAATTAAGTCGGTGGCTCTCTGTGGTGGGTCAGGCTCATTCCTTTTGTCAGAGGCAATAGCCCAAAAGGCCGATGCCTTTGTGACAGGCGAGATGAGCTATCATGATTATTTTGGTCACGATCAGGAAATTCAGATTGCGGTGATTGGACATTATCAGAGCGAACAGTATACCAATGAGGTGTTCCGGGATGTGATCAATAAGGAATGTCCCGGAGTGAAATGCTATCTGACGAGGACCAATACAAATCCGATTATTTACTTGTAATTTTTAAATACATTATAATATTATGGCAAAGAAAGATCCAAAAGAATTGTCTGTCGAAGATAAACTGTCAGCACTTTATAAGTTGCAGACGGCCTTGTCGGCAATTGACGAGAAGCGCGCTCTGCGCGGAGAGCTCCCGTTAGAAGTGCAAGACCTTGAAGACGAGATTGAAGGGCTGACTACTCGTTTCAGCAAGATTGAGAGTGACATTGAGGACTTCCGTTCGGCCATTGCGCAGAAACGCAATGAGATTGAAACGGCACAGGCGAGCGTGGAGCGCTATAAGTCTCAGTTGGACGAAGTGAGAAACAATCGTGAATATGACACGCTGAGTAAAGAAATAGAGTTTCAGACTCTGGAAATTCAGCTTTGCAACAAAAAGATTAAAGAGGCAACGGTAAAAGTTGCAGAACGTCAGGAAGATTTAGCCAAAACGAAGGAAAACATCACTGAGCGTCAGAAAGATTTGGACCACAAGCGTGAGGAACTTGCTGAAATTATGCAGGAAACTCGCGAGGAAGAAGATCGGTTGAAGGCGGAGGTTAAGGATTTGGAAACGAAGATCGAGCCTCGCTTGCTTGACAGCTTCAAGCGTATTCGCAAGGGGGCGCGTAACGGTTTGGGCTTGGTGTATGTGCAGCGTGATGCGTGCGGTGGATGTTTCAATAAGATTCCGCCACAGCGTCAGCTTGATATTAAAATGCACAAGAAGATTATTGTGTGCGAATATTGTGGCCGTATCCTTATTGACCCAGAGTTAGCCGGTGTAAAGCCTGAGAAGGTTGAGGAGAAGAAGCCAAAACGTAAGCGTACAACCCGCCGCACGAAGATGGCCGATGAAAAGGAAGAAGCCTCAAACGAAGAGTAAAATAATAGCCTGTAAGGCTATGTGAAGATATACAACAAAAAACTCCTCGTCGTTCAGAAACGAATGATGAGGAGTTTTTTGTTGTGTATAGTTAATGTGGTAATCCGTATCCGCAAAGCGGGCCTGTCCCCCGTAACAAGTTTTTCGTTGTATATAGCTAACGTGGTAAGGGGTGGGGATTATAATCCGCGTGCTTTCCAAACGGTTTCTTTGGCAGCATTAATCTCTTGAAATTTCTTCTCGGCAGCCTTGCGCACGTCTTCCCCAAGTGCAGAAACTTTGTCAGGGTGGTGTTGCAGGGCAAGTTTGCGATAGGCAGCCTTTACTTCCCGGTCGGAGGCAGATGGTGATATCCCCAACACTTTATAAGCTGCATCAAGGCTTGTGCCGGCATCCTGAAGGTTGAGCATGGAGTTGAGGACGGCTTCGCTAAGTCCGAGCTGTAGAGTGCACTCGCGTAGGGCATTGATTTCAGCAGCAACTACTGAGCCATCGGCCTGTGCAAGCAAAACGAGAAAATCGAGAAGTTGCAGGCGTTGCTCGTATGACATATGCTGCCTGATTTGTACACAGCTACTCATCACGGCACTGCGATATTCTGTGACGCCTAATGTTTTTTGCTGTTCAAAGAGCTTGAGCAATATCTGTTCGCCCTCTATAGCTCCGCTTTCTCCAAAATTGGTGCGAAGCCATTGGCGCATGAGATTCATCTCGGAATGCATTACCCTGCTGTCAGCACGGATGATGTATGAGGCTAAAACCAGCAATGAGAAAAGAAAGTCGTTGCGCTGGCCACTGTAAAAACGGTTTTGATGATAGCCGTATTGGTGTTGAGAAAAACCGTTGTTACTGTTAAACCCTTCGTTGTAATTAACATTATCAGAGTCTGTTTCGGAGTCGAACAATGATCCTAAGGCGTAACCTGCGAATGCGCCGAGGGGACTTCCTGTAACGATAAATCCAAGAACACCACCAATCCATTTGCCTAATTTGGCCATAATAGTCTATTTTTATATAATGTGGCAACCGTGCCGTGCAGAGGGGAGAGAGGATTCTTTCCTCCAAGAGAAAACCTTTGAAGGCTTGCATGGGGAAGGAACACAATGCCTCTACAGTATAAATAATATGTGGTACATACTACAAATCTTTTGCCAAAAATCAAAGAGGTATGTTTGATGATGAAAGCTGGCTTTCAAACCTTTTAATTGGTGGCATGAAATGAAGGAGGTACAGTTGTTGGCACAAATTTTTATTTGTTTTGCATACATGCTTTTTGCAAATGTAGTAAAATAGTCCCAGCATAGTTCTCTTTTTGCTGAAAATTTGCTAATTTTGCAATAAATAATAAACTTAATACGCATATATTATGAATATAGCTATAGCTTTTCTTGTGTTTCTTGCAGCTGCAATGATATTGTGGGGAGTGGGAGAGTTGAATTACAGGGGATTTAATTACGAGGAGGATGTTCCTCATCATCCGGATCCAACAGCGCATCAAGGTGGCGAATATGTTGAATTGAGCCTGAGAGATATTTTGCTCGATAATAGCACGAAAGGTTATAGTGCTGTGGATTAATATGCTTTTATGATTTTGTAAAATATCAGACGGATATTTCTCAATATGAGCAGCGGGCTTCACTCTGAATGGAGTGTGGCCCGCTGTTGTATGAAATGGGATGTTGGCATAGATTTAAGCCATTTATAAAAAGGTAATAATGTCAAATTTCTTCGTATCTTGGAATATGGTCAATAAATAAATATTTTTTACCGTCATAATCCATCTTGCAACAATAATGATTGATGCCGTTGGATACAACAAGATAGTCGGCATGCAGCAAAAGATTATATGCCGAAATTTGGTCAAATACCTTTTGGGTTATCTCAATATTTGGTGCCTTATATTCTATAATCATTCGAGGTTGAAGTGATTGGTTGTACAGCACACTGTCGGCACGTAGCTGCTTTTGCCCAACCTTCAGGCTTATCTCGTTAGCAAGAAGGGTGGATGGATATCCAAGGTGATAGATAAGATAATGGATGAAACTTTGGCGCACCCATTCCTCTGGCGTGAGTGCAACATAGCGTCTCCGTAGGATGTCGAAGATGCGTGGATGCTCGCGCGTTCCTTGTAATTTTATATCAAAAGAGGGTAGGTTTAATGGAATCATTTTATTATCTTTGCATGGATTCTCAATGATGCAAAGATAATAAAATGTGTTGAGAATCCGGAGTATAATTATAAAATATATGCCAGAAAAGAAACCTACGCTCACCTATGATGCCGTTATGCGCAATCTGAAGGCAGGTCAGTTTTCACCTATTTATATACTGATGGGTGACGAATCATACTATATTGACCAAATCAGTGACTATATTCAGAGCCATGTTTTAAGTCCGGATCAGCAGGCTTTTGACCAAACAGTGGTGTTCGGTGCTGATGTAAATGCTGCTCAAGTGGCTGATATGGCAATGCAATATCCGATGATGGCACCACGAAAAGTAATTATCGTAAAGGAGGCGCAGGCCATGAGGTCGTTTGATAAATTGGAAAAATATGCTGAAAATCCACAGCCGAAAACAATCCTTGTTATTTGTTATAAGAATGGAACAATTAATCGTCGTACTAAATTTATAGCTGCAACCGAGCGCGTGGGAATTGTTTTCGAAAGCAAAAAACTAAAGGATTGGCAGCTGGCTGGACATATACAAAAGTATTTGGCAAAACAGAAAGTTAATATAGATGACAAGAGTGCCAGCATGATTGCTGACAGTATTGGGGCGGATTTGAATCGTTTGCAGTCTGAGTTGGATAAACTTCTCATAGCTCTTCCGGAAAACGACCGTCGTGTTACACCGGAAATGGTTGAAAGTAATATTGGAGTAAGCAAAGACTTCAATGCGTTTGAGTTGAGAAGCGCCATTGTGAATAGAAATGTTTTCAAGGCAAATCAAATAATCAAATATTTTGACAGTAATCCTAAAGCAGGCTCTGTTTATTCTTTCTTGCCATTGCTCTTTAATTTCTTCCAAAACTTAATGATTGCCTATTATGCTCCAAATAGAGGAGATAAAAAAAGTGTTGCAGGTTATTTGGGATTGAGAAGCGAGTGGGGGGCCATAGACTATATGACAGGAATGAGAAATTATTCCGGAAAGAAAACATTTCAGATATTAGAGAAGATTAGAGAGGCGGATACTAAAAGTAAAGGCTTAGATAACCCAAATACATCTGCAGGAGACTTGATGAAGGAGCTAATTTTCTTCATATTTCACTAAAATAGTAGCAAAAACCATCCTTAATTTCTCTCAAACCATCCTTAATTTCTCTACAACAAGCGTTTATATGGAGCGCTTTTTTAGGCTTAACTCTATTGCAATAGGGAAGTTACGTGTTTTTAATGGGCTTGTTTTTCGCTTATTTTAAACTACAAAGGCACTTGCTTGTAATTCTTGAAAAATATCGATTTATGGGTCATTTGAATTGCCCACAGCCCTTGTTTAACCTTTGTTATCATTTAAAATCCCGAATTTAACAACGTAAACTGATAATAAAGATTCACAAATCAAAATCCGAAAGGAGTCTAGAATATCAAACGTCGCTTGTTTAAGGTGTTAAATTTGGATTTTAAAATACAAATAATATCACTTTGGTAATGTTAATTATATATATGTATAAAGAGAATATGATACGTATTTATCTAAAAATCAATAATTTATAATATTATTCTAAAGTAAATAGTAAATAAAAGAATGTATAAGCAAGAAGTTTGTTGTATATATGAGTAAAAAGGGTGATATTGTATAAACTATATCACTGAAATCCAGGTAATTATATTATTTAGATGTACTATATATTTGCCGCGAATTTAGATGTTTTTATTTGGATTTGTAAATTCAAATATATCTTTGTAGATATAATGATGTTGCATTTGGTATTTTAGTTTAAAAATTAACATTATGCAACTTTAAATTAGTTGTGGCAAATTTGCAAAAGCAAATTTAATGTTTTAACTTTGCAAATTGAAGAATTTTTAAAAAAAGGTGCTTGGTTTAGCAATAATAATCCTAATTCAACAATATGAAAGATCGAATTAAGAAGATAATGGAAGATCAGCAAATGTCCCAAAAAGAGTTTGCTCTGTTTACCGGAATTTCTGAGGGGTCACTGAGTGGTGTTTTTAATGAGCGTACTAGGCCTTCTCTTCAAATGATTGAATCCATCCATGAATGTTTACCAAATATTTCTGTTGAGTGGATCATGTTTGGAACAGGACCTATGTACACAGATGCTGATCGAGAATCTAAATCGAATCAAGGTGCAAACTCAGGAGAATCATCTTCATTATTGGATATTCAAACTAATCCATCTTCTCCTTCTCTTTTTAATACTCCCACTGGTCCATATCAGTCTGATGCCGGAAAATCTACTCCAAATATAGAGAAAACATTGGTTAAATATATTGACAAGCCAGAACGAAAGATAACAGAGATTCGTATATTTTATGATGATCAGACCTGGGAGACGTTTTTACCCAAACGCTAATTTTTTCTGATTATCTACAATTCATGACCAAAAAATGCCTATCTTTGTGAGTAGCAATATACCATGTACAGGTAATAGAGTTATCGTATGCAGATGGTTTATATATCATGTACAGATAATAGAGTTATCGTATGCAAGTACTTTATCTACCATGTGCAGGTAATTAAGTTATTGTGCGTAGATACTTTGTCTACCATGTACAGGTAATTTATCAGTTAGATGTAGGAGATTGATTTGCCATGTGCAGGCAATCAATATATTATATGTGTAGAAGTTAATTTATCAAAGATAAGCATTTATGAGTAAATACTGTCACGACTTATGCGTGAGTACTATTGATAGACTAAGCAGTAAACACGTTTTACTGAAGCTTACTCAAGACACCCCACTTCCCAAAATGTTACCGGGTCAGTTTGTTGAGGTCCGAGTAGACAATTCTCCCCATACTTTTCTCCGCCGCCCTATATCGGTAAACTATGTCGACAAGCGTAAAAACGAGATGTGGCTTTTGGTTGCAGCTGTTGGCGCCGGAACGAAAGAAATGCTCAAACTGCGTGTCGGGGATAATCTGAACTGTCTTTTCCCTCTTGGCAACAGTTTCACCACTGCAGATAAATTGCATGGAAGGAAGGTACTTCTTGTCGGTGGAGGTGTTGGCGTTGCACCACTTTTATTTCAAGGGCAAACTCTTCTTGAGTCAGGAAACCAACCTTATTTCTTGTTGGGTGCACGCTCGGCATCTGATTTGTTAGAGTTGGATTTGTTTAAGGAAATGGGACCGGTATATGTCACAACAGAAGATTTTTCAGCAGGAGAAAAGGGGTATGTCACCGATCATACTATTCTTCAGAATGAACATTTTGACTTCATTCAGACTTGTGGACCCAAGCCTATGATGCAGTCGGTTGCCCGCTATGCTCGCGAGAGAAAAATAGAATGTGAGGCATCATTGGAAAATCTGATGGCCTGTGGATTGGGTGCTTGTCTTTGCTGTGTGGAGAAGACCGTAGAAGGAAATTTGTGTGTATGTACGGATGGACCGGTGTTTAATATTAAGAAGTTGTTATGGTAGACCTAAATGTAAAGATAAATCAATTAGAACTCAGTAATCCCGTAATGACTGCCAGTGGCACTTTTGGGTATGGATTGGAGTTTGCCGATCTTGTTCCATTGGACGAAATAGGTGGTATCATCGTAAAAGGAACCACTCTTGAACATCGCGAGGGAAATGATTATCCTCGTATGACCGAAACAGCTTCGGGCATGCTTAACTGTGTGGGCCTTCAGAACAAGGGTGCTGATTACTTTTGCGAGCATATCTATCCTCAAGTGAAGGATATTCCTACGCATATTATCGTCAATGTCAGCGGGAACTCTGTTGATTCTTATGCTGCGTGTGCAGCTAAGATAGATACTTTAGACAAAATTCCCGCCATCGAACTTAACATATCGTGTCCTAACGTGAAAGAGGGTGGTATGTCGTTTGGTGTAAGTTGCGATGGCGCTTCAAGTGTGGTGCGGGCAGTGCGTAGGGTCTACCATAAAACGCTCATTGTGAAGCTTTCTCCAAACGTTACGGACATTGCGGACATTGCGCGAGCCTGTGAGGCTGAGGGTGCAGACTCTGTTTCACTTATCAATACGCTCATGGGAATGGCGATTGACATTGAGCGTCGCAAACCCAAGCTGAGTATTCGCACGGGTGGACTGAGTGGGCCGGCGGTGAAACCTGTTGCCGTGCGCATGGTGTGGGATGTAGCTCACGCGGTGAAAATCCCCGTCATTGGACTTGGGGGAATCATGAATGCAGAAGATGCCATTGAGTTTATGATGGCCGGTGCCACTGCTGTGCAAATAGGTACGGCAAACTTTATCGACCCTATGGTGACGTTTAAGGTGAAAACCGGCATTGCCGATTGGCTCGAACGTCATGGCTGCAAAAGTGTTCAGGAAATCATAGGAGCTGTATAAAAAGCTCAGTTTTTGATTTTAGGAAAGCTTCCTAATCTTTTTACATTTAAGTGAAAAACTACTTCTATGTAAAAAGAACAGGTAGTTTTCCTTGTTAGACCATTAAGGCTATCATATTAGCAGAAAAGTTTTTCATGCATATTTCCTTTCCCTTGCCTTAATGCGCCCTTTATATATCTTTTTGCTAATCGGTTGTTTATCGTTGGTGTGTATATTCTGTCTTCACTGACTTCAATTTGATACGTCCGACGGTGAACAGTGCTGTCCGTTACGCTGTGATATTTTTTAGAATTACCAAAAAAATGTGGGGGTGCCAACCGACAGCCCCCAACCAACACAAAAACTAAACTAGACTTAACTAAACTGATTAGGGGTTTTCTCAAATCCCATATCATTTCTTTGCAAATTTACGATAAAATTCTGATATCCAAAGGAAAGAACCGAAAAAATCGTGTACTCGCTATCGAAATATTTTCTATAGACGTGTGGTCTTTCCGATGAGATAGTTGTCCAGCAAAACCATTGCCGTCATCGCCTCAACGATGGGCACTGCACGAGGCAACACACATGGGTCGTGACGACCTTTGGCGTTGAGGGCAGTGGGATTTCCCTCTATATCTACGGTGTTTTGTTTTTGCAGGATGGTGGCTACCGGCTTGAAAGCCACGCGGAAATAGATGTCCTGTCCATTGCTCACCCCTCCTTGTATTCCTCCACTGTGATTGGTGGCGGTAGAAATTTTATTGTCTTTCCGGACAAACACATCGTTTTGCTGGCTCCCCCTCATTGAAACTCCGGCAAATCCATTTCCATACTCAAACCCTTTCACGGCATTGATGCTCAGCATGGCGGCCCCCAGCTGTGCATGGAGCTTGCCAAATTCCGGTTCGCCCAATCCTATGGGACAACCTTTCACAACGCAGGCAATTACCCCTCCCACGGTGTCACCATCATCTTTTACGTCCATGATGAGGCTTTCCATTTGCTTGGCCTTGTCGGCATCCGGACATCTCACCAAACTGTCTTCGGTCTTGGTGAGGTCGTAGAGACTGTAGTCCCGTTCCATCTCGATATTGCCCACCTGTGTGGTATAGGCTTGGATGGTGATACCCAGTTGCTTCAATGCCAGTTTGGCAAGTGCTCCCGCAACCACACGACTGAGCGTTATTCGTGCCGAAGAACGTCCACCCCCGCGATGGTCGCGTATGCCGTACTTGTTATAATAGGTGTAGTCGGAGTGCGAAGGGCGGAACAACTCCCGCATATTATCATAGTCTTTGGAATGTTGATTCTTGTTGAGCACCACAAAGCCAATGGGTGTGCCCGTAGTTTTTCCTTCAAACACGCCACTCATAAGCTGCACCCGGTCAGGCTCGTTGCGCGAAGTGGTTATCTTGCTCTGGCCGGGTTTGCGCCTGTCCAATTCGTGCTGAATAAAGTCCATGTCAATTTCTACGCCGGCAGGCATACCGTCTACAATGCCGCCAATGGCAGTTCCGTGACTCTCGCCAAACGTGGTCAGGGTGAATATGTTTCCAAAAATGTTTCTCATTTTCTCTATTTGCCGCAACACTCGCCGTCGTTGTGGTGCTTTCCGCAACACTCGCCGTCGCCATGACGATGGTGCCCACATTCCTCATCATGATGATGCTTCCCGCAGCATCCCCCTTGATGTCCGTGTCCGCCACATTTACATCCACCGCCTCGTCCGGACAATTTCTCAGTCAGTTGGGCCACCTCTTCAGTTGTTGCCTCTCTGTTTTCATTGATTTCTCCACAGAAATTCAATGTCCTGCCAGCCAGTGGATGATTAAGGTCTATTTTTACCTTTTCATCTGTTACCTCCATCACACGACCATAAAACCTGTTTCCGTCTTCGTCTTGCAATGGGATAACGGCATCGCAGTACACATTTTCTTGATCAAATTTACCATCTACATGGAAAATTTGCTTGTCCAGATCCAGCACTCGATCGCTGCAGTGCTCTCCATAAGCCTGTTCCGGGGTTAGTGCGAAATTAAACTTGCTGCCCGCCTCAAGGCCTATGATCTGTCGCTCGAATTCCTCAAGCAAGAGTCCCAAACCACTGATAAAGGTAAATGGGCGATCCGCAGAGGTTTCCTCGATCAGGTTTTTTCGGCCATCGGTTATGTCATACAACCGATAAGAAGCGTTGATATATTTCTTTGTTTTATGGTCCATGTTGTTTGTATTATTATTATAATAGGTGCAAAGATAACCTTTTTTTTTCAGAATGTTCTGTTCGCACGGATATTTGTGCAATAAGTCCCGTTAAACTGTTTTGAGTGTGCATATCCTTGATTTGGGTCAATAAAGCGCGCTGTTTGCGCACACAAACGAGTAAAAGGCTTGCATCTTTGGGGTAAACTGCCTATATTTGTAATAGAAATCAGAGGATTTCGCAAGGATAACAAGTTAAATTAGCATCCGCGCAATATACAGATGCGGACAAATTAAAGAAAGGAAAAGAAATGAAAAAGATTGTATTGACATTAGCAGCCATATTTTTAATGACAATGGCATTTGCCGAAAATAGTGACAAGCATGGCAATGAGACACAGAAGGCTCCGGAAGTAACAGTAGCCAACATGGATAAGAAATATGATATGTCGTTGAACTATAGCAGTTTGGCTTCTGCACTGCAGCTTGACAACTATCAGATGAAAGCTGTGCAGATCGTCCACAACAAGTTTGTCGGAGAGATGAACGAAGCAGCCAAGGCCGATGCATCAGAACGCAGCACTATGGTAAAACAGGCTGCTGACAAGGAACTGAAATACATGAGCTACATACTCACACGTGATCAGTATCGGAAGTTTAACACACTTCTGAATGTCACACTGAATAATCGTGGACTGCTCAAATAAAATATTGAAGAGATGAATAAGAAACGCAGGCTTTCATAGAGAGCCTGCGATTCTTTTGTCATGTTGTTAGCTGCCGTGCATCGTTTCTGAGCCCTTCGGGAACTGCCAATCAATGACGGCCTTCGCCGACGGCTTGTTTTCAATAGCCATAAGCATTTTGCCGACCCCGTTGCAATGAGCGATTAGAGCGAGTTGGGATGAGAGAGGAGCAGTAGCGCGGGGAAGGCGCAGGCCTTTGTGAGGATGGGGCGGCAATTTGTAAAAAAGCGGACAAAACCTTTCTGCTGCTTGGCTTATTCTGAAAAAATAAAACCTTGTTTCAAAATACGCGATAATTTTCACGATTTCATATTCACCTGTGTATTAACGCTTTATGAGTTTTATGTAAAAATCAGGTGTATTTTCAACATAAAAATGCTTGCCATTAGAGTTTAACGGCACTGCGACAAGACCTTGGTCGCAATCCGTTTAGCGTCTATTCGCATCACGAATGAGCCTTAGTCGCACTGCGATAAAGCCCGATTCGTCTCACCCCTGCTAAGGGATGGATGAAAAAAGTTAAAAAAATGGCAAAAAGATTGCATAATCTTTTCTAAAACGATAGAAAAAGAGTACACGTTTATATTGATATTTTCAAGACAAATTGTCTTACTCTTGGTACAACCTCTTTAAAGTTCATGCAATACTCCGGGTATGCAATGGGACGGTTTTCAAACCCTCGTTGTGGCTCGCAAAAATAGTTTCCGACAGATGTATTGGAAGGGAGGTCACCGGTAAACAGCTGCAAGGGGCATATCCGCATTCCTAGTTTCACAGGACTCTGTGATATGTTTTGGGAAACATTTGATTGGATATGCCCGTACAGTGTTGCGTTCCAATGATAAGGAGGCTTCCTCTTTATCTTCATTTCATCGGTGCCTCCATCAATGCTCACGCTGCTGTTCTATTGCTGTTTTGTGTTTTACTTCTTCTTGAGAAAACTCAATACTTGTTTGGCGATGGTTTGCATGCCCTTGATGTCGGGATGCCCATTCTGCTTACTAACGTCGTGCAACTGAATCACGGGAATGTCATAATGCCTGCACACGGTGTGAATGGATTGTGTGTAGGCCTCGTTCAAATCGCAGTTGGATATGAAATAAATGTCCGTGTTAGGGTATCTTTCGGTCATTTGGCTAAGTAAATAGGACAGGGCAGGACGAAAACTGTATTTATCGGCAAGTTTAATGTCTTGATATTTGAAATCACCCAGCGGTACACCGGCCCAAGCGTCATTCGTGCCGCCAAAGATGAGGATGATGTCGGGAGTACCGAGTGCGGCCAGCCGCGTCAGGAAAGACCTGTAGGTTGCGTCAGCATCGTTGTAACCAGTGTTGCAAATGCAAGCTCCCGACCACGAATTGTTGATTCCGAGTTTGTATCCGCCCTCTTTGATTACTTGCCACCACCACGTTTGCCTAACGTTCGTAACGTCGGTTTGCTGAGGGTTTGACGCTTTATGATACCAAATCTCCATGCTGTCGGGGGTAAGGTATCCTTCGAAGGTAGAGTAGGAGTCTCCCAGAATGGCAACGGTTTCTTTGGCCTGCCCATACGTTGATACGGTACAAAGGAGCAAAAGTAATGATAGGATAGTTCTCATTGTTGTTGTTTTAAAGTTATGTTGCTTGTTTATTGTGAGTTTACAGCATAGGCCCAAACGAAATAGAGGTGAATTGAGGGAGTATGGCGTTCGGCGATACGATTTGCATCTTTTTCATGTGAGCAGACTGTTGTTGATGCAAAGGTAAACATATATAAGTATAAAATCGTTTGTATATGGGTTTTTGTTCAATGAAGAAATATATCATGATAAATACTTGAAGTCCACTATAATATTATATTGACACTCATAAAGCCTTAACTTGTTGTGTCATAGATATTATAAACATATTTCGTTCACTATATTATATATAAATATGAAAAAAATCCAAACAAACTGTTGTAAATATAAAAAAAAAGATTTAAGTTTGTAGCATAAACAAAGAACTAATGAATTTCAAGAATACTTGCATATATCGTTTTGTTTATAATGCATACCATCTCTACGCAGACGGCTTTAGGAACATGACCATAGGCAAAACGCTGTGGATGATCATTATTATTAAGCTGTTTATTATGTTTGCTATTCTCAAAGTGTTCTTCTTTCCCAACTTCATCCACCAAAATGCTGAAAAAGGGGAGGAGGCGGAATTTGTTTCCACCCAGATACTTAATCGGAGCAACTAAATTGTTAAAATCTATACAATATGTTTAATCTATTACTGGACATTACAAATTCAACCGTAGACTGGTCAAGAGCCCAGTTTGCGCTTACAGCAATTTACCACTGGCTGTTTGTCCCTCTCACATTGGGATTGGCAGTCATCATGGGAATTGCGGAAACTTGTTATTATCGTACGAAAAAGGAGTTCTGGAAAGACACGGCACGTTTCTGGCAGAAACTCTTTGGTATTAATTTTGCCATGGGTGTGGCTACGGGTATCATTCTTGAGTTTGAGTTTGGTACTAACTGGAGCAACTATTCATGGATGGTAGGCGATATCTTTGGAGCGCCACTGGCTATAGAGGGAATCGTAGCTTTCTTTATGGAAGCAACCTTTGTGGCTGTGATGTTCTTTGGATGGGATAAAGTGTCTCGCGGATTCCACCTTTCCGCTACATGGCTCACCGGTTTGGGAGCAACCATTTCTGCGTGGTGGATTTTGGTAGCCAACTCTTGGATGCAGTATCCCATTGGACAGGAATTCAACTCTGACACAATGCGTTTTGAGATGACATCATTCACCGATGTAGCCTTCTCTCCTTACGCTGTAGATAAGTTCTGCCACACGGTCACTTCGGCGTGGATCATAGGAGCTGTTTTTGTGGTTGGTGTCAGTTGCTGGTATCTGTTGAAAGGTCGCGAACACAAATTTGCGAAAGAAAGTATCAAGATTGGTGCTATTGTCGGACTTATAGCCTCTGTGCTTACAGCCCTTACGGGTGACGAGTCGGCCTACAGGGTGGCCAAATCGCAGCCCATGAAGCTGGCAGCTATGGAAGCTTTGTATAATGGAGGCGAAAGCCAAGGTCTGACCATAATGGCTGCTGTCAATCCATTCAAGCAACCCGATTACGTAAACGAAGCAGAGCCGCCATATCGTATAGCTGTGCCTTATGGTCTTTCCATTCTTGCTACTCGTTCGCTGAACGGGTATGTGCCGGGTGTAAACAATTTAATTCAGGGCTATACCAAACCTGACGGAACCAGAGAGCCGTCGTTCGAAGAGAAAATAGAAAGTGGCAAGAAAGCCATTGTGGCTTTGCAGGAATATCGCAAGGAAACGGCCGGTATGAAGGATGGAGACCCGCTTTCGGCATCGGCTAAAAGCAATCTTGCCGTGTTGAAGGACAATATTAAATATTTCGGCTATGGATATATCAAAGATGTGCACGATCTTGTACCGTCTATTCCATTAAACTTCTATGCCTTCCGTGTTATGGTTGGAATGGGATTCTTGTTTATACTATTCTTTGCTGTGGTACTTTTTATTGTCTATAAGAAGGATATTCACAATTTCCGTTGGCTGCATTGGACAAGCTTAATACTCATTCCTATTGCCTATATCGCAAGTGAAGC
Source organism: Bacteroidales bacterium KA00344 (assembly GCA_001552765.1). Classification (GTDB taxonomy): domain Bacteria; phylum Bacteroidota; class Bacteroidia; order Bacteroidales; family Bacteroidaceae; genus Prevotella. Next base: position 142,771 of record KQ959474.1, read on the forward strand.
GGGATGGGTCGTTGCGGAAATGGGACGTCAGCCCTGGACCATTCAGGATATGCTGCCCGTAAACGTTGCTGTATCCAATGTGCCTGCTGCAAGCGTGGCCACAACATTCTTTATCTTCCTCATCCTCTTCACAACGATGCTTGTTGTCGAGATCAGTATTCTCTGCAAGCAAATCAAGAAGGGGCCTGAGTTTTCTGAAGTTGCACTTAAAAACTAAATAGCCATGACATACGAATTCTTACAATCATATTGGTGGTTTGTGGTTTCTCTGATGGGAGCCTTTTTGGTATTCCTCTTATTTGTTCAGGGAGCCAACTCCATGATTTTTAGTTTGGGAAAGACACCCGAAGAACGTAGATTGGTCATCAATTCCACAGGACGCAAGTGGGAGTTTACGTTTACCACCCTAGTAACTTTCGGTGCTTCATTCTTTGCCTCTTTCCCTTTGTTTTACAGCACAAGCTTCGGTGGGGCATATTGGGTATGGATGCTTATCCTGTTCTCCTTTGTTGTTCAAGCCGTAAGCTATGAGTTCCAGAATAAGTTTGGAAACCTGCTCGGTGCCAAGACTTTTCAGGTTTGTCTTATCCTGAATGGTATCATCGGACCGTTGCTCTTGGGTGGTGCCGTTGCCACATTCTTTAATGGCAGCAACTTTATGGTGGAGAAATCTAACATGATGACGTCTGTTCAGCCGGTTATCAGCAGTTGGGCAAACGCCAGTGGCGGCCTTGACGTGCTGTTGGACGTATGGGCTGTCGTGTTCGGAATAGCCGTATTTTTCCTTGCTCGCATATTGGGAATACTATACATCAACAACAACATCCACGATGATGTTATTCGGGGACGTATTCGCAAACGCTTGCTTAACAATACGATAGCATTCCTTGTGACATTCTTGGCTTTCTTTATCCGCACCCTTTTGAAAGACGGCTTTGCCCTTGATCCTGCAACCGGCACTATCTTTATGGAGCCTTATAAGTATTTCAACAACCTGATTGAAATGTGGCCATTGGCTATTATTCTGCTGGCAGGTGTGTTGCTTTTGCTATTCGGAATTATAAGGACCTTGCTCGACAAGAACTACGTGAAGGGCATTTGGCCAGCCGGAATAGGTGTTATTTTGGTTGTGTTGGTGCTATTCTTGATTGTTGGTTGGAACAACACGGCATTCTATCCTTCCAACATCGATTTGCAACATTCGCTGACAATCCGTAATAGCAGTAGTAGCGAAACCACACTTCGTGCTATGACGTATGTATCGTTCCTCATTCCTGTTATCATCGCCTATATGTCCTATGCATGGTGGTCTATCGACAGGAAAAAGTTGAGCAGGGATGAGCTGAACAAGAGTGAGGCCTATTGATTGTGAAGACGTTTTGAATTTTCGTGAATTCAAACTATAAAATTAAGGACGGGATGAGCCAATTGGCTCATCCCGTCCTTAATTTCTATCATACCAAACACTCTTGAGATACATTGGTATAAATTGTTTTTGTTTATAGGCGCATGTTATATCGCCGTTCTCGCAGTAGCAAATCAATTGAAAGCCTGCACCGATTCAAATGCGTTCCACTTGTTTAACGCCTTTTACAGACCTTAGTTTCTTGATTAAATAATGCAGTCGGGTAGTATCTTCAAGTTGAACAACTAAGTTCCCCGAAAACAATCCGTCGTTTGAATCCACATTGATGGAACGCATTATAATCTTCTCTTCCTTCGAGATGATGTTTGTGATATTAGATATGATTCCTATGTCATCGTTGCCTATAACCCGAAGCGTGATAGCGTATTTGGATGAATTCTTGCCACTCCATCTGGCTTTGACAATGCGATAGCCAAACCGTCTGCGCAGTTCGGGAGCGTTGGAACAACTCTGCCGATGTATCTTGATGCCACCATTCACCGTAACGAAGCCAAATATGGGATCTCCATATATCGGTTTACAGCATGGAGCAAGCTGATAATCAATCCCTTTAAGATTCTGATCTATGGTTAGAATATCCTCGCTTTCTTTGGCCAGTTCTTCCTCCCGGCTCTCATATTCAAAGTCTTCAGCCGATCGTGCTTCATGTTCTCGACCTCCGTTTAGAATGTGATCGCGCACTTCCAGATACTTATCGATCACCTCGTTGGGGTCGAGTTTTCCATCGGAAATCTGCTTGTAGAAGTCTGACACCTCTTTAAAGCCTAGCTTTTTGATGAGGTGTCCCATATAGTTTTCTTCTATATCAATCTTCTTATTGCGGAATCTCCGCTCCAAAAGCTCCTTGGCATACAGCCCGTCTTTGACAGTTGTTTCTTTCAGGGCAAGGCGTATTTTAGACTTGGCTTTGGGTGTTTTCACAATATTCAACCAGTCATGTTTAGGAGACTGGTTGTTTTGTGTGAGCACCTCAACGGTATCACCAGAATGTAATTGATGGCGTATGGGTACAACTTTTCCATTAATTTTCCCGCCAATGCAAGTGTTGCCAACCTTAGAATGGATGCGGTAGGCAAAGTCAAGAAGCGTTGCGTCTGAGGGGAATTTGAGCAAATCACCCTTAGGTGTAAACACATACACTTCCTCAGGAGACAGCGACATTCTGAATTGGTCCATGACTTGAAGGTTATCCCCAGCCTCAAGGGCAGCGCGAATATTGGCGAGCCACTCGTCCATCTGGCCGCTGCTCTTGATTCCCTTGTATCTCCAATGGGCTGCTAAACCATGTTCGGCCACATCGTCCATCCTTTCTGTGCGTATCTGTACCTCTACCCATTTCTTCTCAGGCCCCAATACTGTGATGTGTAAACTTTCATATCCGTTGGATTTGGGCACTGAGAGCCAGTCGCGTAAACGCTTGGGATTGGGTTGGTACATGTCTGTCACAATGGAGTAAGCCTGCCAACATTGCTGTTTTTCCTTCTGTTCGGGAGCGTCCAGAATAATCCGGATGGCAAAGAGGTCATATATTCCTTCGAATGCACATCTCTGTTTTTTCATCTTCTGCCAGATAGAGTGAATGGATTTCGTGCGCCCTTTGATATGGAATTTAAGTCCGGCTTCTTCGAGCTTCTTCTCGATAGGGCCGATGAAATTCGCAATATATGTGTCGCGTGCCCGCTTCGTTGCATTGAGTTTGTCCTTTATCATGTAATAGGCATCGTGCTCAAGATATTTCAAGGACAAGTCTTCCAATTCGCTTTTCAGCGTATAAAGTCCAAGCTTGTGAGCCAACGGGGCATACAGATAGTTGGCTTCTTCAGACACCCTGAGCTTGGCCTCCATGTGCTTGGTGTCTCTAATTTGACGCATGATATTCACGCGGTCGGCTATCATGATGAGGATTACTCTCATGTCTTCTGCAAAACTCAGCAGAAGATTACGGAAGTTTTCGCTCTCTATGACCGGGTTTTTATCATATAGTTTTTGGATTTTAGCCAGGCCGTGAATAATATGTGCAACGTTCTTCCCAAACTTTTCCTGTATATTGTCTGTGACTTCGTCTTCTTCTGAAAAGCTACTATATAATAATGTGGCTATAACACCGTCTCGGCTTAATCCTATCTCATCGACTGCAATTTGTGCTGTTTGGAGAGAGGTTAATACCGGATTGAGTCCAAACACGTCCCGATGAATGTGGTCATCGTTGATGGCTTGTCGGATGAATTGACCAAGTCGTGTTTCATCATCCTTTTCCAATGAAAGGCCGATAGCTTCACGAAGATGAGAAACAATATGTTCTATCTCCGAAAGTTCTTCTTGGGTAAAAGTGAGTTTCTCCTCCATGAGCAATAAATAAAAATGATAAAGCGATTGAAAAGGCGTGGGAAAAAGATTGGGAGACGACCAGCAGCATCATCTCCAATCTTCTGTACGGTTACTCTTCCAAGCAGGCATCCAGGGAAGCTATAATAGCTTCCTTATCCATGTTGTGACCGATGAAGACCAGCTTTTGCATACGATCGCCATATTTATCGTCCCAGTCTTCTTTAGCTTTAGGGTTCTGTGCCAGGAAAGTTTCCAGTTCTTCTTGCGGCATTGTGGCAAACCATTGTCCCGCATTGGTTATGTTGAATTGTCTGCCTGCCTGTTCAAAGAGATAGCAAGTGTCTTTCTCGTCCCGGAAGTAGCACATCCCCTTGGCACGGATAATGCTTCGGGGCCATTTAGTGGATACCATTTCGTCAAATCGTCCGAGGTTCATGGCCGGCCGCCGACAATATACAAATGTTTCAATGCCATATTCCAGCGCCTCGCCCGACTCTTCATTGTGCAAATGGTGGTGATGATGCCCTTCCTCATGCTCGTGCTCATCGTGCTCATGTTCGTGCTCATCATGCTCGTCGTGGTCGTGTTCTTCCATCGCCTCTATCCATCGTGCAGATGTGGCAACCTTTTCGAAATCAAAGGTTTTTGTATCTATGAGTTTAGACAAATCCACATTTCCGTAGTCACATTCAATAATTTCGGCTTGTGGTTGAATCTCATGGATGATCGCTTTGAGATAAGCCCGGTCTTCTTTGCTGATTTCAGACGCTTTGTTCAATAGGATGATGTTGCAGAATTCGATTTGCTGTATCACGAGCGAAGCCAAATCTTCCTCGCCCATATCCTTCTTTTTCAGTTCGTCGCCAAGCCCGAATTCGTCACGCATACGCAGCGCATCCACTACTGTAACGATGGCATCCAATCGGGCAACACCGTTTTTCATACCTCCGGGAGCTATTATTTGCGGGTAAGTGCTGATGGTTTGGGCTATCGGGGCAGGCTCACAAATGCCACTTGCTTCGATAACAATGTAGTCAAACAGCTTCATGTTGATGATGTCGTTCAGCTGTTTTACCAAGTCCATTTTCAGTGTACAGCAGATGCACCCGTTTTGTAAAGCTACCAGACTGTCGTCTTCTTGTCCGACGATTCCACCCTTTTCTATCAGGTCGGCATCGATGTTTACCTCGCCAATGTCATTAACGATGACCGCGAATCTTATGCCCTTCTTGTTGGCGAGTATTCTGTTTAACAATGTAGTCTTGCCGCTGCCCAGATATCCGGTAAGCAACAACACCGGAGTTTCTTTAATATTCATATTCTTATAGTGTCTTTTGTTAAATTACTTAATCTGTTTGATGCAAAGTTACAAATTTAATGCCAAAACAGACCGTGCTACACATATTTTATATTACCTTTGCATTATTAAAAATCATATTGAGTCATGGAAGAAATAAAAAATAAGGAAGAACAAATATTGATCAGCATTACGGGGCTGGATCGTCCCGGAATGACGCTGTCTATCATGTCTATTTTATCGCGTTACGATGCAGAGATTTTGGATATTGGTCAGGCAGATATCCATTCCACCTTATCATTGGGTATACTCATTCGAACAACCGAATTGAACTCCGGACAGGTGATGAAGGAACTGCTATTCAAGGCAACGGAACTTGGGGTGAACATCGGTTTCTCGCCCATTACCGACGATGAATACGAAGCATGGGTAGATCAACAAGGTAAAAACAGATACATTCTCACTGTCATCGGGCGCACGCTGTCGGCTCATAATATTGAGCAGGCCACCAGTGTTATTGCGTCGCAAGGGCTGAATATCGACTCAATCCTCCGTTTGACAGGGCGTATCAGCATCAAGCATCCGGAACGCAATGTCCGCTCTTGCATAGAGTTTTCCTTGCGTGGCACTCCCGTAGATCGACAAGTGATGCAGGCAGAACTGATGAATCTTTCTCAGGAGATGGGTGTAGACTTCTCGTTCCAAAAGGATGATATGTATCGTCGGATGCGCCGTCTGATATGTTTTGATATGGACTCTACGCTGATCCAGACAGAATGCATTGACGAACTGGCTGAAAGGGCAGGCGTGGGAGCCGAAGTGAGGGCGATAACCGAACGGGCCATGCGGGGAGAAATTGATTTCAAGGAGAGTTTCACCGAGCGGGTGGCATTGCTCAAGGGACTGGACGTAAACGTGATGCAGGAAATTGCGGAAAACTTACCTATCACTGAGGGTGTGCCAAGACTCATGAAGGTGCTGAAGCGCTACGGATATAAGATTGCAATTCTCAGTGGTGGATTTACATTCTTTGGTGAATACCTGCAGCGTCTATATGGCATAGACTATGTGTATGCCAACGAATTGGAAGTAGATGATGATGGCCGGCTCACGGGACGATATGTGGGTGAGATTGTAGATGGCAAGCGCAAAGCGGAATTGCTCAGGTTGATAGCACAGGTGGAAAAGGTGAACTTGGCACAAACTATCGCTGTTGGTGACGGTGCTAACGACCTGCCGATGATCAGTGAGGCGGGATTGGGCATTGCTTTCCATGCTAAGCCTCGTGTCGTTGCCAATGCTCGCCAAAGTATCAATACGCTCGGACTCGACGGCGTGCTCTATTTCTTGGGATTCAAGGACAGCTACCTTGGCGATCAGGGAAATATGTAGCCTTACAGATTTTTGCAGTCAGCCCGGATCAGATGGGCTGACTGTATTTTTTTACTCCCGCGATTCCATGCTGCGGTACAGCCTCATTCCATGGTGTTCAGTTTGTATCGCATTTCCTTGTTTCGTTCTATACGGCGTGCAGCTTTCCTTACTCCAAACACAGTATTTGGTAAGGCTGGCATGGTGTGTAGGTTATCTGTATTTTTGTTTACAAACACTCCTGTATGCTTCGTGTATTCAACAACAAAACTGTTATGGCCCGAAATATGCGAAATTTACGAGTTTTTGTAGTGGCTTTATAATCAGTATGTTATGCAACACGCCCTATGCGCCCCCTATACAGCCCTTTGCGGTTAAGTATCGAATGGCGTTGCGGATGAGCCTTAACCGCAGAGCGAATGAAGCTCAACCGCACTGCCGTTAGGGTTTAGGCGCATGACGATTAGAGCTTTATCGTAGTATGGTATTATGCAACACAACATATCATTATCTTTTTCGGGTTGTGCGGATTGAGTTTTGGGGCAAAAACATAGCCCTTTTTGCGCTGGATGGTCTAAAAACAATTGTTAAAAAACGGTAATCTAATTTTACAGATCTATCAATGATTGCAGAACGGAGATAGATAGCAAAGGCTTCGTTTCTCAGTATCGGTTAATAGTACAGGTTTGTTTTCTGCGTTGTATGTTCCGATTATTAACAGCTGGGAATGTACAGGTTTTATTGCCTTTTCAAAATTTGTAAGTCTTTTTTTGAACTTATTGTTAATGTTGGGAAACGAAGTGTAGCTTTTTGCTATCTTGGTAGATACAAATTCGTTTGAAATTGTTATATTTGCAATAACAAAAGAATCACGATGAAACATCCTATTGATTTATCCAAATGGGAACGCCGAGATAATTGGCGTTTCATGAAAGAGTTTGTCAACAGTTGGTATAGCATAACAACGGAAGTAGACTGCACGGAAGCGTTGGAAACCAGCAAGCGTGAGGGCACATCGTTCTTCATCAAGTATTTGTATGCCATGCTCCGAGCCACAAACGAGGTACGGGAGTTTGGTTACAGGCCTGATGGGGAGGGCGTGTGCTGGTTTGACAGCATAGGAGCGACGGTCCCTGTGGCCGTCGAGGGTGGCACTTTCTACACGGTGCTGATTCCCTACATAGAAGATTATGAGATTTTTTACAGTAAGGTGAAAGAGATCATCACCAACATTCCGGAGGATGGCGACCCATACGGAGTGAATCGTGATTTGATAGAGCGTGGTGAAACGGGGGTGGTAAACATTTCGGCTACGCCAAAATTGCATTTCACCGGCATAACCTATACCTTCCATAAGCCCGGTTTGGGCAGCGATTGGCCGCTGATGAATGTGGGAAAAGCTGTCAGAAAAGAGGGTAGGTGGGTGATGCCCATTGGCCTCTACGTGGACCATTGTTTTGTTGATGGCGGCAATCTCGCGGAGTTTGCAGATAAGGTGCAGCGGTATTTGCAGGCCTTTTCATAACCATACAAAATGTCCCTCATCTCATGGAAAAGGAGAAACGATAACGCAGGAGGGTGTGGTGTGAAAGATTTTTTCTCAGCCTTTCTTTGATGGGTCGAAAGAAAACTTAGGATTGGGGGCGTGGCTCTTTCCTATATCCACTGGCTGTGAAGATAGCAAGAAGTTCCCCTTTCTGGTTGGTAATCTTTACTTCGGCAAAAGGCATACGATGATGATTAACCAACTCGTGAGCCTCTGCTGTCAGTATATCTCCAAGCTGTGCGGGTTTTACGTATATAATGTTGGCCCCCGTGGTGAGGGTGTTAATGCTGTGCTTGTTGACGGCGGTGGCAAAAGCCAAATCTGCTAAGGTGAACAAGGCGCCGCCCTGACAGATTCCGAAGTCTTGTGTGTCGGCCAATGTGGTTGTTATAATCTGTATCTGTGAGTTTTAAAGAGTCAGAGCTCCTTTTCGAGTGTTCCCTTCGTGTTTTGTATGAAGATGGATAATTGAGTTGTCATAATTGTATTGTTTATGAGCTTTGAATATAGAGGTTATAACTTTGCTTCCCGATTGCTATAAATACCTTGTCGGGAAAAGGTCTGGGCTGACCGGAAAGAGAGTTGTGCAGAGGAGGCATCAATCTCTAACCTATGAGTATAACCGTGATTATTTGTCATCGCAGAGGTAGGCACGCTTATCAACAACCCGTATAGCTTTCCCATCTGATGTGGGCAGTGTGCCAGACGGCAATAACTTGACGTGAGGAGTGAGCTGTGAGCAGTATTTCGTCGTGCAGGGCACGGGCGATGTTATACGTAAGCCGTTGTAAAACCGTATAATCGTCTGTGAGATCTTGTCCCAATTCAACCTCAACCGTCATGGCATCATTGCTTTCTTCAGTATGCAGCGTGATGAGATAGTTGCTGCCCAACTCCTTAAACTGCATGAGAATTTGCTCAATCTGTATGGGATATATATTGATACCTTTCAATACAATCCTGACATTCCGAAAGAGTTGTAGGCCTTTACACCAAGCATGTATTCGATACGTTTGCGCTGTTCGTCGCTGTGGGGCTCTGCGCCAATAGCAAGAATTGGCTTATATGACAAAAATGTGCATAATTTAGAGGCGTTTTCTTTTATGTGACAAAAAGCATAATTGATGGTGCAGGCTAAAAATAGTACTGTGAAAGGTTTGGTTTTAAGTTCTTTTGGTATTACCTTTGCAGTGAAAGGGCAAGACGTTATATTCACAAAATGAAAAAGCATTACCTTATTATAATATAAGGTGAGCGCAGCCCGTTATAGTTACAGTAAATAATAATATATATATAATAATGGAAAAAAGACACGTAGGTCTGATCACCGGAGTGACAGGACAAGATGGTAGCTATTTGGCTGAGTTGTTGTTGGAAAAAGGCTATGAAGTGCATGGTGTGATCCGTCGCTCATCTGTAGATTATCGTGAGCGGATTGTTCATCTGGAAGGGAAACCGAAATTCCATCTCCATTACGCGGACTTAGGTGACTCCATGAGTATCGTTTCCTTGTTGCGTAAGATCAATCCGACGGAAATTTATAACCTTGCGGCACAAAGCCATGTGCAGGTTAGCTTTGATGCTCCGGAATATACGGCGGATGTTGATGCTGTTGGCGTACTTCGAATCTTGGAGGCTGTACGGGCGTGTGGACTGACGAAGACCTGTCGTATTTACCAAGCATCTACCTCCGAATTGTATGGCAAAGTGGAGGAAGTACCCCAAAACGAAAATACGCCATTCCATCCTTACAGCCCTTATGCTGTGGCTAAACTGTATGGCTTTTGGATTGTGAAAGAATATCGTGAGGCCTATGATATGTATGCCTGCAATGGGATTTTGTTTAATCATGAGAGTGAACGCCGTGGCGAGACTTTCGTGACACGTAAGATTACGTTGGCCGCTGCACGTATTGCTCAGGGCAAGCAGGACAAACTTTACTTGGGAAATTTGTCATCGCTTCGTGATTGGGGATATGCTAAAGATTACGTGGAATGTATGTGGTTGATGCTTCAACAGGACAAACCGGAAGACTTCGTGATTGCTACCGGTAAACAGCATAGTGTGCGAGAGTTCTGTTATCATGCTTTTAAACATGTGGGAATCGAATTGGAATTCCAGGGTGAAGGTATGAACGAGAAAGGCGTTGATAAGGCTACGGGTAAAGTTCTCGTAGAAGTGAGTCCGGATTTCTATCGTCCTACCGATGTGGTTAACCTTTGGGGAGACCCCACCAAGGCTAAGGCTACGTTAGGCTGGGATCCGTCTAAGACCAGTTTTGAGGAATTAGTGAAGATCATGGTGGACAACGACATGAAGAAAGTTGCTGCTGACGATGCTGCATCCAGAGTACGTGTTAATCTTGAGGAATATTTGGAGAAAGGCATTGTGAAGTAGCGTTTGCATAGAAGCTGTACATGTTTTTTTGTTGATAGTATGGCAGTTATAACGGACATTCTATCTGTTTGCGAACATTAGTGATATCTCTGATAGGACAATATTTGTGCCTGATATGCATTTTATGATATAATAGAAATAGGATCGAAAGACAATATGTTGGATAAGAAATCGAAAATATATGTAGCCGGACATCATGGGCTTGTGGGGTCGGCCATTTGGAAGAATCTGGAAGCAAGGGGGTATCATAACCTTGTAGGCCGCAGTCATCGAGAATTGGACCTAACTAATCAGGCTGCAGTGAAACAATTTTTCGACGAGGAACGTCCAGACGCGGTAGTATTAGCAGCAGCCTTTGTGGGGGGGATTATGGCAAATTCGCTCTACCGAGCCGACTTCATCATGCAAAACATGAAGATACAGTGCAATGTGATAGAGCAGGCCTATCTTCATGGTGTAGAAAAGCTACTGTTCTTAGGCTCTACTTGCATCTATCCTAAAAATGCACCGCAACCCATGAAAGAGGACGCACTACTGACGTCTCCATTGGAATATACCAATGAGGAGTACGCCATTGCTAAAATTGCGGGGTTGAAAATGTGTGAAAGCTATAATCTGCAATATGGCACTAACTACATTGCCGTGATGCCAACCAACCTTTATGGTCCCAACGATAACTTCCATTTGGAAAATTCCCATGTGTTGCCGGCTATGATGCGCAAGGTGTATCTGGCCAAACTCATACACGAGGGCAATTGGGATGCCATTCGTGTGGATATGAACAAACGTCCGATTAATCCTCCGTCAAAGTTGGCGGAGCAGATCGGAGAGAGCAATGTAGATGGTCATAACGATAAGGAGCGCATATTGAAAGCCCTGGCATTCTATGGTATTGAAGACAATCGGGTGACACTCTGGGGGGATGGAAGTCCGCTCCGTGAATTCCTTTGGAGTGAAGATATGGCCGATGCGTCTGTTCATGTGTTGCTCAATGTAGATTTCAAGGATATCATTGGCATCGAGAAATATTCCTCTGTATTCTATGGAGTGAGTATCGATGGCGTGGTGGATCGTAACAACTCGGAAGGGCGAGGAGGTGCCATACCCGGTCTGGGAGAGATCCGCAATTGTCATATAAACGTAGGGACCGGCAAGGAGCTCACGATTAAAGAGCTTGCGGCTTTGGTTGTCAAAACGGTTGGTTTTGATGGAGAGGTGGCATGGGATGCGTCGAAACCCAACGGAACGCCACGTAAATTGATAGATGTATCCAAGCTTCACAGTCTGGGATGGACGCACAAAGTGGAAATCGATGAGGGCGTTCGGAAACTGTATGACTGGTATAAAGAATCACTGAATCATTAAAACTGAAGAAGAAAAGGGTAAGTCGGAGGATAAAACGCCGGTCTTCTCGGTTCCGTTTAACAACATTTTTCTGCAACGGATGAAGTAAGCCTCAACTCCCTTCACATCTAAAATTTTCTCACGGGAACAAACATTGGTCATTTATTTTTAAGCGAAATAGTTCTATGTTAGATAAGAAATATAATATTGCAGTAGCTGGAACAGGCTATGTTGGTTTAAGTATCGCTACACTTTTAAGTCAGCATCAACACGTCATGGCAGTAGATGTTGTGCCTGAGAAGGTTGAGATGATCAATCGAAGAAAGTCACCAATACAGGACGAATATATTGAAAAGTATCTTGAGGAGAAGGAACTCGACCTGACCGCAACGCTTGACGGAGCTGTGGCCTATAAGGATGCTGACATCGTAGTGATTGCTACGCCAACCAACTATGACTCTACAAGGAACTACTTCGACACGAGCCATGTTGAGGAAGTTATAGAAATGGTGATGCAGGTCAATCCGAATGCGATTATGGTTATCAAGTCTACAATTCCTGTGGGCTACACGGAAAGTGTAAGGGAGAAGTATAAATCTGAGAATATTATATTTGCTCCGGAGTTCCTTCGTGAGAGCAAGGCATTGTATGACAATCTCTATCCGAGCCGAATCATTGTGGGACGCCCGGAAGGAGATGACCGATTGGACAAGGCTGCTCGCTTGTTTGCCGAATTGTTGAAACAGGGAGCCATCAAGCAGGACATTGAAACCTTATACATGGGACTTACGGAGGCAGAAGCCGTGAAGCTTTTTGCCAACACTTATCTTGCTCTTCGCGTGAGCTATTTTAATGAACTTGACACCTACGCGGAGGTGAAAGGGCTCGACACACAAAGCATTATCAAGGGAGTAAGTCTTGACCCCCGTATCGGCGATTTCTACAATAATCCATCGTTTGGCTATGGGGGGTATTGCTTACCAAAAGACACCAAGCAACTCTTGGCTAACTATGAGGATGTGCCCGAAAACCTTATTCAGGCCATTGTGGAAAGCAATCGCACTCGCAAAGATTTCATTGCAGACCAAGTATTGCATAAGGCCGGCTATTATGATTATTTTAATCGTGGAGACTTTGATGCTAACAAAGAACGTCGATGCATTATAGGCGTCTATCGTCTGACGATGAAAAGCAACAGCGATAACTTCCGACAAAGCAGCATACAGGGCGTAATGAAGCGTATCAAGGCCAAAGGTGCCGAGGTCATTATCTATGAACCGACGCTTGAAGACGGCATGACGTTCTTTGGAAGCAGTGTCGTGAACGATCTCGATCAGTTTAAAAAACAGAGTCAGGCGATTATTGCCAACCGTTATGACAAGGTGCTTGACGACGTGAAAGCTAAGGTTTATACGCGCGATATTTTCCGATGCGATTAATCCTTGGAAGTATACGGAATAACCAAAAGCTACATAATATATTTGTAATCCATCATGTTGTCGGGTTATCTTTGTATGTAAACGATAATGATAGCCTTATCAATATTGATGGAAGAACGTGATACATCTGTACCATCGTTTTTTCAATTTTATAGTTCAAATTGCACTTTAGCATTAAACAACCTTCCTGTCAGGAAGTTGGGCACGGCATATTGTTGGTTGGTAATGACGGTCACCCAATAATAGGAGTTCACGTTGTTTATACCAAATAGATTTAAGCAATCTACCCCCAACCATATATTGCGAAAGACACTCTTTCGTGTGCGGTCATGATTATCCAACAATCGGAAGCTCATCCCAATATCGGCACGCTTGTATGCGGGGGTACGGAACGTGTTTCGCTCCAGTTCTCTGTGGGGCGCAGAGAAGGGAAGTCCGTCTGCCAGAGTCATTTTCAAACTCATCTTCCAACGCGTTGTTCCCGGAAAATAGTCGGTAAAAAATAGGTTCATGGCATAGCGTTGGTCGGTGGGCATGGGGATGGACACACCGTTGAGTTTCATCTTGGTATCCATCACGGAGAATGTCAGCCACGAGTCGGTGCCGGGTACAAACTCGCCGAAAAGTTTCAGGTCGATTCCTGCCGCATGACCTGTTGCCATATTATGACCATAATACACCACCTTCACGTTGTTTACAGAGTAGGGGATAAGGTTGTTGAGCAGTTTATAGTAGGCTTCGGCCGTGAATTTAAAGGGACGATTCATCATCGTGAACCGATAGTCCATGCCCGTAATGAAGTGTATCGATTGCTGACTCCTTATCTTGTCGTTGAGTCGTGCATGTGTCGTGCCGTTTACGGTAGACGTGTCGCGCAGCTCTTTGAAGAAGGGGGCTTGATAATAAAGACCGGCTGCCACTCTCAGGGTCATGTTTTGATTGAAGGGTGGAATGATGCCCAACGAAACACGGGGGGAGAGAATAGACTCTTTGTTGAAATTCCAATGGGAAAACCTTAAGCCGTAACTCAATGTAAAGAGCGTGTGTTCCCCAGCCGAACGAAATCGCCAAACGTCCTGAATATAAGTCTCTATTCGGTTGGCGTTTAATTCGTTTTTGGCTCGTAATGAGTAAATGGTGTAGAGGTCTTTACCCGTGTGGGGAACACTGTATCCTGCAGAATCGCGCATCTCATATTCTGCAGATTGTTCCTCAATATGCTCCCTCTTATAGGTAAATCCTCCCTCAATGCGATGTTGTTTGGTGGTGTGTTTCACCATTAGTTTGATGCTTTCTACATGAGCCTTGAGATAGTTTCGGGCGTGTTCAAAGTATGTTCCCACTCCGAGATTTTGCGAGGTTTCTGTCTGCGTGAGCCAATACTGCCCCTGAATGTCGTAGCGTTCAGACTCTGTTGTTTTATAAGCCGACCCCAAAATAGATACAGATGTAGAGTCTCCAAAATGTCTTGTGATGCCAAGCGAGCCGAAATAGGTGCGGAAAAGGTCTTTTTCCTTACCATCGAAGTACACTTTAAACGATTTGACATTCTCCAAAGTGCCAAACTTTGTCTCGCGATCTTGAGGCTCAAAGTTATAGTGGTTGTCGGAGGTGTTGCCAATAAAATCGATGGTCCAGCGTTTGTTGGGGGTGAAACTTAAGTAGGTTTGATAATCCAGAAAGCTGGGTTTGTACTCGCCGGTGGTTTCCAGTGAGTTTAAGAGATACTTTGTTGTCTTATATCTCAGTCCGTGCGACCACGCGAATTTCTTGTTCGAAAAGCCGAGAAAGGCACTCCCGCCGAGCAGTGAGACCGTGAGATTGGATTCAAACTTTTTGGGGCGCCGATAGGTAATATCGAGTGCAGACGACATCTTGTCGCCATATTTAGCTTCAAAACCGCCTGTCGAAAATCCAATCTTATCTACCATGTCAGGATTGATGACAGACAGTCCTTCTTGCTGACCGCTACGCACGAGAAAGGGGCGGAACACCTCCACATTGTTGATATATACCGAATTTTCATCAAAAGCACCTCCTCGAACATTATATTGTGAAGACAGTTCAGAGTGAGTAGACACACCGGCTTGGGTCTGGATGAGTTCCTCTACGGCGTTTCCTGTGGTTGAAGGCAGAGACTTCAATTCCTCAGCAGATATATCCTGTGTCTGTCCTGACTGTATCTTCTGTCCCGTAACGTTCACTTCGTCTAACGCCCCTGCCGATTCGTAGAGCACTATCTGTAGCGTTTGGGTGCCTTTCGGCTTTTTCAGTATGCGTGTCTTGGTTTTATAGCCCAGCATGGAGAACTTCACGACAACGGAGTCGGCAGAGTGCAATGTCAATTTAAACTCTCCCTTGAGCGAGGTCACCGTAGCCTTGCCTTGTGCCAAACAAGACACACTGGCCAACTCCACCGGGTTATTGTCTTCATCGATGACGCGCCCCTTGAGCGTAAAACTTTGGGCAGTGGCAGATATGGTGCAGGCAATGAGAATTGCCAGAAAGAGAATTCTCTGTTTCATATTATAAAATAACGAAAGGGCTGTATGATTATTGTATTGGTGGAATGGTGATTGATGGAAGAATTCAATTTTATTCTCAATCTTTATTATCGGATAAAGCATAGAGGTGTAGAATGTTGATGATTTTTCTTTACAAACACTCCATTATGCTTGGCGTATTCAAAAATCATTTTGGAATTTGTCTGAAAATCGCAAAAATCGAGCAATTTATAATTTACTGATAATCAGTGTGTTTTGAAACAATGCCACTTCGCCCCCTATATCGCCATTCGTGGTTAGGTATCGAATGGCATTGCGAAAGAGCCTCAATCGCAAGGCGGTTAGGCTCGTTTCGTGTGCCGGTTAAAGCTTAGTCATGTTGCGGTTAAGGCTCTTTCACGGTTGGGCTGAGTACAAAGCTTACAAATTGAGCGATATTTACATACTGCGAGTTGATAAAAAGAGCAAAAACATAGCCCTTTTCGCGCTGGATGGTAGAAAAACAGATGCCGAAAAATGGTAATCTATTTTTACGCTCATGGAGTTGTGATAGGGGTGGACTTGATCCGTTTTTCAGGTTATCCCTTGTAAATGAAGGCCAGAAATTTGTTAATCGGGCTGATGGAAAAGCGAAACCATCGGTAGTTGGCAACGGGTTTGCCACCAAATCGGAGAATAAATTCCCTGAATGGGTTGTGAGGGAATGGCAGGCCGGCATCGAGAAAATAGAAATGCGCATAGTTGTGATCCCATGCCCAGTTCAAGGCATGCCATATTGTCATCATGTTGGGATGAAGATGCGGATAACGCTTACGGCGAGAGGCAAGATACCATAAAAAAGCGTTTCCATCAGCATAAATGCAGACGCATCCTCCGATAATTTTGTCCTTGTATTGGGTGATAAATATACGTGCATGATTACAATTGTATAACTCCAAAAAAAGCTGTTCCGGCGGGATGAGACGCTGCACCTTGAAGCGATAGAAGTTTCGGGTGAGCTTATAAAACTTCCGCACTTCCTGTTCTGATTTGGCTTCTCGTGTAGATATGCCCATGTTGTAGACACGCTCAATGCGTTCAAGAGTTTTAGGATTGATGCGCTCGCCGGGTGATTTGGAGTGGAGGGAATTATGTACTTCCTGCCATGCAACAGGGAAATACGTATTTTTACGGAAAAACCTATAACCGAACATTTTTCGGGATAGTCCGCTGAACTCAATATAGAAGCAGAGTTTACGACGAAGTTTGCGTGTCAGGTCGTGGAGGAGCAGTCCGAATACTTCCTCATGGTTTACCTCGTCTACATATTCACCCTCGCCGTAGACTCTCCCCTGTGTATAGAGCATGGGAGGCATCCATGAACCTCGACGGCGGATAACGGCAAGGATGTGTCCGACAACTTGTCCGTTCTCGTTGGTGGCAACAGCCATGTAAGGCTTCTGTCCGGGTGTCTTCTCGATGATATGGAAGAACTCGGCACTATGAAAGAAGTTGCGACAGGTCATGTCGGGCAACTCTTCGCCAGTAGTATAAAGTCTCACACGATAGGTTTGCACAAGGCAAAGATAACAAAAAACTCTAATATTCAACCTTTTATATGTAATCTTTTTTGTAACTTTGTCCTATAACAATGAATATGATATGAAAGATTTCAAAACCTTAGTGCAGTGTCGCCGCAGCCATCGCCGTTTTACAGACCGAGAGGTTTCGGCCGAGCATTTGCAACTCATTCTGCGTGCAGCCCTCATGTCGCCAACATCAATGGGACGACGCAATTGGCATTTCGCCATCGTTGACAACAAACGTGACATTGAGAAAATGGCTGATGCCAAGGAAATGGGGTCTCAGTTTATGAAAAATGCACCGCTTGCCATTGTGGTGATGGGAGACCCGAAGTCTAACGACTGTTGGGTGGAGGACGGAAGCATAGCTGCCATGTCCATGCAATATCAAGCGGAAGATCTCGGTCTGGGCAGCTGTTGGATTCAGATGCGAAATCGAGGTCTGGCCGATGGGCATACTGCCAATGAGGTGATACATGGCATACTGGGACTTCCCGAAAACCTGGAGGTGTTGTGCGTATTGGCCATAGGGCACCCGGCTGACGAGTTGAAGCCACAGAGCGAGGATGATTTGAAGTGGGAAAATGTTATTATAAAATCAGATGATTAATTACGATTTACGAAAGGTAAAGGCAGTTATTTTTGATATAGACGGGGTGCTTTCTGCCGAAACCATAGGTATGGATTCTGACGGCATGCCTGTTCGCACCATGAACATCAAGGATGGTTACGCCATACAACTGGCCATGAAGATGGGGTTGCGCGTTGCTATCATGACGGGAGGCGACTCTGAAGCCATACGTGGCAGATACGCTTATCTCGGCGTGGAAGACATTTACATGAAATGCGCCGTGAAGATAGAAACCTACAACAAGTTTATAAAAAAATATGGCCTACACGATGACGAAATCATTTTTATGGGTGATGATATTCCCGACTATGAAATTATGCAGCGTGTGGGTTGCCCTTGCTGCCCGGCAGACGCTTGTCCCGAAGTTAAAAATATTTCGGTTTACGTTTCCCAAAAGCGAGGTGGTTTTGGCTGTGCCCGTGATGTTTTAGAACAGGTGATGCAAGCACAGGGCTTGTGGCTGAGTTCGGCGAAGGCGTTTGGATGGTAACGTTTCATAGGCACGGAGCAGTCATCGAGTTATGACGTAATAAAAGCGTGTAAATGATTGACGATAAGAGAATAAGGATAGATAGCTTTGCGTTATTATTTAACTGTTTAAAGGTCTTGTCACCTTAACCTCAATCATGTTCAAAACAGTTTGATAAATCATGAAAAAGATAATATTAGCCAGCAATTCTCCACGTAGGAGAGAACTTCTTGCCGGGTTGGGCTATGACTTTGAAGTACGCGTGATGCAAGGCATAGACGAAGGCTATCCGGCCGGCTTGTCGATGGAAGAAATTCCACAGTATATTGCCAAAGAAAAGGCAGATGCCTATGAGGTGGGTGAGACAGAAATCCTACTCACGGCCGATACGGTTGTGGTGCTGGATAACGAAGTGCTGGGCAAACCGAAAGATGTGGCCGATGCGAGCCGTATGCTTCACGAATTGAGTGGTCGGACACATCATGTCATTACGGGGGTATGCCTGACAACAACCTCCATGCAACGACAATTTTCAGTGGTTACGGAGGTAACTTTCAAACCACTTACAGATAGGGAAATAGAGTATTATATTTCGAACTATCAACCTTTCGATAAGGCCGGTGCCTATGGCATTCAGGAATGGATTGGCTATATTGGCGTGACGGCTATTCGAGGTAGCTATTTTAATGTGATGGGGCTACCCGTACAACGGATATATCAAGAGTTGCAACAGATAGAATAACGAAGCGGTTGGATTTTGATTTTGCAACTCTTGTACTACTTCTCAAATTTTATTTTTGCTTAATTATAAAAAGGTGAAGATGTCTGTTAGGCAGCCTTTGCCGGTGATAACGCATGCTGTAAACTGACAAAACTGACAGAGAAGGCTGACAAGTTTGTCATGTGATAGTCTCAATGACGAATTGGCACGGTTTTCGTAATATCCGTGTGTGTACGCTCATCGTAGCGATTATTTACATAAAACGTTTAATCAAAATACAATCAATTATGAAAGTAAAACCATTAGCAGACAGAGTGTTGGTGCTTCCTGCAGAGGCTGAAGAAAAAGTAGGTGGAATCATTATTCCTGATACAGCAAAGGAAAAACCACAGCGTGGCAAAATTGTTGCCGTTGGTCAGGGTACTAAAGACGAGGAAATGATTTTGAAAGAAGGCGATGAGATTCTTTATGGCAAGTATGCCGGAACTGAATTGGAAACTGATGGCGAGAAATATCTCATGATGCGTCAAAGCGACGTGCTCGCAATAGTGGAAAAATAGAACAGTTAGGAATTGGGTTGTAAATGGTTTGACAATAAAAAGGGACGATTTATAAACTCCAAATTCAACAGTTATCTTTCCTAATTCTAAAAGAATAATTCAAATTTCAACATTCGTAATACATTATTAAATACTATGGCAAAAGTTATTAAATTCGATACAGAGGCCCGTGAACTATTGAAGCAGGGCGTTGACCAGTTGGCAGATGCAGTGAAAGTTACACTCGGTCCTAAAGGACGCAACGTGGTTATAGAGAAAAAATTTGGTGCACCGCAGATTACCAAGGACGGTGTTACCGTTGCTAAGGAAGTGGAGTTGGAAGACAAGTTTGAGAACACCGGTGCTCAGTTGGTAAAGAGCGTGGCCAGTAAGACCGGTGATGATGCTGGTGACGGCACCACGACAGCTACTATTCTGACTCAGGCTATTGTTAACGAAGGCATGAAAAACGTTACTGCCGGTGCAAATCCAATGGATTTGAAACGTGGTATTGACAAGGCCGTGAACAAGATAGTAGACTTCATCAAGGAGGGCGCAGAAATTGTAGGCGACAATTATGATAAAATTGAACAGGTTGCAACAGTGTCTGCCAACAACGATCCGGAGATTGGTAAGCTGCTTGCCGATGCTATGCGCAAGGTTTCCAAGGACGGTGTAATCACCATTGAAGAGAGCAAGACACGCGATACCAATATAGGCGTTGTAGAAGGAATGCAGTTTGATCGCGGTTATTTGTCGGGCTATTTTGTAACTGATACCGATAAGATGGAGTGTGTGATGGAAAATCCATACATCCTCATCTACGACAAGAAAATTAGCAACTTGAAGGAATTCCTGCCGGTGCTGCAGCCTGCTGCTGAGAGCGGTCGCCCATTGTTGGTAATTGCTGAGGACGTAGATTCTGAGGCTCTGACCACATTGGTAGTAAACCGTCTGCGTGGAGGGTTGAAGATTTGTGCCGTGAAAGCTCCGGGATTCGGAGATCGTCGCAAGGCCATGTTGGAAGATATTGCCATTCTTACCGGTGGTGTCGTAATCAGCGAGGAGAAGGGCTTGAAGCTCGAACAGACCACATTGGAGATGCTTGGAACAGCCAAGAAGGTAACCATATCGAAGGACAACACTACCATTGTGGACGGTGCAGGCTCTAATGAGAATATCAAGGCTCGTGTGGCACAGATTAAGAATGAGATAGAAAACAGCACAAGCTCATACGACAAGGAGAAGTTACAGGAGCGTCTGGCTAAGTTGGCCGGTGGCGTTGCAGTGCTCTATGTTGGTGCCAATTCAGAGGTTGAGATGAAGGAGAAGAAGGATCGCGTTGATGATGCGCTCTGCGCTACACGTGCAGCCATTGAGGAGGGCGTTGTTGTTGGTGGTGGTACTACCTACATCCGTGCACAGAAAGTGCTTGCCGACCTCAAGGGAGTGAATGCTGATGAGCAGACCGGTATCAATATTGTGTGCCGCGCCATCGAGGAACCGCTTCGCCAGATTGTTTCGAATGCCGGTGGCGAGGGTGCCGTTGTTGTGAATAACGTTCGTGAAGGCAAGGGAGACTATGGCTACAACGCCCGTACCGAAAAGTACGAAGACCTGCGTGCGGCCGGTGTTATCGACCCCGCTAAGGTGGCTCGTGTGGCATTGGAAAATGCCGCTTCTATTGCGGGTATGTTCCTCACGACTGAGTGTATCATAGCAGACAAGCCCGAAGAGAATGCTCCGGTTATGCCGGCTCCTCAACCGGGCATGATGTAAGAGTTGTCACGGCTATATGCTAAGATTTGAAAGATAATCTGTTATAGCTGAAAAAACTATATGAATAAGGAAAGACGCATCCGTTTCAGGATGCGTCTTTTTTTAATCTGCCCAACACTACCATCCCATAATTTATGCAGTTGTGTAACATAGCCATTAGTGGGAGGTTTACGGTCACGAGCAAAAAAACTCATTGAAAGATGGGTTTAGGAGAATGCTTTTGGCAATTCTTCTGTTTTTCAGTGGTTAGCTTGCTATTCTTTTTGTGTTCTATAGTGAAAACGTTATCTTTGCATACATGATTTATAAGTTCCTAAATATGAAAAACCTCTTTTTATTATTGAGCATGACGATATTGCCATACGCTGTTCGTGCACAAAATCTACAGCCGGCGTATCAGTTACTTGGCAATGACACCACCTGTCAGATATTCCTTTATTCTCCGGGAGAACGCGAAGGACTGCATTTGGCTTATTTAACCGACAATGCAATGTGGCAGGATATGGGGCAACTTTGTGGCTCGGATTATGCTCAATGGGGAGCTGAAAAGAGAATGTTTAATCCTTACATAAGTCATGCTAACGACGGAACGTGGCGCTTAATCTTTGGCGTCAATGATTATTCCCCTTGCTTTGCAGCAGCCTATAGTGAGGACTTGGTGACATGGAGACCGCAAGACTATCCGCGATTGTCACAAAAAGGCGTTTTTAATCCTATCATGTTTCAGATGGATGACGGCACCTTTGACATTTATTATAAAGGGAAAGATGGAGCCAAACACTACGTTCAGGCAAGTCCGGATTTTAGGAAGTTTAAGGAAACGCCGGGATCAAGTACTATCGATGATATTGCATGGATGCGTGATACGGCTTTTGTTGGAGCAAGAACACATGAGGGCAATCTGTTTGATGTGCCCAAAGTGCATTTGGACTATATACGCCAATACTTTCAGGCTGTTGCCCATGAAGCAGAACTGAGCAAGGAGTCGATGTGCGATGATGCCACACGTTTTGCAACTATCGGTAATCAAGTGAAAGCCACATTGTTGGTGAATGCCGGCAAAACAAAAGCAATCAGCGATAAATTGATAGGTGCCTTTTTTGAAGATATAAATCATGCTGCCGATGGCGGGCTGTATGCGGAACTGGTGCAAAACAGAGATTTTGAATATTCCGCTACTGATCGTCAGGGATGGGATGCTGCGACAGCGTGGCAGTCTAATAAACCTATTGTAATTAAAAAGGATATACCGTTGAGTAAGAACAATCCCAACTACGCAATGCTGGCATCTCGCGACACACTCTATAACAACGGGTGGGATGGTATAACGGTTGCTCCGGATATGGAGTTCGACTTTTCCGTTTATCTGCGTAACGAAGACGCAGAGAAAAACCAAGTTCTGGTTGCGTTGGTTGTAGATGAAGGAATTGTTGCGAAAACTAAGATAAAGACAGAGGGGCAGGGCTGGAATAGATATACGGCAAAGCTTATTGTCGATCGGAAGGCACTGAAAGGGAAAGCGAGAATTGCTCTGACACCATTGAGGTCGGGTAGTGTGGCTGTTGATATGGTAAGCCTTTTTCCACAAGAAACCTATAAAGGACACGGATTACGCAAAGATCTTGCAGAGGCCATTGCCGCTTTGAATCCTAAGTTTATACGTTTCCCGGGTGGGTGCTTGTCACACGGACAAGGTTTGTCCAATATCTATCATTGGAATGAAACGATTGGACCTTGGCAAGATCGCACACCAGCCAAGAATATTTGGGGATATCATCAAACTCGAGGACTGGGCTTCTTTGAGTATTTCCAATTTTGCGAAGATATTGGGGCAGAGCCTTTACCGGTACTTGCTGCAGGTGTTCCATGCCAAAATTCACGCCCTAATGGAGATGGCTATGGTGGTCAGCAGGGTGGAATCCCAATGGAGGAGATGCCGGCCTATTGTCAGGAAATTCTCAATATGATAGAGTGGGCCAATGGTGACCCAGCTACATCTAACTGGGCAAAAATGCGTGCTGAAGCCGGACATCCAGCTCCTTTCAACCTTAAATATATAGGCATTGGCAACGAAGACCTTATTTCTACAGTCTTTGAGAAGCGTTATGAAATGATATGCAAGACCATCAAGGCTAAGTATCCGAATATGATAATATGTGGTACAGCAGGTCCATTTCACGAACCTTCGGCAGACTACACAGAGGGATGGAAATTCGCGAAGGCCAACCAAAACATAATAGATATGGTGGACGAGCACTACTATGAATCTCCCGGATGGTTTATGCATCATCAGGACTATTACGACAATTATGACCGAACAGCTCCTAAAGTGTATCTTGGAGAGTGGGCTTCCCGTTCGAATACGCTCGAAAATGCTCTTGTGGAGGCTATGTATCTTTGTGGATTAGAACGTAACGGCGATATTGTTTCCATGTCCAGCTATGCACCACTAATGTGTCGTGAAGGGTACGTCAATTGGTATCCAGATATGATATATTTCAATGGTGATAGCATCACAATGCTCACTCCAAGCTACCATACCCAACGGCTATGGGGGACATACAATGGAGATCAATATATAGAGTCGTCTATTGATATTCAAGACAATCTCAGATATCGGGTGGCTGCCAGTGTTGTAAGAGACTCTAAAAAGGGGAAGACATATCTTAAACTTGTCAACGCATTACCATCTCGGCTTACCCTAACAGTCAAAGGAATTACATTTTTACCGGGGACAACTTATGAGGGATTCTCCGGACAAGTTCATGATGAAAATGTCAACATTGTAAAGGATTCTGTAGACGCTGCAAATATTACATTACCACCATATGCTGTGAGGATAATAGAATTCTAATTAAAACAAAGGATTAATATGTTGTAAATATAGTATTTTTTGATTTTAACTTGTTTTATATCAATAAAGGTGTAATGATTACAAAATTTATGACATAAAATTTGGATTTGTGAAGTTTTTTTCTTTACTTTGCAAACAATTAACAAATGGGAAATAAAATATTAGGTAATTTTAAAAACTATGAAAAAATTATTTAGCTTATTTGCAGCAAGTTTGTTTGCTGTATCAATGACAGCACAAACTGTCACAGAAAGTAAAACATTTGACAATGTGTACATTGGCATTAATGGTGGCGTTGCTACTAAGACTACAGGCCATGCATGGCTGAAGGATCTTAACCCTAATGCTGGTTTACGTATTGGTCGTTATTTTACTCCAGTATTTGGTCTTGCAGTTGAGAGCAATGTTTATTTTTCAAACAAACCTTGGAAAAGTGTAGGTACAACTGCTCGCGCTATTAATACCAGTCTGCTCGGGACGGTTAATCTCAGCAATTGGTTTGGTGGTTATAAAGGTGAACCCCGTGTATTTGAAGTAAGTGCAGTGTACGGTCTTGGATGGGGACATGTTTTTGGAAGAAGCGGCAAGTATGTTAGCGCTAATTTCAAAGAAGTTACTCCAGCTAAAACTAATGTTCCAGTTGGCCAAAATATTGTAAGATCTAACAGCTTGACTTCTAAAGCCGGTCTTGATTTCGCTTTCAACTTGGGCGAAGACAAAGCATGGCAGTTCTATGTTGAGCCTGCTGTAATTTGGGGTCTTAACGGCTTTGGATACGAGGGTGTTCAATACAACATTAACAAGTCTTTTGTTCAGTTGAACGCTGGCTTTATTTACAAGTTTGCAAATTCTAACGGCACTCACAACTTTACTACTGCTACCCTGCGTGATCAGAACGAAATTGACGCATTGAATGCAACCATTAATGACCTTCGCAATGAGTTGGCTAAGAAACCTAAGGAAGTTGTTAAGGAGGTTGTTAAGGAAGTACAGGCTCCTGCTCCTAAGCCAGTGAAGGTAGAGAATCTGTTCTTTGTAACATTCGCACAGGGCAAGTATGCTCTTACACGCGATGCAAAGAGAATTCTGGACAACATCAAGTCAGGTCAGCACGTACAGATTGTTGGTACAGCTTCACCTGAAGGATCAAAAGAATTCAACGACAGATTGTCACAGTCTCGTGCAGACGCAGTTGCTAAGTACCTGAAGGGCAACGGTGTGATTGTAGAAGAGGCAACGGGTAAGGGTGTGCAAGGCACAACTTCAAACCGTCTGGCTGTAGTTTATGTTCAGTAAGCAAACAACCATCACATAAATCGAATCCCGATGTTCATTGAACATCGGGATTTTTTTTGCTATTTATTATTGATACTCCACATTGCAGTAATGACTTAATTTAATGCTTTTGTGTGTTTTCAGACAAGGTGTGATGACCAAAACATAGCTTATATAATAGGAAATGCTTTAAAGATAACTATTAAATTAATAAACTATTGTTATTTGCTGAGGTAGGAAATTATGGTAGGGATGAGGTAAGTGGATCTGTTGAAAATTGATAAATAAGCTTTTCATATCCTCGAATGGTATTTACTGTGAATATTAGAACTGGATTATGACAATTATCAGCTTTAGATTTTAAAGCAATCGAGTTATTCGTAGAAATAAGGGAAATATGGCTTAATATTTCTAATGTTTGCGATAACAGTAAATTTGTAAACTTGGCATTACATTTTTTTGAATTAATGCTTTGAATATATAATTTAAAACAGTACCTTTGCAATAATAATAAATATGTATAAAAAATAACTACCAATCGAAAGCTATGACTGAAAAAAGAGTTTATCTTTTTGGAAATGGTAAAGCTGAGGGCAAAGCGGATATGAAAAATCTGCTTGGTGGCAAAGGTGCTAACTTAGCTGAAATGAACCTCATAGGGGTTCCGGTACCTCCGGGCTTTACTATCACAACAGATGTTTGTAATGAATATTTTGAAAAGGGCAAGGAAGAAGTTGTTGCTCTATTGAAAGATAGTGTTGTTAATGGTGTAAAGCATACCGAAGAGCTTATGGGCTTAAAATTTGGTGATGCAGAGAATCCATTGTTATTGAGTGTTCGTTCCGGCGCACGTGCATCTATGCCGGGCATGATGGATACTATTTTAAATCTCGGTCTAAATGACAAAGTCGTACAAGGACTGGCCAAGAAAACGGACAACGAGCGTTTTGCATACGACAGCTATCGGCGCGTTTTGTACAGATGTACGGCGACGTGGTGATGGGTATGAAGCCTGTAAATAAAGAAGATATAGATCCGTTTGAAGCAATTATCCAGGAGATGAAAGCTATTCGTGGCGTTCAGTTGGATAATGAAATGACAGTAGACGAATTGAAGCAACTGGTGGTACTATTCAAGGAAGCCATTAAGAAGCAGACTGGTAAAGAATTCCCGGACGATCCAATGGAACAACTTTGGGGAGCAATCTGTGCCGTATTTGATAGCTGGATGAATGAGCGTGCCATTCTCTATCGAAAGATGGAGGGAATACCTCAGGAATGGGGTACAGCCGTAACCATTATGGCTATGGTCTTTGGCAATATGGGTAATTCGTCGGCAACGGGTGTATGCTTCAGTCGTGATGCAGCTACAGGCGAGAATTTGTTTAATGGCGAATATCTTGTGAATGCCCAAGGTGAAGATGTTGTTGCAGGTATTCGTACTCCACAGCAGATTACCAAAGTAGGTTCCATGCGATGGGCTAAGCTACAGAACATAGAAGAGAGTATTCGAATAGAGAAATACCCGTCTATGGAAGAAACCATGCCCAAAATCTTTAAGCAGCTTAATGAGATACAGGCTAAGCTTGAAAACCATTATCATGATATGCAGGATATGGAGTTTACTGTTCAAGACGGCAAACTTTGGTTTCTGCAGACGCGTAGTGGAAAGCGAACGGGTACAGCTATGGTAAAGATAGCCATGGACTTGCTGCACGAGGGACAGATAGACGAGAAAACTGCACTGCTGCGTTGCGACCCTAATAAGCTCGACGAGTTACTGCACCCTGTTTTCGACAAAGAAGCTTTGGCTAAGGGTCGTGTGCTGACTCGTGGACTTCCGGCTTCTCCCGGTGCTGCCTGTGGACAAATTGTATTTTTTGCTGATGATGCGGAAGCATGGCATGCTGATGGCAAGAGTGTGGTAATGGTTCGTATAGAAACCTCTCCTGAAGACCTTGCCGGCATGAGTGCAGCTGAAGGCATTCTAACTGCCAGAGGTGGTATGACGTCTCATGCAGCAGTTGTGGCTCGCGGTATGGGTAAATGCTGTGTCAGTGGTGCAGGAGCTATCAATATAGACTATAAGGCTCGCACAGTAGAAATAGACGGAACAGTGTTGAAGGAGGGAGACTATATTTCCTTGAACGGATCTACTGGTGAAGTGTATTTTGGCGAAGTGAAAACACGCCCGGCAGAAGTGACAGGCGACTTTGCAGAGTTGATGTCACTATGCGAAAAATACAGTAAACTGGTAGTTCGTACTAATGCAGACACACCACGTGATGCAGAGGTTGCAAGAGCATTTGGTGCTGTGGGCATTGGATTGTGCCGTACGGAACACATGTTCTTTGAGAATGAGAAGATCAAGTCGATGCGCGAAATGATATTGGCTGATACCAGAGAAGATCGAGAGAAAGCGCTTGAGAAGCTCTTGCCTTATCAAAAACAGGATTTCTACGGCATCTTAAAATGTATGAATGGTATGCCTGTGAATATTCGCTTACTCGACCCACCTTTGCATGAATTTATACCTCATGACCTTGCCGGCCAAGAAGCTATGGCCAAGGAAATGGGCGTGAGTGTGCGAAAGATCCAATTACGTGTGCAAGCTTTGAGCGAGAGCAACCCTATGTTGGGACTTCGTGGTTGCCGTTTGGGTAACACCTTCCCGGAAATTACAGCCATGCAGACGCGTGCTATTCTTGGTGCTGCTGTTCAGCTCAAGAAAGAGGGCTATGATCCTCGACCGGAGATTATGGTACCTTTGGTAGGTATGGTCAACGAGTTGGACGCACAGGAAAAAGTAATTCGCGAGACGGCAGAGTCACTTTTTGCTGAAGAAAAGGTTGAAATTCCGTTTAAGATAGGTACCATGATAGAGATTCCTCGTGCAGCTTTGACTGCAGACAAAATTGCTGAAAAGGCAGAATATTTTAGCTTTGGTACGAATGATTTGACTCAGATGACCTTTGGTTACAGTCGCGATGATATAGCAAGCTTCCTGCCATCATATCTGGAAAAGAAAATTCTCGATGTAGATCCGTTCCAAGTACTTGACCCTGATGGAGTTGGTCAGTTAGTACAGATGGCTGTAGATAAGGGTCGCTCTGTTCGCAAGGATTTGAAGTGCGGAATTTGCGGAGAACATGGTGGAGAGCCGTCATCGGTTAAGTTCTGTCACCGTGCAGGCCTCAACTACGTGAGTTGTTCCCCGTTCCGAGTACCTATTGCCCGTCTTGCAGCCGCTCAGGCAGCAGTCGAAGAGTAGAACACTGGAAACTGAAAATAAGTGAGTTAGGCGGATAGCCCCGATAAATGAAGGGCTTCCGCCTAACTTCGTATATGGAGGTATGGGTATTTCGACACACTTCTTTACCCAGTAGAAAAGCATGGAGATTCATTTTGTTATTGAGCTTAACTCATTGGTAAAATATTCGGCATAGATTCACTCTTGGAGATATAACGACTATGCATAACGTAGGGACAAATGGGGTGCGTATCCGCTTTATTATAACGACATTGTGTTCAAGCATTTTTTGAAAATTTCTGTTCATCCCGAATGCAGGTTTGCAAAAATTAGAAACAGTCAAATATATGAACAAAATGCCCTCTCAAATTCGCTTATTTTAAAATAAGTTCACTTTCGTCTGAAATACGCAAAAATTACGACGATTTATAAATGTCTGACCGTCAGAGACTTTGAAAAAACGCCCTATAATCTTCTATTTTTTCCACTTCAATTGAGTATCTAACGGCATGGTAATAAGTCTCTAACCGCCATTCGAAAGAAGCTTTTTCGCACAGCCTATAAGGCTTAATCATACTATGAGAAAGTTTCAATGGCAACACCTTTAGGATTTTTGATATTGCTCGGTCCGATTTTGACGAAAAAACATAGCTTTTTTTGCGCTGGATGACTAGAAAATATTGGTCAAAATATGGTAAGAATATTTTATAAAATGAAGAGTATAAAATGAAGAGTGAAGGACGAAGAGTAAAGTAGGAGTTTTGACGTACTAACTTTTACTCCTACATCCTTGCCTCCTTTTTTGCAATCCTGTTTTATGGTTATATAGATACCACATCATAGGAACGTATGATGTCTTCAAAGTGATGTTTATTGAGCATCTTTATTTCTCAATGTCAACTGAGCCCACTTCTCATGTACCTTTAAATATAAAGCTTACCATGATTTATATCGTAGGCATATCCACAGGAGTGCAACAAAGTCGCAAACATTTTTCCTTAAATATAAAGTTGAGGGGTCAAGTAAAGATAATAAAGTGAAAATATCAAACACAAATTGCTAATGTGGATACATATATAACAATAGAATTATTATAATAATCATTTTGAATTTACGTTATCCTAATTATATGATGCGAACTCATAACAACCATATAATATGCCTATTCTTTATGGCAATGTTGATGTTGGCCTCTTGTGGCGCTGACCGTAACATAAAACGTGCTGAAAAATATTTAGCACTGGGGGAGTATTATGATGCTGCCAATGAATATAAACGGGCGTATCAGAAAACTGAACCTAAAAATAGGGATAAGCGCGGAAGAATAGCAAAGAAGATGGCGTACTGTTACAATAAAAGCTTACAAACTGCAAAAGGAATTGCGGCATATCGTAACACTATCAGGTATAAACATGATGAGCCAGAAGATCACCTTACATTGGGACAGCTGTTATTAAAGAATGGAAATTATAAGGAGGCAGCTGTGGAATTTCAGTCAGTACTTGATACTTTTCCAGACCATAAACTGGCACAAACGGGCTTGATATCTGCTCAACGTGCTCCCGAAATAAAAGAATTAGGCAGCCGATATAATGTTAAGAAAATGGCAGTGTTTAATTCTCGTAGAGCGGAGTATTCTCCAATGTTGTTCGGCGATAATCATGATCAGTTATATTTCACCTCTACACGCAATGAGGCACAGGGGGACGAATTGAGTGGTATAACAGGAATGAAACCTGCAGACATCTTTGTTTCAGAAAAAGATGACAAGGGTAAGTGGACTAAACCACAGGCGGTGACGGGAGGAGTAAATACGAATCATGAAGAGGGAGCTGCAAGTTTTTCAACCGACGAACGCGAAATGTATCTCACACAATGTGTCAGTGACCCTTCTTATCCTCGTTATGCCCAGATCGTAAAGTCTAATCGTTCTGATGCTGCTTGGAGTAAAGCTACAGAGGTGAAGCTCACAAATGACACGCTTTCAAGTTATGCCCATCCAGCTATTTCGCCTGACGGCGAGTGGCTGTATTTCACATCGGATATGCCCGGTGGTAAAGGGGGACTGGATATTTGGCGCGTTCGAATTACTCCCGGAGGATACGGAGGCGTTGAAAATTTAGGAGAGCCAATCAATACAGAAGGAGATGAAATGTTCCCGACGTTCAGGCCTAATGGAGATTTATATTTTTCCAGTAATGGACATCCCGGACTTGGAGGATTGGATGTGTTTATAGCAAAAGTTGGCAAGGACGGACGTTATCATCTTTCTCACCCGGGTTACCCGTTGAATTCACAAGGAGACGATTTCGGTCTTACTTTTGAAGGAGTGTACAATCGAGGTTTCTTTTCAAGCAACAGAAATGATGCGAGGGGATGGGACCATATTTATTCATTTGAGAATCCGGAGATCATACAAACAGTTAAAGGTTGGGTTTACGAGATGGATGGATATGAACTCCCTGCGTCTCAAGTATATGTCATTGGAGATGACGGAACAAACGAGCGTCTGAGCGTACGTAGTGACGGTTCCTTCACAAAGGTGTTAGACAGAGGGGTAACTTATTTGTTTTTAGCAACTTGCAAAGGCTACTTAAATCATAAGGAAGAAGTGACGGCTTTGGTAAATCCTAAAGAGTCACGAGATACTACCTTGCAATTTGCGCTGGCCAATATTTCCGTGCCAACACTTATCGACAACATTTTCTATGATTTCGATAGGGCTACTTTACGCGATACTTCTAAAGTTGCTCTTGATAAACTCGTAACCATGTTGAACGAAAATCCCAACATTACTATTGAGCTGAGTGCTCATGCCGATTATAAGGGGTCTTCGGCTTACAACAAACGACTGTCACAAAGACGTGCTGAGTCTGTGGTCAACTATCTCATCAAGCATGGCATAGCGTCAGACCGTTTAACGCCAGTAGGTTATGGTAAGGAAAAACCAAAAACAATCAAAAGAAAAGTTGCCGAAAAATACGATTGGCTGAAAGAAGGGGACATTCTTTCAGAGGAGTTTATTAAGTCAATAAAAGATGAAGAAAAGCAGGAAATATGCAATCAGTTGAATCGTCGTACAGAATTTTTGGTATTAAGAACCACGTATGGTATGTTTGATGATAAGGGGAATCTCAAAGCACCTCCCAAACCCAAGCATGAAGCGGAAGAAAAGAAGGAACTCCACGAAGACGGTATCAATATTATCTTTGAATAGATAGAATATTGTACAGCCATACGATTCCCAATACAGTGGTCGTTCCGAAGATGAGTGTTGGCGACAATAACATCAGATCTATTGACGAAAGATATCCCACAATATTGCTCCATATATTACTACCAAGCACACGCAGATCATCAATTCCGTCGAACAGGATAAATAATGCCATTCCCAGGGCAAAGCATATAGTTGTCCATATTTGATTCATCCGCTTTGCGTGTTGAGGAAGGCGCTGTATCACTTTATCGGTAAATCCATCGTCGTCTATATCCTGTTTAGCTGCATTGAAAAACTGTATCACCAGTTCATCATCATTTTTTATGTCATTGTTATTATACATTCTTAATAATCTTTATCAATAGGGGTTATTATCTTCGTTTCATCGGATATTTAGTTGTATCCGTTGGCTCTGAGAAAATCGGCCATTTTCTTTTTGCCACGTGCAAGGTGACTTTTGACAGTGTTCTGTGGTATGGAACTGATTTCGGATATTTTTTCAATAGATTGTCCTTCCATGAGTTGAAGCGTAATGCAAATACGCTCGTTGTCGTTAAGCAATTGAAGGGCTTTGTAAAGGTCCATCTTCAAATTGCTGTTCACCGCAGTCGCCCGCTCGCTTCTGAGGGATGGGGTGTCGATGTCTGTGGTTTCCTTGTGAGTTCGTACATAATCATAAAACACATTATAGGCTATACGGAAGAGCCAAGTGAGAAAAGAAGACTTACCCTGAAATTGTGAAATATGTGTATAGGCTTTCACAAACGTGTCTTGTGCGAGATCATCGCTCAGCTGACTGTCACCCAGCGTCTGTGAGAGCAGGAAACGTCGTATAGGCGACTGGTATTCCTTCATCAACTTGTCGAAAGCTTGTCGATTGTGGAATACAGCCACCTGTGTAACCAAGCGTATGTCTTCTTTGCGCTCCACTTACTTTGATGTCTTAGCAATGACTACTTGTCCAATGCCCCAACAGGCTATTAGAAGTCCTACACCGGCTAATAATTCTGCATCCCAAACGAAGAACATGAGCGCTAACCCTACACCAATAGCTATATTCTTAATTCCTTTTCTCTTGTAATAATCGGGAGATTCCGGAGTAAGGGGTTTCAACTCCTCTGGTATTGGCTGTCCCGTTTCCATAGCTTTCTCTGCCAAAGTCACATTGTTATTGTGTCGTTTAATGAGGTATCGTATGATAAGTGCTATAAGGATGAATGGTGCCAGGGCACAGAGCAGCAAGGCTAATATCACCAAGACAGCGATAATCACACCACCTACACCTATTGTCCCGCCTAAAATCCCGGTAATAAACTCTTCCACCTTAGACTCATCATCGTTATATATCTCTGAGGTGTACACGGTGTCTTCCGTACCCACTAAACTCGTATTGGTTGTATCAGAGAATGCTTCTATTTCATCTTGCGATGTCGAGTTGTTTTGCGATGTCGAATCGTTAATCGCTACCTGAGGATGATGGCGATGACGCGGTTGTACTCCTGCTGCACTTGCATTAAGTGCAAACAACAAAGTTAATGCTATAAGATACTGTTTCATATTTCTCATTTCATTTTGATATTCTATGATTTTGACGAAACACAATATCAATTAGTTGCAAAGTAAAGAAAAAAAAACTATTTTTGCAATCATAAATACCATTTATTATGATATTACCTGAGGAGTTTGAAGAATACACACACAAACTAATGGGCAACGAGCTTTATGCCACCTTAAAGAAAGGTCTGACAGAGGAAACTCCGGCAAGCATTCGTATAAACCCTTTCAAAGCAGACCAATATAATGATATAAAAAAGCATATTATAGATAGTGGACGTGGAGATAACTTGTTGTGGTGTCCCGAAGGACTTTATCTTTCAGAGCGTCCCAACTTTACCTTTGACCCTTTATTTCATGCCGGCCTATATTATGTACAAGAGGCCTCGTCAATGTTTGTTTGCCATATTCTTCAACAACTTGTCAGCCATCCGGTCTTAATGCTTGATTTATGTGCTGCTCCCGGTGGCAAATCAACGGCCTCGCGTACCGTCTTACCTGAAGGAAGCCTGTTATTTAGCAATGAGCCCATGAAACTTCGTGCTTCTATTCTTTCAGAAAATATGCAGAAATTTGGACACCCTGATGTGGTCGTGACTAACAATTATCCAAAAGAATATAGAAAGTCGGGACTGAAATTTGACGTTATTCTCGCCGACGTTCCGTGTTCGGGAGAGGGCATGTTTCGGAAGGATAGGACTGCAATAGAGGAATGGAGCGTTCAAAACGTTGAAAAATGTAGGCAGCTTCAACGCTCAATAGTAGAAGATGTATGGCCTTGTTTGATTGATGGCGGATACCTTATATATTCAACATGTACGTTCAATGCACACGAAGATGAAGAAAATGTAAATTGGATAGCTGATCATTTAGGAGCGGATTTCGTTGAAATTGAAACAAACGAAGAATGGAATATAACCGGTTCTTTGATAGACAAAAAACCGGTTTACCGTTTCGTTCCTGGAAAAACAAAAGGTGAAGGATTGTTTGTGGCCGTATTGCGAAAGCGTGGAGAGTATGTAGGTGCTCTTGATTTACAATGCGACAAGGTTGCAAAGACCTCTAAAAAACATCGTCGTTCCAACGGAAATTCTAAATTCGAAGAGCCCGTAAAATCAATATACAGCCATTGGCTTAATGGCGATTTCTCTATTTTACAACGTCAGGACAAAATTGTTGCGATACCTTCGCTATGGTTGCCAATCTATGAGCAAGCTGTCAAATATCTTCATGTTTTACACATGGGCGTTACAATAGGCGTTCATAAAGGGAAAAATCTAATTCCGGATACATCATTGGCCTTATCTTTAGCTGTTAATTCTGGTGCATTTCCATGTGTTGACGTGGGGTATGAGACAGCCATCAACTATCTTCGTAAGGAAGCAATCAAATTGCCCGAAGGCACACCTTCCGGATTTGTCAAGATTACCTATTTGGGTTATTCGATAGGTTTTGTGAAGAATATAGGTAATAGAGCCAACAATCTTTATCCGCAGGAGTGGAAAATAAAGACCACATATCTATCGGAAAAGCCAGTAGATGTGCTCCAAATACGGACCTATAAAACTTTAAAACATGAAGATTAGTATCATCGTTGCGATGGCCGAAAATGGGGCGATAGGGTTTCGCAATCAGCTCTTATACCATATTCCGGAGGACTTGAAGCGTTTTAAGGCGTTAACCATTGGTCATACGGTTGTGATGGGGCGGAATACTTATCTTTCCTTACCCAATGGAGCTTTGCCGCAACGGCGTAATATTGTATTGAGTCGGACAATAAAAAATATTACAGGTTGTGATGTATATGTATCACTTGAAGAAGCATTGCATAGTTGCTCGGAAGGCGAAGAAGTCTTTATAATAGGAGGGGAGAAGGTTTATCGGCAAGCTATACCTATGGTACAACGCATATATTTAACCCTCATAAAAAGAGCCCCCCTACAAGCAGATGCGTTTTTCCCAAAAATATCCATACAACAATGGGACATGAGTATAAAGGAAGAGCGCGATGGCTATTCCTTTATTCAATATGATAGAAAATAAAGATTGCTTGCTTATGCTTTTTCTTCGATAGGCTCTTCCTGCTCTTCCTCGTCATCTATGATGGGGAGCTGGCGGTCTATGGCAGCATTAAAGCTAACTATGGTCTCACTTCTTGAGAGTCCAAGAGGTTGTAGCTTGTCATGTATGATATTCAGCAAATGATGATTGTTCCTCGCATATAGCTTGATAAACATATCGCATCCGCCGGTTGTGAAATGACACTCAGTAACTTCGGGTATCAGTCGAAGTTTTTCCACCACATCGTCGAAGGTTGATGGGTCTTTGAGATAAAGTTCTACGTATGCACAAGCTTCATAGCCGATTTTTTCAGGATCAATGATAAACTGTGAGCCCTTTAATACTCCTAAGGAGGTGAGCTTCTGAATACGCTGATGAATTGCTGCACCACTTACATTACATTCACGAGCAACCTCCAAGAAAGGCGTACGTGCATCGTTGGCAATAAGTTGTAGAATTTTTCTATCTAACGAATCTAAATAATGTCTTGCCATATTGTTATATTTATTTTGATGCAAAGTTACAAAGAATACGGCGTAATTACAATTTTTTCTCGTATTTTTATTATAAACTGACACAACATTTCATGTAATGTTGTTTTATAGTTTTTGCGTATGGTAGCGCTCCTGCTGTATGATAAGATTATATGGAGGCCCAAGTTGCTAAAGTCACCACCTAACCAGAATCTCGCGATATGTTGTCTTTATCCTAATATTGCCCTCAATAAATACAATTCCATTTAGGGACAGATAGTTTGGAATATGTTTTAGGCGTAATACTATGTCTATATTTCTATTATTTTTTCTTTCGTTCTGTTGCAGAATAGGTGATACGGGTTGCCTTTGCCTGACGCAGAGCTTGTTTTACATCTGTGATAATTCCCATAGGAGTGTTTCTGTCTGCTTTGATAGAGACCGTCATTTGCTGACGGTCTTCAGGAGACATTCTGTTCTGCTCTGCTGAAACATAGTCTATAATTTCGTTGGTAGAAGCAAATTTGTCATTGATTTGAATACGTACTCCCTCCTTCGTGATACTTTGCTGTTTTGCTGTTGGGTATCCAATGTATATATAAGTAATGGCTGTCTTTTTCGTAAGTCTCGACAATTCAGTGCCTTGTGGAACTTGGTATTTCACTTTCACGGCAACCTTTTGCATGTGCGTGACTATCATAAAGAAAAAGAGAACTGTAAATATCAAATCGGGTAGGGAGGCCGTATTTAAGCCCGGCACCTGATGTGAGCGAAGACGAAACTTACTCATCTGCACCTCCTTCCGAAGATGTATTTATATCGACTGTGTGCATCCCATTATATTGTTCGGCAATACGTTGCGGACACTCTTCTTTTACCTTATCGCGTTGATTTTGAGAAAGTGATTCGTAATTTTGATGATACAGTTGCTGCGAAGTCTCATTCCGAAGTTTTTTATATGCAGCAGCCAATTCGTTCTGTACTTGAAAATAAAGGTCGTAGCTTGCTTCAGGAGCTGCGTCTAATTTGAATAAATGTTTCTTACCTGTTTTTTTAACAAAATATTCAGCCAGTTGGCGTAATTGATTTATAGCTATTGGTTTACCATTGGCTATCAATTTGTTATCAGCAGTAAGCTGTAAAGTCATCATCGTTCCCTGATCCACAAAAGTTTCTTCTTGCTCTTGCCTCTCGGCGGGGGGCAACTGTCGCACCAACCCTTTGTCCACATCCATATTGGTTGTAACCAAAAAGAATATCAACAGCATAAAGGAGATGTCAGCCGTTGAGGTAGTATTGAGTTCCGGAACTCTGTGTCGGCGACGGTAGAACCTCATTTCCTACGGGTATATTTAGTAGCTCCATAGATTACAGCTATGATAGCAATAGTCATTAAAATCAATGAAGTATAGATAAACATATCTGATGCTTTCAGCCAAAAATAATTAGTGAAATGAGTGCCATTAATCACTATATTGGATGATGAGCCGACAAGAAAGGTCAGCACGCAAAGCAACAATACGCCTATGGTGACACTATAATTGATTTTCTTAACAGGAATATTGTTGATGTAACTTTCCCCTTTGCCTCTCATGCGTAAGGCTCTTATCACTGCCCATATGGTAATACCTATGCCAATAATGATAAGACTGTAGCTCAGAATGATGACCGCATCGGTAAAGAGGGGGGCATTAAAGTTTTGATTATCGGCAAAAGGACGAGTATACCCCACAAACCAATACATCATGAAAACCACAATGTACACTGCTATCAAAACATAAAATGTACGCATTGACAGCTTTTCTGCAGGCCATTTTTTCCAATTCTTCATGCTCGTCATTTAGCGTTCTTCAGCTTATATTTCATCACAGCATCGAGTAGACTAATGGTTGATTCCTCCATCTGTGAGGTAAGATGCTCTATCTTGGATAAGATATAGTTATAGAAAATCTGTAGAATCAAGGCTACGATGATACCGAAAATCGTGGTAATCAGGGCAACTTTCATACCCGAAGCAACAATTGTGGGACTGATATCTCCAGCCATTTGTATCTGATCGAAAGCCATTACCATACCGATAACAGTTCCCAAGAAGCCAAGCGATGGCGCCATAGCGATAAATAAGGTTATCCACGAACAACCCTTTTCCAGATTGGCACTTTGAACTGAGCCATAGCTTATAATCGATCGTTCGATGTTGTCGATCGTTTCATTCACGCGCTCTAATCCTTGGTAACATATAGAAGCAACCGGTCCGCGAGTTTCCCTACACTGCTTTTTAGCTCCTTCTATATCACCTGACATAATCTTGTCATCAAGGTCTTTCATAAATTTTTTGGCATTTATCTCCGACAAACTAAGATAAATGATACGCTCTATACAAAACGCTAAACCCAAAACGAGAGCGAGGGCAACCAGAGACATGAAACTTGCGTTGCCTTCTATAAATTTAGTTTTTAATGCTTTGTGAAATCCGACACTTTTTATAGGTTCCTCTGATTGATTGCTGTTATCGCTCAATTTGTTATCAAGCATACTCGCAGCTTCCGTGCTGTCTAACTCTTCGAAACTATCTTCTGTAGCTTTTGGTGATGCCGTATTCTCTGTAGTTACGGACGCTTTCTCATGCTTTGATACAGATACATTCTGGGCATATAGAAAGCCATAACAAAAAACTAAAACTAAGGATAATATGAGACGCCTGACTGAGTTTTTCATCTCTACATGGAAATTAGGTCAAAAACTGAGAAATGGTCAAACATCAAACATTCTGCGGAGAGAGGGGGATTCGAACCCCCGAAACACTTTTGGCGTTTACGCGCTTTCCAGGCGGGCCTCTTCAACCACTCGAGCATCTCTCCTGGTTGTTGTTTAACCTTTCAATTTTATTGTGAGTGCAAAAATATTACATTTACTTCAATAAACAGGGAGTTTCTGCTGTTTTTTATAATTCTTTAATGATTGGTCATGCGGAGGCGGAAACTCCAAACAATCGATATACATTATTATTAGTGATGGTTGCCACTTCTGACTCTGAAACATTGTAGCTTTGTGCTAACGTTTTCAAAACTTCAACAGCAAAAGCACTCTCATTACGTTTTCCACGGAAAGGAAC
This sequence comes from Bacteroidales bacterium KA00344, assembly GCA_001552765.1. GTDB lineage: Bacteria > Bacteroidota > Bacteroidia > Bacteroidales > Bacteroidaceae > Prevotella. The sequence goes on from KQ959474.1 coordinate 181,922, forward strand.
TGAAGCCATGTAGGGACTGTCAGTCTCTAACACAATGCGTTGAAGGGGAACGGCTGCAGGCAAATCTTCACGAAGATGACTGCTCTTGAAAGTGGAAACTCCACCAATTCCCAGACAAAAACGGTCTAATTGCAAGAAACGTTCAGCTTCTTTCTGATTGCCGGTAAAGCAGTGGAATACGCCACCCGGTAATTCATTGACATAAGGTTGCATAACATGGAGCATCTCGTTTTGTGCCTTACGACAATGGATCATCAGCGGCAACTGAAATTCTATCGACCATTCCAGTTGCTTTTCGAAAGCCTGAAGTTGCTCTTTTTCAAACTGACGCGACCAATAAAAGTCGAGCCCACATTCGCCAATAGCAATGTATTTTAACGGACTATCAGCTTCTTTGCATAGATTATCTTCAAACGCCTGCTTCATATCAGAGAGTACTTCCTGCCAGTCTTCCTTAACCTCCTCAGGCTGCAGACCAAGCATCGGAAAGCAAAATCCGGGGTGCTGACGACAGACTTTCATCACCGTTACGATTGACTCCCGATTTATAGCCGGAACAAACACGGCGCCTACTCCTGACTGTTTTGCACGACTGATTACCTCAGGGAGATCATTTTGATATTCTTCTCCATCGAGGTGTGCGTGTGTATCCACAAACGTTATTTTGTTATCCATTCTAATATTTCCTTTTCATCATTGCTTCGGCGTATGCCCTCAACTCGTGCTTACGTGTATCGGGCACTGATACAACATCCAAATAGCGTTTGCTCTCCTTAAAATAATATTGAATTTTCTGTTGTGCGAGCTTGTCTATTCCAATTTGATTGTACAGCTTGGTCATTGCATTAACCTTTTCCTCGCGATTGAAATTCTTGGCATCAACCCACTTGCGCAATTCTGCTCGCTGTTCATCGTTGGCTCGGTTAAATGCGTTGATGAGCATATATGTTTTCTTATTGGAAATGATATCGCCGCCAATAGCTTTGCCAAACACCTTCTCATCTCCATACACGTCTAAATAATCATCTTGCAGTTGGAAAGCGAGACCTATCTGTTCGCCAAACTTATAGAGGTTGTCGGCATCTTCGTCTGAAGCGCCTCCCAATAATGCGCCGATCTTTAAACCACAGGCAAGCAACACGCTGGTTTTCAAACGAATCATCTCTATGTATTCGTCCTCGCTAACATCATTGCGGGTTTCGAAATCAATGTCATACTGCTGGCCTTCTCCTATTTCAAGGGCTGTTTCTGTAAACAGATTCAACACTTCTTTCAAATTATCATTAAGACCGACAGCCATGCGCTGATAGGCCAACACAAGCATCGAGTCTCCTGAAAGTATCGCTTGACTGTCATTCCATTTCTTGTGTACAGTTTCATGTCCACGTCTCAGGTCTGCATTGTCCATCAGGTCGTCGTGCAGCAGCGTATAGTTGTGATAGGTTTCCAAAGCAACAGCTTGCATCAAAATATCAGCAGGCTCCTCTTTATACAGATTATACGCCAACAACATCAGGGTAGGGCGGATGCGTTTCCCCCCCATAGAGAGCACATATTTCACGGGGTCGTAAAGGGTGGTCGGTTTCCTATTATAAGGTAGTTGTTCTATGAAATCATTAACCTTATGCAAAAGTTCTTCAGCAGTGTAAATCATATTTTTTTATTATTTGTTCAAATTGAGATTCGTACACTTTATATTTTAAAATTAATGGGAATGGCAAACATCGTGCGACACGGTTTTTTGCCAATCATTCCCGGTTTCCACCTGGGCATCATTCTGATAACGCGTAAAGCTTCGTTATCAAGATAAGAATTTATGGATTTTTCTATCTTCGGATTAGCTATAGTGCCATCCTTGTTTATAATGAATGTCACCACTACTTTACCTTCTATTCCTTGTTTCTGCGCAATGGTAGGGTAGCGGAGATTTCGGGTGAGCCATTTCATAAACTCCACCATACCTCCCGGAAATTCAGGAAGTTGCTCTACAACACGCATCACATCGGCGTCGTTCTCGGCAGTTGTCTGTGGCAATGCTTCTGTGATGTTGGCATCTTTGGTTAAGCCGTCCCCCTCATCGACGGATAACTTACTAATTACAGGCGCGATTTTGTCAATGTGTTCGGTAGGAACTTTAGCTTCTTTTACATTTTCCGTCAGCGAATTGGAAGCAGGTGACGATACAGTCGAAATCATATCCTTCATGTCTACTGCAGGGAGAAGCTCCATATCTTCCGACATATCTTCAAGAAGCTCTTCGGGATCATTGGAGTCGGAAACTTTTGTGGAAAATTCTAATCCGGTAAACAACAAGGCCAAAGCAGAAATCAGCCCAAGCAGAAATGCCTCTGTCCGGCGTCTTTCCAAATCGGCTCTTTCTACCTTCTTGATTTCCATATTACAATATTCTTGCGCTGTTATCGTTAAATAAACGAATTCCTTTTGCAAATTTACAGCAAATCTTGAAAAAAGGAGTAACTTTGTCGAATAATTAGATATTTTAAATGAAAAAAGCCCTTTTTGCTTTTCTCTTAACGCTTTTTGCCATTACGGCTGCGGCACAGGCAGAGAGCCGAACGGAATACAACTTCCTGAGGCTGCCCGTGAGTGCTCATGCGGCGGCATTGGGCGGTGATAACATTACACTTATAGAAGACGATGAAGCGCTGATTTTTCACAATCCCGCCCTGCTTTCTTCAGTAACCGACAAAACCATCAACCTGAATTATATGAACTATATGTCGGGAGTTAATACTGCCAGTTCAGCATTTAACAGAGTGGTGAAAGAACGGGCTTCGTGGGCGGTTTCCGGGCAGTTTGTAGACTATGGTAAGATGAAAGAAGTTGATGAGAACAATATTCAGACCGGAGAATTCAATGCCAAAGATATTTCCGTAGCCGGATATTTTTCATATATGCTCACCAATCACATAGCAGGTGGAATTTCGTCGAAATTTATCATGTCTTATTTGGGAGGTTATCATTCTATAGGATTTGGTGTAGACCTCGGTCTCAACTATTACCATCCCGATACCGAATGGTCGCTTTCTTTCGTATTGAAAAACCTTGGCGGTCAGCTTAAGGCATACGATGACAACTATGAGAAAATGCCCATCGATGTGCAGTTGGGCGTCAGCAAGCAGTTTAGCAGTTTTCCACTCCGTGTTTCGGCAACGCTTGTGGACTTGAACCACCTTGATTATAGCATTTCCAGGCATTTTGTACTTGGTGCAGAACTCATGCTTTCTGAGAGTTTCTGGATTGGTGGAGGCTATAACTTCCGTCGTGCAAAGGAAATGAAAATACTATCTGCCGACGGCAATAAAAGCAATCATGGAGCAGGACTTTCGCTGGGAACAGGAATCAATTTAGAAAGGTTTAAACTTAATGTGGCATACGGCAAATATCATGTATCAAGCTCAAGCGTGGTGCTGAGTTTGTCCTATAGTCTGTAGAATAATAAAAAAGAATATTGTCATGAAGAAAATTACGATAGCCGTTGACGGCTTCTCCTCGTGTGGAAAGAGCACAATGGCCAAGGATTTGGCTAAAAAAATAGGATATGTGTATGTAGATACGGGAGCCATGTATCGTGCAGTAACACTTTTTGCCATGCGTAACAACCTCTTCAACGAGGATGGTAGTGTGAAGTTGCCGGAGCTGGAGTTATGTTTGCCGGAAATCAACATCTCGTTTCAATTCAATCCGGAAACAGGCCGTCCCGACACTTATCTGAATGGAGAAGTTGTTGAAAAAGAGATTCGAGGTATGGAGGTGAGCAATCATGTGAGCCCTATTGCCGCTATTCCTTTCGTGCGTTCGGCAATGGTTGAACAGCAACAGCAAATGGGAAAAGACAAAGGGGTCGTGATGGATGGTCGTGACATTGGTACGACTGTTTTTCCTGATGCCGAACTGAAGATATTTGTCACTGCATCTGCCGAAGTACGCGCACAGAGGCGCTATGATGAATTACAGGAAAAAGGACAACCGGCCGATTTTGCCGATATACTGAAAAACGTACAGGAGCGCGACTATATTGATACGCATCGAGAGGTTTCTCCGCTCAAGAAAGCCGACGATGCCATAGAACTCGACAACAGCCACATGACTATCGAAGAGCAAAACAAATGGCTCATAAAACAATATGAACGTGCTATACAAGGATAAAGTAATCATCAGACTTTATGTTTTAATCTGACATCAGCCCAAATACCTTGGCAAACTTATTGTACGGGAAGATATTCATTTAACAACTGTCTTATACTTCCTTAATTTTATAAAAATGCTGTTCGACTCAATCAGTGATTCGTTCAGCATTTTTTTTTGATGTACATTTTATAGCTTACCCTGCTTCGACCGCAGCTTTACAATGTAAAAAATAATTATAGATTTTTAGTTTTTGTTAACAAACATTCTGGAACAAAAAGGACTATGTTGTGGGCTTTATCTTCATCCCGTTCTACATGAAAAAAATGAAGATGTTGCGGTTAGCATCTTGTTGCAATGCGGTTAAGGTTTAACAGACACATGAACGAGGCTTAGTGATAGTGCGATTAGAGCCTTGTCGCAGTGCCGTTTGATATTCAACCGCAGATAATAAAATAGGGGATATGAGGGTGTGTTTCTGTAATGTTCTGATTATCAACAATATGTGATTTTGCGTATATTTTGATTATTTCGAAAGAACTCAAAATTTTTTTTGAATACGTAAAATTTAAAAGCCTGTTTGTCAATAAAAATACTATAATCTTACAGACATTGAAATATTGGACATCAGTCCATTATCTGGAGAAAACAGAAGTGATCATAATGCCCCCATGCTCCGTCGCATGAGGGCATTAAACATTGCTTCTTAGGAAAGGTTATGAGCCTTTTTCCTGTATGTCCTATACGTTATTCCTTACGGGTGAAGGCGATACGGATAGGGAAGGATAGCATGACGGGATCATCACCTGCGTCGACCATTAAATTGTAGGTATCCGCCCACGACCCCCATTCTCCAGGTGTAGTGTCGGTGGGTTTATACTCGTAGATGGTCATTATCAACTCTTCTTGATTGGTAGTGCTGTTGTTTCGCATGAAGAATCCTACACGGTAGTTGCCTATCGTCTTATCTGTAGGCGAAATGTTGAGGTTTACATTCTCCATTTTCAAAACAGTGAGATCTACTTTTGGGGGCGGGGTTCCACCTTTTTCCTGCAACATCTCCGGACGTGTGCCTAAGTTGATGGCAGTGCCAGCTGCAGTGAAATAGTTTTTCAGCTTTCCGCTGAAATGAGGCGTAAACTGATAACTGTTGTTATCGCCCTTAAATGTAAAATAGTCGTTCTCCGGCGTTCCGGTTACCAAGAGCGTATCAGAAAGACGTAAACCATCATAGAGCCAGGTACTATTCAAGACTCCTGCGAACTTCCATGTACCAGAGAAATCGGATGGTCCTGCGATATTGATGGTGAGCGTGGGATTGTTCCCGGATATGAGTGATTCATTTTTAGCCATTCTCAAGACTATCTTATCATGCCCCTCACGTTTCTGCAGGTACTGTATCGAAACTTGCCCCGTGTTTTTTCCGGCAGGAAAAATGGCTTTCTTGCCATTTACAAATTCAAAATCGATGCCTTCCACAGCCGTAGAAGCCTCATCCACTGCAATATCATATACTGTAGTATTGGGGAAGTTGAAACGGGCACCAGTAGCGGTTTCCATCGTAATTTCATAGCTCTTACGTATGGCCAGCTTATCGTGGTTGTTAGTGAAACTATACACATTGGGACCAGTAAGCACAACTTGGATGTAGTCCATGAGCCCCAGGCGTACACCGTTAGCATTGGTCAGCGTCATAGTAGCATTTTTTGACTTGCTCACCTTCTTGCGACTAATGGTTATTTCAGCAGAAGAGTCGCCGGCTTTGAATTTAAACAGGTTGGCCGATACGGAAAGGTCTTCAGCTCCTTCACCGGTCAGGGTGAATGGTACAGAAAGATCAGCTTCTGCCGGAGAAGATGAAACGATACGCACCGTTGTGGTGGCACCCGCAAAATTTTCTAGTATATAAGCGTTCTGTGCGAACCCCACAATAAACTTAGCCGGATTGGCATCTTTATCGGAACATGATGTGAGCACAGCGAGGATCATCATGGTGAATAATATAAAGAGTTTTCTCATGTTTCGTATTTTTTTGAACGAATGAACAATAAATGAACTATTGTGGAACATTGTTGAAATATTCGTCGCGAATAGCGTCTATCTCCTCTTGTTCCTGATCATTGAGCAGAGTGGGGTCGGGGCGACGATAATTCGAGGTAGAAACGTTGAAGCCTTCAAGAGGCACAACCTCATCAGAGTTGTCGCATGAAGTAAACACCGCCATGGCCACACATAGACTAAAGCCTAAATATATTATTTTTTTCATATTGCGTAATGTTGAATTGTTGTTGTGTGTAAAATCAATATTCGAGCTCGGTATATCCGGGATTCTGAATCATTCCCTTAGTGGTGCGGATATCGATTTCGGGAATGGGCAGGGTGTACATATAATGAAAGTTTGTGTACTTCCGACCGTTGTATGCCACCCAATATTCCGGGCCACCATTGCGTTTGAGTTCAAAGAATCGATCTCCTTCAAGGAAGAATTCTTTATGACGTTCGTTCAGGATGGCAGCCAACAGCTTTGTTAAAGGTTTACCGTCACAGTCGTTTGTGATGAGATCTGACTTGGGAGCCTCAGGCAGTGTTTCCATCGTGTAGGGCTTCACGCCGTCAATGCGAAGAGCACGCAACTCGTTGAGCGATTTCAAAGCTTCATCTTGTTTGCCGAGATGATAATAACTTTCGGCTTCCATAAACTTGAATTCGGCAGCACGAATTCCACAAAATATGGGCTTAATACCTTGCCTTTTTTTGTTGATGCAGAAAGCATAGCGCACATCAGTGATATCCTCTCCGTTCTGGAAACAGTCGATAAAACGCTTACTCACAGGACGAAATTTGACATTGTTGTTTTCAATGTTGTTTTGTGCATTTTGTGAGTCAAGACGATAGAGCATAATAAGATGATTGTTCATAGGTGTAAAGGGATTGGCAATCATTTTTTTATACTCTTCGCCCGAGAGCAATGGATGACTCTTAAGTAACTCCTGAGCCAGAGGCAGACACTTATCCCACTGTTCACTCCAGAAATAGAGACGGGCAAGGAACCCTTTAGCCACATCCTCTGTAAATCGATAAATCTCATCGGTGCAGTGATAGCTCAATGATTTTTTCAAGTCTGCTTCGATGAAATCGACAGTAGCCTGCATGTTGCTGCGAATGGGACGAGCCTCCATGTCAAAACGATCAACCAAAGGCATACCGAGTTGGCTGTCGTAATTGCCCTTGACCGGAGCCTCACAAAACAGGCGCAAAAGTTGAAGGTAGCTCGCAGCACGCATGGCGTAAGCGGTGGCCAGTACATTGTTGGTCAGCTCGGTGCCTTCATCCTTCATTTCGTTAATAACGATGTTACAGTCTCGAATTAAACTGTAGAGATCGGAATAGCGTACCCCTAACATTCCAATATAATACTTTAAATTACTACCGGATTGCTCTGTGAGACAAGCTTCAAAGTCATCACAACCTGCCATTTCAAAGTCGATATTTTGACTAATACCTAAAATGATAGGCGGGATTTGACCTTTGTCAATTTCATCGAGCCGATTGTGTATGAGTGCCGAAAACTCTTCTGCGGTCTTAGGCACTACCTTACCGTATGGCTTCACATCGAGATAATCGTCGCACGATGTGAACAGCAGCACAACGGTGCAAGCCAAAAATATGATTTTTTTCATAATTGTTTCTTATTTGTTATCTTCGTCATTTTCCCTTGAAAAGGGGGAATAGACAGATGTGAAAATTATAGTCCTACTGCCACACCGAAAGTAAATTGGCGTGCCAACGGGTAAACGGCTCCCGGAGTCTCCGGGTCGATACCGCTGTAGTTGGTGATAGTGAAAATATTGTTCATCGTGAACGATACGGCGAGCGACCCCAGTCCCCATCGTTTGATGAGGCTTTCGTTGAAGCCATAGCTGAGCGAGAGAGAGCTTAGCTTGAAGTAGGAAACATTCTCGAGCATCGAGGCCTTAGTGATGGTCTCCGTTGATGTGATGTAGTTTTTCAGTCCGATAAACTCTCCGTATGCATCAATGATGCGTGGGTTTGCGTCAGTGCGTGGGTTGGCAGGTGTCCAACGTTCGGTAGCATTGTTGCGCACATTGAGATGATTGACATACAAGTCGTTGATCTGTGCAGGTGGCGTTTCCACTGATGAACTGCCAACACTATTGTAGTTTACAGGCGACTTGATGTTGTTGATCTTTTTTCCGTTAATGGAGTAGCTACCGCCAAGGCTCAAGTTAAGTTGCTTGTAGCCGACACTAAGACTATAACCACCATTCCATGGTGCATTGCTGCTTCCGAGATAGAACAGATAGTTGGCATAGTTGTTACGATCTGCAGCCGTCTCAAACGAAACATCCGGGCGACGCTCATAGGTGTAGATACCCAATTGTGGGTCAATGCCCTGCACCTTACCACTGAAAATACTACCGAGAGGATAACCCTCATGAACACCTGATGACAGGCCGCTTTTCGAAGAGTTGTAGTCCACTAACTTATTATAGTTGTAAGCAATATTTGCGCTGGCCGATCCGCGCCAGTCCTTAGTCTTGAGGAAGATGCCCGTGAAAGAGAGTTCCACTCCCGTGTTTTCCAGCGTCGATGTATTATAGACTTGATCTGAGAAACCGGTGGTACGAGCCACTTTGACATTGGATACGGCATCGGTTGTACGACGATTATAGAATTCTCCCGTAAAATGGAGTCTCTCGTTGAAGAATCCAGCATCCAGCGATAGTTTCCAGTCACGTGTTTTTTCCCAACGAAGTTTGGGGTTAGGTGGATTTTTGATAACGCCGATGCGATAACTGTATTTATCTGTTTGACGCAATCTGTCAAGATAGTCCATGATAAGCTTAGGCGAAGCACCTTTGTTGATATTGCCAGTGTAGCCAAAAGAAGAACGTAGTGATAGACTGCTCATCCATTTTTTTAGTGGCTCAAAAAACTTTTCTTGGTCTATATTCCATGACAATCCGAGTGACCCGGTTGGATTGAACTGTTGGTCGTTTCCAAAGTTGTTGCTGCCATCCGTACGCGCTGTAAAGCTTAGAATGTAGCGTTTGAGCAACACGTAGTCAAGTGAGAAGTAGAAAGAGGCAAATCGATCTTCAATAATACTCTGTCCAGAGAGTCCATCAACAATGCTGGCATATTTTTGTAGCTTTTCATAATCAACTGGTATTCCTTCACGATATACGGGAATAGCAGAGTTTCCGGTCACTGGATCGTAGCCGTAACGTTTGGTGAAAATGCTTTTGGCATACTGCCCACGGATTTCCGATCCGAGGAGTGCGCTGATGTAGTGGATATCGTTGAACGTATTGAAATAGTGCAGTTGTCCGCGCAGGTTGTAACTACGATTATAGGTAGAGCTCTGCGTGATATTGCTATAGGTACGCTTCGATTTAAAGAGATCATCGAACGGGCGATCCTGCCATGCGGCGTAGGTATCTTTACCGTTAAAATTGTCAGAGTTGTCAGTGACATAGCTGAAAGATGCCAAACCCTCGAAGCTGAGATTTTCAAGAATATTGACACTCATGTTGCCAATAAGTGTGAGGTTGAAGTTATTGTCCTTCACCGATGTGTGATCCATTTCTCGCATGAGGTTAAAACCGACTTCAGGTAACGGGAAGTCCAAACCTCCATTAGCAGAGCGGATAGAATAATATGTTCTATCGGCCGAGTAACTGCCATCATCATTGTAAAGACGCTCATAGGGATTGGCAAAATAAGCATATTTAAAGGGATCGACGCTGCCGGAGCTTCCCCGTGACCGTTGCCACCCCATGTCGGCAGATAATCCCATCTTCACCCTCTTGTTGGGTTTGATGTCAATTTTCGAAGCGATGCTGTAGCGGTCATATTCGCTTTTCTTCACCAAACCATTGTTTTTGCTGTAGCCCAAACTGATATAATAGGTGCTTTTCTCTGATCCACCCGACAGTGAGAGGTTGTGGCTCTGCGAAACAGAGTTACGGAAAAGCTCATCAAACCAGTTGGTGGAGTGCTGTCCAAGTCGTTCTATTTCTGCGTCTTGTTCCTCCTTTGACAGCCCGGCATACTTGCCGTAGCCAGAGCGAATCATACCAACAACACCTACTACGGGATATCTGTTGCCACTCTCGAAGTTTTTTTGGGAAAACTCATCCCATAATTCCTGTTCCCAAGCCAGCTTTTGACGGGAGTTCATCAGGTTGGCATCACGGGGTGGGGCGGTGGTAAGCGAGAAATTGGAGGAATAGTTGATGCTCATCTTGCCTTGCTTACCACGTTTGGTGGTGATCACAATCACACCACCGGCTGCACGTGAGCCATAAATAGCTGCCGCCGAAGCGTCTTTCAATACGGTAACACTTTCAATATCGTTGGGGTTGATACCCGATATACCATTGGCGAAAATGTCGCTGAAATCGCCAGCTCTCACTTGGCTGCTCGATATTCTGGGCAGATCTTTCTGTAGTGGCACACCGTCTATAACCCATAATGGCTCGGCATTACCCGTAATGGTGTTGGTGCCTCGGATACGTATTTTAGCTGTTTCGCCGGGACGTCCGGAAAGTGCTTTCACATCCACGCCAGCCATTTTCCCCTGCAACAACATATCAATGTTGGCCATTGGCATGTTTTTCAAGTCTTTGTCGGTAATAGTGGCCACCGACCCTGTGATGCGGCGCTTGGTGTTGCGCTGATAGCCGTTTACCACCACTTGATCGAGCGTAGTTTCGTCATTTTCCAACACGAAGTTTCCTTCTAAGGGCTTGTTCACTTTCACCGTGCGTGGCTGAAAACCAAGATACTTTACGGTGATGTTGTTGCCACGAGGCACCCATAACGACACATTGCCGTCGACATCAGCTACAACGCCTACCGGTTTGCCGGCCACATGTACTGTGGCTCCTGTAAGTGGCTCACCGGAAATGTCGGTCACAGTGATGTTTACGAGCACATCGCTGTCGCTTTGTTTGGTTTGCGACTGTGCACTGAGTTGCTGCGATACAACGCTCAACAACAGCACAAAAATAACTTTTAGTGTTCGCATAAATGTTTTATTTGATTTTATAAAGAATATTAATTATCTCTATTTGGTATGCTTGATAATATCAAAGTCTCTTTTCCAAGGATTTATAAGATGTTCCATGAAATAATAGCGGATTAGATTCACGTAGTATGGACTCCACACCCCATGATCTTTGCCCGGTAATACCATCATATCGAAGCGCTTGTTGTGCCTGATAAGTGCATCGGCCAATCGCAATGTGCTCGCCCAAGGCACGTTGTCATCCACGTCGCCGGATATGAGCAAGAGTTTACCCTTGAGGTTTTCTGTCAGCTGCATGGTGGTGGGAATACTGTCCTGTGGCACGAGTCCGTGAAAAGTTTCGCCCCACCACTGTATGTAGTTGTTGTTGTCATAGTTTCCGGAGGCTGCCACACCAACTTTGTAAAATTCAGGATAGGTCATGATGGCGGTCGCGGTCATAAACCCTCCACCCGAATGGCCGTAAATACCCACCCGATCAAGGTCGATAAAGCTATAGCGGGAAGCTAACGTTTTAATGGTGTGCTTGTCGTCGGCCAATGGGTAATCGCGTAGGTTGCCATAACTGAAACAGTAGAAGTCGCGTCCACGTAGCGGTCCGCTGCCTCGCGGTGCCACGTTGATAACCACAAATCCCATTTCGGCCAGTGATTGGTTGCCATTGTCGTCGAGCGTGAATCGACGAGGCAACTGATCGTCTTGCGGACCGGGATAGACGTTCGAAATGATGGGATATTTTTTGTTTTTGTCAAGGTTAGTGGGCAGATACATTACACCATAGAGGTCGGTGACGTTGTCAGCCGCTTTCACTTTCACCAACACGGGCGGTTGCCATCCTGTAGCGCGCAGAGCCTTGTCGGATGTCCGAGCAAATTCATGCACCTTTCCCGGATGCTTCAAGTCTATGATTTGATACACGGGAAGCATATCCATACGCGAATAGGTGTCGATGGCATAGCGCCTATCATCTGCGAAATTCAACTCGTGTGTGCCATCACCGGGCGTGAGCAGTTGTTGGTTTTTGCCCAGAAGGTCTACCTTATAATAATAGGTGTAGCCCGGATCACTGCTCGCCTCCTGTCCATATCCGACAAAAACCATGAAGCCGGCTTTCTCATCCACAAAGGATATGTTGCCTGCCACAAGTTTGTTACCCCGTGTGATTTTGTTTTTTAGCCGCCCATCAACATCATACAGATAATAATGTCCACGCCCCGTGCGTTCACTCCACCATATTATTTCCCGGCCACCACGAATAAATCGGTAGCCTGAGAAGGTGAGGTTGAGATGAGGCTTGCTCACCTCGGTAATGACTTCGGTAATATCTCCGGTGTGTAGATTTATGCGACAGAGTTGCAGCGTGTCTACACTGCGACTGCGTCTCGTAAACCATAGGGTGTCCTTGCTGTTGTTATAAGCCAGTGATATAGTGGGGTCGGTCATAGTGCCTTGTATTGGTAACAGTTTCCCCTGACGGGTGTCGGCATTATACCAGAACAGTTTGAACCGGCGAACTCCTTTCTCATTGGGCAAGGGCATCTTCTTGGTACGCAGTTTCGGGCGGTGCCCACTGATGGCATTGAGAATATAAAGATCACCCACTTCGGAGTCATCGTACACAAAGTCAATAAACACGTGGCCATACCAATTACCCGCCACGTTACCTGCCCGCAATTCAGGTTTGCTTCCGTTGTAGCAGTAGGAAGCATTTTCCTTGCCATCGAATGTGATTTGGGTGGTATCGCCGCTTCGGTTGTCTTTGATATATAGGTTGTATCGGTCGCCTAACATGGTGTAGAGCGAGTCTGTTGTATGAGGTGACCGACCGAATCCGGAGATGAGATTGTTGAAAGTTTTTTGCTTATAGTTCGTGTCGATGGCAAGTTTCCCAGTGGTGCGGTTGTACATCAGGTGCTTGCCACGTCGTGTCCAATAAAGACGGTTGGGATTGTTGTTGCGCATCGACAGCCCATAGAGCTTAATATCGTCTGCGGTTATTGTCGTGTCCTCGGTGAGCTTGACATATTGCCTCACAAAGTCAGCATTATCTCGAAATATCGGTTGTTTCCTGCCGTAAGGATTTACCATATAGTAGTTCATCTGGCCATTCTCCCTTTCGTTATAGGTCAGCCATGTTGAGCCATCTATCCACGAGACACTGATGCGACTTTGGCTATAGACCTCGGAGAGCGCCCCTTCAGACATTTTTTCTACACGGTCCCAATCTATTTGCTGTGACAGGACGGGCACGGAGCACGTCATGAGCCACAGAAGCAAATATGTTTTCTTTCTTTTTTTATTTCCCATTCTTGTTTACTATCGTTTGTTGGCAGCCATTTTCAAAGCAGCATAGGCATCTACGATACCACCGCTCACACACTTTAATCCGGGCATCTTATGCACTGTCGTCATCAATATCTGCTTCAATTGGGGTGCTTTGAGCTTAGGAAAGCAGGCTCGCAACATTGCTGCCACACCGCTTACCACAGGCGCTGCTACACTTGTGCCGTTGGCCATGTCTGGTTTATCGCCGGGATAAAATCCCGCAATGTATTCGCCTGGTGCATAGAGATCTATCCTTTCGGAGCCGAAGTTGGAGATACTGCTCAGGCTTCCATCCATAGCCGAGCCTCCTACGCGGATGACATTAGACAGAGGGCGACCATGAGCATCAATGGCCGTAGGATAATAGTATGTGGTATCGATATTGAGATGGTTGTTGCCCCCGGCCGTAATCACAAGCACGTCTTTCGAAGCAGCATATTCCAAGGCTGCGTTTACCATATCGGCACGGGGTGAGGTGTATTTGCCCAAACTGATATTCAACACTTTGGCTCCGTTGTCCACCGCATAACGTATGGCCGACGACACGTCCTTATCATATTCGTCGCCGTTGGGAGCGCATCTCACCGTGAGCAGTTTTGCAGCAGGCCAGATGCCATCCCTGCGACTGTCAACACTCCTGCCGGCTACCACCGTTGCCACGAAATGACCATGATCGTGCCCTTCGACGTTTAACGTGTTGTTGCCGTAAAAAAGGTCTTCGGCATCTTCCATGTTATCGCCCATGAGCAGACGCTTGTCGGCATCGTGCTCAATGCCGTAGATGCGACGTGCCATCAGTTTCAAGTCATCGTGTTGTTTTTTCACGAAATCCTTCCAGAGCATATTGCGGTCGGCACGCAGCAGGTCAGCAAGAATAGCTTCAGCGTATGCGCTCCAAAGTGTGTCAGCCACTTCCTGATGCATCATTCCACCCAGTGTCAGCGTGTCGATGGCAAGCTGAGGTTGGATGTGGAGGATAGAATCCATCTTGTCGATGCATGCGTTCTTTTGCTGTGCATAGCCGTAGAAGCGAATATAGCCTGCAATCCCGGCTTTCTTTTTCATCCGCAGATAGTATTTGTATTCCTCCTCATCTTCCACCTGCGGATCTTTTTCATTCACATTTTTATATTTGGGATATAGTCTCTTGAACTCGCGAAACTCCTCCGTGCCGGCACTGGTCATGTTGAACGTGCCGTCCTTAGTACCCAGGAAATTCCAGCCGTGTACATCGTCCACGTAGCCGTTTCCGTCATCATCCTTACCATTAAGTTTTTCTTTCTTGTTAGTCCATAGGCTTCCGGCTACCGATTGGTCACCCGGTTCGATACCTGAATCGATGATGCCTATGATAACAGTCCGTTTCGGCCTGATCTTGTAATCTTGCATAAATTGCCGTGCAGCAGGCAAATTAATGCCTTTCAGTGTGTCGTTCCACTCTTTATGCCAACCGACATAAGCGTCCAAGTTCTGCGTAAAGCCCATACAGGGAGCTCCGGCCAAAAGCATCCCTACAACTATCCTGAAGTTTATCATTCCTTTCCTATAAGTATTATCTTGAAAGTTACAATATAATGCTTGTTATATATAAAAGTGTAAAATTATGTAATATTTTCTAATGAGCCAAAACATTAATGTTAAAATATCCGCTTATAGTTTACATTATGTTTTACAAATGTTTTTACTAAAAGCAAATAAACAAGTATCGAGGTGGTTAGAATCCGATTTTAATAACAAAAAGAAAGTGATAGATGAGAATACATTTCTTTTTAATATTCTTATTAAAGAAGGGCTAACTGAAAAAACGAAAGTATCAAATATTACGATATTTATTTACAAACGACCGTAAATCCTTCTCTTATTCTGAAACAGACTTATTATTCTCCGAAATACGCGAAATATGAGAAATATTGTAGTTTGTTGATAATCAGCAAATTCCGGAATTCTCTGCCTTTGACAGTAATTCTATCGTCTTCGATTGAGTATCGAATGGCATTGCGGAAAGGCCTTATACGCACTGCGGTCAAGGCTTAATCATGCTGTCGTTAGGACTTAGACGACTCGTGATTAAGGCTCCATCATAATATGAACAAATTTAAATCCTATAATTGGGGCTGTTTACATGCCATGAGGATTAATATTTAAAGCAAAAAATAGCCCTTTTTGCGCTGGATGCTTTGAAAATAATCGCCCGAAAATGGTAATTATTATGAACATTTAAAGATGCAGCATCTTCAAGCTGTTAGAGTGCGACACAGTAATGTTATTCTGGTTGTTATTTTTTTCATAACCACGTTACGATGACTGTTGAGCATGTTTCTTGAATCTCACTCTGGTAAACTTAAAACCCATTGCTTGTAACAGGGCATTAAACTGAGCTGATGCGTTCTGTTCGGCACTTTGAATATTTGAAGGGGTTAGGCACCTTGATTTCATAGCTCTTTCAGCCTTTTTGGTGAGTTCCCTCTTAGCAATCTCACTCCATTTTCCAGTTTCGTAAAAAGCCTTGGTACGCGCTTCATCAATAAACTTATCATCAAGGAGTTTAATAGGGGGCAGTAAGGCAGACACAGTATCGTTGTCCATTGTGATCCAACCTTCTTCTGCTTCATTGAGATCGATACCCAATCGGAGTATGCCATAATAGATACGTGACAGCTCGTCGTCACCAAAAAAACCGTGACGAATAGTATCTACAAGCTCTTCATCGCTTATGGCGAGAAATTCCCATTGACCGATGTCTTGGATTTTTGCTATTTGTACAGGTGTAATTCCTATCTTTCCGCTTTTCCCTGTGACAACATTGCAGCTTCTAACAGTCCATATTACAAAAGCAATAATACTTACTGCTACCACTATGAAAACAAATATTCCAATACCACGTGCCTTGCCGAATTTATTAAAAATATGCCGTGAATTATGATTAGAGTTGCTCATGAGTTTATTCTGTTTTCTTGATTAAAGTCGGAATGTCATTCAACGTGAATTTTTTGCGGAACGTTATAGTCACGTTGTCCTGTTCAAAGCCCATCTGTTCTATGATTGGAATAAGTTGCCGAGCAGCACTCTGCCGTGCATTTTCGATAATGCCCAAATTGGGTATGGCCTTAATCATCTCGTGTCGTCCCTGCTGCTGAATACGCGTAATTTCCTCGTCCGAGAAGTTACTTCGCATCATCGAAACCTTCTTCTTAATCTCGTCATGATCAATTTGTGTGCTGGTCATTGTTACTTCGGGGTCGGGGAGTATGATTTCTATTTTATCTCCGTTGCGCCTAACATTCTTTGTAGAGAATTCGTTAAAGTCTACATAAGCTTTTACACTGGCTGTCATGGGGATGGCTACCTTTCGTTTACCTAAAGGAAGATCTATTTTAAACTTTTTGTTGAGTATCGATCCGTTGATAGAAACGGAATCGTCATAGGTTACAATTTTATGAAGTTGATATTCAGAGGTATAAAGTCGTGAGCATTTTTGGATTTGCATAACCATCATAGGTATAGTGTCTATGGGTGTTTGCTCAGAAGTTTCGGTTTTACGTCCACAGCTTGAAACTATGATAAGTAAGGTTATGAATAATGGTATGGCACGTTTGTTCAGCATCTGTGTTTATTGTAAGTGTTATTGCAAAGATACTTACAAATAAACAGAAAAATCATTTATTAAGATTTTTTAATCAGGTCTTTTAAACTTTACGCTTATCTTTACGTCAAAATAAACAAATGAAACTCGAACGAGAAGCTATTTTATAATCTTCTTACGAATAAAGCCAAACTTTTTAATACTGACAACTCATAAGCTAAACTTTTATTATATCGTGTGAAGCTCAATAGGTTAGAAAAGATTTGAAGGTATTTAGGAATAGGCGTTCTCTATGTGAATAGGGGATGCCTTTTGTTTTTCAATTCTTTTTGTTTAACTTTGCACCTATGACTAACGAAGACTCAATGAAAAGAATATTAGGTTTATGCACTATGAGTTTGGCTGTTCTGACATTAATGTCATGTTCAAAGAAAAAGCCGGACACAATTATTATTGCTAAAAAGAAGCCTACGGTCACCAAAGTCCAACAGACCCGCAAAATGGGAGACTATTCGCAAACACGAAAGACTGAGTGGGTAGGGAAAAGGTACACGATAGAAACAGAACTTAAGGCAGACACATCTCTGCCTCTCGCCTCTGATGGTTTTGTACGATATTATGACAACAGTGTAACGTTGAAAATTATCCGTGCCGATGGAACGTTCTTTTTAAATAAGACATTTGATAAGAGTTATTTTAAGTCATACGTGGATAATTTCTATTATAAAAATGGTGCTTTGTTGGGCATTGTCTTTGTGAGAGCTGAAGGCAATTATCTGGTGTTTGCCGCCAGCGTGGGCAATCCAGACAAGTCAAGTGATGAATACGTTCCTCTCGTGTTGAAAATAGACAATTTTGGTAATGTCACCGTATTGAAGGACACAAAACTGGATACGGATTCGGACACAATGGAAGAGGATGAGGACGGAGTTTGAAGTTCAAGACTATAATATTAAACGATGCGGCCCCAATAGACATTCTTCTATCGGGGCTGCATCGTTTACATCTTTGATTTTCTATGATATGTTTTTATTGAAACCTGTGTTAGTTATATTAACGTTCTGCCTTCGTCAACTCTGCATAAGCCTTGTCAAAAGTATGAGGATGGTGTGCTATCAAGCAGATATTGACCAGAGCATTGGCTATCATTTCTATGTCTGACAGGTCTACACCCTTTTCTTTTGTAAGATTCTTACCCAGACAAGCTTCCCACGTTGTGTCAAAATCTCTGTCTTCTGCACCAAAATAATGTTCATTACCATCTGCTGAAGACAATATTTTGTATTTAATATCTTTCTTGGTGGGAGCCGGTTTCATATCCAATAGGATAACATAGGCCTTCCTAAGTGCGTCATGATATTTGCCTGTTCCGGGAAACATATCAGCGATAACCGGCATAATCTCATCAAAATCGTATGCCTGAAGATGTTCGTATAGTCTCATATTCGTTGTTAATTTTATAAAGGGGGTTGATTATTTATAATATTTTCTTTGCTATTGCTGCACAAGCTTGGGCATCATCAAGCGCATGATGGTGATTGGTTAGATTATAGCCGCATGCTTTGGCAACGGTTTGCAGCTGATAGTTTTCTAAAATTCCTCGTTTCCACCTGCGTTTAGCTGCAATAAGTGTACATAAGAATTTATAATTGGGGTATTCCAAACTGTATGCTCTGAACGCTGCTTTGAGACAACTTTCATCGAAAGCTTTGTTGTGTGCAACTAGTGGCAAGTGTCTTATTTTAGGAGCTATATCTGCCCAAACTTCGGGAAAGGTGGGTGCTTCTATTGTGTCCATAAATGTGAGCCCATGCACTCGGGTTGTTAAGATGTCGTAATAGTTTGGGATAGGATGAATGAGGTGATAGTATGAATCGGTTATCTCCCCATTCTCTACTATCACCACACCCACACTGCAAACACTGGATCGTGCTCTGTTTGCAGTTTCAAAATCAATTGCTGCAAAATCGAGCATAGGCTCAACTTTAATATTTTGCCATCTTGATGGCCACTATAGCACACTCATCACCTTTGTTTCCTAATTTCCCTCCGCTACGATCTTTGGCCTGCTGCAAATCATTGGTTGTTAACAAACCGAAAACCACCGGGATGTTTTGACTGGCATTCAAATGAGAAATACCATTGGTTACTCCTTCGCAAATATAGTCAAAATGAGGAGTTTCTCCGCGAATTACACAACCAAGGATGATGACGGCATCGAAGCCATCGTTCTTGCACATTTGCTGAGCTCCATATACCAGCTCAAAGCTTCCCGGTACAGTCTTAACATGGATATTCTCCGGTATCGTGCCGTGTTTCTCCAATGTTTTGACCGCTCCATCAAGAAGTGCACCCGTAACTTCAGGATTCCATTCTGAAACAACTATCCCAAAGCACATATTACTGGCATCCGGAACTTTACTGAAGTCGTAATCTGAAAGGTTGTGGAGTACTGTTGCCATTTTATTTTGTTACTCTTTCTATATATTTATCAATTTCGTTGCTCTGAACAAGCATTGAGTTTGTGTATTTGCTCTTGATATCTTGATAAATCTTGAGAGCTTCATCCTGCTTCTTCTCCGACTCCAAAAGCTGAGCGGCCTGTAGGAGGAATGTAGGAGAGAGGCTGTTGTTTGCACCATTTTTAGCTTTTGAGTCGGCTTTTTTTGCAGCTTCTTTGAGCTTGCTGACAGCTTTGTCTACTTGCCCAACGTGTGCATAGGCATTGCCGAGAGCCTGAATGGCTGCCGGACTTACCATTGCATCTTTGGCTGGAGAAAATGCCTCAAGATATTTAACAGCATCCTGCCATTTGCCAAGATGTGCGTAGCTCAATCCCGCATAAAGGTTTGCAAGATTTCCGGCATCAGTGTTGCTGTAATCGCTGGCAATTTTAACGAATCCCGTGTAGCTCGCTCCATCGCCATTGAGCGCCTTGTCGAATTGCTCCGAATTGAAATATTCCTGCCCACGCGCAATGGCTGTGCTGGCCTTTTCTTCACGTGGATTACTAATGAATGACTTGTAGCAGAAATATCCAACAATAACAAGGACTACCGCTGCTACAGCGATGAGAATTGCTTTTCCGTTTTTCTGGAGAAAAGCCTCTGACTTTGAAGCAACTTCAAATGTTGCCTGTTCGTTTGTGTTTGCCATTATTTTATTATTTTATATTTACAATATTTTGTGACAAAATTAACTATTTTATCTCACATATTGAAATTTATAAGCTTCTTTTTTCGTTTTTGATTTCTAAATAAGTTATCTTTGCATACATCAGAGCCATAACAGATGATATTAAAGAATCTTTCCATTATAAACTATAAGAACATTCGTGAGGCAAATCTTAGGTTCTCTCCTAAAATCAATTGCCTTATTGGTAATAACGGCGAGGGTAAAACAAATCTTCTTGATGCGGTATATTATTTATCATTTTGCCATAGCAGTTTTACGAGTGTTGATAGTCAGGTGATGATGCATGGACAGGATTTCTTCATGATCGATGGAGCATATGAAAGTGATTCCGGAAATGAAGAAAATATTAATGTAGGTCTGAAAAGGGGACGTTCCAAACAATTTCGTCGTAATAAAAAGGCATATAAAAGGTTTTCTGAACATATTGGCCTGATTCCTTTAATTTTCGTTTCGCCTTCAGACACGATTCTGGTTGATGGAGGAGGAGATGGACGAAGGAAACTCATGGATATTGTAATAGCGCAATATGATAACCTCTACATAGATGCCCTTAACCGCTACAACAAGGCACTTCAACAACGTAACGCACTGTTGAAGATGGAGGCGGAGCCAGATGTAACCTTGCTGGATTTATGGGAACAAGAGATGGCTGAACAGGGGGAAATTGTGTATCACAAGCGTCACGCGTTTGTCGAGGAACTTATTCCTATATTTCAAGATATTTATCAATATATATCCGGGTTACAAGAAAGGGTGTCGCTGCGATATGTATCACATTGCCAGCGAGGCCCATTACTTGATGTGATTCAGCGCGACCGATTTAAGGATAGGGCTGTGGGATATAGCCTTCATGGAATTCATCGTGATGATTTGGAAATGCTGATAGATGATTACCCTATGAAACGAGAGGGAAGTCAAGGCCAGATCAAAACTTATGTTTTGTCTCTGAAACTTGCGCAGTTTGATTTTTTACGACGCACTTCCTCCAACACAACTCCTCTCTTATTATTAGATGATATTTTCGACAAGCTCGATTCACGACGTGTGGAACAGATCATAAAGCTGGTTTCGGGTGACAATTTCGGCCAAATCTTTATCACAGACACTAACCGTGAACACTTGGATAAAATTCTGAGCCACAGTCGGGAAGATTATAAACTTTTCGATGTAAAAGCTGGAGAAATTACTGAAAGGAGGCACGACGATGTTCAGGCGTGATGTGCAACCATTGGGAGATATATTACAGCAATTTCTTCGAAATGAAGGTTTGGAAACCCCTTTGCTCCAGAAAAGAATAGTAGATTCATGGGAGGCAGTCGTTGGCGATACTGTAAAGCACTATACTAAAGAAAAATTTATTAAGAATCAAGTATTGTATGTCAAGATTCTGAACCCGGCCTTACGGCAAAATTTAAGTATGCGGCGGTCTCAACTGACTGTAGAATTGAACAAGTTTGTTGGTACTTCTGTAATTACGGATGTCATAGTGTATTGATCATTGAAATTCATCACACTGTAGTACGAAATCAGGAGAGTGTTTCAAAGCATAATCATAGCACTTCGTTCATGGTCACATCTGTCAGCTCGCAAGGGACATTTTCTGTTTTCTGAAAATCAAAACATACGCCGATTTTATACAAAGAGGGAACTCGAATAAGGAAACGGTCGTAATATCCCTTACCTCTTCCCAATCTGTTTCCTCTTTTATCAAAACTCATTCCCGGTATAATTGCTAAGTCAATAGTGTCATATTTGATGTAGAGAGGTCCGGACGGCTCCATGATTTGGAACGCCCCCTTTACCAAACTGTCTTCTCCCGTATATACTCTGATCTCCATATTGCCATCGCTGACAACTTTGGGCAACAGAATGGTCTTGTTTTCCTTAAAGAGTTTTTTGATGAGGGAATGAGTGTTTACTTCATCGGGAAGAGAATAATAGAGCAGAATAGTGTTGGCACTACGTACCTTAGGATGCTGACTTAGGCGTTCTATGATTGAGAGCGACAACATTTCGAGCTGTTGGCTTGAGTATTGTCGCTTTCGTTCACGAATGATATGCCTGAGTTCTGGTTTATTCATACGTGTGTGTGCATTATTTCTTTTTGGTTACAGTGGATTTTCCGGGAGTTTTGGGAAAAGCTGCATTGTTCTTAAACACACGTATAGCAGAAGATATAACGGGATCGTCTTGATTGAGATACATGGTAAGTGCTTGTTCATCCAACATATTATAGATAATACGTCCGTTAATAAATCTATTGAGCAAGGTGTAACTCTTCTTTATCATCAAGTTGCGTCGCTTCAAACCATGTTTGTCTGCATAGTTGGCAAATTGGTTTACAAGTCCCTGCCTGTTTAAATATTTCTCCAATTCATGCAATTCTTCAAAGCCGTTCATTTTCTGCCTATTGTTGTCTGTATAACTAAATGCGAATTGCAGAATTAAGCCGCTCATTGCAGCTTGTTTATAATAGGAGGTAACATTGCTTGTATCTTCCGGCACAAAAATGTCAGGTGTGACGCCGCCGCCGCCATAAACATTACGACCGTTTAAAGTATGATATGCGGGACCTGTATGATGTATGCTATCCTGTGAGAAGAACTCTCCGTGTTGATAGCGATTCAGTAAATCTGTTGCGTAGCTGGACTCTTCTCCTGCTACATATGGTTTCTGGATGCATCGTCCGGAGGGAGTATAATATCGTGCGATGGTGAGGCGCACCATGCTGCCATCGGGAAAAGGAATCTGTTGCTGTACCAATCCCTTGCCAAAAGAGCGTCGTCCAATAATTGTTGCTCGGTCGTTATCCTGCATAGCACCGGCAAAAATTTCTGCTGCAGAAGCCGATCCCTCATTGATCAGTACAGTTAGAGGCATCTTCTGATAGGCTCCGTGTCCATCGGAACGGTAATCCTGACGTGGAGATTTACGTCCTTCGGTATATACAATGAGCTTCTTGGATGGCAAGAATTCATTGGCCATTTGCACGGCACTCTGCAGATAGCCACCAGTGTTGTCACGTAAATCGATAACAAGATTGCGGAATCCTTGCTGCTGAAGGTTAGCTAAAGCTATGAGAAGTTCCGGATAGGTCTTCTCTCCAAAGTTCTTAACCTTAATATAGCCGGTTTCATCATCAAGCATATATGAGGCTGTTACGGTCTTCGTTGGAATTTCGCCACGTGTAATTTCATAAACAATGGGCCTGGCATGCCCATATCTTTTCACCCCAATCTTTACCTTAGTACCCTTTGGACCCTTCAGGCGATGCATGGCTTCTTCGTTGGTTACTTTTTTCCCTACAAACCTTTTGCCATCCACAGCTATAATCTTGTCACCTGCAATAACACCTGCCTTCTCTGCCGGTCCATTCTTGATAACATTCTGTACCCGAATAGTGTCCTCACGTATAGTAAATTCTATTCCAACCCCAGAGAAGGAGCCTTTAAGGTCATCGGTTGCAGCCTGAACGTCTTTGGCACTTATGTACACGGAATGTGGGTCAAGCTCTGCCAGAATTTCAGGAATGGCATTCTCTACAAGTGAATCTACATTTACTTTGTCGACATATTGGTCGTCAATGATGCGTAGAAGATTGTTTAAGCGGTTGCTACCGTTGTTAATGATGGTTAGCCTGTTGCCAGAAAAATGATTGGCATAAAATGACCCAATCACCACACCTATGACTACCGAAATAGCCATTAACAGAGGTATATATCTGCTCTTATTCTCGTTCTTCATTTTTCACTTCGTTTATACTATTTGCATCTAACAACACAACTTCAATACCTGCCCGACGGAGAAGGCGGATGCCGTCATCAAGTCTGTATGTTTCACCATAGACCACACGTTTTATGCCTGCTTGGATGACGAGTTTTGCACATTCAATACATGGAGAGGCTGTGACGTACAAAGTTGCTCCTTCACTATTGTTGTTAGAGCGTGCCAATTTTGTTATGGCATTAGCCTCTGCATGGAGCACATAAGGTTTTGTAAGATTATTGTTATCTTCGCATACGTTCTCAAAACCGCTGGGCGTCCCATTATAACCGTCGCTGACAATCATTTTGTCTTTTACAACCAAAGCTCCTACCTTACGACGTTTGCAATAGGAATTCTCTGCCCATATTTGAGCCATACGCAAATATCTATAATCCAATATCTGAGCTTTCTCGTTTCTTTTTGCTTCTTCCATCGTGCTTTGCTTATGCTTTTTTTATACCATTGCGTATCAATAGTGCATCTATTGTAGGCTCTTGACCACGAAATCTCTTATATAATGTCATTGGATTTTCCGTGCCGCCTTTTGATAACACATTTTCTCTGAGACTGTGTGCAGTTTTTCGATCAAAGATACCGTTTTTCTTGAATAGACTGAAAGCATCTGCATCGAGTACTTCTGCCCATTTGTAACTGTAATACCCGGCAGCATATCCACCTGCCATAATGTGTGAGAATTGCACGGTCATACAGGTGTCGGGCAGCTGCTCAATGATCATTGCATCCTTCCAAGCCTCCTTTTCAAAGGGGATTATATCTTCGGTAAATTCTTTTTTCTGCGTATAATAGGCCATATCAAGCAATCCAAAGCTCACTTGCCGAAGGCACGCATATGCCACATTAAAGTTTCGACTCTTTAGAATGCGATCTATCAACTCGTCAGGAATAGGTTCTCCCGTTTGATAATGGAATGCAAATGTTCGTAGGAATTCTTTTTCTGTAGAATAGTTTTCCATAAACTGAGATGGCATTTCTACAAAATCCCACCAGACATTTGTGCCAGACAAACTTTCAAAACGAGTGTTAGCCAACATCCCATGCAGTGAATGTCCAAACTCGTGAAGGAAAGTTTCAACTTCTCCTAACGTCAGTAGAGCCGGTTTCAACTCTGTCGGCTTTGTGAAATTCATCACAACGCTGACGTGGGGACGTATGTTTTCTCCTTTCCTATTGATATATTGTCCTTGAAATCCGGTCATCCAAGCGCCACTTTGTTTACCGTCACGTGGATAGAAGTCCGCATAGAACACGGCCAAAAAGCTGCTATCCTCGTCGAACACCTCATAGGCTTTTACATCCGGATGATACACTGGTATATCCTTGTTTTCTTTAAACGTGATGCCATAAAGCTTGTTTGCCAATCCGAAAACGCCGTTAATAACCTTGTCGAGTTGGAAGTAAGGGCGCAGCATCTCTGCATCAAGATTATACTTTTCCATCTGGAGTTTGTGTGCATAGAAAGAGAAGTCCCAAGGTTTCAGTTCGAAATGATCTCCCTCCATAGCCTTAGCTTTTGCCTCAATGGCCTTAACCTCTTCGATGGCGGTAGGCTTATAGGCGGCAATCAGATCGTTCAGCAGTTTGTACACATTGCTTACATTGCCTGCCATCCGGTGTTTGAGTACATAGTCAGCGTATGTTTCATACCCTAATAGTTGAGCCATTTCCCGACGCAAATTCACGAGACGCTGACATATCTTCAGGTTGTTAGTATCGTTATCGCGTATACATTCTGTGTTTCGGGCCATATACATTTGCTTACGGAGGTCACGCTGCGTAGAATACGACATAAAAGGAGAATAGCTTGGATAGTCGAGCGTGAACACCCAACCTTCCAATTTCCTTTCACTTGCGGCAAGAGCTGCTGCGTCTATGGCTGTATCGGGCAAGCCTTCAAGTTTATCTTTTTCTTTGATATGGAGGATGAATGCCTTGTTTTCCTTCAACAGATTCTGAGAGAATTGCAATGTCAGCACGCTGGCTTCCTCTGTGAGTATGCGCAATTTGTCCTTACCGTCATCATCCAACAGTGCTCCGCTCCGTACGAACGCATCATAATTCTTGTTGAGCAGCATTTTTTCTTCAGGCGTAAGCTCTCCGTGATGCTCATACACATACTTGATGCGCTGAAAAAGTTTCTTGTTGAATATCACATCATTGGCATGTTGCGTAAGAATAGGACTGAGTTTTTGGGCCAAAGCCTCCATTTTGTCATTGGTATCGGCACTCATCATGCAGGAGAACACGGTCGATACGCGATCAAGTAAATCATAATAATGAGGGCCGTTGGACAAATCTTCAACCGTGATGGTATTCTCAAAAGTCGGCTTTTCCGGATTATTGATAATTTTGGCAATCTCCTCATTATCACGACGAATTCCCTCCATAAAAGCTTCCTCGTAATCCTCAAATTTTATCTTATGAAAGGGTATGGTGTTGTGTGGAGTACCATAAGGCTCCATAAAAGGATTTATTCTTGTTTCAGAATTATTCATAACGTACTCGAACTTTCTCTATTATGTATTGCAAAGATAATAAAAAGATTATACACACATTGTTAATAAGTAAAATTTAACTAATATCAATACCGGTCAGTCGCTCGATAGAAGGAATGTTTATTTTACCACGACTTAGCTCAATCAGACCTCTTGTGGCCATTGCATTTAGTGTTTCCGAGATATGTAACCTACTGTCATTGAGTTCTTCTGCCAGACGCTCCATCTTTATTTTAAAGATTTTATGTCCTGCCGGATGCACACAATGTGATAGGAAAAAGCGAACAATACGTTGTTCCGGATTTTGCGGAACACTGGCCCATATCGGTCTTTTTTGCTTTTGAAGAGCCGTTGAAATCGTGTTGAGGAGGTTTAGTCGGAATATGAGCGACACATCGGTAAGGCGCAGGATTTCATTTTTATTAATGCAGATTAGGTTGCACATTGTCATGGCTGTTACAGTGGAGCTGTACCGCTGTGTTAATCCGAATGTCCTTTCCGGCTGTAATGTGCATGGGGCCTTAAGGTATTCATACACCACATACCCTTTATCATCGGCATGAGATGACAGTTCTATCTCTCCACTCACAAGCAGAAGAAGTTGTCCGCTTTTTTCATCTTCTCTGACAATGATATGTCCACTTTCAGCCTTTAAAAAATCAAACTTGGTTTGAGTGACGATTCCTTTCAGTTCTTCTTTACTCATTCCTACAAAGAGTGGGAGAGTAATGAGCTTTTTATAAAGTCTGAAATTCTCCATATTATGCTTTTCGGTATTTACTCAACAATCTTTTCTTTCATAGAGGGAGAATACCATATCTTATTATTACCCAGACCGTCAGCATATATGATATAAACCATCAGTTCCGGGTGCTTTTTCAGAATTTCCTTCGTTTTGTCCAGCCCCATGACCATAAACGACGTGGCATACGCGTCAGCCACAGCACAACGATCGGCCAACACCGTTGCTGAAAGTATGCTGTGCTGCACCGGGTAACCGGTTTTGGGGTCTATGGTGTGAGCATATTTCTTTCCGTTTTTGTAATAGAAATTTCTATAATTCCCGCTTGTTGCCATTGCCTTGTTGGTGACATTTAATATGGTTTGCAGCTCTTGGTCCTGTTTTAGGGAATCGTCCACGGGCTTTGTAACTCCAATTTTCCATGGGAGTCTCTTTTCACTGATACCGCTTGATACAATTTCACCCCCAATCTCCACTATAAAATTCCTTATGCCTTCTTTTTTCAGATAATCCGCTACAACATCTACACCATACCCTTTGGCTATAGCAGAACAATCGAGCATCATTCGCGGATCCTTCTTAATGATTTTCCCACCTTTCAATTCCACCTTGTCATATCCTACAAAGGCTTTCAATGAATCTATCACGTGTTTGGTGGGCGGCGTCCCTTCTTTAAATCCAAACCCCCATACATTCACCATCGGTGCTACGGTTATATCGAAAGCTCCATCGGTGTCTTTGGAGATATTTTGGGCCAAATTGAATATATTAATAAACATATCATTCAATTCTACCGGCCTGTTCTCGTTTACTTTCGATATAATTGAGTTTTTGTTGAAGGTAGATAGTGCATCATCTACCTTTTGCATCTCTGCTTCTATGTTCTTTTGTAGATTGCGGTCATGTTGATAAGTCACATGATACACTGTGCCAAAGATAAAGCCTTCATCGTGTTGATAAGGCATATTTCGCTGCTGTCTGATGATGACTACAGTACCTATAACGAGTAAGGCAAGAAAAGCCACTTGCCATATACGCTTCTTTTTATTTTCCATGTCAGAATTCTAAAATAACGTCAAATGTTCCGGTAATCAGGCTTGAGCCTTGTTTGCCAAAGCCGGGAACATACCACACATTTCCCAAATCTCCATTGTCGTATTTCAACCGACGTTTATACCTTACGCTCCAGCCTAAGTGCAGCGGTCCCCATATCTTGGCATCAACACCGGCCAGCAGCTCTGCCCAATGACAGTTTGCTTTGATGTTATGGCCCACAAAGGGAGTTGTGCCACCCCAAACGGGGTCTGTCAAATCAGCGTGTTCAACGTTGAATTTAAAACTGGTATAGGCATATCGTATTCCTATTAACACACGATAGATGTCGTGTTTGTTTTTCATGATGTTGAAATCCATACCTATTTTACCATACGGTGCAGAGGTGTTATACGAAGTTTGCGTTATAATATCGGTATGGTCGGCCTTCCCAAGTCCCAATTCTATGACGGGAAAATATTTATCCTTAAGATTTACACGCACACCGGCTTCGTATTGCCCATAATCAGACACCATTTTCTGTACCAACCCTACCATGTCAGCTTTGACCTGAAAGCCGCGAAAAAGAGGTATCGAGTCGTCCACACTATTGGCGTATATCTTTTCTTGCGTATTGTTTTGTGGTTTCTGCGCCGAGACATCAGGTGTTATCGTGAGAAGCAAGAGGCTAAAAACGATATTCCTTAAAATAGATGTAGAAATGCTGCTGCGAAATATCATAGGTCACTTCCTTTTTGTTGATAACAATGGAATCGATAGCATTATGTGTGCAACTGACTCCCGTAATGGTGTGAAAATAGTTAAGCCCACAGTCCACCGATTCGAAATGCGGGTGATTGGTCTTTTCAATGCAAACCGTATCTATGAGTGTGTTGGTTTGAAAATAGAGTGTATCTACGTCCAGACCGTAGCTCATAGGCAGATAAAAGCTATCTGTATTCACTTGCCGGTTAATCAGAATCGAGTCAGACCCGTCTTGCCGTGTGGTAGATATGGTAAGCATGTCGGGTAGGGTTGTCACCTTCCCCATAAGTTTGTAATTGGCGTATACCGTGTTGTTCAGCGGACAATCTACACTTGAACACGCGGCTAATATCAGAATTGTGAATAGCATACTGATATGAAGCCAACTGAATTTCCTTTGTTTTTTCATATTAGTCGATGGTCTTCTCTATCTGGTAGTCGTTGCGGTTGGGGTTTTGTCTACTTAGGAGGTCGCCGAGAAAACCGGCCAAGAAAAATTGGGAACCTAATATCAAAGCGGTCAAGGCTATATAGAATGAGGCATGGTCTGCCAAAAGGTCGCCATAATTTCCGTTGCATAAATTAATGATTTTATCAATGCAAAGCCAACATAGTGCAACAAATCCAATCAGAAAGACAAAACTGCCAATCAAACCGAAAACGTGCATGGGTTTCTTTCCAAAATTTGTAAGAAACCAAAGTGTGAGCAAATCAAGGTAGCCGTTGAAAAATCTGTTGATACCGAATTTAGACTTCCCATATTTTCGCGCTTGGTGATGTACAACTTTCTCCCCAATTTTGGTAAATCCGGCATTCTTGGCCAAGTAGGGAATATAGCGATGCATCTCTCCATAGACCTCTATGTTCTTCACTACCTCATTGTTGTAGGCCTTCAATCCACAGTTGAAATCGTGCAGATTGTCAATACCGGAGATTTTACGGGCAGTAGCATTGAAAAGCTTGGTAGGAATTGTTTTCGACAACGGGTCGTATCGTTTCTGCTTATATCCGGAAACGAGGTCATACTTTTCTTCCGCAATCATCCGATACAGCTCCGGGATTTCGTCCGGTGAGTCTTGCAAATCAGCATCCATCGTGATTACAACATCTCCTTTAGCCTTCTTAAAACCACAAAAGAGAGCAGGGCTTTTTCCATAGTTTCGTCGAAACATGATTCCCCTAACATTCTCATCTTTCTTAGACAAATCTTCTATCACCTTCCAGGAACGATCGGTAGACCCGTCGTTGATAAATATAATCTCGTAGGTGAAATGATTGACGTCCATCACCCGCTTGATCCATGCATGGAGTTCGGGGAGTGATTCTTCCTCATTATAGAGAGGTATTACAACAGATATATCCATAGTTTCGCTGAGGTTTCTTGTTTTAATTTAGGGCTTTCTTCTTTTTACAAAAAAGTGCAATAGGGAGGCTCAAGATGCTGCCTATAAATATATTTTGCATCATAAATAAGAAAGCAAGTTGTATGGGAGACATCATCCCGAAAGAACTGATCCCTTCCTGCATATATTGAACGGCTTGTGTGCCTCTGTCGCCGCCGGCCTTATAGGCTTCCTGCACTATTTCCATATTATGATTCAGCATCGATAACATTGCGCCATGATCGAAGTATTTGAAAAATACATATTGAAATATCGCAAATATCAAAGAAGCATAGAAAACAGTGTACCACGAGAAAGCAAATCCCCGTTTGAAAGAGATGTTTCCCTGCAGTGCATATTGACGAAAATCGACAAGCCGCCAACCTATAAAGAAAGGGGTAGATATGGCCAACAGATTTCCCCATGAGGAGGAAGGAGTATAGACCATAAGCAGGAAACTCGCAATCCATAACAGCGCGAGAAATACGCCCTCCTGACGGGCAAAAGCCTTGACTTGTACAAGTGCAACTACATTTATCATATTGTGTGCAAAGTTACGTATTTTAAATGTAATTTGACGAAGCCCCTATCTCTACTTTTCAAAAATTATGTTAAATACGTGGCGGTTTTGTACGTCACATTTCCCTATTCACATAGAAAGTGTTACCTTTGCACGCACAAAAACACCGAAGTACGGTGTACACATGGGCAAGTCTCTTACGGTCAGCTCCCTCGGAATCCCCCAGGATGGGAACATAGCAAGGGTACTTGGTTGTAGCGACGCGATAAGAATAGCTTGCCCACCTGCCTCTTTAGCTCAGTTGGCCAGAGCACGTGATTTGTAATCTCGGGGTCGTTGGTTCGAATCCGACAAGAGGCTCTAAGATAGGAAAAGCATACGCAGGCATTGATCATATTCAATGCCTGCTTTTGTTATATGTCGGAGAAGTTTTCCTCGCTTCATACGCTTCAGCTTCCTATTAAACGATTTTGATATTTGTATTTTTATTTACAAACATACGTTTATGCTTGGCGTATTTAAAAAGAGCTTTACTTTCGTTGGAAATATGCGAAATTTAAGCAAGTTGGTAATTGGCTGATAGTCAATGTGTTTTAAAAAGACGGCTTAATGCCTATGCTATTGCCATTTACGATTGGATATTAAATGGCAGTGTGATAAAGGCTTAACCGGCATACGAATAGGCTCTTTCCGCGCGATGATTAAAGCTCTCTCGCACTGCGATTAAGGCCTTGTCATAGAATGAGGACGCTCAAAATGAAATATTCAGGTTACTTACTTGGCGTGCGAACTGATAATGGAGAGGAAAACATAGTCCTTTTTGATCTGGATGGTCCTAAAATAATTGTTAAATAAGTGGCAAATTAGTTTTACATATATAGCAAAGAATGTAGGAGAGAATTCTATTTAAAATCGGAGATGTATAGATGCTTTGCAACAGCATTGATAAATTGCCGGTTTCTTACAAAAGCAATCATACGATTTTCTTTCTAAATCTTTAACAAAGGGATGTTTGTTATTTGTGCTTATTTTATTAAATTTGCATATATAATGAGTAAACCGTTAGCAGAAAGAATGCGTCCGACGACGCTCGATGATTATATAGGCCAGGAACACGTTGTTGGTAAAGATGCCGTGTTGCGCAAAATGATAGAGGCCGGCCATATTTCATCTTTCCTACTCTGGGGGCCTCCGGGGGTGGGGAAAACCACTTTGGCACAGATTATCGCGAGTATGCTAAAAGTGCCGTTTTTCACATTGAGTGCGGTGACAAGTGGTGTGAAAGACGTGAGAGAGGTGATAGAGCGCGCTAAGCAAGGTCGTTTTTTTCATTCAGAATCACCCATTTTGTTTATAGACGAAATACATCGTTTTTCTAAATCACAGCAAGACTCTCTGCTGGGCGCAGTAGAAAAAGGCATCGTTACGCTTATCGGAGCTACAACGGAAAACCCTTCATTCGAAGTCATCCGTCCTCTGTTGTCGAGATGTCAACTCTATGTGTTGAAGCCACTGGAGAAAGACGATTTAATGAAAATCTTGAAACGTGCTATTACCGAAGATGCAGAATTGAAGCAAAAAAACATCAAAATCGAGGAGACCGATGCCATGATGCGGTATAGTGGGGGAGATGCACGTAAGTTGCTCAATATATTAGACATGGTCGTAAAGACAAGCACGTCAGACGATATTCGGGTGACTAATCAATTGGTAGAAAATCTTCTTCAAACCAATCCTTTGGCTTATGACAAGGATGGAGAGATGCACTATGACATCATATCGGCATTCATCAAGAGCATCAGAGGCTCGGACCCCGATGCTGCTCTGTATTGGATGGCGAGAATGATAGAGGGGGGCGAGGACCCGCAATTCATAGCCCGGAGATTGATTATAAGTGCTGCAGAAGACATAGGACTAGCCAATCCCAATGCGTTGCTGTTGGCTAATGCTGCCTTTGATGCAGTGATGAAGATAGGATGGCCCGAAGGGCGTATTCCTCTGGCAGAAGCAACGGTATATCTGGCCACAAGTGCCAAAAGCAATTCGGCCTATAAAGGCATTGACGCAGCCCTTGCGGAAGTGAGAGGGAGCGGAAACCAACCGGTGCCGCTACATCTGCGCAATGCGCCAACAAAATTGATGAAGAGCCTAAACTATAGCGATGGCTATAAGTATCCACACGACTTTACCGGAAACTTCACGGTGCAGCAATATCTTCCTGATGAAATTGCGGATAAACGTTTTTGGTATGCTCAACATTCCCCGGCAGAGGATAAACTTTATCAACGGATGGTAAGCTGTTGGGGCGAACGGTATAAAAAATAATTTTTCACGATCTAAAGAAAAACAAAAAGAATAATATGAAAATAGTAGTATTGGATGGCTATTCGGCAAATCCGGGCGATCTTTCCTGGGATGCTTTAAAGGAGCTTGGAGATTTAACGGTATATCCGCGTACTTCAACAAAACAAATTGTGGAGTGTTCGAAAGAGGCCGACATCATTCTCTTGAATAAAGTGAAGATAACTAAGGAGGTTATCGAAAAACTTCCGAAACTGAAATATATTGGAATTTTAGCTACAGGGTATAATATTGTTGATACAGCTTATGCTCGCGAACGTGGTATTGTGGTGTCTAACATCCCTGCCTACAGTACGGACAGCGTGGTGCAGATGACCTTTGCCCACATTCTCAATATTACAAATCAGGTGGGGCACTATGCCGAACTGGTGAGAAACAATCGCTGGAGCAGCAGTAAAGATTTCTGTTTCTGGGATACTCCTCTGACGGAACTTTCGGGTAAGACTATGGGTATTGTCGGATTGGGCAACATTGGTATGCGTGTTGCAACCATAGCCAGACAATTCGGGATGGACGTGTTTGCCCTGACTTCTAAAGAATCGGCAAATTTGCCATCCGGTATTCAGAAGACTACACTAAACGGACTTTTAAGCATTGCAGATATATTGTCTCTCCACTGTCCCCTCAATCAGAATACAAATCAGTTGATCAATGCCGAGCGGCTGGCTATGATGAAACCGGGCTCTATCTTGATCAATACCGGGCGTGGCCAGTTGGTAGACGAGGAGGCAGTGGCCCATGCACTGGCTACAGGGCGGCTTTCGGGATATGGAGCTGACGTGATGGCCATAGAGCCGCCGTCGAAAGACAATCCGCTGCTCAAGCAACCTCATGCCTTTTTTACCCCACATATTGCTTGGGCGTCTAAAGAAGCGCGTACCCGCTTGATAAGTGTTGCCATCGAAAATGTTAAAGCCTTTATAGAGGGGCGCCCACAA
This sequence comes from Bacteroidales bacterium KA00344, assembly GCA_001552765.1. Classification (GTDB taxonomy): domain Bacteria; phylum Bacteroidota; class Bacteroidia; order Bacteroidales; family Bacteroidaceae; genus Prevotella. The sequence continues at coordinate 216,246 of KQ959474.1, forward strand.
AACATCGTATAATGTTTTATTCAGATCTGGGTTTTGTACATACGGTTCAGGTAATACTCGAAATTCTTGGTACGCTGGCCTTTGCACTGTCAGGAATCAGACACGCAGCCGCCAAACATTATGATTGGTTTGGCGGTTTTGTGTGTGGAATTGCAGTGGCTATAGGTGGTGGAACGTTGCGTGATGTGATGCTTGGAGTGACACCGTTTTGGATGACATCTCCGCTATATATAATATGTACAATGCTGGCCCAACTCATCGTCATCGTGTTTGCAAACTCCATGAAACGATTGGACAACGCATGGCTGGTGTTTGACACGCTGGGGCTGGCATTCTTTACTATTGCGGGTATTCAGAAGACGCTGGCGTGTGGACATCCTTTTTGGATAGCTATTGTCATGGGGTGCATGACCGGTGTCGCCGGAGGGGTGATACGCGACGTGTTGCTTAATCGAACACCCGTTATATTCCAGAAGGAGATTTATGCAATGGCCAGTATTGCCGGTGGCCTGTTGTATTGGTTGATGATGGAAATTGGGATAAATGTAGCGATAACCGTCGTGGCTTCGTTCATTCTTGTTTTGCTGATACGCTTCCTCGCACTTAAATATCATATCTCCCTTCCGGTTTTGAAAAGTGACGAATAAGAAAATCGGATGTCTGTTTTGGCAAATCATAAATTTTTAGTAATTTTGCTTTTAATTTTGACGAGATAAAATTCTTTCTATATTATGAAGATTTCATATAAATGGCTTAAGGAATACGTAGACTTCTCTCTTACTCCTCAGGAGGTTGCAGAAGCACTGACTTCTACAGGACTTGAGGTTGAAAGTTTGGAGGAAATTCAAACCATTAAAGGCGGCCTGAAAGGTCTTTATGTTGGTAAGGTTGTGACTTGTGAAAAGCATCCTAACAGTGATCACCTGCACGTTACGACAGTAGATTTGGGCAGAGGTGAAACCCAGCAAATCGTTTGTGGTGCTCCGAACGTGGCAGCAGGACAAAAAGTAATCGTTGCAGATTTAGGATGTGTTCTCTACGACGGAGATAAAGAATTCGTCATAAAGAAGTCACGTCTGCGTGGAGTAGACAGCTACGGTATGATATGTGCCGAGGACGAGATTGGAGTGGGGACGAGCCACGATGGTATCATTGTACTTCCGGAGGACGCTGTTGTAGGTACGCCTGCTGCTGAATACTATCAATTGGAAAGTGATTGGGTGATAGATATTGACATCACTGCTAATCGTGCAGACGCATTGAGCCACTACGGAGTTGCGCGCGACCTTTATGCGTGGCTTACACAACGAGGTTACAACACATCATTGCACCGTCCGGATTGTACCGGTTTCGAAATTGATAACGAAGATCTCGTCATAGACGTTAAAATAGAAAACACGCAGGCCTGCAAGCGATATACTTGTCTGAGCATTACGGATTGCGATGTGAAAGAAAGTCCACAGTGGCTGAAAGATAAGCTGACGGCCATCGGATTGCGTCCTATCAATAATATCGTAGATATCACCAATTACATTATGATGGCTTATGGGCAACCCATGCATTGTTTCGATGCAGACATGGTGGCCGGTCATCAGATAGTTGTCCGCACACAGCCGGAGGGAACAAAATTTATTACACTTGATGGTGACGAACATGAATTGGGTGAGCACGATCTGAGTATATGTAATGCGGATGCTCCTATGTGTATAGCCGGTGTTTTGGGAGGACAAGGCTCCGGAACTTATGAAACCACTCGAAACATAGTTTTGGAAAGTGCATATTTCCATCCCACATGGATTAGGAAGAGTGCAAGAAGACACGGATTGAGCACGGATTCCAGTTTCCGCTTTGAGCGGGGAATAGACCCCAATGGGCAAATTTATGCCTTGAAACAAGCCGCAATGTTGTGTAAGGAATTAGCGGGTGGTAAAGTATCCATGCAAATCAAGGATATTTATCCAGAGCCTATTCCTGATTTTAAGGTTAATCTCCAATTTGAATATTGTAACCGGTTGATTGGAAAGGAGATTGGCAATGATACAATTAAAAAGATAGCAGAGAGCTTGGAAATGAGAGTGGAGTCGGAGGACAAAGACGGACTTCAACTTTCTGTACCGGCTTATCGTGTAGATGTGCAGCGTCCATGTGATGTTGTGGAAGATATTTTGCGCATCTATGGATATAACAACATAGAGATACCGACACAACTGAAATCTTCACTCACCGTAGCCGGAGATGAAGATAAGGAACACCGTTTGGAAAACATTATCAGTGAGCAGCTCGTGGGATGTGGATTTAATGAGATATTGAACAACTCCCTGACTAAAGCGTCATATTATAAAGAAGGTAATTATAATATGTATGCATGGGCGAACACTGTAAAGCTGATGAATCCTCTGAGTGCCGACCTGGGGGTAATGCGCCAAACTTTGCTATTGGGTGGCTTGGAATCTTTGGCACGCAATATCAATCGGAAGCGTTCCAACTTGAAATTCTTTGAGTTTGGTAATGTATATACTTACACGCCGGAGAAGGATGACCATGATGCCTCTATAAAAGCTTATGCACAGGAATATCATTTAGGCCTATGGCTGACAGGGAAACGCGTGGAAGGCTCGTGGGCACATCCTGACGAAGAAACTTCATTCTACGAACTTAAGGCATACGTTGAAAACATTCTTCAACGCACAGGGGTTCCAAAAGGCATGATGGTTATTGCCAAAAGCGAAAATAACACTTTCAGCTATGGACTAACGGTCAAGAATCGTGGTGGCAAAATCTTAGCCGAGTATGGTAAGGTTAGTAAGAAAGTGTTGCACATACTTGACATTGATAATGATGTGTTCTATGCAGAGATCAATTGGGTAGGAGTGATGAAGGCCATCAAAAAGAATAAAGTTGAGTTTATGGAACTAAACAAGTTTCCTGCTGTAAGCCGTGACCTTGCTCTATTGCTGGACGAGAATATCGAATTTGCACAAATAGAAGAAATAGCCTGGAAAACGGATAAGAAATTAATAAAGGATGTTAGTCTCTTTGATGTGTACCAAGGGAAGAACTTGCCACAAGGTAAGAAAAGTTATGCGGTTAACTTCACGATAGAAGACGCTACGAAAACATTGACTGACAAGCAAATAGACGTAGTGATGCAGAAGTTGATTAATAACTTAAAAACCAAATTAGGTGCAGAGCTTAGATAATAATACAAAATAATAATTTAATAAAAATATTGAACTCCAATGGGAAGAGCATTTGAATATCGTAAAGCCACGAAAATGAAACGGTGGGGGCACATGGCCCGTATATTTACGAAATTAGGTAAACAGATCGAAATTGCTGTGAAAGCAGGTGGCCCGGAACCGGAAAACAATCCAACTTTACGTGCTATCATTGCTACTTGCAAGCGCGAAAATATGCCCAAGGACAATATTGATCGTGCGATTAAAAATGCGATGGGCAAAGATACCAGTAATTATGATGACGTGACCTATGAAGGTTACGGACCTCATGGTGTTGCCGTTTTTGTCGAGACTCTGACAGACAATACCACACGTACGGTGGGTGATGTTCGTTCTGTATTCAATAAGTATAATGGAAACTTGGGCACACAGGGCTCTCTCAATTATCTTTTTGACCATAAGTGTGTATTCACTTTTAAGAAAAAAGAGGGGCTTGAAATGGATGAGCTAATTCTGGAACTCATTGATTTTAATGTAGACGATGAATATGATGTGGATGATGAAGAAGATGAAATCACCATCTACGGTGCACCAACGAGTTTCGGAGACATACAGAAATATCTTGAAGATAACGGATATGAAATTACAAGCGCGGAATTTACGCGTATTCCGAATGACTTGCATGATGTAACTCCGGAACAACGAGAAACTATTGATAAAATGGTGGAAAAACTTGAGGAGTTTGACGATGTACAAAATGTGTACACCAATATGAAGCCGGAATAAAGCTATTAGTTTAGATAAAATTAGGCTGATAAATTAGCATTAAATATTAGCCGCTGTTTTTGTGTAGTATAGTTGCACTACTGTAAGCATTTGGTTGGATGCTTATAATTGAGTTAAAATTGCTTGTTTTTGCGAATACAAAGCAACATTTAAGGCTGAATTTCCTGCTCGAAATTCAGCCTTAATTGTGAAACGAAATATTTTTTTTAGCGGATAACAATATATCGGCATATATAGTAACATCTTTCATTTGAGATGTTATACTGTCTATAAGGTCTCATTTTTGTGCAATGTATAATTCATCTTTTTGGGAATATGAACTGTTTTGACATAGATAATACTATTTGCCAAGTATTAAGGGGCCTGCTGATAAATTGACAAGCCCCTTATGAGTTATTGTAATGGATTCCAGCCTTGGGCTGTTATTTCAAATTCTTGTTGGTCTCTTGAGATGAGGCGAGCACCATAGGCTTCTTTCGTAATATAACCAATTTGCCGGATGCCCGTATCTTCCAAGTCCTGCAACTTTTCGTAATCGCCTATCGAACAGGTGAAAAGTAACTCATAATCTTCACCCCCATTCATCGCAGCTGTAGTGACATTCATGTTCAATTCTTCTGCCATGACAGCTGTTTGATAGTCGATGGGAATTTTATTTTCATAAATCCGACAACCGCAGTGGCTCTTATTACAGATGTGCAGCAGTTCAGAGCTCAACCCGTCAGAAATGTCCATCATGGCTGTTGGACGGATATTATGCTCACGCAGAAGGGCAATGATGTCCCCGCGTGCTTCTGGTTTAAGTTGTCGTTCCAACAAGTATTCCTTACCGGCGAAATCAGGTTGAAAATCCGCTGCCTGTGCACCTTGCTTCTGAAGATGTTTCACAAGCGCATCGTTTCCGGCTTGCTTTGCTTCCATGATCTTCCGATTGATATCGTCAATCTGATGATAGTAAACCGTTTTTTCGCGTTCGAGCAGTTGAAGTCCCATATAGGCGGCTCCAAGATTACCTGTAACACAAATCAGATCAGTCTCTTTAGCACCATCTCGGTAGACAATGTCCTCTTTGCGTGCATCACCAATACAAGTAATGCTGATAGCCAATCCCGTAAATGACGACGTTGTATCTCCACCGACAATATCTACATTCCATTTGTCACATGCCACGCGCAGACCCTTGTAAAAGGCTGTTATATCTTCCACTTGGAAACGTTTTCCCAAGGCGAGCGATACTGTCATCTGACGTGGTGTGCCGTTCATGGCGAAGACGTCCGAAATGTTTTGCATTGCAGCCTTGTAGCCAAGTTCCTGCATTGTGATATAGGTCAGGTCAAAGTGGATACCTTCCATCAGCATATCTGTGGTGATGAGTATCTCTGTATCTGGATAGTGCATCACAGCACAGTCATCGCCAACCCCAACGATTGACGATGAATTTTTAAGCTTAATATCTTTAGTGACATGGTCTATAAGGCCAAATTCACCAAGTTTAGAGATTTCCATGTTTAATTAAAAGGTTGAATGATTATGACCGACGTATCATTTCTCTCATGATTTCGGTCATCTTTGGTTGGGCTTCATTAGCTGCAACCTGCACTTCCTCATGGCTCACCTGTACAGGAACATCAAAACCTCCGAGGTCGGTGATGATACTTATTCCGAATACTTTGATGCCACTATGACGTGCAACAATAACTTCGGGCACTGTAGACATACCAACAGCATCACCTCCAATAACGCGGAACATGCGATATTCTGCCGGTGTTTCAAAGGTCGGACCTTGTACACCAACATAAACACCATGTTGGAGTTTAATGTTCTTTTCTTTGGCTATTTCGTCTGCCAATGCAATGAGTTTGCTGTCGTATGGCTCGTGCATATCGGGAAAACGAGGACCCGTTGGGAAATTGGGGCCATGCAGCGGATGTTCCGGGAAAAAGTTAATGTGGTCGTTAATCACCATCAGGTCACCAATGCTAAACTCCGGATTCATTCCACCGGCCGCATTGCTCACGAAAAGAGTTTCAATACCCAGTTCATGCATTACACGCTCTGGGAACGTTACTTCTTTCATGTTATAGCCTTCATAAAAATGAAAGCGTCCCTCCATAGCCATCACATCCTTACCTCCGAGCTTTCCGAAAATGAGCCGACCGGCATGTCCCTCGACCGTTGATACCGGAAAATTAGGGATATCATTATATGCAAAGGCATATGAATCAGTTATCTCGGAAGCTAATTGTCCCAATCCTGTTCCCAGAATGATGGCTGTCTTTGGATTCGTTGTCATCCTTTCTTTTAACCAGGATGCTGTTTCTTGAATTTTTGCGTACATAGCTTATGATTTTATAGTTAAACTTTTCTTCTTGTTCTAACATGAACTTCACTTTGATGGGAAGTGCATATAGGTTTGCTTTCACCTCATTCGATAGTTCTTCAAGATTGATTAGCCGCGTGGCATCTTTCTCTGTGGTGGCAATCATTTTAGGTGAAGGCATTTTTGCAAAAACATGGTTTATTCTTTCTGCGTCTTTTGATTTGAAAGCATAGTGGTCGCCAAACGCTAACATTGTGATGGAGCGACATCTTGATTTCAAATCGTTTTTCATCTGTTCGGGAGAAGCTATACCTGTGAGCAACAATACATTTTGCCCCGTTAAAGCTTTTAGGGGAGACTTGCTGATCTTTATGGTATGAGCTTCCTTGGCGAATACCGGCTGCAATGGATTGTAGTCTATACAGGTAAAAAACAGTTCTTGATAAGGAAATAGGTTTAGAGCCTTGGTCAAAACACGAAATTCCATGGGCTTTAGATCCTTCGGACACTTGGTTACAATCACAATGTCGGCCCTGTTCTTGCCCTTCAGCGGCTCGCGCAAACGACCGGCAGGGAGCAGCTTGTCGTATATAATGAGACGATGATAGTCTACAAGCAGGATGTTTATTCCCGGTTTTACATAGCGATGTTGAAATGCATCGTCTAACAATATCACGTCTACATCATTGGTTTCAGGGTCGGAAGTAAGTCGGGTGATGCCATTGCATCTGTTCTTATCAACAGCCACGTATATGTCTTTGAACTTCTGCTTCATTTGGCACGGCTCATCTCCTATATCGTGTATATTCGAATTATCATCAGCCAAAACATATCCGCGACTTTTACGCTTATAGCCACGAGACAGCACTCCGACTTTAACAGTATCTTTCAGCAACCTTACTAAATATTCAATGTGTGGAGTCTTGCCGGATCCGCCAACCGTAATGTTGCCCACAGAGATGACAGGGATATCAAAAGCTCTTTGTCTGAGTATGCCCAACTCAAAAAGTTGATTTCGTATGCCCACACCAATACCGTATAGCCAACTAAGGGGTAGCAGCCATTCGTTTATTTTTATGAGGTCACCTTCTGTTCGCATTCTTTCTATTACGTATGTTCTTTTCTCTATTTGAGTTTAATGATGAACGGCATTCTGGCTTGCAATCCCGTTTGTGCTGAGGTCGTGCGCATCAGTATAAAAGGCTCATAGAAATCGCCAAGTGTACTTCTAAGTTTTTCATCGAGTATACCATCGGAACGTTCCTCTGTCATTTTCATAAAGTCCTCAAACATATCGGATTTGCCCGGATAGTTAGCTGTGTAGTATTCTTTGACTTTAGCCAATTGGGCTGCCTTAGCAACAGCTTTGTCCAAGCCTCCTAAAGCGTCTACCAATCCAAGCTGAAGTGCATCACTACCTAAGAACACGTGTCCCTGTGCATTAGCCTCTACCTTATCCATTGTCATGCGACGTCCTTGAGCCACACGGCTTTTAAATAGCGCATAGCCACGATTTACAGACGCTTGGATGTAACCGAACTGCTCTGCGGTCATAGGCGTAACTTCTGAGCCTATGGTAGAGTTGCGGTTGGTTTTCACCTCATCGTATTTCACGCCCAACTTCTGCGTCATGAGCTCAGAACGGTCTCTGGCAATGCCAAATATTCCAATACTGCCTGTAATTGTAGTAGGCTCTGCAAAAATATAGTTAGCACCGGCACTCATATAATAACCACCGGATGCGGCCGCGCCACCCATCGAAACAACTACCGGCTTCTTTGCCCTAAGCAGTTCCATCTGTCGCCAGATCTGTTCTGAAGCATAGGCTGAGCCACCACCGGAATTGACACGAACAACTACAGCTTTTACATCGTCGTCATCGGCCAAGTCGGCCAAGTCTTTACATACCTTTTTACTGACAATGAGATGGTTAGACATCATCATGCTTTGCGGCTCTTCTTCATTGACAATCGTGCCGTATGCGTAGTAGACAGCAATTTCATCGCCATGCTCCTTTTCCGGAACATTGCACATCCCGTTAACAGTAATCTGATTAATGGATTCATCTTCGTCTATCTTAAGCAATTTTTTGATGGTGCCTTTCACTTGGTCATTGTAGAGCAGACCATCTACCATTTTGTACTTCAGCATGTTTTTGGGATCTTCCAAAGATATAACACGGTCGGCATAAGCATTGAGCGTATCAGTGCTAATACCACGACTTTTTGATACAGCCTGGCAAATGGTCTGCCACCATCCGCCTATATAACGCTCGGTCTGCTCGCGACTGGGCTCACTCATGCGGTCTTCTGTATAAATCTCGGTTGCACTCTTATATTTTCCACATTTAAAAGGTATCATCTTTATACCAATTTTGGCATAGGTATCTTTCAGGAAAATCATTTGTCCGCCAATGCCATGCCAGTCAACGGAACCTTGGGGATTCATATAGATTTTATCAGCTATGGAAGCCAAATAATAGCAGGGTTGAGAATATATCTCGCCATAGGCCACAATCCACTTTTTCGACTTTTTAAAGTTTTCGAGGGCATTGCGTATCTCCTCAAGTTGAGCCATGTCTGCTTCTAAAGCACCCGCATTGAGGTAGATGCCTTGTATGTTTTCATTGCCCTCAGCCTTTTTGATAGCCGATAGTGTTTCTTGCAGTCCAAGACCGGTGCTGCCCATCAGCTTCGTGCTAAAGCTCTCATTGGCCTGTTCCTGCATCACACCGTCAAGGTCGATGACGAGAACAGTATTTTCCTTCACTTTTTGCGTAGCTTCCGATGAGGCAATCATACCTACGATACTCATTACACCTATAATGGAAACAACAACTCCAAATAGAATTAAACCTACTACGGTAGCCCCAACGTACTTTAAAAAGTCTTTCATGTGCTATATTTATACATTAGTGAGTGTTAGTATCTATACTGCAAAGATACATTTATTTTTTGATAGTATCGTATATTTTATGTCATTTTACAAGGGCAAATAACATATTTTTTTATCGATTACTTTCCATTTACTGCTGTAAAATAGCTTGAAGCTGAATATCAGGAAGCTGCCAACGGCCGATATATCAAAATCCAAATTAAATTCAGGAAAGTCGTCAAACACTGATGTCTAAGGGATTAAGCATCAACTTCTAACCCTGAAAACCCTGATATTTAATTTTATAACAAATGAAAAAATGTAAGTTTTTATAATCTTTTTTCATGTCATATAAACCTTATATTATAGCGTGAAAAGGGAGGACTATTGTCCAAAACGAAGTGCAATAAAAG
>KQ959475.1:0-4354 GCA_001552765.1 Bacteroidales bacterium KA00344
TTGTGTAAACTTTTGAGGGCTGTTACATTCGCTAAACTTGGTATATGTAGAACCATATACCAAGTTTAGCAATACTATATATTAAAGCAATAGGAATATGAGAGAAATTTTGTTTTTTTATATTATGTTCATCGTGGTCGGAAACAGCAAGGTTTTTGCTGAGCCTAATACGGTACAGGGAAACAGAGAATTAGTATCTGCTATTCTCAATAAAATGCCAGAATCTACAACTAACGAGTCGAAAATTGTTTTTGGTATTAAAGAACAATTTTATTTGATAGTTGTCAACGATACCATAGGTACTGAATATTTTGTGACGATTGATACACAAAATAAGAATTTTGAACTGATTCCCGTCAAGTTTAATGATAATGGCAACAGTAGAGGGTCGGTTGCTAAATACTTTGCCAATATTCAATATTTGGACGAACCAAATCAGGGAAAAATTGGAAGCAAATTTCAAGCTGGGTATCCCGCATATTTTGCTTTTATAAACGGGAATAGTATTATTAAGGATATGATATTTGACTCAATATCTATACCAAGTCCCTTACCGATTGATTTGTTGGTGTTTCTTAATGAAGAAATTATACGAGAAATTAGATTATGGTATCGACAACTATAATGACTAAATTATAAAATAAAGTAAAATCTAAAATGATGAGCAATCAGGTGTATGTCAACGGAGTATTCTCCGGCGGCTTCACCAACACGGCGAAGTTCTCGCTCTATGTCAGTCCGTATCTTGTGGCTAATCAGGGCGGTCGTTACACCAAGCATATCTACGCAGGCAGTCAGCGCATCGTGTCAAAGGTTGGCGATTTAGCCTCCTACGGTTCTGACCCGCACCGCATAGAATATGCCGGAGCCAAAACTGGTGGTCTTTCGGTAAACTATAAGGCTAAGTATGCAGCACAGCAGCAGGTAATCAAGGAAACTACAAGACCTTTGATGTACCTTATAACGGAACCGACAACGACAACTATGCCGACGGCGAAGGATTCTGTTGCAACGACAGATCCATGGAGGCGGCAATGGCACAAGCTCAGAAGACCAAGGCACGCGCAGTTGCCAAGTCGTTCAAAGACCCTGATAACTACGAGAACCTGCAGTTCTTCTACCATCCCGACCACCTTGGAAACTCCAGCTATATCACCAATCTTGACGGCGAGGTATCGCAGCACATCGAGTATGTGCCGTTCGGCGAAGTATTCATCGAAGAGCGCAACAATACGTGGAACACCCCTTATCTCTTCAATGCCAAAGAGTTTGACGAGGAGACAGGTATGTACTACTATGGTGCAAGGTATTATGAGTCAAGGGTTAGTTTGTGGATGAGTACAGATCCAATGGAAAAAAATATGCCATATTCAAGCACTTATACTTATTGTCATAATAATCCAATTAATAGAATTGATGAGAATGGATTAGCTGATTATTTTAGCACGAGTGGAAAATTTATACGTTCAGACGGAAATGATAAAGATCCTTATATCTATATTCAAACTAGAAAAGGAAACGTCATATTATCTGACTATAACTTTGGTAATTACAAAAGTGGAGGACTTAGAAAAATGATGAGAATAGTGTACCATTATGCAAAGAAGACAGGAGCAACCCAACATGCCACAGCAATAGGAGTAGATGCGTCAACTCCAAAAGGTACAGACGCAAATACTTTAGCATATACTCTCAATGATAAGATTATTCGTGTGTTGGTTAAAAAAGGATATTTCAATAAAAAATTATCACAAATATATAATATGAGTAGTACGCTATCTCACGAAAATTTCCACACACAAATACGTGGAAAATCTCGTGAGGAAGAAATTCAAGTTATAATGAGACAAATGCAAGCACCAGAGTTCAAGAAGACAACAGCTTCATTTAAGGAAGGAACGGCTGGATATCTTCAAAAGGAATTACAAAAATTATACAAAGAAAATAATCGCATATTTAATAAGTATATAGAAAAAGCATCCGAACTTTTAAAAGCAAATGGTGTAAATAGTGTTCCTATTTATTTAAATGGTGGCAATGAAATACAATTTTAAATATAAAGTGCAGTCCACTGGCAAGAAGTTAATGGACCGCAAAATACATTATTTTAATTTTATAGGTTTTCTTGTTCTCTTATTTTGGATAATATCATGTAAACCTCATAAAAAAAATGGTGCTGAAATTATTTGCGAGGGTTCTTATTGCTTTTGGAAAACAAAGGAACATGAAGATGATAATAATTTTATTTATTATTATTTTAACAAATATGGACAATGGTTTATTTACGAGCATATCGATAAAAATAAAATACAAAAATATTATCTACGCGATCAATTATGGAGCGAGAGGTGGTCGCTATATAAAGATAGTCTATTAATTTTAGGAAGTGATAAATATAATATAAAAAGCATCAGTGATTCAGTAATTGTTATAAGCAGTTATGATAGTATCTATAAATTATACAAAATAGACAAAAAAAGCAAAACTTTCAGAATGTTGCAAAATACTTTGAATAACGATATTTAAAGTTTTGGTAATGCCCTAGATTGGGAGTTGTCATTATAATATATGGTAATTATAAATCTTCTCTCAAAAAGAAAATGTTCCTTGGTTATAAATAGATAAAACTATGAATATAAAAAAACAAATAACTGTATGCAAAACGGATACAGAGATTAAAATTTATCCTGAATCAAAAAATGAATTAGGGTTATGGATTGCACATCCACCATGTTTTGTAGTCTCTATAAATGATGTTCGTAATATGGAAAGTGTGATAAATATAGCTTTGCAATATAGTAATTCTGGAGTATCTGTAACTGAAGAAACAGCAAAGAATGTGCTAAAAGAAATGCGTATTAAGAGTTGGAATATATTATATAAATCGCACAGAATAATTAGTTTTTCTTTGGCTGAAAAAAAAATTATTGTAACGCCTTTTGTATATACCAAAAAAGGTGTTTTCCCAGATATAGATGCAAAAAAGACTTTTAATATAGATAATCGCAATAATGCAATTGGATTACTACTTAAGTTGTGATAAAATCCGGTAATGCTCCAAATTGGGAGTTGTCAGAATAACTGCCTGATAATCAATTTGGTTCTAAATAATAAAGCATAAAGACAGGGATAGATTCTCTGCCTTTTGCTATTTTTGTAGTCCAAAACAAAGAAAAATGAATGTACGAGAACGCTTCGGCACATTACGTCCAGATTGGAAGTGAAAAACTCAAGTTTTCAACACCAAACAAGAGTTTTATAAAATGATTGACTAATTTTGCATTTGTTGGTTGACTCTACGCCTGTTAATGTTTTGAAGTCAAATCATAATATAATGTGGAGAACTTTGAAATGTTTAAACAGAATGGCTAATTCAAAGAATCCAATAATAAAGGACGTATTTGCAAAGTTAGCTAGTTTGAATAGTAAGCATCGTCATGATATCTACATAGGAACAGAATTAGGTAGCAAAACAAATGCACCAGAGAGCAGTTCCTATACAAGAACCCGCCTTACTCTAGATTACGATAATAAACGAGGTTTTACTGATTATGAAATAATTGGACACGAGCTAAAACATGCTTATGATATAGAATTTAATTTAAATACAAATAAAAAAGATGCCAATGGAACAGAATTGGATGAATATTGGACTTCAAATTTTGAAAATTTGATAAGAAAAGAGGAAGGTAGACCTCAGAGAACAAAATATGGACGTTTTAAAATACCTAAAAAAGAAATGGGTAATTATAATTTATATATTCCAAAGAAAAAGGAAAAATGAAATATATTACAATAATCCTATTTATTTTTTTTGTGTGTAGTTGTAGACCAAATTACACAAAAAAAAATAAATATAAGGGAGATAGCACTATCGTTAGCTACAATTTCAATTTATCACAAAAAAGTAAAATTGATATTTCTCTTACCACTATTAGAGATAAAGATTCTCTTTATGTTTATGAACGAATTGTAAAAACTAACAAGAAGAATAGATATATTTTAAAATCTGTGTTCATGGTAGATTCTCTTGTTTTAAATGAATATAATAGATATGGAGTTAAATTTTTATTATCGAAATATTGTAAAAAAATTCATTATGCTGATGGAATAGAAAATATAGTTTTATATAACGAACATAATATAAATCGTAAATGGACTATTATTTATTTGATGGAAAAAAATAAATATAAATATGTTAAAGACGACTTGACTGGACACGACATCTTTGTGCCAAGTTCTATTAACAAATTATATAATGCTCCAGATTGGGAGTTGTCAGAATAACTGACTGATAATCAATTTGGTTCTAAATAATTTAAGCATAAAGGCAGGGATAGATTCTCTGCCTTTT
>KQ959475.1:4454-7436 GCA_001552765.1 Bacteroidales bacterium KA00344
ATAGATTCTCTGCCTTTTGCTATATTTGTAACCCAGAACAAAGAAAAATAAATATACAAGAACGTATCGCCACTTTGTGCTCCAGATTGGAAGTGAAAAACTCAAGTTTTCAACACCAAACAAGAGTTTTATAAAATGATTGACTAATTTTGCACTTGTTGGTTGACTCTATGCCATACATTTTATTAAATACTTATCTTATGAAATACATTTGTTGCCTTTTTATGATTATTTTGAATTCATCATGTAGTCTAAACACAAAGAATTTTACAGATGTTTTATATTGCAATATGAATAAAGAAATTCAAGATACATTGTCAATAATAAACATAAAGATTTTAAAAGAAGACTATCATCCATCAGCACTAATTGATTTTTCAGGAAGATGTAAACTTGTTGAAAAAGAATTTGGTCCTTGGTTGTATGAGAAACAAATTGAAGATACAATTACGAAAAAAAAGATGAAGCTACCGCCAAATGCCCCTATGCCATATATTGTATATGGAAATTTCATCTATTATCCATATGAATATAATTTATTAGTAATGGGGTTTGACAACAATTCTGTATTTAAGAAGATACAATGGTAATGTGGTAAGGATAAAAAATAAATAGATATGTCATAAACCCAGAATATGAATGATGATATAATCGCATACATCCTTTCTTTAGTATGCATAATATTACTACTAATAGAATGGATAGCGGGTAGTCATAAAAAAGCAATAACAAACACTATTGTATTTGCCACTTATTCGCTTCCTCTGTACTACTTAATGTTATATAAAGGGTCAAGTGGAGCTGCTTTTACATGGTGGTTTTATTTAGTATTGTCTACATTTATTCAGGTGATAATTTTATTGTTAAAAATGTTGCGATTCTTTTTAAAAAGATTTTTTGAAAAGTAATAGGGTATTTCTTTGGAATGGCTGTTGACAAGATAACTATCTAAATATAAAAGATTTTCAAAGACTCTACATAGAAACAGGGATAGATTCTCTGCCTTTTCTTATATTTGTAGTCCAAAACAAAGAAAAATGAATATACGAGAACGCTTCGGCACATTACGTCCAGATTGGAAGTGAAAAACTCAAGTTTTCAACACCTAACAAGAGTTTTATAAAAGGTTTGACTAATTTTGCACTTGCTGGTTGATTCTACGTTGGATATAAACTTATACTTAAGAAAGAATATGAGATATTTATATATAATATTGTTAGTTTTATTTTGTAGTATCTTTTGTGTTTCCAAACATCCCAAAAAGATTTACTTAGATAGGTATATGAAAAAGGATACTGTCTTATATTCTTTTGGGATTACTAATACTCGTATGAATGAGAAAAAATACATCAAATTCAACACTTATGCAAGATGTGAGTTTGAATCAAATTCAAAATTTGAAGACAATGATTCTTGTTTTTATTCTGTATTAAAAATCATAAAAGACGAGAAGTGTATATTTCAATTGGATAGTGTGTTATCTTTGGGTAATGCAAAATATAATCAAGCCACACAATGTGCCGTTATTCCCATTATTTTTTACCAAAACATGGATGATTTTTCTACAGATGGTAAATTATTATGTGTAAACTTTCAAACTGAACATTCATTTTATGTTAGCGAGGAATTACGGAATTCGACAGCTGCCAACATAACAGCAGAAGGTAATGAGATTTTTTATATTAGTGCAGACACGTTGTATTCTTTTTCCTTTAATTCACATAAAAATACTCCTTTAGCTACTTTCGAATTACCTTTAATGTATTCTGTCGAGTTGAATCTGTCGAAAAAAGGGATTTCACTGACTTACTATACAGATTATGTGGATGACTTTATAAACTCAAACAGAGCGAAAAATGTTCGATTTAGATGAAAGTGATTGTTCCAGCATAGTAGTTCTTTTCAATTGGAATACAATGAGGAAGAGCAGCAAACACATCTATGGTTCGCCGACCAACGTAACCGTAACGGGCGGTGATGGTAAGACGTATCATCAAGTCACTGCGACTTACGATTTGAACTATGCCGACCACCTTACACAGATTAGTCAACAGTTAGGAAATAGTACTGCCGCTTCAGACTATACCTACGACGGTTACGGTAACATCACCAAGACTACGCTTCCTGCCAACGCCAAGGGGCAACGTATGTGGTACAGCTACCGCTACGAACCGGTGATAAACATGTATGTCTCCCGCATTGATGATGCCTTTGGCTACAGCAGCGAGGCTGGCAACTTCGACTACCGATATGGCATGGCTTTGCGTCGTACAGACCTCAACCGGCTCAACTATGAGACCGACCTCGACAACCTTGGACGCATCAAGGCGGTTCGTGGTCCTAACGAATTGGCAACAAGTGTATATTTGTAGTCCAGAACAAAGAAAAATGAATATGCGAGAACGCTTCGGCACATTACGTCCAGATTGGAAGTGAAAAACTCAAGTTTTCAACACCAAACAAGAGTTTTATAAAATGATTGACTAATTTTGCACTTGCTGGTTGACTCTACAAGACAACAATTACTGTTTATACACAGAATAATCCATAAAATGAAAAAGAAAATTTTCACTATAATAATAATCGCACTCTTATTTTTCCTCTTATTTTTTCTCTTATTTTTACTTTTTAAAGATAAGAGGGAAAAGGAATTGACTAACAAAGGTAATCAGATTATCGAGAAAATAGAAAGATTTAGGCAGGAACATCATAAGATTCCTAAAACTCTAAGAGAAATTGGTTTTACTAATGGCAAGGGAGCAAATACATTATTTTATGATGTCGTAAACGATACGGCCTTTACACTATCATTTACCATGTCTATGGATTACAATAAAACGTATTATTCGGATGTCAAACAATGGGAATATGGATATCGCGAATTGAAATTAAAATAAGAATACTTATTAGTTGAATTGGTAATGTTCCAAATTGGCAATTATCAAAATAATCATCTGATTATCAATGTGATTTTTAAAAGAT
>KQ959476.1 GCA_001552765.1 Bacteroidales bacterium KA00344
TTGTTGATATTCATTCCACATACGGTGGTAATACTTTTCCTCACTCAATAGTTCCTCGTGCGTTCCCTGTTCGACTATCTTGCCGTTGTCCACAACTACGATGCTGTCGGCATCCTGCACAGTGGTAAGTCTATGAGCTATCATCAGCACAGTCTTTCCTTGGGTGAGATGTGCCAGTGCCTTGCGGATAAGCTGTTCGTTTTCGGGGTCGGCAAAGGCGGTTGCCTCGTCGAGTACGACGATAGGGGCGTCTTTCAGAATGGCACGAGCAAGGACAATACGCTGCTGCTCACCTCCCGAAAGATAAGTACCTTCGGCACCGATAACGGTATCCAATCCATGTGGTAGCCGGTCGATAATCTCGCGACTTTGTGAGAGGTCGATGGCACGGTTGATCTGCTCGGTTGTTGCATCAGGATTGCCGTAACGTAGGTTTTCGATGAGCGAAGTCTTGAACAGACGGGTGTTCTGGAAGACGAACGACACGTTGCGCATCAGCTCGTCCTTGCGCATATCCCTCACGTCTACACCTCCAATGGTAACGCTGCCATGACGTACATCCCAAAAGCGGGGTATCAGTCTTGCTATGGTGGTCTTTCCGCTGCCCGACGCTCCTACGAGTGCAACCGTCTTTCCTTCGGGAATGGTCAGGTTGATATGACTCACTGCATCTTTCTCCGCTCCCTCATATCGGAACGAAACATCATCGAAACGAATGTCATACGCTTCTGCCCGTTTTGGCTCGTCGTGCTGCGAGAGCGGTGCAATATGAGTGAGCTGCTCTAATCGTTCCACAGCCTC
>KQ959477.1 GCA_001552765.1 Bacteroidales bacterium KA00344
AAGTGAAGAGTGGAGAATGAGGAGTGAAGAATGGAGAATGAAAACACTATTCTAATGATTTGAAGTTCCTTTGGTAACTGATTTCAATTATCCTGTTGAGTATACCTTTGTTGCGAGAGTTTTTATTCCATCAGTTGAACTGCAATGCGGACATTGAAACTTAACTCCTAAATTGAGAGCATTACTTCTGATTTGTTACATTTGTCTTTCCCTCGCCGCTTTGGCTATCCAACAAACCTTTACATATATAACCTACAACATACTCTATAGGTGTCTGTAGCTCAATATCATTATTATCTAATAAATCGTTTATTAAATTATTCACGATGGCCCATGTTTTATCCTGCTCGTATCTTTTATATGGATGCTGCATAATTTATATTTTAGGTTTTTATTTTTAGTGCCATTTGACCATATTTGGTTATAAGCCAAGATTAAAAAATCCTCAAGAATACTTTGATCAGTCATTCATGAGGATTTTAATCGATTATCAGCGATGCTCTATTCGGTCGTGATATAAAGCATATTACTATTTACATCCGTTCGGCTTACAGGCCTAATTGTTTGCTAATGCGCTCTACCCGCTCTACTCCTTTTTTGTCCAGTTCATCGTATTGTGACGCATCGGTCATTACGTCTTTTACTTCGATGTAGAATTTAATCTTTGGCTCCGTTCCGGAAGGACGCACGCTAACCTTCGTGCCATTTTCACAGAACCACTGTAGAACATTGCTTGTATCCGGCATGTCAAGTTTGCTTTCTTTGCCGTCAGCATCCTTGGCAATAAGCGACTTAAAGTCTTTCCAAAGAACAACTTTAGAGCCATCAAGTTCCTTCGGGAGGTTGTTTCTGAAGTTCACCATCATCTGCTGAATTTCTTCAGCTCCGCTCTTACCCGGACGCTCCACGTTAATTGTAAATTCCTTGGAGAAACCGTACTCTATATAAATATCCATGAGGATATCATAAAGTGTTTTGCCCTTATCCTTAGCATACGCACATATTTCGGCAAGCAGAGAACAAGCTGACACAGCATCCTTGTCGCGTACAAAGTCTGCGGCCATGAAGCCATAGCTTTCTTCTCCACCACCTATATATTGCTGTTTTCCTTCCGAAATGCGAATCTCATTAGCAATCCATTTAAAGCCGGTGTAGCAATCACGCATTTCCAAATGGTGCTTTTCGGCAATCTTGCGGATCACCTCAGTGGTAACAATCGTCTTCACGATGTAATCGGTTGGCTTCAGCAATCCCTTTGCTTTTCTATTGGTGATGATGTACCAAAGGAACAGCAAACAGGTCTGGTTACCATTGATAAGCACCCATTCTCCCTTATCGTTTTTGCATGCCATACCCACACGGTCTGCATCCGGGTCGCTGGCCATCAGGATATCAGCATCGAGTGCTTTCGCATCGCGCAAGCCAAGCGTAAGCGCTTCTGCTATTTCGGGATTTGGACGGTCCACTGTCGGGAAGTTGCCATCTTTTATCATCTGTTCGGCAACGCAATGCACATTGTCGAATCCCCAATATGCCAAAGAGCGGGGAACCATTACACGACCTGCGCCATGCAGAGGGGTGTAGACAATTTTAAGGTCATGATGTCGCTTGATCACTTCAGGGTCTATCGAGATCGTACGAACTTCACGGAGATACGGCTCGTCAATATCCTCACCGATAATCTGAATCAATTCTTTGTTTGCCTCAAACTTAACGTCGTCAATAGTTACCTTGCTTACCTCTTCTATAATACCCACATCATGAGGAGCAAGCACCTGAGCGCCGTCTTCCCAATAAGCCTTGTACCCATTGTATTCGCGAGGATTGTGGCTGGCCGTGATATTGACACCGCCTTGTGCACCGAGATAACGAATGGCGAATGAACATTCCGGTGTAGGACGAAGCTCATCGAACAAATAAGCCTTTATCCCGTTTGCCGAGAAGATGTCAGCAACGGTCTCTGCATATAACCGGCTGTTGTTGCGACAGTCGTGACAAACTACCACAGAAATCTGTTTCTTGTCCTTAAAATTCTTTTTCAGATAGTTGGCAAAACCTTGGGTAGCCATACCAACTACATATATATTCATTCTGTTAGTACCGACGCCCATGATTCCGCGCAGACCACCCGTACCAAATTCCAAATCCTTGTAGAAACTTTCTATAAGTTCTGTCTTGTCCTCATTATCCAACATGGCACGAACCTGAGCACGTGTTGATTCATCGAAAGAAGGAGACAACCACTGTTTTGCCTTTGCCTCGCACTGAGCTATGAGTTCTGTTTTTTCCATAATTATAAATTTTGTTATATGTTTAAAGTATTATTACACGCAAAGATAACAACTATTTTCTGAAATAAGTGCAACAGTATTAGTTATTTTTACTAATTTTGCATGGATTTCATCCACTTGTAATCCATTGATATCATTAATTATAAGCAAAATTAAAGTATATGTATTTTAC
Source organism: Bacteroidales bacterium KA00344 (assembly GCA_001552765.1). GTDB lineage: Bacteria > Bacteroidota > Bacteroidia > Bacteroidales > Bacteroidaceae > Prevotella. The sequence continues at coordinate 2,464 of KQ959477.1, forward strand.
TGGGATAATTATCGCGATATTTACTTTCCTGATAATTGGCTTCTTTCATCCTGTGGTTATAAAAACTGAATATTATTTTGGAACACGTCCCTGGTGGTTGTTCTTAATCACGGGAATTGCATGTGTTATTTGCTCTCTTCTTATAGAAAACGCTATTCTTTCTTCAATAGTTGGTGTTATTGGCGCAAGTCTGCTGTGGTCTATTGGAGAGCTTTTCTCACAAAAGAAACGCGTGCAGAAAGGATGGTTTCCGATGAATCCTAAAAGGAAAGACCAGTACTCCCATATAGGACAAGACGAGTCTCTTTGCCCAATACAAGAAAGCAAATCAAAAAACTGCAATGAAAACAATACTTATATTAATCGGGAAGACCCAAAATAAGCATTTTGTTGCAGGCATAAAAGATTACGCCGAACGCATCAATCATTATATGCCCTTTGAAATAAAGGTTGTTCCGGAGCTTAAAAACACCAAGCATCTTTCGGAAACCCAGCAGAAACAAAAAGAGGGCGAACTTTTGCTTAAACTTGTACAACCTACCGATACATTGGTTCTCTTGGATGAACGCGGACAAGAATTCAGAAGCGTGGAATTTGCATCATGGCTCCAAAAAAAGCAAAACACAACCCGGCGGCTCATTTTTGCAATTGGTGGTCCGTATGGATTTGACCAAGAAGTGTACAAGCGTGCAGACGACAAAGTGTCGCTATCGCACATGACATTCAGCCACCAAATGGTCAGACTGATATTCACAGAGCAGATTTATCGTGCCTGTACTATCTTGAAGGGTGAGCCATATCATCACGAGTGATGCATAGGCATGGAAGAAAGGTAGGATAACTCCGTGCTACACAACAACAATTACTTTCTTCCGGTGGCCCGTCTGAAAGCCTGTCGGTGGAATTTATCTTCTGCTCTGATAATGCGCAGCACCTTCTTCGCCGGCAATATCTCGCAGAATTTCAAGTGGTATTGCTGTTGTAATTTCTTTATTTCTAATTCTGCTTCATCCCTGTTTTTTATAGCTTCAAGGCACGACTTGTCGTCTCCTATATCAACATGGCGATAGCGACGCACCTTGTTAAACAGCATACGCTGCTTACGTTGCATTTCCTTGTATATCGGAAAAAAAGCAGAGGCTTCCTGCGGAGTGAGTGCAGCATCGGTTACAATAAACTGTTCCAGTTCGGCCTCAAACTTCTTGGGGTCAAACTTGCGATTCCCTTGACCATACACCTGCAATGTAGTTAGGGCAATGGCTAATATCAATAAAAACCTTTTCAACGAACTATTACCTTTTATGATTAATTAATTGTCGTCCTCCATGTATGCATACATGTCCTCCGTGTCAAGCATAGCATAGTCGGCAATAGCATCTATGGCAGCGTATGAAGATACGGATGTCTCCTCCTTTATCCGTTCATCATGGCTCACTATAGTTCCTCTCTCTCCGCTATGCAGATATATTCCCATTCCAAACACGGCCACACATACACTGGCAGCGGCAATGGCAATTGGGCGCAGACGACGCCATCGAGACTCCTTCATTTCGACAATCCGGACTCCTTCGACTTGATAGCTTTGCTCCGGAATGTTCTGCATTATTTGAGAAGCTAAATCATCGAAATATCCCTCAGGCACCTTGAAAGGTGTCCGATGTCCGAACTTATCTGATATGAATTTTTCTTCTCTATCCATTTCTTTCTTTTTAAGTATGACGTGTTAAAACTCGAAAGGTTTAAAACGGTTGCGATGATATGATGCTTTTAATGAGTGGTCTGTGTGCAGAGTGGCATTTCTGAAATCATTTTGGGCCAAATCAATATGGCTTCACTCTGAATTTTCTATATAACTCTTTATTTTTTTTACAGCAAAATGATAGCTTGCCTTCAATGCGCCCTCACTTGTATCTAATAGTATACTCATTTCCGAATATTTCATTTCTTCAAAATAGCGTAAGTTGAACACCATACGTTGCACCTCAGGCAAGGATGCTATAGCCTCCTGAAGTATGGCTTCAGCCCGGCTTCCATCAAAATAATCATCCGACATCAATTTCGAAGAAACACTCTCATCATCGTCCGGGCTTACCTGATAAACCAATTTTTGACTGCGAAGAAAATCCAATGCTTCGTTAAATGCTATGCGATAGATCCACGTCGAGAACTTCGACCTGTTTTGGAAAGAGGACAATTTGTTCCATGCCTTTATAAAGGCGTTTTGGAGAACATCGTTCGCATCATCATGAGAAAGTACCATACGACGAATTTTCCAATACAGCTGTTCGCTATACTGCTCTACAGCCATAGAGAAAGCCTCACGCTGCTGCTCGGGGTCGGCCGACATTTGGGCCAGTTTGTTTTCGTCGGTGTCGTTCACTGTGCCGTATGGTCGCTTTTTAAATATAGTTCTTTATACAGCTGTATATCACCGGATCATAGCCATATACATCTTTATAGGTCAATATTTTGCCCTCATTATCAGGATACATCGTGAAATATAGGATAAATATTGGTACCGTCGGCTTCACATTAACGCTTCCCACAAGTCGGGCGCGGTCTAACGTGTCGATCACTGCCTTCATCTTGTCTGTCATGTCCTCTCTTTTAACATTCAATGGAGATACATCTGCCTTCATCGAATAACCAATCTTTTTTATCAGTCCGGCATTGTTTCCTTCCAACATAAACTGAGCCAAGTCAAAGGGTTTTTCAACCCTTACGCATCCATGAGTGACATCTCGTTTCGCACGCTCGAAAACGCTTCGGGAGGATGTATCGTGCAGATAAATAGCAAGATTGTTGTCAAACCTGAATATTATTCTACCCAACGCGTTCCCCTCACCACCCCGTTGGATAACGAAGTAGTTGCGACTTTCAAGCATTTGAGGGGACACACTCCCGACATCTACTATTTCTCCCGTTTCGCGATGGCGTATGAAATAGTTTCTCTGTCTAAAATAGTCTTCATCCCCCAACCTTGGTATGATGCTCTTTTTAATGATGCTGAATGGCATAACCCATTGTGGATTGATATCCATGCGCTTTACCGCACTTATCATCAGAGGAGTCTTGTTGGCTGCTGACCCAAAAGCAATGCGCATCGTCAAACTGTGCTGTCCATCTACGGCCTGTAAGTGATACGAGGGAATGTTCACCAAAACATATTTCTCGTGTGCCTGCGGAACGTCTCCCATACGCCAACGGCATCGCTCCATATTCACCAAAATCAAAATCCTGTCCCGTCGGGATAGAGATGGATTGTGTAGTTTCTTGGCAAGCGCATGATACACTTCCCCCTGCGGTTCAACCGATTTGATAAACGGCATTAAGCTGTCAGGAAGAATCTTGCTTAACGCTTTTTGATAAAAAGAATTGTCAGCATGTTTAATCTTGATATCAAAGAGCGTGCGGTATGTCTGCGAATTGGCAGCTGTGTCGCGTTTCTCCAAATGATTGAAGACGTAGGTTGGGTTCATAAAACCAAAGCCTTGCCCGGCCACATATCTCAGATATGCTTTGGTGAGATTGTATTCCAGACGGGCCAGCACCTTATTAATTCGGTTGTTTTTCTCATCAAAAGCAAGGCTTCTCACCGTATTGAGGTCTGATTCTATCTGTAACAACCGAAACTTTTCTCTGCCAAAACCTATTTCATCCACTGTTTGCAGACCTTGCAACAAGCTATCGGCACGAGTATCTATCCCCTTACGGTCAATCCATAGGAAAGGCAATTTTTCTCTATAGTATTTACGTGTGCGGTTGTCAGGAGGCATGGAATCTTCATCCGTTTTAGACAACATCGCTATCTCCTCACGTATTTCGCGAGGACTAATATGATACAAGGATGTAGTTAAGGAAGCATAGTCGTCTAACGAGAGGAGACTGTTTGTGTTGTTTTTCTTTTCATGACATGACTGAAAACAAAACGTCATGAAAAGAAGACAGAGTAACCAGCTATAGGTTTTCAAGTGTACAAGTGTTTATCTATCGAATAGAAATTTTACGTACAACCTTTCCCACCTTGACTATATAACAGCCCTTTGGCAAATTCAAGTTATAGCTTTTGTCAGCACTATCAATCTTTAGGCACATCACTCTGACACCGGTAACATTGTAAACAGACAACACCTCACCGGCAGCACCGGTAACACGCAAGACAGACTCCCTATTCACAGATATAGTAATATCTTGAAAATCATTCTCGATGATTTCTATAGCCGGAACGGCATTGGCCACTCGCGGAGCACCCAAAAACAGGACTGTCAATAATAAATACGAAAATATCTTGTTGCCCATACGCACCTCATCGTTTATGCTGTTGATGCAAAGATAAAGGTTTTCAAGAAATATACCGAGAGTATGACAGGTGTTTTATTGTGTAATTAAGATTAATTAACCATTCGGGTCGAGCTATTTAGTCCTCATACGTACTTTATGTCCAGCCCGATTACTGTTGTAGTTGGACTTAACATTGAAGTAAATATGGTTTAGCATTGAGAACTCAAGCTCAGAAAAAGTATGAAGCTTCATTTTGTTATTGAAGTACATAAATGCTCATGTATTCATTTTTGGAGATAATGACCATGTACAACGTAGGCAACGAACGGGGCATGTGTCCGCATCAAAGTGTAGACAATGTGTTTACGCACTTTGGGGGGGTTGACTTTAACATGCCGGCTTATTCCAAACGCAGCTTCTGAAAAAATAGAAATGGTCAAATATATGAACAAATGGGCCTCTCAAATTCGCGTATTTAAAAAAAAGTTTGTATTCGTCTGAAATACGCAAAAATTGGAAAGTTTTATAAACACCTGACAATCAACGATTTTTAAAAACCAGCCTTTATTCTCCTATTTTTTCACTTGCGATTGAGTATCTAACGGCATGACGACAAGGCCTCAACCGCAGTATAATTGAGGCTCTTTCGCACTGCCGATAAACCCTAACCATACTATGAGAAGGCTTCAATCGCAGCTGCCTTACGACTTTTGGGAATGTGCGGCGCAGTTTTGACGAAAAAACATAGTCCTTTTTGCGCTGGATGACGAGAAAATAATGACCGAAAAACGGTAAGAATATTTTATAAAATAAAGAATGAGGAGTGAAGAGTGAAGAATAAAAATTAGAGGGAAGAATGAAGAACGAAGAATGAAGAATACAAATTAGAGGGAAGAATGAAGAGGGAAGAGTGAAGAATGAGTTGAAGGCGTCTGAGTGCAATAGGAGTTTACACGTATGAACACTTTTTCCTGCATCATATTTTCCTATGATCAATCCGACTTTGCGGTTACATGGTTACCACAATCATAGGGATGTGTGGTTTTCCCCAAAGTGAAAGTCTACTGAGCCTTTATCTCTCCATTAAATATCAACTGAGTAAGCATTCACTCTACATCGATAACCATGCCCTCGTTAGACAATAATGCATTAGGAAAAATCTCCTGAGCCTCCTTTAACAAGATGTCTTCGTCTCGATAACGAGCGCTGTAGTGTCCAAGAATAAGTTTTCCAACATGGGCATCACGAGCCACCATTGCTGCCTGTGCAGCAGTAGAATGATGATATAATTTGGCACGCTCAGCGCAAGAACTGTCGTATGTTGATTCGTGGTACAGCACATTAACTCCCTCTACCATCTTATGCAATCCGGGCATATACTTCGTATCGCTGCAATAGGCGTAGCTGCGAGGGGCGTCTGCCGGAATTGTGAGCTTTTCATGGGGAATCTCTACACCTTTAGGCGTGACCCACCCTGCCCCATTCTTGATATTATTGATTTGGCTTACAGGAATTTCGTAGCAGTCAATCATGTCACGCCGAATATGAGGCAATGTGGGCTTCTCGCGAAAAATATAGCCACAACAGGGGATGCGATGCTCCAAAGGCACCGTCTCAACAATTATGCTACGGTCCTCATACACCACATATTGCCTCTTGGTGTCCACTGCATGAAACTCTACTTTGAAATCCAGACCATTGCAAAACATTTGCATCATGGCATCGAGCATGGGTTCCAAAGCTTCCGGCGCATAAATATGTAGCGGTGAAACGCGCCCCAACATACCAAAGGTTGAGATAAGTCCGATTAGGCCAAAACAATGATCGCCGTGAAGATGAGATATGAATATGGCTTGGATCCTTGAAAAACTCACGTGCGAACGTCGCAGTTGCATTTGCGTACCTTCCCCACAATCCACCATAAAACATTTGCCCCGTATCTCCACTACTTGTGAAGACGCGAAGTGTTGCAATGTGGGAAGAGCGCTTCCGCAACCCAAAATATGTACCTTGAATGGCTCCATGACTCCTTTGCGCCCCCGAATGGTTACATAGGTCGTTTATAAGCAAATATACCTTGCTTGTTTTCAAGGTATAAAGAGTCGTTACCCAATTTGTTTATATCAAAAGTGTCTTTGTTTAAAAGAAGCTGGCCGTTCAATATCTTCCAGCTGGTCCAAGGCTTGGATTCAGCTCGGATATTAGACCTGACAACTCCTCCCTCCAATATGTCGAAGTTCTTGTCGATACTCACCCATTTACCCAACAAGGTTGTAAGATTGATAACTTTCTTGGCTTCTTTCTCGCCATCAAGTCCCACACCCTCTATCACAGCCATTCTGTCCCCAACGAGTAAGCCTCCCTGAACATCCTGTTCGCCGTGTTCGTTCTCGCCGATGATATACTGAATGGTGTCGCCGGCATCTGTAATAAGTTCCAAAGAGTGCATGGCCGTTCCCTCACCACACGTTCCATAGACGGTGGTGTCTACGATTGCATTGTCTATCAGGGTTGAGTCTGACTCATGCGAATCTGTCTTTTCAGAGTTGAAACGACATCCTACGACAACAAATGTAGTCATGAACAATAGCACAGCACAACAAGTTTGGGTTAAAAAGGATAGCTTTTTCATATCTTTTCGTTTTGATTTTCTAATTGTTTTGCTTCATTCCAGAGAGCATCCATTTGGTTCAAGCTGAGGTCACCTATTGCTTTACCGACCTCCTTTGCCTTACGCTCAATATAATTGAAACGATTGATGAATTTTCGATTGGTCTGCTCCAATGCGTTGTCCGGATTGAGATGGTATAGTCGAGCGGCATTAATAATGCTGAAAAGGAAATCTCCCAACTCTTTCTCTGAATTTTCCTTATCTTCTTTTTCGAGTTCTACTTCCAGTTCCCTGAGTTCTTCGCGCACTTTCTCCCATACGTCTTCTTTCTTCTTCCAATCAAAGCCCACATTGCGTGCTTTGTCTTGTATCCGATAGGCTTTTATCAAAGATGGCAAAGCTTGGGGCACACCGCTCAGCACACTCTCATTTCCATCTTTCTCCTTTTGCTTGATTTGTTCCCACGTCTGTTCAACTGCTGATTCTGTTTCGGGAGTGTCATCAAGCGATGTTTCTTCACTTTTATAAACCACTTGTCCCTTAGAATTTATCTTCATCTCAGCGTTTACAACATGGAACGGCTTATTATCAATATTCCAATCACCCTTTGTTTCATTCCAATTGATAAAGGGATGGCGAAACATCAACTTATCTGCTTCTTGATTGCATACATCGGCTATATCAAACTCCTGCTTCTCATTGCCAAGCATCGCATAGAATATCACGTGTTCCATGACGTCTCCAAGCTCCTTCATAATCTCGTGATAATCGTGCTTGGTCAGTGCTTCGGCAAGTTCGAACACTTCCTCAATGGTGTTGGGGCGAAGACTATCGATGGTCTGCTTCCGATCCCAGGGACATTCCGTGCGCAAGCGATGCTGAACATCCAACAATCTACCGAAAGCCACTAATTTATCTTCTCGTGTATGCACTTTTCTATCTTTTTGATGCAAAGATACTTATTTTAGATGGAAAATTCGTAAATTTGCATGGTTTTTATAGATTAAATAAGGTATAAAAAGATAAACATAAATGGAATTAGCAAGCAAGTATGACCCCAAAGAGGTGGAGTCGAAGTGGTATGAGTATTGGCTTAACAATAAGCTTTTCAGTTCTAAGCCCGATAGTCGCGAGCCTTATACAGTAGTCATCCCCCCACCCAACGTCACCGGTGTGCTTCACATGGGGCATATGCTGAACAATACCATACAAGATATTTTGGTACGTCGTGCACGCATGGAAGGCAAGAATGCTTGCTGGGTGCCGGGTACAGACCACGCATCTATCGCTACAGAGTCGAAGGTTGTAAACAAACTTGCTGAACAGGGTATCAAAAAAACCGACCTTACCCGCGATGAGTTCCTTGAACACGCATGGGACTGGACACATGAGCACGGGGGGATAATCCTGAAGCAACTCCGTAAGCTGGGCTGTTCATGTGACTGGGATCGCACGGCCTTCACGATGGACGAGATTCGCTCGGAAGGTGTGATCAAGGTTTTTGTAGATCTCTACAACAAGGGACTTATCTATCGCGGCGTGCGCATGGTAAACTGGGACCCCAAAGCGCAAACGGCACTTTCCGATGAAGAAGTAATCTACAAGGACGAACATTCCAAGCTTTACTATCTTAAATATTACGTTTGTCCCGAAGACCAAACGAGCGTTGCGCGCAAGGACGAAGGTAATGTGATTCACAAGGATGACAAAGGTTATTATGCCGTTGTGGCCACAACTCGCCCCGAAACTATCATGGGCGATACTGCTATGTGTATCAATCCTGAAGATCCTAAGAACACATGGTTGCGCGGCAAGCGCGTTATCGTACCTTTAGTAAACCGCACTATCCCTGTTATTGAGGACACTTATGTAGACATTCAGTTTGGTACGGGCTGCCTGAAAGTCACCCCTGCTCACGACATCAACGACCATGCGCTTGGTCTGAAGCACGGTTTGGAGTCCATCGACATATTCAACGACGACGGCACCATTTCCGAAGCCGCCGGCATGTATATGGGACAAGACCGCATGGATGTCAGGAAGCAAATAACAAAGGACTTGCAGTCGGCCGGTCTGATGGAGAAAATCGAAGATTACGACAACAAGGTTGGCTTCTCCGAGCGCACCAAAGTGCCTATTGAGCCTAAACTTTCCACGCAGTGGTTCCTCAAGATGCAGCATTTTGCCGACATCGCATTGAATCCCGTAATGGACGATGACATCGAATTTTATCCCAAGAAATACAAGAACACCTACCGTCACTGGTTGGAGAATATCAAGGATTGGTGTATCTCACGTCAGCTTTGGTGGGGACACCGAATCCCTGCTTATTACTTCAGGAACGCCGAAGGAAAGAACGAATTTGTTGTGGCCGAGACAGCCGAGCAGGCTCTGGCCGAAGCACGGAAAAAGGTTCCCACACTTCAGGTTGAAGACTTGGAACAAGAGAGCGACTGCCTTGACACATGGTTTTCTTCATGGCTGTGGCCCATCTCCGTGTTCGATGGTGTGAATAATCCCGACAACGAGGAAATCAAATACTATTATCCTACGTCCGATTTGGTTACCGGACCGGATATTATTTTCTTCTGGGTGGCCCGCATGATTATGGCAGGTTACGAATATCGGGGCACTTTCCCCTTCAAGCACGTGTATTTCACGGGAATCGTTCGCGATAATCTCGGACGCAAGATGAGCAAAAGTTTGGGCAATTCACCCGACCCGCTGATGCTCATCGAGAAGTATGGTGCCGATGGTGTTCGTATGGGCATGATGCTCTCCGCACCTGCCGGAAACGACATTCTGTTCGATGAAGGTCTCTGTGAACAGGGCCGAAACTTCAACAATAAGATATGGAATGCGTTTCGCTTAGTGCAGGGATGGGAAACGGCTGATACAGATCAGCCCACAGAAAATCGATTAGCCGTTTCATGGTTTGCTGCCAAACTCAAAGAAGTAAACGCTACTATGAACGAGCAATTCAAGAGTTATCGCATCTCCGAAGCCTTGATGACAGTATATCGCCTTTTCTGGGACGAGTTCTCAAGTTGGTATCTGGAGATGATCAAGCCTGAATACGGCAAACCCATCGACAAGCTAACCTACGATGCAACACTTGAATTCTTTGATGATTTGCTGAAGATGCTGCATCCGTTCATGCCCTTCATCACCGAAGAATTGTGGCAACACATTTTCGAACGCACAGACGGGGAGAGCATCATGAAAGCAACACTCAACATCCTTTCGCCCACAAGCGAAGAGCTGAAACTATGCAGCGACATTGAGATGGTGAAGCAAGTGGTTTCCGGCGTGCGTACGGTGCGCAACCAAAAGAATATTGCACAGAAAGAAACGCTTGAATTGCAGGCCGTTGGAAGCAATAACTTTGAGGCTTACAACAGCATCATTATGAAGATGGCCAACCTCAGCGCCATCCATGTTGTAGCAGAGAAAACCGCTGATGCCAGCGCTTTTATGGTGGGCACCGACGAGTTTGCCGTGCCTGTTGGCAACCTTATTGATGTTGAAGCAGAAATCGAAAAACAAGAAAAAGAGCTGCAACACTTAGAAAATTTCCTTGTCGGCATCAAGAAAAAACTTTCCAACGAGAAGTTCGTCGCTCATGCACCCGAAAACGTCGTGGCACGCGAGCGTAAGAAACAGAGCGACTCTGAGGAGAAGATCGCAGCCCTCAAGGAATCGCTTGCTGCTCTCAAGAATAAATAAAATGAAATCTTATCTCCATGTTTTATTCATACTCATCGTTGCTATATGCGGTCTTACGTCATGTAGCGATGATGAGGCTGTTGATATTAACGATATCAACAAGCAAACCATCCTTGTTTTCATGCCATGGACCGGAGATGATTTGTCTACAAGAATATTCAAGCAAAACCTTGACAGTATAGAAGGAGCCATCACCAAAGCCAGAAGGCTCAACGGCAGACTGCTCGTGTTTTTCAGCACCTCTGAAAATTCGTCAGATCTCTACGAAATTACATACCAAAAGGGAGTAATCAACCATACTCCTATCAAAACATACGAAGGAAAAGACTATACCACTGCTGAGGGCATCACCCAAATCCTTAATGACATGAAGCAAAATGCCTACGCGCTCAACTACGCTATGATGATAGGCTGTCACGGATGTGGGTGGACCTATAAAGACGATTGGACTAACTATCCCTATCAGGCCAAAATGAATTTCCTGCAGCCTGACGATGCAACTTGGAGTCAGGCAAAGCGTTTTCCCTTTACCAACTACAGCAATGGTATGCCAACCCCTCTCACCAGATTTTTCGGCAACATAAATGATATGAGCAATGCCATTGACGTTGTCGATTTGGCCAAAGGCATACAAGGAGCCGGCATCAAAATGCAATTCATACTGTTTGACGATTGCTATATGGCCAACGTCGAAACAGCCTACGAACTACGCGATGCCACCAATTTTCTGATTGGATCAACGTCTGAAGTCATGTTAATCGGCGTGCCGTATCAAACGATTTGGAGCACCCTCGCCACTCCCACGCCTGCATACGAAAACACAATCAAGGCTTTCAACACCTATTATAAATCATATTTCATGCCCTATGGTGCACTTTCAGCCATAGACTGCAGAAAGGTTGAAGAACTGGCAAAGGTGATGAAAGAGATTAACAGACAAAATGTTGCGGACGACACCATGATAGACAGTCTGCAAATTCTTGACGGCTTTGAAACCCCAATCTTCTATGATATGGGACATTACGTAAACAGTCTGTGTGCCCAGCCTATTCTCCTCAGCGATTTTCATGCAAGGCTTAAAGAGGTAGTCACAACTACAGCAACAACAGATTCGTTGTTCTCCGGACTGAATAGGAGGAAGACAGAGGTGAAGACCTATTCGGGAATAACCATTTCAGACCCAAGCAGGAACTCCGTAGCATTGAAAGGCAAGAAAAAAACGGCGTGGTGGAAAGCCACCCATTAACCGTTATTCATAGTCGTCGATTACCGCATTGGTGAAGTCCATCATGGGTTTGGCCACCTTAAACAGCTTCACCATTTTCTGTAACCACTCGTCTCCCTCAAAGAAATCGTCGGGCACCACATGCCAGGCGCAGTAATCTTTCATCTTCAGATACTGAATGAACTCATAGTCATTCGGAAAATCCTTAGGAGCACGCTTCAAACGGGTAATGCCGAATCCTTTTGCGTCCACATGGTCTTCGCCCCACTCCGAATCGTTGGCATAGCCGAAATACTTGACAAACTGCCCATTCTCCACACACTTGCGCCACTCGTCTATATTAGCCATAATCTCATTGCGCATTGAGGTAAGAATGTTTGTCGGCAGCCAATAGGCTCCGCAGCCAAGCAGACATTGTCCGGGTTGCACGTGGATATAGTAACCCGCGTGCAGGCTTTTCCTGCCGTGTGCCGATATGTATGCTCCGAAATGCCGCTTATATGGCGACTTGTCCGGCGAGAAACGTATGTCTCGGTAAAACCGATACGTGCAGTCCTTCGCCGTGAGATGGGATATAGACGGATCGAACTTACCAATAGCAAGAATTGCTTTCGCTATGCCCTCATCAAACGAGGCTTTTGCGGCAAGATATTCAGCTTTGTTCTCCTGAAACCATGTGCGGTTGTTATTGGCAGCCACATTGTTCAGAAACGACATGATTTTCTTTATTTCCATAATTCTTAAAGTAGGCTCTGTCAATTAGTTTAAGTAAAATTCCGATTGTTTTCGAAACCAAAATCTTTGACCAGATAAGAAACGTAAAGGGATGTACAACGGCGTGTGCCTATGTCTTGCACCGAAAAAAACGGATGGGTGACAACTGCCTGTCCACATAAAAGGTTTTAAACTTACGGCAAATTTTTAGCAAGAACACGCCTTAATCCAACTTGCTTCCTTCCAGCAATTTCGGACAGAAAGCATCGAACGCGCACTGCTCACACAGAGGACGTGCACTCCGGCAAACATATCTGCCGTGCAGCAACAACCAATGATGAGCTTTCGGAATATCCTCTTCAGGAATTTCGCGCATCAAATATTGCTCCACCTTCAATGGCGAATTGGCCGTCTTGGGTACCAACCCTAAACGTCGTGATACCCTATAAACATGGGTATCTACAGCCATGGCAGCCTTACCGAACCACACCGCCTGCATCACATTGGCCGTTTTGCGTCCCACGCCGGGCAACTTCGTCATTTCCTTAGGGTCATCCGGCACTTCGCCCCCATAGTTGGCTACCAACATTCGAGCCATCTCCACTAAATGCCTCGACTTTGCATTGGGATAGCTAACCGAGCTGACATATTCTAAAACATCCTCCGGCTCAGCCGCTGCCATTTCCTTAGCGCTGGGGTAACGGTTGAAAAGCGCAGGCGTCACCGCATTAATTCTCTTGTCGGTGCATTGTGCCGAAAGCAGCGTAGCACACAATAATTGAAACGCAGAGCCAAACTGCAACTCCGTTCCCACATTGGGTTTGTGCTCCCTGAAATAGTTTAATATGTATTCGTAACGTTCTTTTCTTGTCATAAATTCTTTCATTTTTCATCGTCATGTTGCATGACCAAACAAAAATACTACTTTTTATGAAGAATACCAAGAAAAGACATATCATTCAATATGCCATCTCAAACTTTAGCCGTAAGGTTGTAATGATGATCGCAACTCATATTTGCAGGACTACGATTACAGCCAACCAAGCACGGACAGCGGCTTTATCCTTCAGAACATGCAGCCCAATCCCTGAAGTGGGGACATAGCAAAAAGAATCACAAACGATATGTTTCGTAAACCGAGACAAAACAAAAAGAGCGAACAGCTTGATGCCATTCGCTCTTTCTATTTAGAATAAAAATTTATTTTACTTTGTCTACAATAGCCTTGAAAGCTTCAGGATTGTTCATTGCAAGGTCGGCGAGCACCTTACGGTTAATCTCGATACCTTCCTTGTGAAGAGCACCCATCAACTGGCTGTAACTCATACCATACAAACGGGCAGCAGCGTTGATACGCTGAATCCACAGTGCACGGAAATTACGCTTCTTATTTCTACGGTCACGGTAAGCATAGGTAAGACCTTTTTCCCAAGTGTTCTTTGCTACCGTCCAAACATTCTTACGCGCTCCACGATAACCTTTAGTAAGCTTTAGAATTCTATTTCTGCGAGCTTTTGAAGCAACGTGATTTACTGATCTTGGCATAATTTTTCTTCTTTAAACGTTCGACTAAAAAGTTAATAATTAACGAAGACGGAGCAAGTCGCGCACCTGCTTCAGATTTGTTTTGTCAACCAATGTGGTTTGACAAAGATTTCTCTTCTGTTTCTTTGTCTTCTTAGTCAGAATGTGACTGTGGTAAGCATGCTTACGCTTAATCTTACCCGTACCAGTGAGACAAAATCTTTTCTTTGCACTGGAATTAGTCTTTTGTTTTGGCATTTTTTTAAATTTAAATTGTTGTTATTTATTAAAAGGTGGGAACGCATATACCTGGCGGTACCACACAGTTTTCATCTTATTCTTCTATATTGTCGGCGAGCTTCTGAAGGGCGTCTGCTCCCTTGGCATTGGCAAGCATCCCATTCTTCTTTGCTTCCTCTGCAGCCTTAATTTTGGCCTGCTCCTTGGCAGCCTTCTCTGCAGCCAAGCGGTCACGTTTCTGCTGGCTCTGCTTCACAACACTCACTTTCTTTGGAGCCAAGAAAAGAAACATCTTCTTGCCTTCCAATTTTGGCATTTGCTCTACCTTAGCATATTCTTCCAAATCGTTGGCAAAACGCAATAGCAGAACTTCACCCTGCTCCTTGAACAATATTGATCGCCCGCGGAAAAACACATAGGCGCGCACCTTGTTACCTTCCGACAAGAATTCCTTGGCATGCTTCAGTTTGAAGTTGTAGTCGTGGTCGTCGGTCTGGGGACCAAACCGAATTTCCTTAACCTCCACCTTCACCTGCTTCTGCCTCATCTCTTTCTGGCGTTTCTTTTGCTGGTAAAGGAACTTGCTATAGTCGATGAGACGACAGACAGGGGGCTGAGCGTTCGGAGAGATTTCCACAAGGTCTACTCCCTCCTGACGCGCCAAATCCAAAGCTTGGCGAGTCGGCATTACTTCCGCACCATCATCACTGACCACACGAACTTCACGGGCACGAATTTGCCCATTCACGCGGTACCGATTTTTCACATTGTCGTTCTTCATTCAACTATTTTATGATTCCTATATTTAATAACCGGGCACTATGCACCCATTTCAGCCTGCAAAATTACGGAAAATAAACTATACCGCCAAAGAATTTGACAAAAAATTACGACCGTATTGATTACTTCCCCAATATTTCCGACAGGACTGCTTGTTCCGTAAAAAAGCCTCAGCCAAGCTTTTCATATATATTCCATACGCTTATAAGCCACACAAGAGCTATCCGGCTATTGTAGACAAAGAGTTATGCGATAACATTGAACATACTGTTTCCAACCAACTCCTCCCAGTCATTGCATTTCAACTTGTAAAAAATGATTACCGTTTTTCTGTCATATTTTTCAGAGCATCCAGCGCAAAAAGAGCTATGTTTCACCCTGCAAAATCATTCCGCAAAACGTGAAAACAATCATTTTTGCGCACTTTCCAATCCACCCCATCACGGCGAAGCCCTAATCGCAGTATGACTAAGCCCTAACCACACCACGATAAAGCCTTATCCATCCTGCGATTAAGGCCTTTTCGCAGCACCGTTCCATATCCAATCGCGGATGATCAGAAAGGGGACAAAACAGCGTATTTATGGAACGTATTGACCACCAGAGAATTATAAACTTCCGTCAGTTTCGCGTATTCCGAGCGAACATAAGTTTGTTTTCAAATAATCGAATTTCAGAGGACCATTTGTCAATAAAAATGGCAACTGCAAATATCTCAAAACAATACCGGGAGTCCTTTGAGAACTCCCGGATATTATTTTTGAAAACGGCGCTGCCAACTACTTGGTCACCGGTTGAATCGTTATCCTGTAATATTTAACTCTCTAATGCTCTGACAACCAACCAACTTTCGAAAGAATGGCATTGCTGAGAAACGAGCGCCGTATTTATTGCTCTGTGAATTTCTTCGCTGCACGTAACTGATGCCGCATGGCACTGAGGAATTGCTGGCTCTCCTGCAAAAGGTTGAGATAGACCACCGATACCTGGAAGTTGGCATTATCGGGCGTTCTCTGCATACGGTCTATATGGCGTTTACGAAGCACCGAGAGTTCATCCTTCAGATTATCTGCGTCGGCCAACACGTCACGATAATTGTCGAATCGGCGCGTAGAGATGAGATGGGTACTCTGTTTCATCAGCTCGTTCACCTTGCGCTGTACATCATCAAACTCGTCCACATACTCCTGCAACACAGGGTTGAAATGGTTATCCACATGCTCCTTGATAGGTTCCAACATGCGTCGCAAACAATAGATAAGTTGCTGGTTGGCATTGGCTCCAAGATGGAACCATGTGTTGCGCTCAATGGCAATATCGGTGGGACATTTCTTCAATCCCAAAATTTCCTGCCGACGATATTTTTTCAGTTCTCCCAACTCGTTGCGCAGTTCCTTGTTGCACTGTCGAAGCTTCTTGACATTCTCTTGTTGGAAAGAATCTACAATGCGGTTAAACTGTTCCAAAGCAAAAGTGCACACATAGCTTTGAGTACGGGTGACATGGCCGACAAGCATCTCCCACACCAATTCTGGGTCGCGCGTACGCATCATCAACTGGAAGGCATTCTCCTTGTTTCTGGCCGCCAACTTCTTGGTGTAGGCGCGGTTGGAGCGCACTAACATTAAGACTACAAGTACCATGAACATGGTCTGCACGACGATGCCACCATAATACATGGCCAGACAAACCAATGCACAGCTGCCAAAAGCGACGCCGGCCGTAATAAACCATCCACCGATAACCGACAGCATACCCGTTACGCGGAACACAGCACTCTCACGGCTCCATGCCCTATCGGCCAAACTGGAACCCATAGCCACCATGAAGGTTACGTATGTGGTAGAGAGCGGCAAGCCGTAATTGGTACCAAAGGTGATGAGCATGGATGCTATGACCAGATTGACGGCAGCACGAACTACATCGAAGGCAGCTCCTTCGTCCAGCTCCATATTGCTTCTGTCAAAACGTGAGTCGAACCACTTCAGAACTCTGTTCGGGAAAACATTGGCAACAACATTGCCGGCATCCTGCACGAAACGGACGATTGCACGGGCAGCCTTAGAGGAGCCGAACATCTCTTCGCCCTCGTCCTGTCTTGACAGATCGACACTGGTTTTGATCACGTTGTGCGCCTTTTTCGACGTGGACATCGCAACAATCATAATCAAACCGGCTCCCATGAGATAGAAAGGTGGAGTCTTGGCACTCTCCATAAGCGAAACCATCATGAATTCGGACGGCGAAGCTCCGTTGGCATTTGCCATAAAATCCTGATAGGAAGAAAGACCGGCCAATGGTACACCGATAAAATTCACCAAATCGTTGCCGGCAAACGACATTGCCAGGGCAAAAGTTCCGATGAGAACTACCAACTTGAAAATATTGACCTTCAGGAGGTGCAGAACTTGCATGAGAACGGTAGACCCCACAAATGTGTACAGCATGAGAAGGGGTGTGTGCTCATTGATGTAGGTAGTGATGTGAGCAGGCAGGTATGGACTTTTGCCCAAACCTTTCAGGAAAATGAAATAGCACAACGCCGTGCAAGCGACACCACCGAATATAGCAACCGTGAAACGCAGATGTTTCTTGTAGTTGAATGTGAACACGACACGCGAAATCCACATCACTATAATACCAAACACAAATGCCACACCCACCGAACAGAAAATGGCGGTTACCACTTTTAAGCCCTGCTCCGAATTCATCAAGTCTGAGAAAACATAAGTATTGTCGGCGCTCATCTTAATGACGGCCATGATGAATGTACCTCCCAATAACTCGAATACCAGCGAGACCGTCGTTGAGGTCGGCATGCCCAAGGTGTTGAAGACATCCAAGACAATGACATCTGTCACCATGACGGCAAGAAAAATTGTGAGTACCTGCTCAAACGAATAATTGGCAGGCATCAAGATGCCATGACGCGCCACGTCCATCATGCCGTTAGACATAACTGCACCCAACGCCACACCAAAAGAGGTGATGATGAGAATGGTGCGGAATGCGGCAACTTTTGCTCCCACAGCAGACTGCAGGAAGTTAACAGCATCATTGCTGACACCTACGAAGAGATCGAAAACTGCCAGACAAAGCAGGAAAACAACAATACACAAATAGATAGTGCTCATAAGTGATGAATCTATATTTTAATTTTGGGGCAAAGGTAAAGTGCGCATATTACAGGCACTTTAAACAGATATTACAATCGCGTTACAACGCAAAAAAGTTTTTAATTGACTGATCTGATACCTGAAAACGATAAAAGCAGCCACCCCAAAAAAATTAAGAATTTTAACCGAGAACTTTTCTCTTAATAGTCTGTATTCTCCGGATTAAAGTTGGTCCAACCGTCCATCCAATTCTTACTTAAGGCTAACTTTACATTTATCATTCATTCATATTTCCGTATCCGCCCCTTCCTACAATAGGCTCAATCGAAGAACTGCTAAGTAACGGCAATCCAAGACCCTACAGACACGAAGTTTAAAAAACACTTCTACCGATTTATGTAGGTTTATCTCACTTTGTAACACAAATGAAACACTTGTGTTTCTAATTAGAAATATATTTAATGTAACTTTGCAATTGAAACATCAAGAAACTGAAATATGAATGGCAGAATACTATGTGCCATAGTCACACTTACACCCTCACCTCACTGCTTTGCACAGGATAAAGACGGCAAGAAACCTGTCGATATCACCCCACAAATACATGGAACGCTGAGAGGTAAGTACGAGTATCAACCCAATGACAAAGCCGGGCGGTTTGAAGTGCGTACGGCACGCGTAAGCATAAACGGTAATCTTTCTGAAATCATAAGCTACAAAGCCGAAATAGACTTGTGTGATGAAGGAGAAATCAAGATGCTGGACGCCTATGCAAGAATCCAACCCACTACCGGACTGCAGTTCACCATTGGGCAGGAACGTGTGCCTTTCACCATTGACGCCCATCGCTCACCACATCAGCAATATTTTGCCAATCGCTCTTTCATTGCCAAACAAGTTGGAAATGTACGCGATGTGGGAGCCGAAGTAAGCTACAAATGCCATCCCGGATTTCCATTCGTGATAAGAGCAGGTTTGTTCAATGGATCCGGATTAACTAATCAGAAAGACTTCTGGACCAACAACATCAACATTTCTGCCAAGGCAGAAATGTACCCCCTACCTGATTGGAACAAAACAAACAAGGGTTAGAAGGACATTCGAAACAATTCATATATTTGCATCATTAGACTTGAATATTATGTCAGAAACAAAAACCAACATCCTCGTAGTAGACGACGAACAGGACCTCTGTGAAATTCTAAAGTTTAATCTCGAAACCGATGATTATACCGTAGAGACTGCCAATTCCGCCGAAGAGGCTTTACAACTCGACCTTAGCAAGTTCGATCTACTGCTGCTCGATGTCATGATGGGTGGTATGTCCGGGTTTGCCATGGCAAAAAAACTTAAGTCAGACCCCGTTTTGGCAGAAATCCCCATCGTGTTTCTCACAGCCCGCGACACGGAGAACGACACGGTCACCGGTTTCAATATAGGAGCCGACGACTACATCAGCAAGCCGTTCAGTTTGCGAGAGGTGTCGGTAAGGGTGAGGGCCGTACTGCGCAGAACTTCTCAAAACGACACGGCCAAAAGTTCTATCCTGCGCTATCAGGGTTTGGAAATGAATATGGACAAGAAGACTGTAAGCATCGACGACAGAGAAATTCCGTTCACCAAGACCGAGTTTGAGCTGCTGCATCTTCTGATCGACCAGAAGGGCCGCGTGTTCAGCAGACAGGAACTCATTAACCAAATCTGGCCCAAAAACGTGCTTGTACTCGACCGCACCGTGGACGTCAATATCACTCGACTACGTAAGAAGATAGGCAGATTCTCCAAATGCATCGTCACCCGGTTGGGATTCGGTTATTATTTTGATGCCTAATCTTTTTAGAAATGTAATCATGAGGAAAACATCCGTAGGTAGCCGGCTGTACATGAGCGTCATGGCTATCTTTCTACTTTTTGCTGCAGCTTTCATTATTTTCCAACACCACAGGGAAAAGATGTATAAAATCAGCTTGCTTGAAACAAAGTTACAAGGTTTTAATGTGCGCATGAACGAGGGCCTCCACTATAAGGGCAAAATCAATGAACACACGCTCACTGCCTATGTCAAAGCAAAGGCTGCAAAGCACATGCGTGTAACCGTCATCTCACCAAAGGGAAAAGTTCTTTTCGACAATATCCGCAAGGATTATCCAAATATAAGCAATCATGCCAACCGCGAAGAGATTCGCCAAGCCTTGAAGTCCGGAGTCGGCTCTACTGTTGATCGAAACAGTAAAACCGTCCTTCAAGATTATTTCTACTCTGCCACCTATTTCAAACAAGACGGCTATATCATCCGTTCTGCCCTACCCTACAACAACGATCTGACCCAAGCGCTGCGAGCCGACCAACACTACATTTGGTTTGCCCTGATAGCTTGTTTTATTCTTACCGTTGTGATCTATCGGTTTATCCTGCGACTGAGTAAGAATATTACCAACCTTAAGATTTTTGCCTACCGCGCTGATCATAACGAGATATTAAATGTGGAAGATTTAGGAGAGTTCCCCGATGACGAATTGGGCGAAATCGCCGAACGCATCATCAAAATCTATAAACGTCTGGAGTCTACCCGCAAGGAACAGGACATACTGAAACGACAACTCACCCAGAACATTGCACACGAACTGAAAACCCCTGTGGCCAGCATTCAGGGCTATTTGGAAACTATCCTCGACAATCCGCACATCGACGAAGAAACCAAACACCGGTTTTTGAAACGCTGCTATGCTCAAAGCGAACGGCTCACCAGTCTGCTGCGCGACATTTCTACACTCAACCGCATGGACGACGCACCACAACTCATAGGCTTTGAGGACATAGATATTAACGAATTAGTGCAGAATATCCATAAAGAAACCGTTTTGCAGTTAGATGAACGACAGATGACTTTTCTGAATATGTTGCCTGAAGGTATCAAAATCAAAGGCAACCGATCGCTGCTCTACAGCGTCTTCCGCAACCTCACCGACAACGCCATATCCTATGCCGGCACAGGCACGATCATCACACTACAGGCAAAAGAGCATGCCGACAATTGGGAATTTACATTTCGGGACAATGGAATCGGTGTATCCCAAGAATATCTTCCCCGAATCTTTGAACGCTTTTACCGCGTAGACAAGGGAAGAAGCCGAAAAATGGGAGGCACGGGATTGGGACTTGCCATCGTCAAGAATGCCATTCTGCTGCACGGTGGGCAGATTCACGTAGAGAATATCCCCACCGGCGGTCTGATGTTCCGATTCACCATACGCAAGTAATGAGAAGGTAGAATTGACAACAACGGCATACTTGCAGATATGCTGTCGTTTATAGACTACTAAGCAACTGGACAATAACCCGGCTATAATGCAGAAACAGATTGCGCTTCACAGTCGATATGCCATGCTTTTATGTTTGAACAAGACAAGCCGAAATTAAACATAACTAAAAAGCCGGAGATTTAAATCTCCGGCTTTTGCCATCATCTGATCATAAACCATTTCAAGTTTATGTTTCTTGCTTGCTTAGTTCTCCATTCCGTTCAATTCGTCGGATACTTCGTCCTTGATGCGTTGAACAAATTCTTCCTTCTTCATGGTAGACTGCTCGCCACCACCTTGCTTACGCATAGACACAAGTCCTTCTGAGGCTTCTTTCTCACCAACAACGACCATATAGGGCACTCGCCTCAACTCGTTGTCACGAATCTTGCGTCCTACTTTCTCATTGCGGTCATCAATGTAAGCACGAACATCATTGGAGTCAAAATACTTCTTCACCTCCAGTGCATAATCATTGAATTTTTCCGAGATGGGCAAAATAGCCACTTGCTCCGGCGTGAGCCACAAGGGGAAATGGCCGGCGGTGTGTTCTATCAACACGGCGGTGAAACGTTCGAGCGACCCAAACGGAGCACGGTGAATCATAACCGGTACCTGTTTAGAATTGTCTTCTGCCGTGTACTCCAGTTTGAAGCGAGCGGGGAGATTATAGTCCACCTGAATAGTGCCCAACTGCCAACGGCGACCAATGGCGTCCTTCACCATGAAGTCGAGTTTAGGTCCATAGAATGCTGCTTCTCCGACTTCCTCACGGGCCTTCACCCCTTTCTCCTTACAAGCCTCACGGATGGCATTCTCGCTCACCTCCCATATCTCATCAGAACCGATATACTTATCGGTGTCCTTGGGATCTCGAAGGGAAATTTGGGCTTCGTAGTTTTCAAAACCAAAGATTTTGAACACCTTCTGAATAATATCGATAACATTCTCGAACTCGGCCTTCACCTGTTCCGGACGTACAAAAATGTGAGCATCGTCTTGGGTAAAGCTGCGCACACGCGTCAGTCCGTGCAACTCGCCACTCTTCTCATAACGCATCACCGTACCAAACTCTGCGATACGGAGCGGAAGGTCTTTGTACGAACGAGGCTTGCGTGCATAGATTTCACAATGGTGAGGACAGTTCATTGGCTTGAGCATATATTCCTCATCTTCATCCGGAGTATGAATGGGTTGGAAAGCATCCTTGCCATAATGTGCATAGTGGCCGGATGTAACATACAGATTCTTGGAACCTATTCCGGGTGTGATAACCTCCTGATAGTTATAGGGCTTCAACACGCGGCGCAGCAGCTCTTGCAGGCGCAGTCGCAGCTGTGTGCCCTTGGGCAGCCAGATGGGCAGTCCCTTCCCCACGCGGTCGGAGAACATAAACAGTTCCATCTCCTTGCCAATCCTGCGGTGGTCGCGCTTCTTGGCTTCCTCCAACATCACCAAGTATTCATCGAGCATTTTCTTCTTGGGGAAAGTGATGCCGTAGATACGCGTCATCTGCTCGCGCTTGGCGTCACCACGCCAGAATGCTCCGGCCACACTGGTAATCTTGATGGCCTTTATGCGACCCGTACTTGTCAAGTGAGGACCACGACAGAGGTCTGTAAAATTGCCTTGAGTATATGTAGAAATAGTACCGTCTTTCAGGTCTTGGTCTATATGCTCCACCTTATATTGCTGACCATCAGCAGCAAATTCTTTCATCGCATCGGTCTTTCCTACCTCCCGACGCACGACAGGCTCGTCCTTTTTAGCCAGTTCACGCATCTTCTCCTCGATTTTAGGGAAGTCGTTTTCAGAAATAGACTGTCCTTCCGCTGGCATAACGTCATAGAAAAAGCCATTTTCTATAGCTGGACCGAAACCAAACTGGATGCCCGGATAAAGCTCTTGCAATGCCTCTGCAAGCAAGTGGGCAGAGGTGTGCCAAAAGGTGTGCTTGCCCTCTTCGTCTTCAAACTTATAAAGTGTGACTGTGGCATCCTCGTTGATTGGATAGTTGAGTTCTCTGGTTTCACCATTAACCCCGCAAGATACAACGTCACGGGCGAGAGCCGGTGAAATGCTCTGCGCGATTTGAAAACCAGTTACACCCTGTTCATACTCACGAACAGAGCCGTCTGGGAATGTGATTTTAACCATATTACAAATTAGTTTTATTTAAATCATCACAAAAGTAATACTTATTTTCCGAACAGTACCACAAAACAAAAAAAATATTATGGATTGAGGCAATGTTGTCGAGATATGGAGCCAGCACAACGAAAAAACCGTAAATGTACATCTAAAAAGAAGGAATAGATGCCCATATTTTCTTTACAAACACCCCTCTAAATTTCGCGTATTCTGAAATTAATTTGTTCTCGTTCGAAATTCTCGAAATATACGAAAATTCATAATCTTCTGACTATCAGATGTTTTCAATTTCCCGCCTCCACGCCCACATTCTCACCATTCGTGATTACATATCAAACGGCATGACGAGAAGGCCCCAATCGCAGTGCGGATAGGCTTCTTTCGCAGTGCGGATAGGGCGTAGTCGCACAGCCATTAAGGCCTTGTCGCATGAGGACAAGACAAATACCGCGCCGACATCGGCGTTTTTGAGTCGTTCGGAACGGTCTTGATGAGAAAAACATGGCCCTTTTTTCTCCAGATGCTTCGAAAAAAAACATCGGAAAATGGTAATTAAAATTAACAAATCATGGAACATCAGCTGGGGTAAAAAAAGCGTTTTTTGGAACTTTTTCCATGTAAACTTTTTGAGTAGCAGCATTGGAAAACAATCGAACTAAAACTACTGCTTTTGTTCCTCTGTCAGCTTCTTGCTCAAGGCGTAAGCATCATACAGTCCCAATTCGCCGGCTATGCTTAAATCTTTCAATGCTTCCTGCAGCTTGCCTGTTCGGTAATAAACAATTGCACGGTTGTAATAGGCTTCGGCCAGACGTGAATCGATGCGCAAAGCCCGACTGTAATCGGCTATGGCCCGTTCATAGTTTTTTCCCTCCGCAAACATATTGCCCCGGTCGAAATAAATGTACGCATTTTGAGGCGCAAGTTTGATTGCTTCTGCAAAATCACCTTCTGCCTGCGCCGTTTTCATGCTCACATTCTGTCCCTTTGACGAGTCGTAATTGTTCAACAAAGTCTGATACACTGCACGCGCCCATCGTCCGACAACCGAAGTGGTTTCTATGGAGAGATAGTCGTTAAGGTCGGCGATGGCGTCTGAGAAGTTTTGGGCATCAGCAAAGGCTATGGCACGTTGCAACAAGAGGTCGGCACGCACCTTGCGGTCTTCCTCCTCTGCTATGCCCGCAGACAGCAAGTCTATGATTTGGAAAATCTGCTTAGACTGTGTGTCGGTCAGTTTGGTATGATGATGATTGCAGGTGAGATGTAGCTTGCGTACAGGGTTGTGCTTGGCATTGAACATATCGACCGAAGAGTCGTAGGCCTGATATCCTTGCACACCATTGTTGAAAGAAAAATACGACAGCTGATACATGGGCAGCAAAGTTATCACTACATCACGATTCTGAATCGTACCGCGATACTGGCTCTTGTATTCATGCTCCACTTCGGCCTTGTCTTCTACGACAATACTGTTGTATTTGTCCAAATTTATCTCCGAACGCTTACGCATCTCCTTCAGCTTCTCCCTGCTCCAGCGCTGTTGAACACCAATGCGTTTGTCCATCTGAGCTTTAAAGATGCGGAACTCGTCCAGCTCTGCCTTAGCTGTCATTCCCAGTCTACGATAACAATAGGCACGATTGCTCAACCCCGTCCAAAAGTTTGGAAACTGATTGATAACCGTGGTGTAGTCTTTAATGGCTTCCCGAAGGTTCCCGACCTTGTCATGGAGCAATGCGCGGTTGTAGATGGCCATAAAGTTTTGCGGCTCCATCTTGATGACAAAATCGAAATCTTCTATAGCTCTGTTGTCATCTCCCAACTGCACACGCAGCAACCCTCGATTATAACGAGCAAGAAAATTATTGGGGTCCAGATCTATGGCCATATCGTAATCCGCCATAGCACCCCTTAAATTGTTGTAGTTCAGTCGTGCCAAAGCCCGATTAACATAACTGTTTACCGACTTTGGACGCAGATGGATAGCCTTGGTCAGGCAGCTGTCTGCCCCCTGCCATTGACGCTTATTCAGTGCAATATACGATCGCGTCATCCAAGCGTCGGCATTGTACGGGTCTATTTTCAGACTCTTTGCAAGCCACCTGTCGGCCTCTACAGTATCTTTTTTATTCAGGTAAATCTCTGCTTTCAGGGAGTAGGCCGTCGAAATATCCGACCACCTCTTGATAATGGTGTCGGCATCGACCAGCGCCTGATCATAATCGTCGGTCTGCATCCGGCAAATAGCACGGTTAAGCCAAAAGCTGGAGACAGAGGGATTCAGTCGGATGGCTTTCGTGTAATCAGTTATGGCATCGCTGTATTTTTTCTGACGAATACATGAAATAGCGCGCAAATCCAAGATTTGCTCGATATAAGGATTCAGCTCGATGGCTTTCGTCGCATCCTGTTCGGCTCCGACAAAGTCGTCAAGATAAAATTTAGCAACTGCCCTGTCATACCAAGGAAGCCACAAATAAGGTTTAAGGGCTAAGACTTTATTGAAATATTGAATGGACAGCACGTAATCTTCATAATGCAACGCCACCTCACCGCTGGTTATCAAACGGTCAATGTTGTACTGGGCACTGACTCTGCCCATTGACAACAAGGCTACGAGCAAGACAACGATTCGAGTCCTCATCATCGGATTAATTACGTGCTGATATTTGATTATTTACGTGCCAACTTCGTTTTATAAGAACAACTGAATTTGCCTTGCGCAATTCCACGAAGCTTATTGCGAATAATCTGTTTGCGGAAAGGAGTAATACGGTCTACATACATCACCCCTTCAAGATGGTCAAATTCATGCTGCATTACTCGGGCTAAATATCCTTCCACCCATTCGTCGTGGGGCTGAAACTGTTCGTCCAGATATTGCACATGAATGCGCGAATATCTTGTCACATTCTCGCTCAAACCGGGAACGGAGAGACATCCTTCCTCCATATTCACCTTCTCGGAGTTCTTGTCTATTTCTACAATATGCGGGTTGATGAAAACGTGACGATAGCCGGCATACTCCGGAAACTCGTCCTTCAACACATCAAGGTCGATCACAACCACACGTATAGACTTGCCGATTTGCGGAGCGGCCAGTCCGATGCCCGATGAAGCATCCAACGTTTCGTACATATTACTAATCAGCTGATCCAAATCCGGATAGTCGGCGGGTATATCGTCTGCAACCTTCCTTAATACAGGGTGACCGTATGTATAAATGGGTAATATCATTTCGTAGAATTCATATAGTCTTGAAGGATTATGGTAGCACTAATCTCGTCTACCAACCCTTTGTTTTCTCGTCTTGTCTTTTTCTTCACACCGGCTTCAAGAATAACTCGCTGAGCCAATACCGATGTGAAGCGTTCATCATAATATTCTATGGGGATTGCCGGTTGAGCTTTTTGCCATCTTCTTACAAAGTTCTCCACCCTTGCCAAATTCTCCGACGGTTTCCCGTCAAGCTGCATAGGCTTTCCTATAATGAGACGTTCGACCTCCTCCTGCTTAATGTATTTACAGAGGAAGTCGAACAAATTTTTCGTCTCAACCGTTGTCAGACCATTGGCGATAATCTGCATGGGATCGGTCACTGCCAATCCCGTGCGTTTCTTTCCATAGTCTATTGATAGTATCCTAGCCAAGAATTATTTCTTATACAACAACCAAGCGTCGCTCTTGGGGTTATACTGGCTACCGCGAATCGCATCACGGCTTTGTACGGCCTGCCCCTTATCTGCATACGTTGTCGCAATAACGCGATACATATTCAGGCTGGAATTGTAAGCGATTTGTGCATCGTATCCACCCTGCTTCAATGTGTTTTGCAAACCTTCTGCATTAGCCTTGAGGCCGAAAGAGCCTACCACAACACTGTATGCTTGCAAACCTGCACCGCTGATGACGGTAACATCTTCCGTACGCACTGTTGCATTATCGACGTTTGAAACAGTAGTCTGTGTAACTGGCTGCTGCGTAAGCGGTGTCACCACCGGAGCTTCTTCTTGGGTGGGCTGCATAGCCTGGTTCTGCTCTTCCTGAGCCTTAGCCTTCTCATAGGCTTTCTTATAAGCACTTTCCTGAGACTTACAACTTGTGAAAGCAAAAGCAACGCACAAGGCTGCGCCCAATACCAATGATTTCTTCATACTTTTATATATTAAAGATATTAATGATTATTCTCAAAATAAGGTGTATATCCTTAGTGTGCGAAATTACAAAAATATTCACAAAGATAAAAAAGGATAGCGCATAAAGTTTGTTAAATCACCATAATAGAAGTTTTTTAACAAAAAAAATAACCAATATCCCTTGCATTTCAGCATGAAAAAACTTATATTTGCAAATGACAAGACACTATAATTATTTAATAAAATAGGATAATATGAAGACTTTTGGTTACATTGGCGCATTCTTGGGAGGCGCCATCGCAGGTGCGGCTTTAGGGCTGCTTATGGCTCCTGAAAAGGGCGAAAATACACGAACAAAAATTACAGATGCGCTTGACGACTTCTGCAAGAAACACGACATCAAGCTCAACCGTAAAGACGCCGACGACCTTGTTGATGATATCAAGGAAGCCGTAGGAGTTAACGACTAATTCATTACTTTATAAAATAGGGTTGCAGACGACTCCGCAACCCTATTTCCTTAATTATTAATAGGAGATTCATGTTTTCCAACGATAACAATATAGAAACCATTGGCCAGCTTGTAGAGACTCTTAAGCACTACATTGGGCTACAAAAAGAATATGTAAAACTGGACCTTGTTGAAAAGACTGTAAGGATTCTTACAGTGCTCAGTATTACCGCTATTC
This sequence comes from Bacteroidales bacterium KA00344, assembly GCA_001552765.1. Lineage (GTDB taxonomy): Bacteria > Bacteroidota > Bacteroidia > Bacteroidales > Bacteroidaceae > Prevotella. Next base: position 30,962 of record KQ959477.1, read on the forward strand.
TTTGCCTATTCCTTTCTATGGTGCTTATATATGTGAGTTTTGCCCTAGCTTTTGCCCTTCAGCCACAGGTGGGCTACGTGGCAGCATTCCTCATTGTTGCCGGGATTTACTTTATCATTCTCCTATTATTCCTCATTTTCAGAAAGCAATGGATTGAAAGACCGCTCGTCAAATTTCTTGCTTCATTGCTATTAAGTAAATAAATATGGACAAAGATTATACAGCTCAAAACACTTACAAAACCTTAGCGGAAATTAAACTGCGCAAGGCCATGCTTCTGAAAGATATCCAAAAAGATGATAACAGAATATACAACCTTTGGACTTCTATATTCCGCAAACCTGTTGCACTGAAGAAAAGCGCAAGGCCCTCCAGGCGAATTAACAGCTTGATGGCCACTGGAGTAGGCTTTTTCGATGCTATTATGCTGGCCTGGAAGCTATACAAAAAGTTTAAATGGTAAACCGAAACGGTTAAACTTAGCACTCCTTAAAAGACTGCATGGGAATAGGATTTGCAACAAACGTACATATTAACAAATCAAAAACAAACAAACCAACCTTGCTAACAAAAGTAACAAACTGTCACTTTTCACTTAACTTTTCTCTCAATTTAAATTAAACACCATATATTTGCATCATGTTTTTCATAGTATTAGATTTAAGGTTAACAAGGTTGGAGTACGGCGGTACTCCTTTTTTTATGTCTGTACAAAACAAATAATTACCTGATAAATTGGTAAAGTGAATAATATATGAACTAAGTAAACAGCAGCTGTTTACAGTTCCATTTACATTTTCGATGCTTGATTATTAACTATTGCTGTCCGGTAAAACTTAAAAGAGCA
>KQ959478.1 GCA_001552765.1 Bacteroidales bacterium KA00344
AGCCTTTTTCTCCCAGTAAATATCAACTGACCCAATATATATTCTTTGGTTCTTACACACACGCAGTGGTGGGCTGTCAACAAAGCTTATGCCCGTGCATTTGCCCAACAAGACTTTCTTGATAAACAAAGCGAGTGGAATGTCAACTTCCTTTTCCAATTCTACCATACGGTTGTATGAGACAACCTCAGGAAACAAATAACAAAGATGCTTGCATACTTTTTCAAGATAGAAATGTTTAAAGCAGCGATAACCAGAGTCGTGAAAAAGAATCATTATTAGCATGACTTCTGCCTTTGACATCGTGGAATTACGATGATAGTTTCTTTTTCAAGTAGGCTTTAGCGTATATTTTGCCACCATTGCATCAAAAAACTTGCAGAAATCATCTGCCATACAAAATATTTCAGTAACTTTGTTCTCGGCGATCATAGCGATTTTTGTTTGTAATTGTTTGTAAATCAACACCTTAAAGTTACAACAAATTTCGCTAATAACCAAATTTACAGACACTTATAATTCGTCGAACTCACGTTAATCATGTTGTATTTTAAGTTTCAATATCGGCACCGTAAAAAAGAAATCCCAGTGCAAACGATGAAAGAAAAAAACTTATGTAGTAGAATACGTTTTATTTTACGAAAATATTTTAACGCCGATCCAGACTTTTTTGATAAATTAGGCTATGTAGCAATGTGGTATTTAGAATATGATGAAAAATGCGATGAACCTTTTCGAGAAATAGGAATTGATAGCGGTGGAAAAATAATAGTAAAAATGCCCGATGAAAGGAATTACGGCTATTGGTTGGATACAAACTGTGATTTGCAATTCTTCAAGAAATTCAATATTCAAATGATAACAGCACAAGAGTTTAACAATTTATGGAACTCTGTCTATTATGATAGAAGAAAAGGTGAATTTAAACCTGCTCATAGCTTTTGACAGGGGGTCCAAACAAAACATTCATCCTTGTTTGAAGAGTCGCATTGTGGGGTATTGTTATATTGTCAATATGGATGAGAATGGTGCAAAGTTCTTCCTTGCCTCCTACGATGCGTGGGGCAAACAGACGGTGACGCTCAACACCATAGGTCTGCACCGTGGCTACACGGGGCATGAGATGCTCAGCGAGTTCGACATCATCAATATGAACGGTCGCTTGTACGACCCTGTTCTCGGCCGCTTCTTCAGCCCTGACAACTATGTTCAGATGCCGGATAACAGCCAAAACTTCAACCGCTACAGCTATTGCCTGAACAATCCGCTGAAGTATACGGATCCGAGTGGTAACCTCTTTGGAATCGACGATGCCATAATAGCCTTTGCCGCATTCAATATGGCCAGCAGCATGATGCAGACCTCTTTTGAAGGTAAAAGTGTCTGGAAGGCCGGTGCGTTGAGTCTGTTGTCGTCAGCAGCAAGCTATGGAATTGGAGAACTGTTCAAAAGGTGCGGCTGCGACGCTCGGCAATGAACTGTTGCGTGCAGGGGCGCATGGTTTGGCGAGCGGAGTAGTTTCTGCCTTGGACGGCGGAAACTTTGCCGGTGCTTTTGTTTCCGGTGCCGCGGCCTCAGGTATCGGATCGTATGCCCAAAGTGTAAATATGAACTCGGGGCTTATGGTTGCATCCACAACTGTCATGGGTGGCGTGGTAGCCTGGTCCACAGGAGGTGATTTCCTGCAAGGAGCGGTGCAGGGGATGAATATTGGATTTTTAAATCATGCAATGCACGATGACCCACCATCAGTTAGTACTCAACAGGAAGACCAAAACTTACAAAATATGTTATCCGAGGTTGTCGTAATAGGGAAAGCTCCGGCTTATGTTGTAAAGTTTGCAAATCCTAATTTCGCACAAAGAGTATCTTTATATTCTATATCAGTCATAAAAATAAGTATGGCTGAGGCAGGAGTACACTCAGTGACAATATCAAGCACAGCAAGAACACCTGAAGAGCAAGTAAATGCGATGTATAATAATTTAAAAAATAAGCTAACATGTAATTATGCTCCTGCAGGTCGTGCAGTAATAAGTCGATATCCTGACAAACAGGAAATGTTAAAAGAAGTTTATAGACAAGAGCCCAGTAAAGTGTCAAAACATTGTGCAGATTATAGGCAACTTAATGTTATAGATATAGCTCCTAGTAGTGTATCCAATAAAGCAGCCTTTCATCGTGCACTTCTGAATAATAGCAAAATATCCAGAGTGCTAGATCCATGGACACCCTCTAAGGACCCTGTCTTTCATATTGAGATTCCACAACATTAAAACTTATATGTATGAAAAAAAATATTATTTCTTTTGTTTTTTTCGTTATATTAACAAGCTGTTTGGCTAATGTGACAAGACACAATTGCATGCCCCCAAAATCATTATATGGTTATTGGAGTTTAGAGGGAGTTACATGGTTAAAAATAACGAGTGACTCCATCTATTTCGTAGACGAAGAAGGAACTTCTCCTATCAAATATTCTATAAATAAAGATACGATTATTTGGTATTTTGATGGGATAATTCAAAAGAGCAAGTATAATATAGTCCAAGATACGCTCTTTATGAAGAATGAAGAAGGTACAACCCAATACATACGTGTAAATGATAAAAGGTAGCGTCCTGAAGACCTTTGACGAGACCTACGACGGTGCCACCGACAACCTGTTGTCACGCAGGAGAAACAACACCCCCCAGGAATCTTTCGTCTACGATGATCTTGACAGACTTGTTTCTGTGAAAAGTGGGGCAACGGAAACCATGGGGATAAATTATGCACCAAACGGAAATATACTTTTCAAAACGGGGGTAGGCAATTTCTCTTACGACCAGAATGTCCGTCCGCATGCTGTGACGGAGGTGGAAAACACTGACGGGAAGATACCGGGCGACGCACTGAATACTTCCCTCAATGACTTTGAAAAAATTGAATTGATAGAAGATGTAGGCAAGAATCTAAGGATGGATTTCGCATACGGCCCAGATCAACAAAGATGGTATTCAGCGTTGTTAAAGAATGGTACGGATGTCAGAACCACAATCTATGCCGGGGAATGCGAAAAGATTACAGAAAATGGCAAAACGCGCTAGTTCTATTACCTTGACGACAACACCTTCGTCATCAGAGAGAACGGCACGGTAAAGGCTTATTTTGCCTTCGCGGACAATTTAGGGAGCAGCCTTTCCGTTATGGATGAAAACGGAACGAGAGTTTTCAACGCCTCATGAGGGACATGGGGACGAGAATAATTCTTGAACAGATATTTTAATCATTATGAAGAAGTATATATTGGCTACAATCATAGGCACTGTAACTTTAACAAGCTGTTTGAGTTTCTTTCCTAATCGTTACGAGAAAGCTCTCGTATATAATGGTTTTCGGGCCAACATGAATACTATGATTGGTACAAAAGTGAACATAAAAGGTTATTATTCCTTAGTTACGGACAGTAATATATCGACATCCAAAGGAGATTATTCAGTAGTTGATAATGGTAGAGCATCAACACTTGCAGGCTATAATCCCTTCATCATTTATGAAGATGGGACTTATGGAAATATTCTTTTCAATGCCGTGGGGAAAGATTTTTCAGCAAATGAACATTACAAGAAAGTTGATATGGAGTTAGACAAGGAGTGTAAGCCTTTGAATAATATCTATCTTATGAGGAGTGGATATTATAAAGTAAAAGAGGATACCATCTGCGTAACGACGTATATATATTATATGCTACGCACACAATTGGTTCTATTGAGGTACAAAATCATCGATCGTAATCATTTGTTGCTTTTAGATGAAACTTATATTTCTGGAAATGAAGACGATACTTGTGTACGGAATAGGATATTTGAATTTATTCCAGCCAAGACACTTCCTTCCTCATCTTTGTTCCCGATTAAAAAGAAAAGGTGGGCTTGGGCTAGCAAGAAGGATTGGAAGCAATTTAAGCACAGAATTGCAAGAACATCAAAAAATAAGCAGGAGAGTATACAATAAATTCGTTCTTTATATAAAATTATATTACCATTTTTCGGTGATTATTTTTGGAGCATCCAGCGCAAAAAGAGCTATGTTTATGCCGTCATCATTGACACGCTAAGGCCAAAAATCGTTCAGAGTTTTCAATTTTTATCCCGCCATGTTGCGGAAAAGGCTTAATCGCAGTATGGTTAGTATTCAACGGGAATGCGGAAAGGGCTTAGTCGAATCGCGATTAAGGCCTTTCCGCAAGGCCATTGGATATTCAATCGCGTATGACCAAATAGTCATCACTAATAGGTTTTTATATAATACATTGATTATCAGGAAGATATAAAATGGGGGAAATTTTGCGATATTTCAGACAAAGTCAATGGAAATTTTGAATACGCGAAAAATAAAGAGGTGTTTGTAAAGAAATAAAACTATTAATACCTGAAAACAACTTTGGTCTCGACAAGCACTTGATGCTGCTCAAGACTTTCTCCCAAAATCGAACAAAAATGATGTAAGCGATGCTGCCCGCTGCTAACTTTGGGCCTAAAAAGTTATATTTGTTCAGATTAATCTGTACCTTTGTCCACACAATTCAAGTGATGTTAATTCTCAAGCAAAATGACACTCAGTAAAAAGCAGACTATCAATGAGATACGCGATTATGTCATGATCGGCATCGCCATGGTATCCTACAGCATCGGTTGGAACATTTTTCTCCTGCCCAACAGCATTGCTACGGGCGGCGTTCCGGGTATTGCCTCCGTATTATTCTGGGGTACTGGGATTCCCGTTCAGTTGTCTTATTTTGCGATCAACGCCGTCTTGCTGCTCATTGCACTGAAAATTCTCGGATTCAAATTCTGCATCAAGACCATCTTTGGCGTTATCGTGCTCACCACGATGACCACCGTAGTGCAAGAAGCTACAGCCGGCTCCCACCTGCTACGCGACCAGCCGTTCATGGCGAGCATCATCGGCGCCATCTTCTGTGGCTCCGGAATAGGATTGGGACTTGCTTTCCGAGGATCTACAGGCGGAACGGATATTGTAGCCGCCATCATCAACAAATACCGCGATATCAGTCTCGGCCGCATCATCATGCTCATTGACATCGTCATCATCTCGTCCACATACTTGGTGTTTCAAGATTGGGAGAAAGTGATCTACGGTTACGTGGTGCTGCTCGTCACAAGTTTCTGCGTCGACCAAGTGGTGCAATCCATGCAACGCAGCGTGCAGTTTTTCATCATCTCCAGCAAATACAAGGAAATCGCCTCCAAGATCGCCGTCTTCCCACATCGGGGCTCTACCGTCATCGAGGCTCACGGCTTTTACACAGGACACGATGTGAAGATGCTCTTTGTGATGGCGAAACGCCGTGAAAGCAGCGTGATATTTTCTATTATCAACGAGATAGATCCCAAGGCTTTTGTAACACAGAGCAATGTCATTGGCGTTTATGGCGAAGGATTCGACAAGTTTAAAGTGCGCCAACCCCGCCAATCCCGCGCAAAAATACTGTCACCGGAGCAGCAGATTGCTCTCAATGGCGAACTGAAAGGAGAAAGGGAACAAGAGCACAATGTGTAACCGGGGACTTAGCTATCTTGAGGAACTCATCGCCCAAGGTGAGCACCAACACCAAGATTTCAAGTATAAAATTCAAGATGCGGTGAAGTTGGCAAAGTCGGTTTCCGCTTTTGCCAACACTGATGGCGGGCGCCTGCTGATAGGCGTCAGAGACGATGGTCACATCTCCGGTGTACGCAGTGAAGAAGAAACATTCATGATGGAAAAGGTGGCTGCGGAATATTGCAAGCCGGCAGCGGCCATATCGTTCGACACCTATAATGCAGAAGGACGTATGGTGGTGGTCGCCACTATTCCCCGTGCCACACGTAGGCCCGTATGCGCCATCGACGAACGGGGCAGGAAAACAGCCTACGTGCGTATCAAAGACGAAAACATCGCGGCCTCGCCTATTCATCTTGAAATGTGGAAACAAGACAAGGCCTCGACCGTTATGATGGCCTATAACAAGAACGAAACGCAACTGATCGACACGCTAAAGGCTCATCCGGACGTTACGCTCAACAGACTCGTTCGTCTTGCCAAGCTCAGTCGTTACAAGGTCATCAAGTCGCTCGCACGCTTTATCCGTTATGACATTGCAGTAATGAAATACAAAGACGAAAAATTTGTATTCGCACTGTCTGATACCAAGAGCAGCCAAGAAGTATAAGCGTACACCCAACCCACAGCAATAGGGAAATCCCCAACGATAAATAGGGATTTATGCCCTATCGCTTTCTGCAGATTTTCTACCTTTGTAGAAACTAAAATCTTTAAACACTATGCAAAAGAAAATACGGCTACACCATCTAATCGCGTGCGCATTAATCATCACTTTTTCCTCGTGTGCATCCCTGTGGAACGGTGGCAGATTGACCTACATCAGCAATATCCATCAGGGTCAAAGTCATGAAGAGGTGATATCCATCATGAAAGGCGAGCCCCAATATCGTCGGTTCACCGAAGACGGATTGGAACAATGGGAATATCATAAGAACATGGACCTTGCGGGAGACTACGATGTGATCATCATAGGTTTCAGAGAGGGGCGCGTTGTCACTATGGATTCTTTCAAATATCAGTCACCCATCTTTGAAAGCGTTACAAAGAAATGATATACCGGCAACCCAAACAGTGGGTTCCGCTATTGTCTCGGCTTAGAAAAATGAGAAAAGAGTAAGTCGATTGCACCAAAAACGTCAATGGAATTTTGACTTTCAAGGGGCAACAAATGCATACGCTGGTCCGCTTTACTCCTTCCGCAAAGAAAGTATGATGTTGCGCGAATAAGCCACAAAGCCCACCGATTGGCCAAGTATGAGAACAGGGTCTAACCGGATGATGGCATAGAGCACGATCATGCCCGATCCCACCAGACTGATAATCCAAAAACCGATGGGCAGTAGGGAGGCTTTACGTCGGTAGGAATAATACCACTGATAGACAAATCTGAGTGTAAAGATAACTTGTCCGGAACTTCCGAGAATCAATAACCAAAGGGGTACTTGGGCATTGTGGAGAAAGTCTTGCACAAATGATGAAACATCGGACAAAATAATAACGGTAGCCAAGGCCGGCAGCAATTCGACAGCCCTTCTCAACAGTCGGGGTATGCCACGCCAAATACCTTTGATATTTAGATTCCAGATATAAATGTAATAGGAAATATACTGTCCGAGAATAATAGAGAAGTCATCACGTAGGCAGCCATAGATAAACAGCAGAACACTGCCAACAAGACTGAACACCCAAAAGATATTGGGCGACAGAACCTTCTTGGCGCGCTCGGAAAGCACCCATTGTACAAGGATGCGTCCTGAGAAAAAAATCTGCGCAAGAAACCCTATGGCATAAACTAAAGGGTGGCTCATAGATTGGTATCGTCGATATGGTAACGAATATAGCGATGCTTCATCCAGCGAAAGGCAATACAGTCTACCAGCGGCCCTTTCAACCTGTTCCACAGATGATACTTCGACATACCGGCCACACGCGGATAGTGACGCACTGGCAACTCAAGAAATCTGCCACCCACCATCATGAACAGAGCCGGGAGGAAACGGTGCATTCCGTCGAAAAACGGTATCTTGCGGGCATAATCGGTCCACATCACCTTTAGCGGACAACCGGTGTCGGTGGCGGTATCGCCCGTCATCGAGCGGCGGAAAGCATTGGCAAATTTAGACTGAAACTTCTTAAAGCCGGAGTCTTTGCGGTTGGCGCGTATGCCTGTCACCAAATGATATTCGCCCACATGAGCCAGAAGCAGATTAAAATCCTCAGGATTAGTTTGCAAATCAGCATCAATATAGCCTAAGTAACGGCTTTCAACAGCATCGATACCTGCTTTGACAGCCGTGCTCAGCCCGTGATTTTGGGATGAGGATATGTAGAAAAAGTGATCGTGGCGTGAGCAGACTGCCTTGAGAAGTTCGAGACTACGGTCTGAAGATCCGTCATTGACAAACAACACACACGCTTTCTTGGCTGCCTTGAGCGTATAGGCCGCCAGTTCCTGTTCAACTCTGTCAATGTTGTCTTCTTCGTTGTACACAGGCACAATAATGGTAAACTCGTAATCCTTAGTCTTGTTCATATTTATATTCTACGTTACTTTTCAAAAATCAGACCATCAGCAAAGTCTCTACTGCTGACGTGCTTCCTCAGGCAGTTCCGGCAGCTGCAAATAAACATTCCTATACCACTCGCAGAATTTTGCTATGCCGTCATGCAGCCGTGTTTTAGGACTGTATCCGGTTACTTTGGCGAGTTTGCTCACGTCGGCATAGGTTTGATACACATCTCCGGGTTGCATACCGACATATTGCTTGTCTGCCTTTCGACCGAGACTTGTTTCCAACTCAGTGATGAAGTCCATGAGCTTGATGGGCTGAGAGCAGCCGATGTTATAGATATTATAAGGTACACCCAGCTCTGTTTCCTGCGATTCAGACATAACAATACGGACTGTTCCATCCACGATATCATCTATATAGGTGAAATCACGCAACATATCACCATGATTAAACACCTTAATGGGGTCGCCATTCATGATAGCTTTGGCAAAAAGCATTGGAGCCATGTCCGGTCGGCCCCACGGACCGTAAACCGTGAAGTAGCGAAGGCCGACTGTGCGAAACCCATAGAGTTTGCTGTAGCAATGTGCCATCAACTCGTTAGATTTCTTACTGGCGGCATAGAGGCTGACGGGCGTATCGGTTTTGTCGTCTTCAGAGAAAGGCACCTTACTGTTCATGCCGTACACCGAACTTGACGAGGCGAAGACAAGATGCTTCACACCGTTGTGGCGACAGCACTCCAGAAGATTTAAAAAGCCATCCAAGTTACTGCGCATATAGCTGTAGGGGTTGGAAATGGAATATCTCACACCGGCCTGAGCAGCTAAGTTCACCACCTTATCAAAGTGATAACGCCGAAACAAACGATTCATTGTCTCGCAGTCGCCAATATCCATTCTGATGAACTTGCACTGTGGTAGCATCCTGCTCTCTACGATATTCGATTCCCAACAGGCTTCTTTCGTGTCGATGCCGCATTGTTCCAATCGCGCGTACTTCAAGCGGACGTCGTAATAATCATTGATATTGTCGATACCTATGACGTTAAATCCCTTTTCGGCCAAAGCCTTCATCACACGAGAACCGATAAAACCGGCGGCACCGGAAACTAATATATTCATATCACATTCTTTTTATTCTAAGTTGGGACACACAACGGTGTCAAGAAATTCATGCCCGGCTTCTATTGCTCATCACACGATATATTGATTAATCATGGGCATGGCCCACCCCGCCACAAACAGGAAAGCCAACACGCCATAGCCTAAGATCCGAATAGAATCGGCAACCGACTTCTTAACCGCAAGTTGGTAGAGCGAAACAGCGGCAAACAAACTCATCACGGCGGCAGCCACCATGACAAGGGGTAAACGCAGCACCGGCAATGCCACAATGTGCTGCGCCACCAACAATGCAGGGAAAGTCAGCACAAGAATAGACTCCGGAAAAGCAAGCGACCACGATACCCACCGACTCCCTTCGGCGGTCTGGACAAGACGGGCTGTCAGATATATTACAAAAGGAAAAGCCGGCAGCAGGTATATCTGCAACTTGGAGCTGACGCAAGATAACAAGAAGAGTGTAGCGACTACTATGCAAAAGAAGAACTTGTACACCTCCTCCATATCCAGCTTGCGTAGCAACGCCCATATCATGCCACCCACGCACAAGAGCGACCAAGGCAACCATTCGTACCATAAAGAAACGAAATAATAGTAGAAAGCACGGGCATGGTGAAAAGAGTTAATGCCCCGACCGACAGTCTGATGAAACACCAAGTTATAGAGATAATCCCCGCCGGCTTCGCAATAGGTCATGGCGAACCAACCCAAACTGCCAATTCCCAAGACAAACCATGTGCGCCAGTTCCACAACCTGCCGATTTCCCGCCATCGATGCATCAGTATCATAAAAACCAACGTGGCAAACAAAGGGATGAGTAAGCCCAAAGGGCCTTTCGTAAACAAAGCCATGAAAAGCCAAACTCCCATGAGCCATTGTTCGGAACGGATGACATGGGGGGAGGAATACATCCTCCAGAAAGAGCGAAAGGCCAACACCATAAATAGCGTCATCAGCATATCCATGCGAACAACCATTGCCGCCGCCAGAAAGTAACAGGTGGAAAACAACATAAGAGGTGCCAAATCGCGATATGGAGCCGACAGACTATCGTGCGTCCAATCATTCATTATCTTCACCACGCCGGCCGCGGGGAGAAACGAGAACATACAGAGTGCCAACATAGAGTGGCAACCTAACAGTTGGCGACAAGCCATAACCAACCAAAAATACAATGGAGGTTTGTCGGCATAAGGCTGCCCATTCAACGTGAAAGAGAAAAAATGACCGCTGCGCAGCGCCTCATCAGCTATAGTTAAATAGCGGGCTTCATTGTCGGGAGTGAAGTCTCTGAATATCAGCATCGGCAAAAACGCAATGATGATAATCCACCACAACTGTTTCTTTCTCATATATAATAATTCCGGTCAGACAATAAATGAATAGAAATACGTCTTTAAATAATATTGAATATTTATTGGCAAAGGTAGCAACAATTATTTGAACACAATAAAAAAACATATAGATTTTAACAAACAAAACAGTAAAAACTGTGCAACGCTCACCTTTATATTCTATGTATCAATAACACATCAAGGGGAAAGCCCACAATACTTTCCCCTTGACATATCTCGCTTTGTGTTTGCAACATTCTCAATACCACAAGCAATGTAGCAGCGCTTTGTCCACCATTAAGCCAAACGCTTCTCCAGACGCTCACGGATGGCCGCGATAAAGTCGGCGGAGTTCACAGGCTTAACTTCCACACCCTCCATCAGTCCGACAAGGTCTTTCGTGGCGATTCCCTCGTTCAGCGTGTCGAAGCAGGCACCCTCTAATTGGTCGCCGAAGTTTGCCAGCGCCTCATTCTCGTCGAGTTCGCCCCGCTTGCGCAACGCTCCGCTCCATGCAAAAATCGTGGCCATCGGGTTGGTCGAAGTCTCCTCACCTTTAAGATAACGATAGTAGTGACGCGTCACCGTGCCATGTGCCGCCTCGAACTCATAGTTGCCGTCGGGAGAAACGAGCACAGAGGTCATCATGGCCAAGGAGCCAAAGGCTGTGGAAAGCATATCGCTCATCACATCGCCATCATAGTTTTTGCAAGCCCATATAAAGCCACCCTTCGAACGGACCACACGCGCCACAGCGTCATCAATCAAAGTATAGAAATATGCTATGCCGAGTTTGTCAAATGTTTCCTTGTAATCCTTCTCGTAAACTTCCTCAAAAATTTCGCGGAATCGGGCGTCGTAGGTCTTGGATATGGTGTCTTTGGTGGCAAACCACAAGTCCTGCTTGGTGTCCACGGCAAACTTGAAGCAGCTGTGAGCAAACGAGCAGATACTCTTGTCCGTGTTGTGCATACCTTGAATCACACCTCCTCCGTCGAAACTGTGGATTTCCACTTCCTGCCGTTTGCCACTCTGTCCCTCAAACACCAACTTGGCCGTTCCGGGCTCCTCAACCTTGATTTCCACACCCTTATACACATCTCCATAGGCGTGACGGGCAATGGTGATGGGCTGTTCCCAGTTTCTCACGACAGGGCGAATACTCGGAATGGTTATCGGTGCACGGAACACTGTGCCGTCCATGATGGAGCGTATGGTACCGTTCGGGCTTTTCCACATCTTGTGCAGATGGTATTCGCCCATGCGCTGGGCGTTGGGCGTGATGGTCGCACACTTCACAGCCACCCCGTGTTTCCTTGTTGCATTCGCGGCATCAATGGTCACCTGGTCGCCGGTGTCATCGCGATGGGGCAATCCGAGATCATAATATTCGGTCTTCAGATCGACAAACGGCAAGATAAGTTCACCTTTGATCATCTTCCAAAGTATTCGGGTCATCTCGTCACCATCCATCTCAACCAATGGCGTTGTCATCTTTATCTTTTCCATATTCAATTGATTTGCATGCTCACTGTTTAGTTATATCCTGTCTGCAAAATTAGCAAAAAACTTTCAGAATTGATACAAAACCATCAGATTTATTATCAAACAGTAAACAGAAAGAGAATTTAGGTTTACCTCTCTCTTGCCCATCCAACACGCTTTCGGCGCAAGCCGGTAATCCCAAATTCTCTTTCTCTTATGTTATAATCAGCCCCTTGGCTTTACTTTTCCTCCGGAGCTTCGTCTATCAAGTCCATAAACTGGTCGAGTTTCGGCGTGATGATAATCTGTGTACGACGGTTGCGCTGTCTACCCAGTTCAGTATTGTTGGAAGCGATGGGGTTAAACTCGCCACGCCCACCGGCGGTCAAGCGACCCGGAGCCACACCGAAACGGTCTATCAGATACTGCACCACCGATGATGCACGCAGAGCCGAGAGGTCCCAGTTGTTGCGGATATTTTTCATCAGCTGAGACGAAGTGTTGATGGGTACGTTATCGGTATTTCCCTCAATCAGCACGTCATAGTCTCTGTAATCCATGATGATCTTGGCAATTTTGCCCAGTGTTTCCTCAGCTCGCTCATTGATTTCATAGCTTCCACTCTTGTAGAGCATATTGTCGGCCAGTGAGATATATACCACGCCCTTGAGCACCTGAACATCCACTTCTCTCATTTCCTCCTTGCTCAACGAGCGTGTCAGGTTGTTGGTCAGCACCATGTTCAGCGAGTCGCTCTTGCTCTTCACCTCTACCAAATGACGGATATATTGGTTAGACTCATTGATTTGGTCTACCAACTTCGAAATATTGATATTGTTATCCGATGTATTCCTCAAACTCTTGTCCAAGCTTCGCTGTAGCGCAGCATAATCTCTCTTCTGCTGAGCCAGCTGATCTTCGAGCGCGCTGACACGACTCTGCGAAGCTGCCAGTCGCTCTCTGGTATCCTGAAAATTGGCTGTCAGCTCACGGTTTTCATTCTGACAATTCACCAAGTCTTTCTTGCTTGCGCAACTCGAGACGAGCAAAACGCCGGCCGTCATTGCCAATATAAAAATGTTCTTTTTCATATCTGTTTATATTTTTAGTTATTATCTACTGCCTATCCGATCGACCCCATGAGCATGAAGTCGTACAATTATAAGACGTAAGACTCTGCGTAATGTTGCATCCGATTAAATTTTTTTAACCAGAAAGCCTTGTGTTTTAAGACCTTATGACACTATGGCCATCATGAAAAAAGCCCGTTGAGGACAAAAAAATGCGCAATTCGCAATTTGCAACATGTGAAAAATTCGAGTATTTTTGCTTTACAAACTGCTCTCCAGAATTTGCGTATTTAAAAATAAACATACTTCGGTCGAGAATTTCGCAAAATTTCCCCAATTCGTAAATTCCTGACAATCAGCCTATTTAGTATTAACACGCCTGCGCTCTCTATGTACTCACTCGCGATTGCATATCAAACGGCATTGCGAGAAGGCCTTAACCGCAGGGCGGAAGAGGCTTAGTGGTGCTGCGGTTAAGGCTTAGGCGCACCGCGATTAAGCCTTAACCATAATATGGCGGAATACAATTCCTACATACGGACAAGTTTTCGCACCGGAGAAATGGATGGGAGTGGCAGAAACATAGCCCTTTTTGCGCTGGTTGTGCAAAAAATAATCACCGAAAAATAGTAATTATTTTTTACAACGAAAGAAATGGGAACGAAAGCTGTGCAAGGGTTTAGATGCAGCACAAAAGTGGCAGAACGCATATTGCTCCGTACCTCAATATTGCATAAATACAACTTATAAAAATACAAAAACAAATCAATTTGTAGGATAATATTATAATTTCTTATCATATTATTTTGTCATAACATATTTTTATTATAATTTTGCAACATAGTAAAGTATAAAAATTCATGTCATGAAAATTAAAGATCGAAGGTTGGAAGCGATTAAAATGATCATTTCCAGTAAGGAGTTAGGCAGCCAGGAGGAGGTTTTGCAAGAGCTGAAAAAGGAGGGATTCGAACTAACCCAAGCCACGCTGAGCCGTGACTTCAAACAGCTGAAGGTTGCTAAGGCGGCCAGTATGAATGGGCAATACGTATATGTGTTGCCAAACGAAACCATGTACAAGCGTATACACAAGCCGCTCTCCGCTTTAGAAATGTTGCAGTCTCCCGGATTTCAGTCTATCAACTTTTCCGGAAATATTGCCATCATCAAGACCCGACCCGGCTACGCAAGCTCCATAGCCTACAATATTGACAACAGCAATGTGGAGGAGGTTTTGGGGACGATTGCCGGTGACGACACTATCCTCATGGTCTTGAAAGAAGGCGTTGAGCGTGACGCCGTGCTTCAGGGACTGAACGAAATCGTTGAATTTTAGAAATAAAAATGGAAGAAATTAAAGTAATGGTGGCCGACGAGTCGCATACAAAATACGTCGATACCATTCTTAAAACAATTGAAGACGCAGCTAAGGTGCGCGGCACAGGCATTGCCAAACGTTCACCCGACTATGTTGCTACGAAAATGAAAGAAGCCAAGGCAGTGATTGCCTTGCAGGATGACACTTTCGCCGGATTCAGCTATATCGAGACGTGGGGCAACAAACGGTATGTCACCACATCGGGGCTTATTGTGCACCCCAATTTCAGAGGCAAAGGACTTGCCAAACGCATTAAGAATATGACATTCACTTTGGCCCGCGTGCGATGGCCCCATGCCAAGATATTCTCGCTCACAAGTGGGTCGGCGGTGATGAAAATGAACACGCAGCTGGGGTATCATCCGGTGACATTTGCCGACCTCACCGACGATGAGTCATTCTGGCGCGGATGCGAGGGATGCGTCAATAAAGACATCCTGCATCGCACCGAACGGAAGTTCTGCATCTGCACGGCCATGCTCTTCGACCCCGAAGACCATCTTCCGGCCAAGATTCCATCAGAAGTATTGAAGCGAATCAAGCAGATTGACAGTATATAATCCCTCCCCCTCTTTCTCCGGGAAAACTAAGTATCGCATAGGTGGAGAATGGAATAGTTGTTGAATGATTAAAAAAAAACATAAGCTATGAAAAAGAAAGTTGTTGTTGCCTTCAGTGGCGGATTGGACACATCGTACACCGTAATGAAACTCGCCCAAGACGGGTGGGAAGTTTATGCCGCTTGTGCCAATACCGGTGGCTTCAGTGCAGAGCAATTGCAAACCAATGAAGAAAATGCCTACAAATTAGGGGCAAAAGAATATGTGACACTCGACGTGACACAGGAGTATTACGAAAAGAGTTTGAAATACATGATTTTCGGTAATGTGCTGCGTAACAACTGCTATCCCATATCGGTATCCTCCGAGCGAATCTTTCAGGCCATCGCCATTGCCCGCTATGCCAATGAGATTGGCGCCGACGCTATTGCTCACGGCTCTACGGGAGCAGGCAACGACCAAATTCGTTTCGACATGACCTTCCTCGTCATGGCTCCGGGCATAGAGATCATCACGCTCACGCGAGATCACGCACTTTCCCGACAAGACGAGGTGGACTTCTTGAATGAACACGGCTTCAAGGCCGACTTCACCAAACTGAAATATTCCTACAATGTGGGTATCTGGGGAACGAGTATCTGCGGTGGCGAACTGCTCGACCCCTCACAAGGACTGCCGGAGGAGGCTTACCTGAAACACGTGACCGCAAAAGAGGAAGAAACCGAGCTGCGTATTGAGTTTAAGAAGGGCGAGATATGCGCCGTGAACGGCGAGAAGTTCGACGACAAGATTAAGGCCATTCAGAAGATAGAGGAGATAGGTGCATCGTATGCCATCGGCCGCGACTGCAACGTGGGCGACACCATCATCGGCATCAAGGGACGTGTGGGCTTTGAGGCCGCCGCTCCCCTGCTGATTATCGAAGCTCACCGCCTGCTGGAGAAGTCTACGCTCTCCAAATGGCAGCAATATTGGAAGGACCAAGTGGCCAACTGGTACGGAATGTTCCTGCATGAGAGCCAGTACCTTGAGCCGGTGATGCCCGACATCGAGGCTTTTCTCGAAAGTTCGCAGCGCCATGTCAATGGTACGGCCATTCTGAAGCTGCATCCCTACAGTTTCCAAACGGTGGGCGTGGATTCCGACGACGACCTCACGAAGTCGAAACTCGGCGAATACGGTGAGATGCAGCACGGTTGGACGGCCGAAGACGCCAAGGGATTCATCAAGATTCAGTCTACACCGCTACGCGTGTTCTACGGTATGCATCCTGACGAGGAACGATAAATGATCGCCCGCCCCCTCCCGAATAGGATGGTGGCGGGCGGATGAAACACGATGCAACGTTGTGAAAAGAACTGTAGCAGTTGCAACTTTTCCGGCTTGCAATTCGTCTATATAATAGAAGATAACCATTAAAATAATACGACAATGGCAAACGGAAAGAAATTGATAAGGTCGAAGGACAGAGTGATTGCAGGAGTAGTCGGCGGATTTGCCGAATATTTTGACATTGATCCAACGATAGCACGTATTACCTATGCAATTCTCACGGTATGCACGGCTTTCAGCGGAATTATTCTCTATCCTATTCTTTGGCTGATTATCCCGGAAGATAAATAGCGAGGAAAAAAGAAGATGATTAGAATAGGAATACTTGGAGGGGCCGGTTATACGGCGGGTGAGCTGATTCGCCTGTTGATAAACCATCCCCAAGCAGAGATTAAGTTTGTAAACAGTGAGAGCAACGCCGGCAATATGCTCACCGATGTACACGAGGGATTGTACGGCGAAACGACGATGCGTTTCACTTCAGAGATGCCATTCGACGAGGTGGATGTTGCGATTTTCTGTTTCGGGCATGGCAAGAGCGAAGCTTTTCTGAAAGAACACAAAGTACCGGCACACATAAAAATCGTGGATTTGGCGCAGGATTTTCGACTTCATCCAACGGTGAAGATTGCCGACTCCGCCGCCGAAAAGCAGCATCCAACACCCGAAGTGCACGACTACATCTATGGTCTGCCTGAAATAAACAAGACGAAAATTGCCGAAGCGCAACACGTGGCCAACCCCGGTTGCTTCGCCACGTGTATCCAGTTAGGGCTGCTGCCGGCCGCCAACATGAAACTCATTGACAAGGATGTGAGCGTGAATGCCATCACGGGTAGCACGGGGGCAGGTGTGAAGCCGAAGCCAACCACGCACTTCTCGTGGCGCATGGGCAACATCAGTATATATAAAGCATTCTCTCATCAGCACGTGTCCGAAATCAAGCAAAGTCTGGAGCAGGTACAGGGCCGTCTCGAAGCAGAAATCGATTTCATCCCTTACCGTGGGGATTTCGCACGCGGCATCTTTGCCACGCTGGTGGTACGCACCAACAAAGACCTCGACAGCATCGTGGCAGGATATAAGGAATTTTATAAGGACGCTCCTTTCACACACTATGTGGACAAGGAGATTGACCTGAAACAGGTGGTAAACACCAACAAGGCTTTGGTGCATTGCGACAAGTATGGAGATAAGCTGCTCATCACCTCGTGTATCGACAATTTGTTGAAAGGCGCGGTGGGACAGGCCGTACAAAACATGAACATCATGTTTGGTATAGATGAACGGGAAGGGTTGAGACTGAAACCGAGTGCATTTTAAGGAAGTGAAGAATGAAGAGATAAGAGGGAATAATTATGAATCTATTTGACGTATATCCGCTCTTTGATATCAATATTGTCAAGGGCAAAGGAACAAAGGTATGGGACAATAAAGGACAGGAATATCTTGACCTTTATGGTGGCCATGCCGTCATTAGTATTGGACATTGCCATCCCCATTATGTGGACATAATGACCAATCAACTCCACCAACTGGGCTTCTATTCCAACAGTGTTATCAACACGCTGCAGCAGCAAGTGGCCGAACGGCTGGGCAAGGCAAGTGGTTATGAAGACTATCAGTTCTTTATGGTCAATAGCGGAGCAGAGGCCAACGAGAACGCTTTGAAGCTGGCGAGTTTCACCAATGGTCGGAAGCGCGTATTGGCCGTAGACCATGCGTTTCATGGACGCACGTCGCTGGCTGTAGAGGTGACTGGAAATCCCAAGATCGTGGCACCCATCAACGCCAACGGACACGCGACTTTCCTCCCCATGAACGACCTCGAAGCATGGGAAAAAGAACTGGCCAAAGGCGATGTGTGCGCCTGTATCATTGAGTGTATTCAGGGCATTGGTGGTTGTGTCATGGCCACTCCGGAATTTGTGCAAGGCTTGGCAGCTGCCTGCAAAAAGCATGGTGCTATTTTGATTTGCGACGAGATACAATGCGGATATGGCCGAAGCGGTAAATTCTTTGCTCACCAATGGCTGGGCATCAAACCCGACCTTATTACCGTGGCCAAAGGAATTGCCAACGGATTCCCGGTAGGCGGATTACTCATTTCACCCGACTTTAAACCCGTCTACGGCCAGTTGGGTACCACGTTTGGTGGTAATCACCTTGGCTGTACGGCGGCACTGGCCGTACTCGACGTGTTTGAGCAGGAGAAACTGGTGGATAACGCAAACAAGGTGGGCGAATACTTTATCGAACGACTCAAAGAGATGCAAAAGGCCGAGCCTCATATTATTGAGGTGCGCGGACGCGGTTTGATGATAGGATTGGTGTTGGACCTTCCGCATAAGGAGGTGCGTGACAAACTCATCCACGAGCAACACGTGTTCACCGGATGTGCCGGCACAAACATTCTGCGCATCCTTCCGCCGCTGACATTGACCAAAGCCGAAGTAGACGACTTTATCGGCAGACTGAAAAACGTGTTTGAACAACTTTAGAAAAGTAAAGGAGTGACAACTATAAAAACTTCAAAAGGATTATGAAAATTGCTATTATCGGTGCAGGAGAGATGGGGGGTGCCTTCGCAACCGGTTTGTTGAAAGGAACAATGTTTAGTCCGGGTAATATCACCGTAGCCAATCCCCATGATAACAAACTTCAAAAGTTTTCCCAAATGGGTGTCAGTATCACCACGGATAACAGAACTGCTGCACAAGATGCTGACTTTGTAGCGTTGGTTGTGAAGCCCGGTGTCGTAAAGACGGTTATCGATGAAATAAAATCGGAGCTTGATTACGGCAAACAGGTGATCATCAACATGGCCGCCTCGATCACCATTGATCAATTGGAAACATGGCTGGAGAAGGATGGTGTCGTGCCCGAAATATTCCAAGTAATACCCAATGTCGGCATCGCAGAAAGGGAATCGATGAGCTTCATTGCTCCCAATGCAAAAGGAGCCGACAATATTTGCAAAGTGAAAGATATATTCGACGATCTCGGCGAAAGCATGATAACCAACGAACGATTGCTTTTTGCCGGCACAGCTATGGCCGGATGCGGCATTGCATACGTCATGCGGTTTGTACGCGCCGCCTCTGAAGCCGGTGTGGAACTGGGCTTCAAGGCCGACGATGCCAAAGAAATTATAGTGCAGACTATGAATGGTGCCGTGAAACTGCTGCAAGGAAAAGCGCATCATCCGGAAACGGAGATAGACAAGGTTACCACTCCTGGAGGTATGACCATCAAGGGACTCAATGCCATGGAAAGGCACGGATTCTCCAGTGCCGTTATCGAAGGAATCAAAGCTTCTCTTGTATAATTTAGGTTAAGAGTTGCCTTCTGTAACAACCCTCAGTTCTTTTTCTCGTAAATTCTTTGTATCTTTGGCCCGATTTTTAATTTATTCAGCATGGAAGAAGAAACAGCTATCCAAATAGGTAAACGCCTGAAAGGCTTGCGCGAGGTGCTGGACATTCCGGTAGACGAGATTGCCCTGCTATGTGGCATTAGCCACGACGAATACCTACAGATGGAGGAAGGAGGCGGGACAGGATATCTCCATGTGAGCAGCCTGCAAAAGATAGCCAGGCAATATGGTATCAGTCTCGATGAACTGCTCTTTGGTGAGGAACCGCGCATGAGCAGCTACTTTCTCACCCGTAAGGGAATGGGGCAGACTGTAGAGCGTCAGGAGGCCTACAAATACCAGAGCTTGGCCAGCGGATTCCGAGGACGCAAGGCCGACCCTTTCCTGGTGGTTATCAGTCCTAAACCCGAAGGCACTGCTATCAGCAAGAGCTCGCATGCCAACCAAGAGTTTGATATGGTGATAAAGGGATGTCTTGAGATTACCGTCGGCGAGAGAGTGCTGACACTCAACGAGGGTGACAGCCTTTACTTCGACTCTACACAACCTCACTGCCTGCGGGCATTAAACGGAGAACCGGTGACCCTGCTGGCCATTATCTTCTAAGCAGGAGTAACTAAACAACAACAATGATAGAAAGATTTCTAACGCAGCCCCACTTCACTTCAGAGGAAGACTTCAAGAAGAATCTGCATTTCAAGATACCACATAATTTCAATTTCGCCTACGATGTGATGGATGTGTGGGCAGAGCAATGCCCCGACAAAGTGTGCCTGATATGGACAAGTGAGCGTGGGGAGGAAGTATATACAACCTTTGCACAGTTCAAGGAGCAAACAGACCGCACTGCAGCCTATTTCCAGAGTCTGGGTATTCATCGTGGCGACAAAGTAATGCTCATATTAAAGCGCCATTATCAATGGTGGCTCTCGATGATGGCTCTGAGCAAGATTGGTGCAGTGGCCATCCCGGCAACCCACATGCTTACCCACAAGGACATAGAATACCGCAACCAGCGAGCCTCCGTCAAGGCCATCGTCTGCGTGAACGACGAATATGTTACCACACAAGTTGCCGAGGCGATGCCTCAAAGCCCGACGGTAGAGATTCTCGTAGCCGTAAACTCTATGGCACAAGGAAACAATCCCGTGCCGCATGGGTTTCACGATTGGCGTAAGGAGTGGGGGGCAGCTCCACAGTTTGTGCGTCCGAAAGATGTCAATAACAATGAGGATATTATGCTCATGTATTTCACCAGTGGCACCAGTGGTGAACCGAAGATTGTGGCTCACGATCACCTGTATGCCCTCGGACATCTGGCGACGGGTGTGTTCTGGCACAACCTAAACGAAGAAAGCATCCATCTCACCGTGGCCGACACCGGATGGGGAAAGGCTGTCTGGGGCAAACTTTACGGTCAATGGTTTGCCGGTGCAACCGTGTTTGTATTTGATCACGAGAAGTTTTCTGCCGCCAAGGTAATGAAAGCTATGGCCAAATACCACGTAACTTCGTTCTGTGCACCACCCACAATATATCGATTCATGCTTCAGGAAGAGTTCGATAATTACGACTTCTCTGCCCTGAAATACTGTACCACTGCTGGGGAAGCACTTGAGCCCGTTGTCTTTGAACGATTCCAAAAGCGAACCGGGATAAAGATCAAGGAGGGATTCGGGCAGACTGAAACCACCATGACACTCGGAACATACCCATGGATGGAAAGCAAACCGGGGTCGATGGGAAAGCCCTCTCCCCAATACAATATCCGACTGCTTCGTCCGGACGGCACCGATTGCGAAGAAGGAGAAAAGGGCGAAATCTGCATCGACACCCACGCCGGTAAACCTATCGGACTTTTCAAGGGATATTATCACGACGAAGCATTGACCGAGAAGGTGTGGCACGACAACATTTACCATACCGGCGACCTTGCCTGGCGCGACGAGGAAGGCTACTATTGGTTCGTAGGGCGAGCCGACGATGTGATCAAGAGCTCCGGCTATCGCATCGGACCGTTCGAAGTAGAAAGTGCACTGATGACCCATCCTGCCGTTGTGGAGTGTGCAGTTACCGGCATTCCGGACCGCATCAGGGGAATGATAGTTAAGGCTACGGTGGTGCTGGCCAAGAACTATCAGAAACAAGCAGGAGAAAAACTTATCAAGGAGCTTCAAAACCACGTGAAGCATGAGACTGCTCCCTATAAATACCCACGCGTCATCGAGTTTTCAGATGCCTTGCCCAAGACCATCAGTGGCAAGATAAGACGTGTGGAAATCAGGGAGAACGATGCAAAAAAGAAGGATCCGCGAAGTTTTATTCAAAGCAGAACAACAAAAGAAAAAACATAATGACAGTCCAAAAGCATATCGCCCACAATACAAGAGTCCCGCAGAAGAAGCGCATAGTTATCAAAGTTGGCAGTAATGTGCTGACCAGAGACAACGGCAAACTCGACGTGACGCGTATGTCGTCGATCGTTGACCAGATTGTATGGCTCAAGCAGAATGGATACGAGGTAATTCTCGTTTCGTCAGGAGCGATGGCCAGTGGACGTGACGAGCTGCGCGTAAAACGGAAATTGGACAGCGTGAAACAGCGCCAACTGTTCTCCGCATTGGGGCAGGTGAAACTTATTGGGCTCTACTACGATCTTTTCTGCGAATACAATATGCATATCGGGCAGGTGCTCACCATGAAGGAAAGTTTCTCCACTCGCGGCGAATATCTCAACCAGCGGGCCTGCATGAATGTGATGCTTGAGAACGGCGTAATTCCGATTGTTAACGAAAACGACACCGTGAGCGTCACCGAACTGATGTTTACCGACAACGATGAACTGGCCGGTCTGGTGGCGTCGATGATGGGAGCCGACACACTGGTCATCCTTTCCAATGTGGACGGCATCTTCAACGGTGACCCGAAAGAACTCTTGTCGCGCGTCATTCCGGTTGTAAACTACGACCGTGACCTTAGCGAATACATACAAGATTCCAAAAGCAACTTCGGGCGGGGAGGCATGATTACCAAAACTAATATTGCCCGCAAGGTGGCCGAGGAAGGCATCAAAGTAATCATCGCCAATGGCAAGACCACAAATATTCTCATCGACCTGTTTTCCAATCCACAAGAGACCATGCACACGGAGTTTCTCCCTAACCCCAACCCCACGTCTCAAGTGAAGAAGTGGATAGCCCACAGCGAGAGCTTTGCCAAAGGAAAAATCCACATCAACGACAAGGCTGAAGAGGCTCTGAAAGGCGAGAAAGCGGTGAGCCTGCTACTCGTTGGTGTCACCAAAATAGACGGAGACTTCGAGGAAGGAGACATTATCAATGTGGTGGACAAACAGAATAACACCATCGCCGTAGGCCGAAGCAACTATGCTGCCGACGAAGCGCGGAAGCTGATGGGTGCTCACGACATCAGGCCCCTCATACACTACGACTATCTGTATATGGAATAATGGTTGGAAAGTTGGCGAGCACTGACTTGTAAAGAGCTAAAAGGTCGCTTATATTAAATCCGGAAAACATATACAAAAAGGTTGGAAATTACTGCAACTCTTTTCCGGTCTTCTAAACAATACACAGACGTTTGGCTCCAGTCGCACAAACTTCCCCACTTCCCAAAACTCCTTTAATTTCTAAAAAATCTCTTATGCAACTCGAACTGACCTTCAAAAATGTCAAAAACGCCAGCAAAACGCTTGGCCTTATGACCGACGAAGCGCGCAACAACATACTCAATCGGGTAGCCGATACCATTATTTCGGAAACATCCACACTGTTGGAAGCTAACGCCAAAGACCTTGCACGCATGGACAAGGCCAACCCATTATACGACCGTCTGCAGCTCTCAGAAACACGTCTCAAAGATATTGCCGACAGTATGCGGCAGGTTGCAGCCCTCCCCTCTCCATTGGGACATACGCTCAAACACCAAGTACTCGCCAATGGAATGAAGCTTAAACGCGTCAGCGTTCCATTTGGAGTTATCGGTGTTATCTATGAAGCCCGACCCAATGTCACGTTCGATGTTTTTGCCCTATGCCTCAAAAGCGGCAACGCCTGTATTCTGAAGTGTGGCAAAGATGCTATTAATTCTTGCCAGGCCGGCGTAGACCTCATCCACCGGATATTGCAGAATGAGGGTGCCAATCCCGACATCGTGGCCCTGCTTCCTGCCACTCATGAAGCAACGGGCAAGATGCTGCAAGCCAACGATTATATCGACCTGTGCATACCGCGAGGCGGCAAACGACTCATCAATTTTGTTCGTGACACGGCCAAAGTTCCCGTCATCGAGACCGGTGCAGGCGTGGTACACTGCTATTTTGATGCCGAAGGCGACCTCGCTATCGGCCAAAGGGTCATAGACAATGCCAAGACACGCCGCGTCAGCGTGTGCAACGCGCTCGACACCCTCCTCATCAATGCCAAACGACTGAACGATCTTCCCTTCCTCTGTAAACCTTTAGCTGAGAAGCAAGTGACGATTCATGCCGACCATCGCGCATTCCAAGTGCTCCGAAACAACTACCCGGCAGACCTACTCACCACCATCAACAACGAGGAAGAATGGCACACAGAATGGTTGAGTATGCAAATGGGACTGAAAACCGTAGACTCTATCGATGAAGCCATCGAGCATATCGACACCTATGGCAGTGGGCACAGCGAGAGTATCGTCACCGAAAACAAAGAGGCTGCCCGCAAGTTCCAAGCCATGGTCGATGCGGCTTGTGTCTACGTCAATACTCCCACGAGTTTCACCGACGGCGGACAATTCGGGCTCGGCGCAGAGATAGGCATCAGCACCCAAAAGCTCGGCGCACGCGGTCCAATGGCACTCGAAGAGATGACCACATACAAATGGCTCATTGAAGGGAGAGGGCAAGTAAGGGAAGAGTGAAGAGATAAGAGGGAAGAATGAGGAGGGAAGAATGAAAGGGAAAATAAGAGAGCATAAACAAAAAACTGCAATTATATGATGAAGACGTTTTTTCACGTAGAAGATATTGGCAACCTGAACAAGGCCATTGAAGAAGCGAAAGAGGTAAAAGCAAACCGTTACGCTTATCAGAACTTGGGCAAAAACAAGACCCTGTTGATGATTTTCTTCAACAATTCGCTGCGTACTCGTCTCTCCACCCAGAAGGCAGCGATGAACCTCGGCATGAATGTCATCGTGCTCGACGTGAATGCCGGTGCATGGAAATTAGAGACCGAGCGGGGTGTTATTATGGACGGCGACAAGAGCGAACACCTGCTCGAGGCCATCCCCGTGATGGGTTGCTACTGCGACATCATTGCCGTGCGCTCGTTTGCAGGTCTCACCGATCGTGAGTTCGACTATGCCGAGACCATCGTCAACCAGTTTGTGAAATATTCTGGCAAGCCCGTTGTAGCTATGGAAACGGCCACCGTGCACCCGCTTCAGGCCTTTGCCGATCTCATCACCATTGAGGAGCACAAGCAGACAGCACGCCCCAAGGTTGTTCTCACGTGGGCACCCCACTGCCGTGCGCTGCCTCAGGCTGTGCCAAACTCCTTTGCCGAATGGATGAACGCAGCCGATGTTGATTTCGTCATCACCCATCCTGAAGGCTACGAACTCGATCCCCGCTTCGTGGACGGCGTCCAAGTGGAATACGACCAACGCAAAGCACTCGAAGGAGCCGACTTCGTTTATGCCAAGAACTGGAGTTGCCCGGGAGTAAAAAATCCAAGCAACTACGGTCAAATCCTCTCCAAGGACATGGGCTGGACCATCGATTCCGAACACATGAGCTGGACCAATAACGGCCGGTTCATGCACTGTCTGCCCGTACGCCGCGGTCTGATCGTCACCGACGACGTTATCGAGGACGAGCGCAGCCTTGTCATTCCTGAAGCTGCCAACCGTGAAATTTCTGCCGAGGTAGTACTGAAGCGAGTACTGGAGAGCCTGTAAGGAGGGTCTCCCCCCTATCACTCCATACAGAAGATGAGGAATTTCACTAAGTCAGAATACCAGTAAGGCAAGGTTGCGCAGGTTGTTCCCAACCCATTAAGGCTGGCAAGGTCTTCTGTCAAATACACAATTAAGGTGTAAAATTAAATTATCATTTTCTAACGATTATTTTTTCATCATCTAGAGAAAAACACGCCATGTTTTGACCATTTTTTTAAGCTGGGATAGTCGCAAAAGTTCGGTAGCTACGCGGTTGCTATCTTCTCGCTACGCGGTTTGAGCTCAACGGGCACGCGATTAAGCTCTTGGCGCGTTGCGATTGAGCCTCAACCGCATGGCCATTTGATATGCAACCGCAGGCAGCAAAACTTTGGTTATTTGAGCATATTTAAATAACACACTGACTATAAGGCAAATACAAACCTTCGCATAATTCTCGAATTTCGGACGATACGGCATTTATTTTCAAATTATTGCTGTCCGGTAAAACTTTATTA
>KQ959479.1 GCA_001552765.1 Bacteroidales bacterium KA00344
GGAAGGACTGGAGTGTGTGCAGGAAATCAAGTCGTACAATGGCGAGGACGAATATAACCAGTGGTTCGACCAGCGATTAAAAACATTGGAAAAAGGACTTGTTGCCGGTGAACTCTTGACAAGTGTGTTTGTCAACATCTCTGCCGTACTGCTTAAATTGGGCATGCCTACCGTCATCGTTGTAGGCGCATGGATGCTACAGCGTGGCGACGTGTCGGTGTTCGTCTATTTGGCGTTCCTCCTTGTTTCGGCAATGGTTTATAATCCTATTCTTGAAGTATGCAATCACCTTGCCGTTCTTACTTTTCTCGATGTACGCATCAAGCGAATGAAAGAGATGGAGGCAATGCCCATACAGACGGGCGACACCGAGGTGGAAGTTTCGAACTATGACATTGAGTTCCACAACGTCAGCTTTTCCTACGAAACAGACAAGCAGGTGCTTCACAATGTTTCATTCACTGCCCGACAAGGCGAGATAACCGCACTCGTTGGTCCCTCAGGTGGTGGTAAGAGTACCACTGCCAAGCTCGCTGCACGTTTTTGGGACATCAATAGTGGAAAGATAACACTGGGCGGACACGACATCTCGGACATAGAACCAGAGACGTTGCTCAAAAATTACGCCGTAGTATTTCAAGACGTGATGCTCTTCAATGCCTCTGTTGCCGACAACATTCGCATAGGAAAGCGCGACGCCACCGATGAGGAAGTAAGGCATGTGGCGCGATTGGCACAGTGCGATGAATTCGTCCGTCGTATGCCACAAGGCTACGACACGGTGATTGGCGAAAATGGGGAAAACCTTTCGGGTGGGGAGCGGCAGCGTATCTC
>KQ959480.1:0-44628 GCA_001552765.1 Bacteroidales bacterium KA00344
CCGCAAAGCCGTGTATGTATCAGAGGAAACCCAACGAAAGTTAGACTTCGTGGTGCGGAGAATCGGTGAGCATGGAGCGAGCGTTTCGGGATATGTCGAACAGATACTGCGGGAACACCTCGACCAATACAAGGAAGATGTGAAAAGATGGAGGAAACTCTGAATTACTGCATTCCTCGAATGCAAGCCTATGCCGAGTTACTGTATTCAATGAATGCAGTAACACAGCAGGGGCTTATAATCCCATTTTCTACATCAGCAAGGTGTGTCTTTGTACCACAAACTGCCGTTTGTCCCACAAAGACCCTTGCCCCAAATGGGGATAAAATCACTCCAAAGTCATGATTGGATCACATATGAGCAATATTTAAACTGACGTTTACATCTAAGATGGAATCTGGTACTTCTTTTTTATTAGAATAGTTACTAATATTCAGGAAGTCTGATTTTTTTACAAGATATATCTCTTCATAACAATTCTCGTCCGCAATATGTAAATTGTATTTTTTAAGGATTCTATTGAAATCTTCTTTTAATGACGTCTTTTGTAAAGCATCTAAGATATTCTGATGAGTAAGATCTTTTCTCCTCATCTTGTAAAATAAATTTGAAGTTTCAATAGCTATATCCGTACAATTAACAAGACGAAAGACTATATATTTGAGATTTATAGAATCTTTCACATTCAATGCGACGTTTAAACATAAATCCATCTCCTTCAGAAAGTCTTTATAATTTGGCTCATAGCAAGATATTATAGTATCTTTTGGTATCAAATACTGCTTGTACCTTGGCCAGTTCACAATCTCCATGTTACAATCATGAGGATAAGCGCGTCCTGATCTAAATATAAATGAATATGCAGAGGTGTCACCTTTATTAATTATAAAATATTCATAAGTACAATACTTAACAAGGTGGTCTTGAATTTTCTTCTTACATACTATAGTGTCATTGGTAACTTCTTCTGTATCGCTTCGTTTTATCGGGCCGCAAGACATCAACAAACAGATAACAACAAATGACAAAAAGTAAACTTGATGTTTCATAACGCTTGACATTTTGTAAAATAAACGTAATTTTTTTTGTACAAACTATTTATATCTAAGATAAGTAAAAAAAATATATGCAAAATATCACTACATCGTTAGACTATCAAGGAGGCAACAGCCCCCTCGATTCTTGGCAATTTGTTATAACTTTAATATCTTCCGAATTTCCAAGCAACAGTTGTAATATTTTGATGTTGGCCATCTTGATTCATGAAATAATTATATGCACCAGCAGCTGAAGTTCCCTTGTAAAAAATATCTACATGCCCAGAAACACCTTCAAATCCATTTTGATATACAATACAATTTTTAAGCCGCCAATGAGACCTATGATAACTTTTGGGAGTACCCCATTTACGCTCGAAATATGCTTTCATATCACTTGCTCTAAGAAAATAATTATTTCCATTAGCACCTTTTGATGTCTGGTTCTGAACATAAGGTATTTTTAACCCTGCCTTATTCATTGCATCACTAAGTTTCGCTGCACAAGTGTTTTGATATAGTTGAGGGTTGGCAACGGCATCAGCAGCAATTGCTCCTCCAAGTGATTTATAAAAATCAACGCCAGATTTGTCATGTGCGTAATTTTCATATATTTTTTTTATTTGTCTATAAAACGGACCACCATGCATCATATCATTAAATAGATATGAAAAAGCCCCTGTTACAGCACCGTTTGCAAATTTACCTCCACCAATTTCATCCACGGTCCCTGACAAGATAGAATTAGTCGCAAGTTGCGCTATAGGATTCCAACTGTCACATACAGTACTAATTACACTTCCACTTGCACATGAGACTGCACCCATCATAAAGCCATGCAACATATTGCCTCCTTGTACACCTTCCAGCCAGCCTTGTGAGAATGTATGTTTAAACAGCTGTTCGAGTATAGTACCATCGCCTGACGCAAAATTCAAAAATCCACTTGCGCCACCAACCAAGGCACCTATAAAAGTGCTCTTGGCTATTTGTCCAATATTTGCCCCGTTAAGTAAGGCACCCGCTAAAGCGCCAGCAGCACCTCCTGCAGCCCCTGCGATTATGGCAATTGCAGGTCCACTCGCTGTACCTGCTGTTACTATAGAAACGGCTATACCTACAATAGATGCAGTGATTGATTTCCAGTTTTTGCTGAACCAGCTATATCCTGAGGGATCTATAAGTGAGAGAGGATTGTTTATACAATACGCATAGCGATTCAGACTTTGTGTAAAGTCTGGACTCTGTATAAACGGGTCAGCAGAAATAAAACGTCCAATGACAGGGTCATACATTCTACCGTCCATATTGACCAGTTCAAACAAGTCAATATGCTCATGCCCGCCGAAGCCATGATCATTATAAGCATTGCTTGATACGACCACATCAAATACTACCCATGTATCTGGGTTACGCCTTACCCCCCATGCATCATAGCTTAGTTCCTGATACAGCTTGCCGAGCTCATCAGAATAAGCCTGAATGGAGCCTAAGTGGTCATGATGTATGTATTTTACATCTTCAATGTCATTAGCATCTTGTGAGAGTATTGCCACAGCCTTTCCAAATACAAAGATATAGTTCGTACTACTTATCTTGCCATTTTCAACTTTCTGCTCAAACAGATTATCCACATAATATTTCCGCACTCCCTGGATGTCTGCCAACACTCTCGATTTGTCCGGACCATATTCTATCTGCATTGTTTTATTGCCTGATACAATCTTGGCTACTTTGTCGAAAGAGTTATAGCTGATTTCATCCCAAGTCGCAATGGGACGCTTGCAATCCGTAATGGAAGACAGCTTGTTGGAACCGTCTGTATAGATATATGTTCCGACATCAGACTTGCTGGTTATATTGCCAGCGTTGTCATAAGTCATGGACTGCGTTACCTGACCGTTCTTACGAACTGTTGTCAGACGATACAAACCATCATACGAGAAAGATTCCGATAGATTTTTCTTTAAATCACGGCGTGTGACAAGATTGCCCACGGCATCAAAACTGTATGTCCAATTTTGAATTCCGGGTGTCAATATGCTGGAGATAGTACCTTTCTTTTGATCATGAGCCGTTGTTGTGATGAGACCGTTTCCGTATTCTTCCTTCTCAATCTGTCCCCTTGCATCCAGGTCATGGAGCTTCCAATAGAGTTTCTGGTTGTCGGCATTTGAAACTGATATCTGTATTCCGCAGGCATCATACCCATTCTTGACTTTCAGTCCTTTGGGATATTTTATGGTCTCAACCTGATTTGCCAAGTTGTATGTATACGTCGTCTCATACCCCCTGTCATCTATGACAGTATTTTTCTTGATAACTCGTCCGTAATTATCATAAGTATATGTCTCTGACGACTGTATGGAACCCACAGAAACAACTTCATCAACAGCACCCTTCCATCCTTTGTCATATGTAGTTGAAATCATTACATCCGGTCGGCTTTCTTTTATAATACGCCCACCGCTATCATACTCAAATCGGGTTTCCCCGTGACCGTCTTGATGGACAATGAGTTCTCCAAACGCATTATACGTGTCTTTGGAAGAACCCAAATCCGGATCATCCAAGGTTGTCCGATTTCCCTCTATATCATAGGAACAACGAATAGTCGTCCTCGGTCCCTTGGTTTCTATGCACTTTCCGTCCGCATTGTATTTGTATGTGATTGTTGTCCCTGCATTGTCATTACTGGAAGTCAGCCAGCCATTAAGGTTGCTTACTTTAGTACTGATGCTTCCAAGTGGATCCGTTGCCGTGGTCTTTAGTCCACTATATGCGAAGATGTGACGGCTTCCATCAGGGGAAGTTTGCGCAATTGTCCTGCCCACAGCATCGTATTCGTTCTTGCTCCAATACTGTTGCTCGCCTGTATAATATGGCTCAGAGGTCTTTTCGACAAGCCCTCTATTGTTATAAGTCTGGTCTATATAAACTTCCTTTCCGTTTACAGATTCTGTGACTTTTCTCAGCAAACGTCCCAAGCAATCATAAAATTCGATGGTAGCAGGCTCTCCTGTAACTTTGTTCCATTCAAAATACAAGGCATTCGTAGGTGCATCTGCCATCCCTGCGCTCCACCCCATAGTTTTCAATGTTTTTGAGATAGGGGTAGATGCTGTAACAAGATTACCGAACTTATCGTAAGTGTAATTGGTAACAATGCCATTCATGTCCGTTGAAGCGGTAACAAGTCCCTCCACCTCGTTGTATTTCGATGTTTCAAGAAATCCTAAACTATTTATTGAGGACACAATATATCTACCCTTGGCATCATAGTTGGTTTGGGTAACCCTTTCTGATGAGCCATCAAGAGAAGAAACAGTATTTTTAACAATATTTCCGAAATTGTCGTGGACATATGTTTTTCTATAGCCCAATTCGGTATTTCCTGGAGTTAACACTTCTGTGGTCAGCAAGCCAGAATTCGGATCATATTCGAATGAGGACTTTCTGGTTATTGTACCGTTCTCATTGGATTTGGAAACAGTACTTTCCGTTAGTCTGCCCAAAAGCCATTTGTCAGTATTATTGATGAAAGTGTTGGTGGTGGTTGTTTCAATGCTTCCATCCTTAACAATGGTTTTTGTGGTATTCCCCCAAGTGTCATACTCATAATCTGTCTTTACATCCTTGATTAGTTCACCAGTGTTAAACTCGTAGTTCCTCTGATGAACCGTCATCGGCATATAGGTATAGATGTCGGAATTATAAGATGACGAATCATAGTTTGATTTAAGTGTGTAAGTATGGTCACTTTCCTCAATCACCTTGCCGTTGACAGTGGTCTGGCTATGCTTGGGCGCAATCACATATTTCTCGATGTTCACCGAATATTCCGTAGTGTTCAGTGTATTGGTGGTCTCGTCTTTCACATAGCATTTTGCAAAGCCCAGCAAGCCGCGCCCATTTTTATGAAATAGAGCATCCTCATATTTATATGATGTGACATTTGTTCCGCCAATTCCGTTAGGAGATGAAACAGATGCCACTACAGGCCATGATAAGCCTATGGAGACTAGAGGATATGAATTTGTCTTGCCTCTGGTAAACACACTTTTATCTGTCAAATATTTATAATCAATATTGGTGGAATTGCCCAAACCGTCTTTGATACCCGTCAAAAGACTATGCTTGTCAGATGGCATCAAATAAACTTGATAACCATCCCAGTTGCTTTTATTCCAATCAGAGGTACAAACGAAATCGGCTTTGCCGTCACCGTTGAAATCGCCGACATAGAAATGCCACTTGTCTGTAGCATATACGCTACCACCTTTTACCTGTTGATAAAAATTGCCTCTCCCGTCACTAAGGTAAGCCTGTGGTTGCGTTATGTTATACCCAGAAGATGTTTTATCAATTGCTTGAAAGTCATCGAATCCATCTCCGTTCAGATCGGCGATATACAGTTGTTTTGAACGTGCATCAAAGGGTTTTGCATAATACTCTCTGGTAAACTCACCATCTCCCTTTGAATAATTGATGCACCAGTTGCTCCATCCACTTCTATTAGGGTCTTTTGTCCATCCGGTAAGCAGCATGTCTGTCTTACCATCACCATTGAAATCTCCTAGTTCCAAATAATGTTTTTTTTCTGGCCATGGTGACTTATCCTCCTTAGACATGGTTCCCGCACCATCACAATACATGATACAGTTACCATTGTCATTAAGGTTCATCACATCTGTCAGTCCATCTCCATTGAAATCGCCAAATTCCACTCTGTCCCACTTTTCGGAGCAATAACGTACAGCAGTGTAACTAAAGGGAGTTATCCCATTTGCGCCCTCTTCCGAGTAGATTAGTTTACACTCTTTGGAATTAGAAAGCCATGCGAACAAGTCGGCAGCTCCATCGCCATTCAGTTCCACTGTTTGGATTGTATAATTCGTTGCAAGCGAGATGAAACATTTCGAGAAGGATAGACTTACCTTTCCATTGTTGTCTACTGATGTCGTGTATAAGTCACAGTTATGCCATTTGCCGGAATGACAGCGTTTTGCAACAACATCGGCATAGCCATCACCGTTAAAGTCTCCACATACAACCTGCTCAAGTTTATCGTCATTCCAATTCCATGTCCCACTTGCGACCTGTTCAAAGTAAGTACCATGACTTATAAAAAGTTTCCAGCCTTTCCATCCAGCTCTGTCATTCTCTGGAGTGGCTATGAAATCCGCCAATCCATCACCATTGAAATCACCTACAGTCAAAGCCGCCTTGTGAATAAGATTTGTCCGGGAGTAATTGTAATTCTGCACCTTGAAATCATTAAGATTGGTCCATGTCAGTTGTGTTGGATTTTTATGTTCCCCTCCCGACGCGGTCTCTGTTACTTTTGAAAGTTGGTATTTGCGGTTTACGATTTGATAACTAAACTGGAAGCTGCGCACCGCTTGGTTCCCCATGAACAGTGCTATAGAAGAAAGAAGGTGACTTCTTTTAACTCTCACGCCATTAACATAAGTAACCGGTGAATAAGGATTACTCATGTAGCTAAAACGAATTGATGCATAAGGAGACAGTCCTGCCGTGGAATTTCCCGTATAGTCAATTCGTGAAGGATAAAAATCATTGGTACTGGCATCACCACCATATGTGACAGTGAAATAGTTGCCTTTTGTGTCAGACACTTTCGACACAAGCCAAAACAGGGTTGAGTCAGTTTCTGCCTTACCTAATGCTTTTGATACGGTTACATAATCATATATCAATCCGGACTTGGTATATACCGTAAAAGATGTAGGGTTGGAGCTTTTACCCTTAGCCAAGATTTTTGCGAAAGAATTGTTCTCTGTCCTATATTCTGTTTCTGTACCATAGGAATAGCTATAATTTATTAATCTCTGACCGTCCAATGCAAAGTGATCGTGATTGGTAAAATCTATTGCGGTGGCCTTCCCATCATGAAATCTGTCTGATGGAATTCGGCTTATAATGGATAGCCCCGTGAGGTCAAAGCCATATCCAGCCAAACCATTTTTCGTGGAACTATTGTAACATACTGATAAATTCGGCTTCATGCCACCTGTTCCCGGAAGAGCTGGTATTGGTATTTCATATGACAGTTGTCCTATAGGAGAAACATTTATCTCATCATTGATTTTGCCGAAAACTCCATTTTCGACTCCTCCGTGTTCCTTATCAGTATAAAGACGGTCCTGTGCGAAACTGCTTAGCGTTACCAATAAATATATCAAAAGAAGTAAATGTTTTTTCATAAGCTCTAATTTTTAAGCAATTTATATGATTTTTCAAAGTCCTCTCCACTTACTTTAACAATGTAAATTCCTTTTGGCAGGTTTGTGGTCGTTAAGGTAATACTTCCATTCCCAATTAAACCATTGAAGGCAACTTGACCTGATACATTTGCCATGATATATGATAAATTATGGCCAGACGGCAATCCCACAACCGAAATTGAAAGCTGATCTTGAAAAGTCGGGGATGGTGAGAGGTCTACTTTTAACCGTTTTGTGTCTATAGAAGCCTTTGGGACTTTCTTGGCTTTTGGAGGTGTTCCCTTAATAACCCGGGAAGTACAGCTTCCTTGTGCATTATATGTGTAAACAATCGTCTGTCCCTCTGCCTTAGTATATGTAAAGACAAATAGCAGTATAGATAAAATGGCTTTGTTTTTCATCGGTTTATAATTTTAGTTAACTATTAAATGGATGCTTATAAAACATTTACGTTAATAAGAAATTAAACTTATAGAGGATATTTTGGTAATATCCAGTATAAAGGCAAAAAGGTACTATGAGAAGAAAAAGTTGGAATTGCGATAGACCAACCGAAAAGTCAAACGCCACGAATCGGAAGGATACGCGACATGTACAAGGCATATAGCAAAATAGTCTGCAGGTATTCCATACTCCAAGATCTTTTACTATTATATCGCAAAAATAAAGTGTCATAATGAAATTGCCAAGAAAATCGAAGAAAATTTCTGCAGAAAGTGCATTTTTAACATTTCGAGCACTTTAAATGCATGCAAATAGGGGAATGTCAGGTGTATACCCGCAGAAAATGGGACTCCGTTTTTCTGTAGGGGCATAAGCTATATTCATTGGCGGAAATTAGTGAAATAGTCCCTAATGTTAAAAACAGACATATTCTTTTGTTTTCTTCAAGAAATAAACTATCTTTGCAGCGAAGGATTAAGAGTTCTTTTAAGCATTGCACAATAAAGAAGAGGAAAGAAACTTGCTCGTTTCCAAGTCGTAACCCATTCTTCCTTTATACTTTCTTATTTCATTGATTATCTGAAAGATACAAATTTGTTGAATCTTTTCCGGGCATAGTCCGTGGCGATAAGCATCTTCGCCTTTTCTTCCGTTTCCGAAAGCGGCAGCCTGCCCAACAGGGTGGCATCGCCCGTCTTGGCGAACTGCATCAGCTTCTGAATGAAGTCCTCCTGCTCCGGCGTGGGCGGTATGTGGTGCAGTATCTCGTTCTTGGCGGGGCGGTCAACGCCCACATCCTCCGCCGTTCGGTAGTCCGTAATCTCATTATAGAAGGCGGCAAGCTCCGGCACTTTGATGAAGTATCGGAAACGCTCCTTCTGCACCACGTTGTTCGTCACGTTGAACTCAAAATCCGTCGTCTTCTTGGCGAATATCGCCGCCCAAGCGTCGAAACACCGGATATCCTGCCGTTCCAGCTCCTTCGGGCGCAGGTACTTGAACAGCAGATACAATTCAGTCAGCGAGTTGCTGATGGTCGTGCCGGAGAGGAACGTAGCTCCCAAATCTTTGCCCGTGCGCTCCTGTATGGTGCGTATGGCAAAGAGCATGTTCAACGCCTTCTGGCTTCCCTCGCTGTTTCCCAGCCCCGCCACACGGTCGTGTCGTGTATTGAAAGTCAGATTTTTGAACTGGTGGCTCTCATCTATGAAGATGTGGTCGATGCCCATCTGCTTGAAATCCACCACGTCGTCCGTGCGTGACTTTATGGCGTGTTCCACCTTCTCCAGCTTCGCTTCAAGGTTGTGCTTGCGCTTCTCCAATCCTTTCAGCATCGCCCGCGACACGTTCTTTCCCTGCTGGCGCAGCACTTCGAGGTTTTCCTCCACCGTGTCAAGCTCCGCTTGCAGGATGCGCTGCTGCAACTCCGGCGACTGCGGTATCTTGCCGAACTGGTCGTGCGACATGATGACACAATCGTAGTCGTTGTTCTTGATATTGTTGAAGAAACGCACGCGGTTGGCGGTCGAAAAGTCCTTTTCCGAAGCGTACAGAATACGTGCGTTGGGATATGCCGCCTGATAGGTGGCGGCAATCTCCGCGACATTGGCTTTCAGCCCGATAATCATCGGCTTGTGCGCCAGATTCAGACGCTTCATTTCATGTGCGGCGATACACATAATCAGCGTCTTGCCGGTTCCCACCTCATGGTCACAAATTCCGCCGCCGTTCTGTTTCAGCATCCAGACACAATCCATCTGCGAGGGATAGACGCTCCTGATGCCCCGGCTTGCCAAGCCTTTCAGATTGAGGTCGGGGAAAGTCTGGTGCGAGCCGTCATACTTCGGGCGCACGAAACAGTTGAACTTGCGGTTATACATCGTCGTCAGCCGCTCCTTGAACTGTGGCGACTGCTCTTCGAGCCATTCGGAGAATCCGTTTCGTATCTCGTCAATCTTGGCGTTGGCGAGCTGTATTCCCTCGCTGTCGCGCACCTTGATGTCGTTGCCATGCTCGTCCTTGCCGATGGACTTCATCATGTCGGGGCAGGTGTTGTGCAGGGCGTGTTTCAGAAGGTGCATACCGTCATAGTTCCGGTAATACCCCTTCACCAGAAACTCGTCCGTGATTTTCATGGTGCGGTAGCCGCACGCCACCGAAAACTCGTCCATGCTGGCGGAGTAGGCGATTTTCACCTCTGTGTCAAACAGCCGGCTCATGTAGGCGGCATAGACACCCGTCGGAATCCAGCGTTCCCCGAAATTGAAGTCCAGATCCTCGAAGGCGATGCGCGGCGGTTCGGCTTCTTTCAGAGCCTCCAACGCCTGCTTCACCTCCGGCATACGTTCACTTTCGGGGTTTTCGCCCATCCAAGCCTCTATGCGTTCCGCCTTCTCTATCACGTTTCCGGCAATAAAGCGGTCCTTAATCTCGTAACCGGTTACGAGCGGATTGTAATAGATACGTTCTTGCAGGGCTGTGAGCAACTCCTCCGCCGTGCTGTCGGTTATCTCCCGCATATAGTCGAGATTGACCGTGCC
Source organism: Bacteroidales bacterium KA00344 (assembly GCA_001552765.1). GTDB lineage: Bacteria > Bacteroidota > Bacteroidia > Bacteroidales > Bacteroidaceae > Prevotella. The sequence continues at coordinate 10,270 of KQ959480.1, forward strand.
ATATTTGTTGAGCGACGCGGACAAGGCTTCTTCGGGAGAGCCTACGTTGGCATGGCTCTCCACGGAGAAGGAAACAGGACGATCGAAGATGTCCGCCTTGACAAACTTCCCGTTCTCCGCCCGTTCCAGCGAAAGGATGTCACGCCCTCCCGCGTCCATCATCACCAGCTTCACGTTCTGCTTGGCGTTGAGGTTGCCGTAACGCATGACGAACTCATCGTAACAGGTGTTCAGATGCTCACGCCACTGGACATTTGCTTCGTGTAGGTTCGATTCATAGCGGTACAGCCGCTCGTAGGCGTCACGGAGTAAAACATACTGTAACGCCTTCTCCTTCTGGTAGCCTTTCAGGTCGAGCGGCTGGAATGTGGCCCCGTAAGGCGTGATGTCCTTCAGATAGCCGATGTTGCGGCGCGCCCTGTCAGCCACCAGCGAGCCTTCGCGCAGGTGCATCTCCGGCGTGCGGTGGTAGGCACGCGGAGAAAGGTCCACGACTTCCTCCTTCGGCTTTTCCGCTTCGATGTCGGGGAAAAGTGAAGTCGCCACCGCTTCCACTTGAGCATCGGTAGCAGCAGGCGTGGCGGCAACTTTCGGCTGTGTTTCCTCCTGTCGTGGTTGCTCTCGGGAAGTTTCCGGCACAGCTTTCACTTCCGTCTTTTCCGCCGCCACTTGTTTCTCGTTATGCTGTCTTGCCAGCTCCCGAAGTTCCTTCCTGCGTTCCGGCGTCAAACCCATCATCATTTCATAGAAGCCGTTGATGGGAGGATTGGTATCCCAGTCCAACGTGGCATAGATGTCGTCAGGGTCGGCAGGCTTGGCGGCATTGTCCGTTTTCGCCTCCTTGTTTTCCGTAACATTCTGTGTGGTCTGCGGCTTGGACGGAATGCGCCTTGTCGGGCTTTCCTTTTTCGCCGCCTTTTTCTTTTTGGCGGTTTTCGGTTGTTGACTGACTTCTTCCGTCATCCCCCAGAGGTCGAGCAAGGATAGCTGCACACCGTCAGAATATTTCGGACGTGGCTCTATCTCCGGTTTTTCCTCAACGGGTTGCGGTTTTTCTGTCGGAGTTTCCACCGTCTGCGCCGAAGATACCGTTTCCAATTTTATAGCAGGACGCTCTACCTCCTTTTGAACGGTAACTTTTTCTTCCGTTCCCGACTGCCGGATTGTTCCCGAATACAGACGCATGGCGAGCCTGTAATGGAAATCCTCGTCAAGCATACGGCGCAAGTCCCCGGATATGCCTGCGGTCTTGCCCTCGTGCAGATAGACCATAGCGGGTTTCCCGTAGGGGTCGGTGTCAAGTTTCGCCGTCGTATGCACGATGCGTTCCGGGTGGTGGATGAAATAGGCGTTGTCCGTCAGGTCGGTTTTCGTATCCGTCTGTATCACGGTCATCAGCCGTTCGTCCTGCGACATTTCCTTCTTGTTCAGGTGCTTTTGCAGGACAATCAGGTCGCTGCCCACCTCCGTGCCCGCGTTGTCCGTGAACAGGTTGTTGGGCAGGCGTACCGCGGATACCAGATTAGCCTGCCGGAAAAGTTCGTTACGCACGGAGGTCTTGGTGCTGTTCAATACCCCCTGCGAGGTGATAAACGCCACGATACCGCCGTCACGCACGGTATCAAGCCCTTTGAGGAAAAAATAGTTGTGTATGGCGTTCTGGGCGGAGCGTCTGCCGAAGGAATCGCTACGCTGAAACTCCGCGTCGAACACGGCGATGTCACCGAACGGGATGTTAGATACCGCCAAGTCGAAATAATTGTTGAAAGGCTTTTCAATTTTCTCAAAACCGCAGGTGCGCATTTTATGGTCTGGATATAGATGCCGCAGGATTGTCCCCGTGAGCAGATCCTTCTCGAAAGCCATCACATCCGCATCGGGGCTGTGCCGCAGCACGGAATCCACGAACACGCCTACACCTGCCGACGGTTCGAGCATACGGGCGGGGCGGACGCTGTAATCCGCCAGCATGTCCGCGAGGGTGTCAGTTATCTCTTTTGGGGTGTAGAAAGCGGTCAGCACGGATGCTTTCAGCGAATCCACAAACCGCTTGTATTCCGTTTCGTCCTTGCTGTTCTCACGGATGAGCCTGTGCAACTCCACCGTCGGGGCGAACAGTTCGAGGTCGGATTTCGCCCACCGGACGGCATCCGTCAGTTCCTTGGCAGGGTTCAGGATACATTTCAGACCGCCGAAACCGCAGTACCTTTGAAGTATGGCACGCTCTTCGGTTGTCGCCGCTCTCTGTTCCCTGTCAAGGATGAATGCCGTCCGTATCGCCTCGATGTTGTCCCGTAGTTTCTGTTTGCGGTTAAACGCCATATTCCCCGATGTAAAGGACGGTTGCCCCCGTCAGCTCCGTATAGAGCAGGTCGTAATCGGAAGACAGGGCGAAGTTGTCGTCCGAAAGGTCATAGACGGAGAACACGTTGCCGACAAGCGGCAGGAGTTTATGGATAAAGGCTTCTTGTTTCTCTTCCGGCACTTCGTTGGCAAACTCGTTCTCCACGACTTCGTGGAGCATGGCGTACCGGGAATAGTGCAACCCGCGCAGCAGTGTTTCCATCGCCAGTTCCTGCGCACCGTCGGTGGGATAGCCTTCAATCCGCGCCTTTTCATACGTTTCGGCGGCACGATCGGCGCGTTCCCGTATGAAAGCGGTGTCGGTAGCCTGTTCAAACTTGTTCGTGCGGAGGTAGTCCATCAGGTACAGACCGTAATAGGAAAAGTCGGACTGCCCTTCGTTGTTCTTCTTGTTGTTCATTACTTTGGAGTTTAGTGGATTGATATTTAACGGGATAATCGGTTGGAAAAAAGGAAGAAAAAGGCACTCGGTATCCCTCCGAGTGCCGCCACTAAATCCAAAGTATGAGTGTAATCCGGTATCGAAGAACAATTCATTACTCTGAACAAGTGGCAAAGTTAATACTATTTCTTCCGTCCTGAAAATTTCTTGCCCTTTTTAGCCTCCGGGAACACGAACGTCGTGTTATATTCCCCGTCAAAGGCGACGACGGCATCGAAGCTCTTGCCCTGTTTGCTCTTGAAGCCTTTGAGCAGCTGGGTATGCCCTTCGGTGAGCAGGTCTTTGATTTCATCGTCGGACAGGGTGCGTCCCGCTTTCAGCCGGAACACGGGAAGCCCGCACTCCGTGTTGTCGCAGCGTACCACCTTGCCGTAGAACCGCATCCTGCCCGTGCCGCACTTGGGACACGCGCAACCGGAATCGCGGCTGCCGAAGAGTTTGTCGCATGAGAGCAGTTCGGAGGTAATCTCCCGCGTGTACGCCTCTATCTTTTTGCGGAAGGTATCGGCGGACAGCTCCCCACGCTCGATGCGTGCCAGTTCCTTCTCCCATTCGCCTGTCATGGCGACATCGGCGATGCGCATCGTCTTCACCACGGAATTGAGTGCAAGCCCCTTTTCGGTGGGGACAAGCAATTTCTTGCAGCGTTCCATGTAACCGCGCTTGAAGAGCGTTTCGATGATGGAGGCGCGTGTGGCGGGAGTACCGATGCCGCAGTCCTTCATCGCCTGCCGCAGTGCGTCATCCTCGATTTCCTTGCCCGCCGTTTCCATTGCGGACAGCAGGGTGGCTTCGGTATGTAGCGGCTTGGGCTTGGTCTTCCCTTCTGTGATGGAAGAGGCTTTCAGTGTCAGCGTGTCGCCTTCCTGCCAGCCGGGAATGGTGGTTTCCTCCTTGTTTTCCTCGCCATAGACAGCACGCCATCCGGCTTGCCTGATGACGCTGCCTTTCACGGTAAACTCCACTCCGGCACATTCCGCCATGACAGCGGTCACGTCCTTGACGCATTTTTCAGAGAATGCCTCGACCATGCGCCCGGCAATCATCTGATAGATGGTATTGTCCTCTTTGGAGAGGAAGAGCGGTTTCTCACCCGTGACGAGTAGGGCATGGTGGTCTGTCACCTTGCCGCCGTCTACGCTGCGGCGTGTCGGGATGGCTTTTGCCCGCACCTTGTCTTTCCATTCGTGCTGTGTGCCGATGAAAGCGAGCAGTTTGGGAATTTCGGCAAACACGTCTTCGGGGATGTAGCGGCTACCCGTTCTCGGATAGGTTATCAGCTTCTTCTCGTAGAGCTTCTGCGCGATTTCAAGCGTCTGCTCCGCCGTGAAGCCGTGCTTGGCGTTGGCTTCTTTCTGAAGCGTGGTCAGGTCGTACAGCAACGGGGTATCCTCCGTTTTCTCCTTGCGCTCGGCTTTCGTTACCGTTGCGAAGCCTGCCGCCTTTACCTTATTATATAGCTCCGTTGCCGGTTCTTTCGACTTCCATTTTTCAGAGGATGAGAATTTCACGACCTTGCCGTCGCAACCGTCCGTTGCGATATGGAGTTGCCAGAAGGCTTCGGGCGTGAAGCGGCGGTTCTCCCAGTAGCGTTCACATACCATAGCCAACGTTGGTGTCTGCACCCGCCCCACGGAGTATGTGCCGTGTCCGGCGGCGATGGAGAGAGCCTGCGTGCCGTTGATGCCCACGAGCCAGTCGGATTCGCTTCGCGCTTTGGCGGCGAGGTATAGGTTGTCATACTTGCCGCCGTCTTCGAGGTTGCGCAATCCCTCGCGGATAGCCTTGTCGGTGAGCGAGCTTATCCACAGGCGCACGAAAGGAGTGGTACTGCCCGTGTAGTGGTAGAGGTAGCGGAAGATAAGTTCACCCTCGCGTCCGGCATCGGTTGCCACGATGATTTGGTCGCTGGTGCCGAACAGCCTTTTGATTGTTTTTATCTGCGACACCACGCCGCTATCGGGCTTGTAGCCTTTCTCCGTCCTGACCTGACGGGGGACGAGCGTGAAGGTGTCGGGGATAATCGGGAGGTTGTCACGGACGAAACCGCGCACGCCGTAGCCATCGGGCATGGCGAGCTGGACAAGGTGTCCGAATGCCCATGTCACGGCATAGCCGCCTCCCTCGAAATATCCTTCCTCTCTCTTTGTCGCGCCCACGATGCGGGCGATTTCACGTGCCACGGAGGGCTTTTCTGCAATGATTGTCTTCATGTCTTCTTCTTTTTTGTTGATACTTTGGATTTTATTTTGGATTCAGTGGCGGACATCGGTCTATACTTTCATGCCCTTGCCCGTTTTCTTCTGCGGCTTGTCCTGCTGCTGTTGCTGGCGGGCGTCCTTCGGAGTGGTCTGACCTTTCTGCAAAGGCTCTTTCAGGTTCTTTGTCGCCTCGTTGGTCTTGCCCTCGTTGTTCACCGCCACCTGCGTGCGGCTCTCGTTGGACGGGGCGACCTGCTGCCCGATGTCGGGATTTGTTTCGTAGCGGTACGGGCGACCCTTCTCCGGGTTGAACTTGATATACATCGTGGCATGGAAGCCCTGCTTGTCGGTCACGTTCTCCAGTTTCACGGCTTTGCCCGCCACATAGTCGGCTTTCTGCTGTTCGGTGAAGTTCACGTCGCTCCATTTGCTGATGGGGCGGATGCTGCCGTCCTCGTTCGTCCACGTGTTGCGGCGTTGCTCCTTCTTGGTCTGTGTGGCATTTTCCCCGCCTTGCGCCTGACTTTTCGACGTGTCGCCTTTGGTTTCCTGCGTCTGTACGGTACGGGGCGACCTTCCGGTTCCCGGCACGAACTCCACGCCGCGCTGCTCCACGTTCACTTGCAGAGTGGTGACGAACTTCCTGCCGTCGTTGCGCTCGATGAGCTTGTCGCGCACGGGCAGTCCGGCGCGGAGCATATCCTGCTCCTGCTTGGTGATTTCCGTCTTGCCGATGCGCTCCGGGATGCGTACCTTGCTCGCCGGAATGTCCGTGATCTCATTCGTCTTGCGGTCGATGCTGATGTAGGAGGGGATAATCTCGCCCGTTTCCTTCTCCACGATGTCCACGACCCTGCCGAGGTTGCCCGTCTCGCGCAGGTTCTTCCGGTCGTCGTCGGAGAATTTGTGTTCCTTGTATTCATCCAGTTTCTGCTCCTTGCGGATGAAGTGCGGCACGAGGCTGATGTTTCCCTCGCCGTCCTTCTTGAAGGAAAGGCGGGCGTCCAGCTCGAATGCTTCGCCGCCGAAGGTGGGCTTGACCTTCACCAAGTCGGACTTGCCGTAGTGGAGCATCTTCGTAAGGTCGCCGGACTTTTCAAGGTCGTCACGCTTCACGCCCCATCTGTCCTCCAGCTCCTGCCAGTTGATTTTGCTCTCGTCGATGGGCTGGTAGCCCCGTTTGCCCTGCGTCTGTTCGGGATCTTCCTGTTGTTCTTTTTGTTGCTCCATGTTTTCCTGTTTTTGAGGTTCTTGTTTTTCGGTTGCCAGTTCTTCCTGCACCTTTTTCTCGTAGTCGGAGGTGTCCACCTTGTGAGGGGCAAGCAGCTCCTTGTTCGCTTCGGGGTCTTTCAGCAGTTGCTTCATCACCTCCAAGAGATTTTCGGCTTGGTCTGCCGCGATGCGGTAAAAACCGAAGCGGCTGGGTTCCTTGCACTGCCGGAAGAAGTTCTTGAAGAAGTTGTCCAGCACGTCGCCGTGTCGGTCGAATTGCAGGAAACTCTGCGCGTTTTCCGCTTTCGCGGGGGTGCGCTTGGGTGTGCCGTCCGCGTTCAGCCCGGCAACCACGCTGATCTCGCCCGTCTTCTCGTCACGGACCACCAGCACGTCCTTTTCGTCTTTTTTCTTTGCCATCTGAAAAATGTTTTAATGGGTTATTTATGAAAGAAATTATGGATACGAGCCTTGTAGAAGGCTATATCTTCCTTTTTGAAGTCCTTGATATGGTTGGAAAGGAATGTCAGCACGTCCTCCTCGCTGTAATAGGTTTTCTTGCCCAGTGTCTTGTAGGGCAATGCGCCGACACTGCGGTAGCGTTGCAGGGTGCGCTTGCTTATCTGAAGCAGCATGCACAAGTCCTGATTGTCGAAAAGGCGGATGCTTTCCGTGATAGTAGGCTGTTTCCCCTCAGCCTTCATCGCCAGCAGCAGTTCGTCCTGACGGTCGAGCCGTTCCATCAACTTCTGCATCCAGCCTTCGAAGTTGTTTCGTGTGAGCAGTTCCATGACCTATGTCCTCCTTCCTTTGGGGTTGCCGCCCGTGCGCAACGTGTGGTTGCGTTTCAGTTCCTGCGGTGTCGCCGCGTCCTCGTTGACGGTACTCTCATCAAGCAGGCGGTCGATTTCCGACTGCCGGTAGCGGCATTTGCCGCGAAGCACGACATAGCCGATGCGTTGCTCGCTGCGCATACGCTGGAGGGTGCGGGTACTCACGTTAAGCAGGTGCGCCGCCTCGCGTGTGGTGAGCAACCTGTCGGGCGATGCCGCTCTCTTGTCACCGGAGACGGCACGGACGTGTGCCGCAATCTCCGCTATCTGTTCCGTCAATGACCGGAAGACGGAACTTTCCATTGTTATCACTTTCATATTCAGTCCTTTCTTTTTGTATCTGCGGCAAAATTCGGCAATAAACAAAAGGGGCTTTAACAACTCACTACGTGACTCACGTAAGATTTTTACGGAAGATGGCTCCGTAACCCGGTCAAACGGCGCAACAGGCAGCCTTTCAGTGGAAAACGGCACGTGTCCGGGAGTGTATCGTTACCTTTGCGGGCAAACCGATAATTGCATGAATATGGAAATAGTATCAATTGAGAAAAAGACTTTCGAGATGATGGTGGCGACATTCGGCGCACTCTCGGAGAAGGTCGCCGCACTGAGGCGCAAAAGCGACACGGGGCGCATGGAAAGATGGCTCACGGGCGAGGAGGTCTGCGGGCAGTTGAGAATAAGCCCGCGTACGTTGCAGACGCTGCGTGACAGGCGGCTTATCGGCTACTCGCAGATAAACCGCAGGTTTTATTACAAGCCGGAGGAGGTAAAGCGGTTGATACCGCTTATCGGTACACTCTATCCGCACGGCAGATGATTTGATTTATTTACCCACTGAATCCGAAGTTATGATAAACGAGAACAACGATGTTTTTACGATGGAAGACGAGCCGATAGCCTCTGTGATGCAGGATATGCGCAAAGGCTCAAAATGGCTGTCCGCATTTCTGGAGAATTACCGTCCTCCGCTGGACGGGGAGCGTTACCTGACGGACGGCGAGGTGGCGGAACTGCTCCGTGTAAGCCGACGCACCTTGCAGGAATACCGCAACAACCGCGTGTTGCCCTTCATACTTTTGGGAGGGAAGGTGCTTTACCCGGAAACGGGGTTGCGCGAGGTACTGGAAGCGAACTACCGCAAGCCGCTGGAGTGACGCTGGCATGAAAAAGGAAACGGGCGACACCTTTTGTGGTGCTGCCCGTTTCTTGTCTTATGGGGTATGCGCAATCAGCAATACCCAGTTTTTCCGTTCTGTATGAACATCACGTATGCCTGCCGTTTCTCTTGTGAGAGTGCCTTTCCCACCAGCCATGTGCGAAACAGGTGGGTGTTGTAGGTGTTCAGCCGGAAGGCGACGGGTATGATGATTTCAAGCGCGTACACGTCCGCGTACAGCCCGTTTTCAAGTTGCATGTAACGGCATACCTTGTAGTCGTTCAGCACGTCCGACTTGCGGACAGCTTTGATGGCGGCGTTCACTGCCGGGACGGTCGTATGGAACAGTCCGGCGATTTCGGTGGCGGCCATCCATACGTCGTTACCGGTTACGCTGACCGCCTTGTTATCTATGATGATTATGTCACGTTTCATGGCTCCTCTTTTTTAGATGGTGCAACCTGCAAATTCCTCAATGCCGCTCAATCTTGCCACAAGGTTCTCCATGTCCTGATTGAGTTTCTCTTTCGTTATCTTAGCGTAAATCTGCGTCGTCTTTATGCTCTTGTGTCCGAGCATGGAACTGACGGTTTCGATGGGTACGCCGTTGGAGAGGAATACCGTCGTGGCTGCCGTGTGGCGGCTCTGATGCCACGTGATATGCTTGGTGATGCCGCAACGCTTGGCGACGGCACGGATACCGGCAAGGCACGTGTTATAATGCGGTACGGGGAATATCCTGCCGTCCTCGCACAGCCCCCGGTATTTGCCGATTATGCGGTTGGCGATGTCGAGCAGGCGGATGTTGGACACCACGCCCGTTTTCTGGCGGTTGATGTTTATCCACTCGTGTTCGTCGAAGTAGGTGCGGATATTCTCTTCTGTGAGGCTGCGCATATCCGAAAACGATAACCCGGTGAAGGCGCAGAACAGGTAGAGGTCACGGTACAGTTCTTGTTTGGCGTTTTTCAGTTTCCCGTCCATCAGCAGGCGTATTTCCTCTTTGGTCAGGAAACTGCGTGTCGTTTCCTCCTTCTTGATTTCATACTCGCGGAACGGGTCGCGTGTCAGCCACTCGTTGTTGATGGCGATGAAAACCATCGTCCGTAGCGGGCAGACATACAGCCACACGGTATTGGTGCAGCAGTGCTTGTCCGTGCGCAGGAACATCTCGAAATCGGAGATGAAAGCCGGGGTAAGCTCTTTCAGGGCGATGTCCTTCACATGGTAGCGGATGTCGAGGAACTCTTGCAGGTGCTTGTAAACGGTGCGGTACTTCAACAGCGTGCCTTTGGCTTTCATGCCTGCCTCCACCTGTTTCTCGTAGTCCTCGTTGTGCTGGCGGAACACCTGCATAAGTGTATGATGGCGGTGTTCCAGTCCAAGAAATGCGTTCTTGACTTTCTCCGCTGTGACGAAATTATCACGCTCCATGATTTCCTGATAGTGCCTGTTGATGCGTACCCGCATCTTGTCAAGCATACGGTTCGTTTCGAGTGCCGCCGTGCTTCTGCCCGTGACACGTCCACCTTTGGTGTCCCACAATTTCGGATCGACAGTCAGCTTGCAGCTGAACTGCGTTTGGCTGCCGTCAACTGTGATGCGTCCCATGACGGGAACTGTCCCGTCCTTTTTCACTACCTGACGCTTGAGGTAGTAGATTACTGAAAATGTACTCTTCATTGTCCTTAATTTTTTGGTTTCAAAATTAGTTGGTGAAGAGTCCGGTGTCGGTACGCAAAACGGAGAGGAACGGCGCAATCTTTTTCCGTAACCGGATTTTTCGCGTGAGTTGTCGGTAACTCACTATTCCTTAGTGTCTTGTTTCGCCCTCCGTGCCCGTTTGTCGCATTTTCGGGCATGGTTACGAACAAGTAACGTTGCGGCGTCAGGATTTGGCTTCGGCAGGGATTGTAATGGCTTCACGAATTATCGCCACTTCAACTAAAACCCTTGTAACTCAATTCTATCACTATATCTTTCCGCATTTCACTTTTTTGTAGTAACTTTGTAACTATATGAAACTTTCTTTTTTGTTGCCAAAACCTATGTTGGAGCTGCTGTCCAAACCTTATCAAGACGAGCAAACAACCTGTACAAACATTGATAGTGGTATGGAATTTTGGAACGTGGCGGATGGAAGATCCGTAAAAAAACGCTGCTCTCCGACTGCAAATAGCTGTAGGGCAGGCGCATCAGGCGTTGGCACATGGTTGTTGTCCGCTCCGGCGACATATCAAATAAATGGAATGAAAATAAAATCAATACTGAACCCATCATGAAAAAAAATCTATTTGTTGCGATTATGGCTGTCATGGCCTTGAACACAAATGCTGCAACGCCTCAAGTGTCGGCAGCCTCAGACCCTGTTTCTCAGCCCACTTGGACCGAATGGAACGACCTGCAGGTGAACGAGGTGAACCGATTCAAGTTGCATACTCAGTTTTTTGCATACGAGAACACGGCATTAGCCATCAAGGGCGACAAGTCGAAATCGACCAATTTTCTGTCACTGCACGGTGCGTGGAAATTCGATTGGGTGGAAAACGCAGACCAACGCCCTACGGATTTCTACAAAACCGACCTTGACGATTCTTCATGGAAAACCATGCAGGTGCCGGGAATGTGGGAGTTGAACGGTTATGGCGACCCGGTATATGTGAATATCGGTCTGGCCTGGAAACACCTGATGGACTGGCAGAAGCCCACAACCGTTCCCACGAAGGAAAATCATGTGGGTAGCTATCGCCGTACCATCGATATCCCTGCCGGATGGGACGGCAAACAGGTCATTGCTCATTTTGGGTCGGCAACCTCAAACATCTATCTCTTTGTCAATGGGCAATACGTAGGCTATACGGAGGATTCAAAGGTTGCTGCCGAATTTGACATCACCCCGTACGTGAAGCCAGGCAAGAATCTCATTGCCTTTCAGAGCTTCCGTTGGTGCGACGGATCGATGAGTGAGGATCAGGACTTCTGGCGCTTATCAGGTGTGGCGCGCGACAGCTATCTCTACGCACGCGACGCAAAAGTGCAGGTGAGCAATGTGCGTATCACTCCCGATCTGGGCAACGACTATGCCGACGGAGAACTGATGATAAACGTCGATGTGCAGGGAGACCCGGTCATCGAGTTCCAACTGCTCAACCACAACGACCTGATGGTGGGAAAAACGACGGGAAATTTCAGGGGAATGACCAATGGGTCAGCTCGCTTCGTGGTGCGCAACGTGAAGAAGTGGACGGCCGAAACACCTTATTTATATACGCTTTTAGCTATTGTAAAAGACAAGGAGGGCAACATCTTAGAGGTGATTCCGCAGAAGGTGGGATTCCGCAAGGTGGAAATTAGGAACGGACAGTTCCTTGTTAATGGGAAGCCTGTGTTTATCAAGGGAACCAATCGCCATGAAATGGATCCCGATGGTGGATATGTAATGACACGCGAACGTATGATTCAGGATATCAAGGTGATGAAACGGCTGAATATCAATGCCGTGCGCACCTGTCACTATCCGGACGACCCCATGTGGTATGACCTTTGCGACGAGTATGGACTCTATGTAACGGCTGAGGCCAATCAGGAGGGCCACGTGTTCGGTTATGATGAGAATTCAGAAGCCAAGAAGCCGGCCTTTGCCAAGCAGATACTTGAGCGCAACCAACATAACGTTGAAATGCACTTTAATCACCCCTCCATCGTGGTGTGGAGCTTAGGCAATGAAACGGTGGACGGACCTAACTTTACCGCTGCCTACCAATGGATTAAGAGTCAGGACCAGAGCCGTCCTGTACATTGGGAGCGTGCAGAGCATGGTGCCAACACGGATATCTTCTGCCCCATGTATTACAGTCATGCCGATTGTGAAAAATATGCCAAGAATCCGAAGTACAAGAAGCCGCTGATTCAGTGTGAATACAACCACACGATGGGTAACTCCGGTGGCGGACTGAAGGATTACTGGGACTTGGTGCGCAAGTATCCGAAATTCCAAGGAGGCTACAACTGGGATTTCGTAGATCAGGCTTTGCACCGCAAACCCAACTTCAGGGCCGGCCGTTCGTTGGCTGACTATGAAGCCATCGCAGCCAAATATGAGGCCGGAACGGGCAATATGTCTCCGCTCTATACTTATGGCGGCGACTACAACAAGACCGACGGGTCTGACAATAACTTTAATTGCAACGGTCTAGTCGGGCCCGACCGCCAGCTCAATCCTCATGCTTACGACCTGGCTTATGAGTATCAGAACATCTGGGCTGAGGCAGTTGATCTGAAGGCTGGCAAGATATCGGTTTACAATGAATATTTCTTCCGCGACCTGTCCAATTACAAACTTGTTTGGACGTTGCTGAATGATGGCAAGCAAGTGGGCCAAGGCGAAGTGGAAACGCTCGATGTGGCTCCGCAGCAGAAAGCGACCCTAACCCTGCCCTATAGTGTTCCGGCAACGGGAGAAGTGATGCTCAACGTGGCTTTCAAGCTCAAGGAGGCAGAGCCTTTGATGGCAGCCGGACAAGTGGTAGCCTATCGCCAGCTTGCCATTCGAGAGATTGCGCCCGTGCTGAAGGATGTGGCAACGGAGGATTTGAAACTCAAAGTTAAGGACAATAAGAAATCGAATGTATATGAGATAAGTTCCAATGACAGACTTGACCTGTCTTTCGACAAGACGACGGGACTGATGACGCAATATAAAGTGGAAGGTAAAGACCTGCTCGGAAAGGGAGGAACGCTGCGTCCTAACTTCTGGCGTGCCGTGACCGACAACGATATGGGTGCCGAATTGCAAAAGAAATTCAAGGCTTGGCGCAACCCGAAGATGGTGCTTTCGGCCATGTCTTATGACAATATTGGCAAGGAAGCTGTTCGTGTGAACACTATGTTTGATATGCCTGAGGTGCAGGCTAGACTTAAGCTTGTCTATACCGTATATGCCAATGGAACGGTAGACGTTGAGGAATCGCTTGACGTAACAGAGGGAGCAAAGGTTGAGGGACTTCTCCGCTTTGGTATGTTGATGGAACTCCCCTATGATATGGATAAGAGCGTGTTCTATGGTCGCGGACCGATAGAGAACTATATCGACCGTAAGGAGAGCCAGCCGGTGGGTATCTATGAACAGACGGCGGATGAACAATTCTATCCCTACATCCGTCCGCAAGAGACCGGCACGAAGAGCGATGTGCGTTGGTGGAAACAGCACAATGGCTCGGGAGCAGGATTCTGCCTAACTGCCGATGGCTGCTTCAATGCCAGCGCACTGCATTATAGCATTGCCGACCTTGATGAAGGCGAGGAGAAAGCTCAGCGCCATGCACCCGAAGTGCCCAAGAGCAAATACACGGAGCTTTGCTTCGACCATGCTCAATTCGGCTTGGGTGGTGTGAACAGTTGGGGTGCATGGCCTTTGCCACAGCATCGACTGGGCTACAAGGATATGACCTTCAAGTTCCGCATCATGCCGCTGGATGAGAAGTAGACATTATGCGAAAGTCGGGGGCATAAGTCCTCGACTTTTGTTTTTGTCTGTTCACAAAACATCTTGTAGCTTTTTGAATATAGAAATTGGGAGCACCAAACGTCCCTTTCCATGTAGTCTGATTTCTACACTGCCATTGGAAAAACTCCTGATCTTTGTATAGATAAACCTGTATGCCAATGTTGTTAATGGTGAAGAGACGCATATTCCCCGCTACGTATTGTAGCTTAAACCAAGAGGGTGTGTCGTAATAGACACACCCTCTTGGTTTAATGGAAGGTAAGATTATAGCAGAATTGCCTTTGCCCGTCTATCGTATGAACAGCAGTTCACGATACTTGGGGAGGGTCCACAGTTCGTCTGACACAATGAGTTCGAGCTTATCAATGTGATAGCGAATTTCCGCCATCTTCGTTTCCACCGTGTCATGATAGGCGATGGCACGTTCACGCCCGCACTCAATACGATTGGCCACCTTGCGCGCATTCACCAATTCTTCTACTCCCGTTTCAATAATCTGTGTGCGCTCGGCTATTTCGCGGATGATTTCCTTGTTGCGTGCCGTGAGTTTCGTAGCCTCATCCTTGCTGAAAATGGCAAACATATTGTCCACGTTCTTGGCCAGTTGGCTCTGATAATGGGTGGCTACGGGAATGATGTGATTCATGGCGAGGTCGCCTATCACGCGTGCCTCGATCTGAATACGCTTGGTATAGGTTTCCCATTTCACCTCGTTGCGTGCACGCAGCTCGTTCTCGCTCATCACGTTGTTTGCCTCGAACATTTGAATGGTATCAGCATCAAGGTAGCGGTCATAAGTAAGCGGGCACGAGTTTTCGGTGTCGAGTCCGCGACGCTTGGCCTCTTTCACCCATTCTTCGGAATAACCGTTGCCATCGAAATGGATGGGGGAGCAAGTCTTTAAATCCTCGCGAACAACGTCGAGAATAGCACTGGTGCGGTCTTCACCTTTGGCTTCAAGGGTGTCTACACGTGCTTTGAAATCGACAAGTGCTTCTGCCACTGCGGTGTTGAGCACGATGAGTGAGCAGGCACAGTTGGCCTCGGAACCCACTGCACGAAACTCGAATCGATTGCCGGTAAAGGCAAAGGGAGAAGTACGGTTGCGGTCGGTGTTGTCGATAAAAAGCTCCGGTATCTCCGGAATGTCGAGTTTTATCCCTTTCTTTTTGGTCAGGGTGAACAGTTCTTCCTTGTCGGCTTTCTCTATATGGGCGAGAAGGTCGGACACCTGCTTGCCGAGAAACGATGAGATAATGGCCGGCGGTGCTTCGTTGCCTCCCAGACGATGGGAGTTTGTGGCCGACATAATCGATGCCTTGAGCAATCCGTTGTGTTTAAAAACAGCCTTCAGGGTTTCAACGATAAACACCACAAAGCGCAGATTGTCCTCAGAGGTTTTGCCCGGAGCATGGAGCAATACGCCCGTATCCGTAGCCAGGCTCCAGTTGTTGTGTTTGCCGCTTCCGTTGATGCCTTTGAACGGCTTTTCATGGAGCAGCACACGGAAACTGTGTTTGTGGGCCAGTTTCTTCATCAGGCCCATCAGCACCATGTTATGGTCTACGGCCAGATTACATTCTTCAAAGATGGGGGCCAACTCAAACTGGTTTGGCGCCACTTCGTTATGGCGTGTCTTGCAGGGTATGCCGAGTTCGAGTGCCTGCACCTCAAGGTCTTTCATAAAGGCCTGAACGCGTTCGGGGATAGCCCCGAAATAGTGGTCGTCCATCTGCTGATTCTTGGCAGAGTCGTGTCCCATAAGCGTGCGCCCGGTGAGCATGAGGTCGGGTCGGGCTAAATACAAGTCCTCATCAACGAGAAAATACTCTTGTTCCCAACCTAAGTTGGTCTGCACTTTCTTCACATCGGGATAGAACAGTCGGGCCACGTTCAGAGCTGCTGTGTTCACCGCATGGAGCGACCGCAGCAGTGGCGACTTATAGTCGAGAGCCTCACCGGTGTACGAAATGAAAATAGTGGGGATGCAAAGCGTGTCGTCCATAATGAACACAGGCGACGTAGGGTCCCACGCCGAATAGCCTCGAGCCTCGAAAGTGTTGCGTATTCCGCCGGAGGGAAAACTCGAAGCGTCAGGCTCCTGCTGCACAAGGAGCTTGCCGGAAAACTCTTCTACCATTCCCCCCTTACCATCGTGTTCCACGAAGGCATCGTGTTTTTCGGCCGTGCCCTCAGTGAGGGGCTGAAACCAGTGTGTATAATGGGTTACGCCGTTCTCTTTGGCCCATTGCTTCATGCCTTTGGCCACAGCGTCAGCGATGCTCCTGTCAAGGCGTTCGTGATTATCGATTACATTAATGAGCTTTTGGTAGACGTCCGATGGAAGATATTTATACATCTTCTGGCGATTGAACACCTTGCGGGCAAAATACTCTGAGGGGCGTTCGAGCGGTGCCACCGTCTCGATTGGGCGCTTGTGAAAAGCTGCCGTCACAGCTTCTAATCTTAAATTGGCCATTGTCCTACACTGATTTTAATTGATGATGCAAAATTACGCTAATATGCTCTAAAAAACGAAACATTCGATAATAAAATGCTATTGTTAGATGATATTTGCCATCAATTTGAATATGTGTTTACCTTTTGATAATAATAGGATTAGATAGGATTCAATGAGCCGTTGTGTGACGATTGAGGTGTAGATTACAAGCCTTGTCTGCGAGAAGTAGACGCATCAAGTGTCTGCAAAGGCGTACAAGTATGTAGTATGGAATGTCCGGTTATTTTTGTGTTCTCATCACTTTGTGAATATCGGCAACAGTGCGATTGAATGGGCCGCTGTGCTCTAATTTGAGTGTACACATGGCTGCGGCAAACTTGCCGGACTCTGCATATCCCATGCCTTGCATACGACAATAGAGATAGCCGGCGGAGTAAGTGTCGCCGCAACCGGTAGCATCGACCACTTCAGATGGGGTGTAAGCAGGAATTTCAAAGAATTTACCCTCCGCATAAATGAGTGATCCGAAACTTCCAAGCGTAATAACGACCTCGCTGATGCCATATTCTGCCAGTTTCATGGCCACCGTGCGCGGATTCTTGCAATTGGTGATTACTTCCATTTCATGCTCGTTGAGCTTCAATATATCGGTGCAGGACAGAATTTCCTCCTTGTCTTTCCATGCTATGGGATGCACTTGCTCGCCCACTACTTGTCGCAAATAGCCCTGAACGTCAATAGATATCTGACCTTTCGTTGAAAGATACTTTACCACATCGGGAGGAAAATCGTCACTGAGAAGACTACCCAAATGAAAAATCTTAGCTTCGAGAGGCTGCACCTCTGCCATGGTAAACGCATCGGCTTTGGCCAATACCCGCTGCGTGCGGTTGTTGCTGTCAGTCCCGTATTTGTTTTCAAAATAAACAGTATGTTGGCTTGGATAACAAATGGTATCGATGCCTAAATTGCGTATCTTTTCTACTTCGTGCAGTTGTCCTTGTCCTACCTTAGTCACCAACTGATAATCTATCTGGCTCGGCAGATGACTGATTCCGCAAGACATATAAAAAGATGTGCCGCCAGCCATATAGACTGTACTCTTGGGAGTGATGACCTTGTCTCGGGTGATGTGTCCGATACAGCAAATATCCTTCATTAAGCAAATGTATTAGACTACAAAGTTACTAAAACTTTCATATTAAACACGGTTTACCGATAAACTTTAACCCTCACCCCGTATCTCCTCATGCACTTCTTCTTCCTTTAATCTTGTGCCTCCTTGATTGTCGCCTTTATTATCTTTATGATGTAAAGCTCTCATGAAGTGATTATTCTTGAATTGTTCAAACCTTACTTTTTTAATAAAAACTTTTTCAATAAAAACTTGTACTTATCAAAAAATCATTGTATCTTTGCACCCGCATTTCTACCATAGAAATACGTCTACGCCCAGATGGCGGAATCGGTAGACGCGCTGGTCTCAAACACCAGTGGAGCAATCCATCCCGGTTCGATCCCGGGTCTGGGTACAAAGACAAAAGCTAAGTAGTTTGTTATCAAATACTTAGCTTTTTCTTATTTTATGAATGTTCCCAAATTGTTCCCATGCACCCTTTTCTGAAAGCTTACAATTCCAAAATTGACTTTATAATAGGAACAAAATCTAATAGTGCTTCTGATTTAATTATATAGCCTAAGTTATTAGGTATGTGAGAAATTGACAAGGCCTTTTCTTGAACATCTGGAATGGTAACAATTTTAATATCGCCAGAAACTGTAAGTTGGGGACCTGCATATAATATACCTAACAACATAAGTCGTCCCTTCCCCCAATTCAAATTTCCTTTTTTATCAGTATAACCTCCTTTATTGAATAAAATAATAGGAGAACC
Source organism: Bacteroidales bacterium KA00344 (assembly GCA_001552765.1). Taxonomy (GTDB): domain Bacteria; phylum Bacteroidota; class Bacteroidia; order Bacteroidales; family Bacteroidaceae; genus Prevotella. The sequence goes on from KQ959480.1 coordinate 28,343, forward strand.
ACTTGAGCCAGGAAAGCAAGCTGCATCTATAACGAATTCTCTTTTCCCGTTATGGTTTAACTTAACATCAGTTGCCGTAATACCGCGCCTAACTATGGGCATATTATTTATAGCATCCCATAATCCATTGGGATATCCTATCATCAAAACATCTTCTGCTATATCAATATCTTGTAACTGTTGTATGGTAGGAATTATAGTATTATCAAAAGTCCGATAGAAAAATCTTTTACCAAATCCTTCTTGAAAGGATTGAATAATAGGTTTCATCGGCATAACACAAAGGTCTATCTCGGAATCAGGATGAAAAATCCATTTCTTTTCAAAGTTCTTTTCTATGTATATGGGAACATGTTTCGTATAAATAGGATTACCACTCTCATCACACTCACTCATGATAAATTTCCCTTGGGTCATACCTTTTACGACATGCTCATTAGTTACGAGTAAGGGTACTATGGTCTTATCATCTATGGATAGATTGAAAAAGAAACCTGTACCGGAATATGAAATGCCTTCATTTGAAGTCGTTTCAATACGAACAGTACTAAAGCACAGTTGCTCAATAATAGATAAATCCATATTATTTTTATTTTTTATATATGCTTGTTATATTAAAATCAAAATCTTGAAGCTTAAGAGCACTATCTATGACGAAATCTATACAAAACCTACAGTCAACATTTCTTGGCTGCATTCTTTGTTCATAAAACTCTTTTCCAATAGCATTGTATTCACAACCATCTTTTTTATCCAAACATTGTATTTATAACCATAGAACAACCAAAACTAATCAGAAATATCCGAGTGTAAATCTTTAATTACCAGCATATTCTAAAATTTAACACTTTTCGGTTGCCATTTGTCGCTTCCCAAATTTCCACATATTTTTGAGACGTATTTCTGACGTGGAGAATTTGCGGGGCTTGTTTTTTGTCACACCGTGCAGACAGTTGACAAGGGTTTACAACCGTTTACGACAAGCGACAATAACCGCCCCGATATGCGGAAACAGTCACACTGTGTAGAAAAGCGACAATGGTTGACTTCCGTTCACATCCGTTTACCATTTCAGAGATATAGGATTGAAGAAATGAACCATTAAACGATAAAACGGTATGAAAGCAACCAGAAAATGCAGTTTTTGCGGCAAGTCCTTTGTAACCCGAAGCGGTATGCAAAGATATTGCAGTGAGGCTTGTCAGGCAGAAGCCAAACGAGCCAGAGTGATGCAGAAGAACAACCTCTTCAAAGTCGCCCAACCCTTGATGGAGATACAGCATCAGGAGTATCTCACCTTTTCCAAAGCAGCCATCCTCATGGGCTGTTCCCGACAGTACATTTACAAACTTGTAGCCATCGGCAAGCTGAAAGCCTCACGCATCAGCAACCGCATGGCATTCATCCGCAGAGCCGACATCGAGCAGATGTTGGAGGGCAATCCCTATCACCGCATCCTGCCCGGCAACACCTCCACACCAAGGAAATCATCTTCATCTTCCTTACCTGCCAAAAGAGAAAAAAGGGAAAAGGAAAGCGAAGAAGTGTTGGACTTCTATTCGGGCGAGGAGGTGATGTCCCTTTTTAAGGTAAAGCAGTCATGGCTTTACACTTCCGCCAAGCGTAACCATATCCCCATCTGCCGTATCGCAGGAAAGAACTATTACAGCAAGAAGCATATTGACGAGTTTTTCGGTGTGGCAGTTGATATTAGCGAAATTACCGACTGGCTACTGACCGAGGAGGTGGAGGAACTGTTCGGCATGAAGCCGACCGCACTCCGTGCCTACACCTATCGCCATAAGATACCCACTAAAAGAGAGTACGGGCGTACCTATTACTCCAAATCACATTTGAACGAACTCCGCAGAACTGACCTTGTGAACGATGAACGCTACTATACCGTTGAGCAGGTGCAGCAAATCTATGGTCTTTCGTCAGCCAACATCTGCCATATCGTCAAGGTGAAGCACATCGAAAAGATAAAGGTGGGTGTGAAAAACCTGCTTTTGCGCTCAGATGTGGAGCGTGTCATGGCTGAAAGGAACAAATAACCGTGAAAAATCGGGATTATCGAAAATTATTTCAAAATGATGTATCGTGGAGGTATTCACGGATATTTCACGTTGTTCCTTTGCCATCGGAAACATGGATACAACTCCAAAATGTATACAACCAATTAAAACATAATTATTATGAGTAAATGCAAAACAGTTACCTTGCGTAAGCGCAAGATTAAGAACGGGACACAGTATTCACTATGCCTTGACTACTATCCCGGCTACCGTGACAATGTCACCATGAGAGTGATTACACGTGAAGCCTTAGGAATTTACATCTTCGCCAAACCTGCAAACCAGCAGGAACGGGACTTCAACGCACGCATGATGAAGAAAGCGGTCATCCTGCGCAACCAGCGCTACGAAGCCATTTTCAATGAAAACAACGGCTTTTTTGACAAGACCAAGATGAAGGGCGATTTCCTTGCCTATTTCAAAGGACTGGCTGACCGCAAGAATATCAAGTGGCAGCACGTATACAAGCATTTCCAGCGGTTCGTGAACGGCAAATGCACCTTTGAGGAGGTGGATGTGGATTTGTGCCGCAAGTTCATGGAATACCTGCTTGATGCACCCCAATCCATCCACACCAACCAAAAGCTGCACATCAACTCCGCAGCAGGCTATTGGTCAACTTTCCGTGCCGTGCTGCACACCGCTTACCGTGACAGGAAGATAAAGGAGAACCCAAACGGCTTCTTAGACCGCATCGAGTGCATTCCCACCATCAGGGAGCATTTGAGCCAAGAGGAACTGATACGGCTTGCCGAAACACCCTGTGAGGAGGAGGTCTTGAAAAAAGCTTTTCTTTTCGCCTGTCTTACGGGACTGAGAAAGAGCGACATCAGACAGCTCACGTGGCAGCAGATACAACCATACACCAACGGCAGGATGTTCGTTACCACCCGTATGCAGAAAACCAAAGAAATAGTGCATAACCCCATCAGTGATGAAGCCTATGGACTGCTGGGAGAACGGGGCGAGGGACTTATCTTTGAGGATTTCAAGGACAAGATGCTGCAAGGACCACTCCAACGGTGGCTCACGGCAGCAGGGATAACCAAGAAAATCACCTTTCACTGTACCCGCCACAGCTTCGGAAGCCTGCACGTGGAAATGGGAACGGACATGGCTGTCATCCAAGCCTATCTCGGACATAAGAACATTACCACCACACAAATCTATTCCAAGATAGCAGCGCAGCAGATGTGTCAGGTGGTGGACAAGATAACCTTGAAGCGCAAGGAGGCATAAATGTCTCACATTGACAGGTATTCAGAGGGGCGGTTATGGCTACAAGGCTATAATCGCCCCTCTATGTTTTTGGCTTGATGCCACCATTTATAAGCCCCTCAGAGTATGAAACAGAGTATGATATGATGACATTTCGTGAAATACATTGAAAAAGACCGTTCTAACCGCAAATAACGGGCAGTAATTGGGAAAAATAGCATTAACTTTGCACAAAATAATACAGGAACATTCAATCTCTCAACGAAATATGGAATCATCAATCAAGGACAAATACATCATCTTGGGCTTTGTCGGCTTCGCCATCGTCCTAATATCTTCCATTGCCACGCTGGTAATAGCGGACAGCTTCAACCAAGACAACTTTGTCAGGTGGATAGTATTCGTATGCTGTAACCTGTTGGGATGGTTGCTCTATCTCTCCTTTCAGACACTTATCTTTGATACATACGAAATCTACAAAATCAAGTTCGGCAAGAAAGAAACGATTGCCGAAGCCATAGAGGTGCAGGAAGAACTGTCACAAAATACACTTGAAGAAGCCACATCTGTGCCTGGACCTACATCAGTCCCTGAGCCTGTACCCGAATCATCCCCGACAAAAGAAGAGACACTTATCCAAACACAACCGATAGAGCTTACTATCGCCCCGGATCTTCACGAAAAGAACCGTGCCAATTACGCAAGCAGAGAGCAACGGGAAAAGGAAGAGCGCATCCGCATGGTCATGGAGTATTGCCATTATTACCTGCCTCGCATTGCCGACCAAGAAACCGTGAACCACATCTGTACTGAGGTGGACAAATGGATGAATCTTAACACTTATACCCCGAAGCCCATACAAAGACCGTTTACCAAAGACATCAACAACATTCCACTCCGTCACTTCGTATGGAATATCTCTGAGCGTTTCCTGTACAAGAGATACTACAATGGGGATAACCGTGCCAAGTTCATCAAAGCCCTTTTCCCGAAATCGTTTGCTGATACAGACTTATCAACCATCAAGAATTTCAAGGTAGAGCCGTTAAAGACGGAAATTCCCATTGATGAACCCGAAAACGGCAAACTTGATTTCCACTATCCCGAGGATTATGTGCGGAATTAGGATAATCACGACACCAACGACAACCATCCGGTAACTCATAACCGCCTGTTTTACATCGTTTCCCGAGTAATTTTACCCGTCATTTATGGCTGGGCTTAATTATTCGGGAATTATTTTGCAATGACGTGTCGTGGAGATATTCACGGATATATCATTTCAGTCCTTTGCGCCAAGTCTTACAAAAGAGACGAGTACGCGAATGGAAAAATCAATTCTTACCTTCAACGACCTCCCCGAGGTTGTCGCTCAGCTTCGAGACGAAGTGATGAGCCTGAAAAGCCTGCTCGCCGAGCAGCGCAGTGTGAACAATGCCAAAACGGTGGACACCCACGTGCCCATGTCTGTGGACGAGGCAGCAGAGTATTTAGGTATCCCTAAGGGTACGCTCTACATGAAACTGTCAGAAGGGACAATCCCTGCCACCAAGCCCGGCAAACGCTATTGCCTTTACCGTGACGAACTGGACAAGTGGCTGGAAACCGCCCGAAAGAATCCCATACCGTTGTCAGACGAGGAACTGAACAAGTCCTTATCCTCTTCCCACCGTCGCAAGCCCAACCCACGTAACTGGTGAATGATATGGAAGAGGATAAGAACTATATCAACCTGATACGTGGCGACCTCACAAAAGCATCCCAAGCGCATAACGGTATGCCCGACAGTGTAGGCATGATGAATATCAAGACGGCAAACCAAACCATTCTTGAAGCATCGTTATTGCCTACGCCCCGTGCGCTGTGGGACAGCTTTTGGTACGAGGGGGAACTCTCCTGCTTGTTTGCCGATTCCAACGTGGGCAAGTCCATCCTTGCCGTGCAGATAGCCGACCGCATCGCCCGAACCGACAATGTGCTGTATCTGGACTTTGAACTGTCCGAAAAGCAGTTCCAGCTCCGCTATACCAACGAGCATGGAGAGCTCTACACCTTTCCCGACAAACTCTATCGGGTGTCTATTGACTGCAACCAGCTTTTGGATGCCAACTTTGAGGAAGCTATCATAGGCGGCATTGAACAGATGGCTGTGCAGACCGACTGCAAGATTTTCATCATTGACAATCTTACCTACCTGTGTTGCGCCATGGAGAAAGGCGATGCCGCAGGACGGCTGATGATTCAGCTGAACAATCTCAAAAAGAGATATGCGCTCTCTATCCTTGTCCTAGCACATACGCCCAAACGCTCTTTGGATTGTCCCATCACATCCAACGACCTTGCCGGAAGCAAACGGCTCTACAATTTCTTTGACAGCGTGTTCACCATTGGAAAAAGTGCCCAAGACGGAGGGCTTCGCTATGTGAAGCAGCTTAAAGTGCGCTATGGCACGTTCTCTCATGATGCGGATAATGTAATCGTTTACGAGATTGACAAGGTGGATGCTTTCTTGCAGTTCGTGTTCAGGGGCTATTCCACGGAAAAGGAACACTTGAAAAAATTGGGCGACAATGAATCAAGCCAAAGGGATTGCCAAATTCTGCAACTCTCCCAATCGGGCAAGTCCGTCAGGGAGATAGCCTCACAGGTGAATTGTGGCAAGTCCACCGTAAACCGTATCATCCAGCGCAGCAAAGAGAGTAAAAACGCAGGTGTCCCAAGTGTCCCACTGTCCCAACCCTTAGAGTGTGGGACAATGGGACAGGATGGGACAGCCGACAATCAACCATCAAAAACGGACTAAGCTATGGGCAATTATTCATTACAGAAGTATAAAGGAACGGCAACACGGCATACCTGCCCCAAATGCGGAGACAGGCATTCTTTCGTCTATTACGTGGACGAAAATAATGTGCCGTTGCATCCATCGGTCGGCAGATGTAACCACGAAAGCGGTTGTGGGTATCACTACACTCCGAAAGAGTATTTTCAAGAGCATCCTGAACACAGAACTACCAATGATTTCTCTTTTGACAGGCAAAGAGCAGAGCAGAAGAAAGTGAAGCAGCAAAGTAAGCCGACAGCCATCGGCTATATTCCCCCTCACTATGTGGAGAAGTCGCAAAGCGAGCGTAGCAATTTCTTCCGTTTCCTCTTCACACTCCTTACTTCCTACTATGGCGACAAGGCGAAAGAGGTGTTGAAGCGGTTGTTGGAGGAATACCGTTTGGGGGCTACCCGTGACGGCTCTGTTATCTTTTGGCAGATAGACAGGACGGGCAAGGTACGCACGGGAAAGGTGATGCAGTACAATCCCGAAGACGGACACCGTATCAAGGGAGGACAGACATCGGCAGTGAACTGGATACACAGCATATTGAAAAAGCAGCGTGTGTTGGCAGAGGATTGGCAACTATCCCAATGCCTTTTCGGGGAACACTTGTTGAAAACGCATCCCGACAAGGTGGTGGTCTTGGTGGAATCCGAGAAGAGTGCCGTTATCGGTTCTGCTATCTTCCCCGATTATGTATGGCTGGCTACGGGTGGTAAGAGTCAGATGAGAGAAGAGAAACTCCGTGTACTGTCAGGGCGAACCGTGCTTCTCTTTCCCGATGCCGATGCTTATGCCGAGTGGAAACAGCGAGCCGAGAGCATGTACTTTTGTAAGGTGGTGGTTTCGGACATCATCGAAAGGAATGCCACCCCGAAACAAAAAGAAGCCCATATCGACATAGCCGATTGGATTATCTTTCAGATACGGGAGGGCAAGGTGATGAGTACAGCCAACCACTTGGTCGAGGCTGAGAGAATCCTCCAGCGGATGATAGAGAAGAATCCCGTCCTGCAAAAACTGATAGACGATTTAGACCTTGTGCTGGTCGGTGCATCTCCAATCGGCAACGATGATGAAAAACCTCCCTGACGGAGGAGAGCGGAAGCCGTAGGCTGGAGTTTGCAGACAATGGCTTGCCATTGATATAGCCCACTATAACTACACGCTCCGCTTACGTAGTTGTGGGCTCTCCCGAGGGGATTAGGGTTTTACCCTAATGACCCACTCAGGGCGTTTCTCCCCTGAGAACCCAGAGCAAAGAGTGACCCTCTCTTTGCAATCTCCGCTTATGGGTTGCACCCCTAAGAACCCCATGCGTTTACGGACAGCGGAAAAGCAAACAATAAAGTACAAACCAAAAAACAAGTATCTATGGCAACAAAATCAAGCATACATATCAAGCCCTGCAACATCGCATCGAGCGAGGCTCACAACAGGAGGACTGCCGAATACATGCGCCACATCGGAGAGTCCAGAATCTATGTCGTTCCTGAACTATCCACCGATAACGAACAGTGGATAAATCCCGACTTCGGCAGTCCGGATTTGCGGATGCATTATGACAATATCAGACAGATGGTAAAGGAAAAGACCGGACGTGCCATGCAGGAAAAGGAGCGTGAACGCAAAGGCAAGAACGGTAAAATAGTCAAGATTGCGGGATGCTCCCCCATACGTGAAGGAGTGCTGCTTGTCAGGTCGGACACCACACTGGCAGACGTGCGTAAATTCGGTGAGGAGTGTCAAAGACGCTGGGGAATCACACCGCTGCAAATCTTCCTGCACAAGGATGAAGGGCATTGGCTGAACGGTCAGCCGGAAGCGGAAGACAGGGAAAGCTTCAAAGTCGGGGACAGATGGTTCAAGCCGAACTATCATGCCCATATCGTTTTCGACTGGATGAACCACGAAACAGGAAAGAGCCGAAAGCTCAATGACGATGACATGATGCAGATGCAGACCCTTGCATCCGACATCCTGCTGATGGAACGCGGGCAGTCAAAGGCTGTCACTGGTAAGGAGCATCTGGAACGGAACGACTTTATCATTGAGAAGCAGAAAGCTGAACTGCAACGCATGGATGCAGCCAAACGGCACAAAGAAGAACAGATAAATCTTGCCGAGCAGGAACTGAAACAGGTGAAATCAGAAATACGCACTGACAAGTTAAAGAAGACAGCCACCACGGCAGCGACAGCCATAACTAGTGGAGTTGCTTCTCTTTTCGGGAGTGGAAAACTGAAAGAACTGGAACGTGCCAACGAAAAACTGCAAGACGAGGTTTCAAAACGGAACACCAATATTGAAAAATTGCAGAGCCAAGTACAGCAGATGCAGAAACAGCATGATACGCAAATCCACAATCTCAGAGAAATGCACAGGCAGGAACTTGACATGAAAGAAAAAGAACTGTCACGGCTCGCCAGAATCATAGACAAGGCTTTCAGGTGGTTTCCGATGTTCAGGGAAATGCTGCGCATGGAAAAGTTTTGTGCCATGCTGGGATTCTCTAAAGAAATGACTGAAAGTCTTATAGTCAAAAAAGAAGCCCTGAAATGTAGCGGTAAAATCTATTCCGAGCAACACAGGCGGAACTTTGATATAAAGGATGATATTTTAAGGGTGGAAAATGACCCTGACGATGAAAGCAGGCTGAACCTGACAATAAACAGGAAGCCGATTGCCGACTGGTTCAGGGAGCAATGGCACAGGCTTAGATATGGAGCAAGAGTGCCGCAACAGGAAGAAAGAAAAAGTAGAGGATTCAAATTATAATAGAAGCAATTTGATTAGTAATCTAAAAGCACTCCGATAACGATTAGAGTGCTTTTAGATTGTTTATCATTAATTATCAAAGCAAGTGCAGTTTAAGATTTTACTGAAGTTTGCATTAATAAAGAATATACTACAGCTGATATATGCGCAACATATTGTGACGCTTGTGATTCATTTCCCTTGAAATCCTTAACAAATACCGCTAAGGTATAACTGATATTATTAGGCAGACATATATAGGCAACATCATTGTGAGCTGCAAGAACACCATTTTCATTAACATAACCTGAACCTGTCTTATGCGCTATAACAACCCCTTCTTTATCAAGAAGTGGAGCTGCTATCCTATCTACACCTGTTTTGCATTCTTTTAACGTATTCTTAATGAAACTTTGTTTCTCATCATCGATAAGACCTTCAGTAAACAAACGATTCATCAACATTGCAGCACCAAGAGGAGATGTATAGTTAGAGTAAGCCTTGTTATGGTCAGCCGACATTTCCTCTTCCGTATAAGCTATCTGAAAACTTGAACGAGGAATGAGTGTGGCTATAAAACTATCTGTTTGAGCGACATTAACCATATCCTTAAACATAAGGTTGCTTGCATTGTTGTCACTCTGAGTAAGAGTATAACGCAGCAAATCTCTCACTGTCAATGATATGACTGGCCCTGAATAATCTTTCAGCATAGGACTCCAAGTCTTTGGGTCAAGTTTATCCCTATTTATATTTACTAAGGTATCAAGTGAAATTCCTTTATTGTCAAAGTCATTACAAAGAGCTAATGCCTGATGAACCTTAAACACACTCATCATAGGATAAACACTCTTATTATTGACCTTAACCGTATCTCTGTTATTAACAATAACCGCCACACCAATTTCGCCAGGACAAGCTGAGACAATTTGAGAAATGCTATCAGTCAAAACATTTGTTAAAGGAGGATTTGCGCTATCTTTTGTCGCTGATTTATGGAACAATGAAAATACCAAGATGAAAATGCAAACTAAAGCTATACTCAAAACTACGATTTGTTTTTTTCTGTTTTTTTCCATGTTTATATTATTTATATTTGTTTGACGAGAATATCTTTATTTGCCGACAAAGGTACATAACTTTACGGAAAAATATGTTTCTAAAATATATAAATAGACAGCTGTGGGGAAAATGTGGGGAAAAATTAGATAATTAAAAAGGCTAAATGACTGGAAATAATCACTTAGCCTTTTAATCCGTACCCAGACCCGTACTTCGTAATTGCTGCGCCCATCATTCAAGACTGTCAAATCGGGTCTTTCCTGTCAAGCCAATGATGCCTATGCGTATGCCAAACACATGGATTACGGATTTCTCGTTCCGTGAACAAACACTTTATCCGCAACTCTGCTATGTGGTGTATTGGCTTAACTCCATTTCTATGGGCAACACTTTTGTTGCAGATTTCAAGCAGCTTTTATCGAAATACCCATCAGTAAGAACTCGTTTATTAGGCTTTCCTCATAATTGGGAACAAGAGCCTTTGTGGAGATAAAATAATTGCCCTGTTTCTTAAAAAGCACTGGGGCAAACCAGCTCCGTCTTTAATTGTTTCCAATAAATGGATTGTTTCAAGCCCCTATAGAAAGAGAACAAAAATTCCTGTGTGAAAATTAATCTACGACAAGGAGCAAGCAAGGAGCAATATCAAACAAAAATCAATACCTTTGCAGTACATATGAGATAGACCAAAACAAAAGTGGAATATCGGAAACGAATAGCAAGGAAAAGAGAAGAAACGACCCAAGTTGATGTCCTTTTTGAGTTAATAATCAATAAAAGCGTTAAATCTTCACCTTTTAGAATGTGCAATTAAAAATAACAACCATATTTCTGACTTATTATCTATAAAATATTGAGTAATAATCGGTTGTAAATACCAAGCTTGAATATAAGGAGTTATAGCTTCGAAAAAGACATATTTTCTATAATCTATTCCCAGTGCCGTAATTTTAAGTATATTGCGAAGTTTATTAGTTGTTTTCGTTACGTCTTCGAACCATATTGAATCTCTGTTATGGTTACCTACAAGAGAACGATAATTACTGGAAATTTCATTCCCGATATTTAAAATGTTATTAAAACTATATCGTGACGATTTATTCGCTTCATACGAACGTAGCAATTCCAAAAAAGCAATTTTACAATTTTCCAAACATTCATAGATTTCTCCCGATTGGTATTTCTGTTCTGCTATATCAACGTAATCTTTGACACTTTCAAAAGAGATTAGAGAAGATATGGATATTTCCTTAAATTCTATACCAAATTGTTTAGGTGTATTCTCCTCTAAGAACTGCGTTATTGTTAATCGGCTAAATTCTATGTCTGATTTAGACGGAAATTGTCCCTTGTGTTTAATACTCACTCTGCGATCTTTTAGTGCATTCATAGAATTTTGAAGAGTTAATTCTGGAATATGAGTCCAGTAGTCCATAAATGACCATTTTTGAGCCTTAAGATTCTTGTTTTCTGCAATAAGTAATAAAAATATTTCAACACAATCATGGAAGGACAAAATAGAAAAACCGGCAACAGTTTCAACCTGCATGGATTGCTGAACAGCAATAGTATATAGGTACTTTACGATTGCCAATCGACGAATGATTATTTCTTTATCTAACATGTTTTTTGTATAATGAAATTTTTCTTAGCCAATAATCTGCATTTCTATGTAGATAAGAGTATAGTTCTCACTAAAATGACCTACTTTTTTGACATAGATATTCTATCATTTACTACACCAATAAGTATATTATATAGATTATCGAGTAGTTTTTCATCTAATCCAAAACATCTCAAAATGGTGGAATCAAAATTACGTCTATCAGTGCAATTTACTTCTTCTATAATAGAATTTATGGTTCGGTTCTTAATTGGTCGAAAAGCGGAGATAATAGCATCAACTTTTTCCCTGTTCAATAGGTTAGGATTTAACATCTTGAGTTGTTTTAAGAAATCTGCATTTAAATCTAAAGCACCTAAGCTTCGTGAAGTGCCTCGCATTTCAAGTATTAAGAATGTTATAACAGAGTTGAGTAGAGCAGCTACCAGTTCTACATCATAACCTTCTTGCACTTGCATAGCTATCAAACGTTGGTCAATTATAAACGGCTCTTTGGCAAAGGTAAAGAAGAAGCGCTCATACGGGTTAATTGCAGTGATAATGTGTGCCCTTTTGGGATTTAGAGAATACCAATAGGGACGGTGTCCTGAGCATGCCTCTGATATTGTTTGGCTACCATTCTTATTAGGTGCGTTTACAAATTTATCAATCCATGACTTCGTTCCTTTGTCTATATCCTTTTCCTCATCTTGGCAGACGAAAGCCCTAAACTTATAATTATCATCAAACTCTATCTGTTGAAGTTCTGATGATGACTTCACATACGGAACCAAATACTTTTCGTCAATACGTGATGACTTAGCATCTTTATCTTTAATGACGAACATAGGATTCCAACCTGTCCGCTCTCCTCTAAACACTTTTACGATGTTTGGATAATATTGGATTAAACAACTTTCAAAGCTGCCAAATAGATTGGTGGAAAGGAAAAGCTGTCCCCAATTAGTTTTGTTTTCAAGACTATCTAACAAACATTCCTTAGATGCCAAACATACAGATAAACTTCCATCTTTACGCTTATACAGGTCAGCAAAGAAATCATCCTTTTCCCATAGCTTATTATGAGAATCATTGCAATTATCTATATCGCTATAAAAATCTTCAATCTGCTGTATTTGTTCGTTCTTAGATTCAGCAACAAACAATTCACTCAACTTACGATTGAGTGTGATAAACTTCGTTGGTTCACAACTTTGCATCTTGTCTAAGACAAAATAAATAGTGGACACTTGAGAATCCTTAAACCAATGTTCTGCATTGCTTTTTACAACATATCGTATATGAAAGTTATCTAATAAGAACTTCTTAAATTGGAACCCATACTCTTTCCCTAACCACGCATTAGATGTTATTGCAGACAAACAACCATCAGGCTTGAGAAATTTATCTGCGTTATAAATACAGTATGTAAAATAATCAGAGCGCTCATTAATTTTGAATGTTTTGTCTTTCAAAAAAGCTTGCTGCCCATTCTGAAATTGCTCTCTAAAGAAAGCTGATAGTTTCTCATTGGGAATATCCTCCTGCTGTATGAACGGGAAATTGCTTGCAATGCCATCAAAAGTTGGTATAGGCACATCAATATGCTTATTATGGTCGTGCGAATCTGGAAAGACGACCTTTTCTCCAACTTCCAAATAAAAAAAGTCATTACGCATGACACGAGGAAAATTGTCTGTTGCAACCACATCTTGCTTATACAGGTTGATAACAGATAAAATTGCAGGGAAATGAGACACATCATTACCCCATATCTGCTTTAGTAGTTTCCTATGCTCCTTTGTACCTAATACTCGTAAAATCTCATAAAAAGAACTTAGAAAAGTACCAGTTCCGCAAGTTGGGTCGAACAATACGTCTTTATTGGTCTTAACAACAGGGAAAGCAACAAGTTTTGCCAATACTTCACTAGTAAAATATTGTCCAAACTTCTGCTTCTCATCATCAGGCACAAGGTTTTCCAATATATGCCCAATAACTTCTGTTGGCAACACTTTGAAATCAAAAGCGATCAGCACCTCCAATAGAGCATAAATAGCTTTATCGACCAAAGTAGAATATTCTATACTATCTGTGAAATACGGTCTAAAGATAGCTTGATAATCTATCTTCTTTGCTTTGTCAAAATAGCTATTCAATAAATCTTTAGCAGATTTATTGTCATCAAGAGCAATTGGTTTCAACTCTCCGCTTAAGTTCTCGCAAAGAGTCAAATAGAAAATGGTCTTGCCTATCAAGTTGTAGAAAGTAAACTTCGCCAAAACCTGTTCTGGTATGACATGCTCCTTCTTTCTTGACGAGGATTCTAAAATCTTCAAAGTGGAACTTTCATAAATTTTCCATTTATTAAATTCATCTCTAAACGCACGATTACTACCCTTCTCCTGATTTATTGCCTCTTGAAATTGTGGAATAATGATAGTAGATGCTTCTCGTACAGCAGAAATGATATTTTTAGAAATATCAAGTGCAGGTTTCAAAGTTCCATTATGATACAAAGAATCTAAATCATGCAGAATTTCCTCAGTACGCTCTTTCAATAATGGTTCGTGCTGTGCAAACTTTACAGGATCAGCTAAATCCTCACGACTGTTGATAGTTGAAACCTTTGGATAGACTTTTAACTTTGATAGGCTATCAAGTGTATATTCTTCATCGTCTATATGCCAAATGATAGCTTCTGCACCGTTCCATGTAACAAAAGAATCAGAGTGTAACTTATGTGCCTTTTCCAGCGCATTCTCCAACATAACGGTATCGTCAACGGCAGTATCTGGAAACTTCAATTCCCATCCATTGAATATTACACCAGAAGTCTTATCAACGAAAAGAAGAATATCAGGAAATTTAGTTCTTCCCGATTTCATTTTTATTCCAGTATCATTAGTTGCATCTTGAAAAACAGTAGTCTTTCTGTCAATAGCTGATTTTATCCAACTAATAAGTTGACCAGCCCAATCTCGTTCGTTTCTCTTTACATCAAGTTTTGCCATAACTATTACTTTGCAGCGGAGGTATATACTTTGTTGTCAAAAAGTCCTTGTATGACAGGTTCCATTTTATCATTGTGCTGCTTAGCAGTAACCTTTGCAAGGCGATCTGCACATACTTGTATATAATCTATTTCTTTGACCTTATGTAGCATTACATTCTGATTTTTCTCAATTCCTATATACTTTCTATGCTCCATAGCAGCAGCAACTAAGAAACTACCACTGCCACAAGCATTATCAAGAATAATATCGCCAGGGTTAGAGAATGTTCTTATTAAATATCGCCCAAGCTCAACAGGTTTTTGAGTTGGATGATATACGGGACCTTCTGACTCTGCCGTTTTCACATACAAAAAGTCTTCTATTGGCAATTCATTATCGTCCATAAACAGAACATCATTTGGATAGCGCATACCATTACTTTGAACATGGCGTGGCTTGAAATCTCCATAACTCCCTGTGTATTGATTCTTGCGGATGCCCTTATCATAACTTTCTCCCTTTGTCATTTGAGGATTATATGTGGGTTGTTGTTTATAAAACACACAAATATCCTCGTGTTTTCGCAAAGGCTGTTTCTTGGCGTTTAAGAAATTTGTTGATTTGGATTTTATCCATACTATTTTATATTTAAACCATTCCTCATTGCTTAAAATGAGTTTTGCAGTAAAAAGACCTTGGGCAGTCAGAACAATAGCACCATTATCCTTTATTATACGCATATACTGTTGCCAAAGCTTCTTTAAGTCAATGACAGAATCCCACTTGTTTTGTGTTGTACCATAAGGTAAATCGCACAAAATCATATCAACAGATTTGTCTGGAATATTAGGCATAACTTTCAAACAATCGTTTTCAAAAACCTTATTAATAAAATCTTGAATGTTATTTTCCATATTCGCGTATATTTTCTGCAACCATACTAATTACTCCATCAGCACAATCTTCTTCTGCTAAAACATCATAGACTTTATCTGCGAGCCATAATTGCAGAAGTTCCTTTTCGTTTGTGTCAAGTAATTTTGCCAATAAAATGACTTGTTCTCTTTTGGCTTTTCTTTCTCCTCTTTCAATACGGCTATACATAGGGGTATCTATCTCCAATGCAGAAGCCAACTGCCTTTGAAGTAACTGTTTCCCCTCTCTTAGTTCTTTTAATTTATCAGCAAACAGCATATTTGTCAATAATTGATTTGTCTTTATTTGGCAAATTTAATATTTCTATTTCAAACAAACAAATTTTTCAAAGACTTTTTGAAACATCCTGCGGCCATTTAAGTTAGATAGAGCGAAGTACATCCAATCTATCTTGACAGATTTCATTTCATCTTGCCTGCATCAGGCTATCGGCCTTTGATTTTAGTTGTAAGTCGTATCCGTCTGCTTTTTCCTTAATGAGCTTAATGGTCTTTTCGTTTCGATGAATATCGAACACATCATTAAGCCATAGGATTTCCTTGGAACTACATCCTCTCCAAACTCTGATAATTCGGAATTTCAAGGCATCATCCTTGTATTGCTGTTTACTTTGCCACAAGAAGTAATTACCGACCAAAGAAACAAAACAAAGCATAGATACTGCCACCATAGTAGTAAATGCTTTCGAGGACTTGAGGTCAAAACTGTGCCTGTGAATATGTTCCTGCGGTATTGGATGCTCTTTATTCTCCTGCCATTCGTGTAACATGGTCAAGACACTTGCCACCAATTTGTCCATGGACTTAGCC
>KQ959480.1:44728-53553 GCA_001552765.1 Bacteroidales bacterium KA00344
TATTTCACAATACAAAGTTAATTAATCTTAAGGAGGCTGCGGTCTCCTTTTTTTATTTGTATCGCTGGTTGTTTCCTTTTTCTCGCCGGGAGATGCAGACAACCTCTCGCTACGCTTCGAGAACGTCTGCATCTCTCGGCGAGGGGGTACTCGTTTATTGCACTTCGTTTTGGACAATAGTAATGATTTCATTATAGAATTCCGTATGAAGCAAGCAGAGAAAATGTTGCTCCATTCCGACAAAACCATTTCTCAGGTTATCGCTGATTGCGGCTTCCGAAACCGAGCTTTTTTTCTATTGAAAATTTATGCAACAATACGGCTGCTCGCCCGGAAGCTACAGACAAGATAAGAAGCAGTAGCCCACTCCTTTGCAATTTAAAAACACAAAGCCATTTCCATAAAAATAGAACGAGAAGCAATTGGCTGTTAGAGTGTAGTATTAGCGTTGCAACTGCATCCATCAGGATAATGTTTCTGTTTATGAGTATGACGTGTACACATTTCTTTAAGTTGGCATCCATCACAAGCAGTGGTAGTATTGGTTACAGTACGATACATATAATAAATAGCTACACCCACACATGCTGCTACAATGAGTCCTATAATAATATATTGTAGTATCATGTGTTATTCTATTTAAACATTAAACTTGGTACGAGCAGTGGTACGGATTTAGTACAAATATTATACTATAATGTACTTATCATCTCTCTTAAACTATTTTTTATAAAGCAACTATTCTACATGATACATCCTTCTTATACATATATACTAAAAATTAGATAAGGAGAAGGTTACTATATGCTTATCATCCGTGTGATTCCGTTGGGATTCGAACCCAAGACCCACAGCTTAGAAGGCTGTTGCTCTAATCCAACTGAGCTACGGAACCCTGAAAGAAGGTATTTGACATAAACATCTCCATCTAAAATAGAGGCTATGCCTTTGAAACATGTCAAAGAAACATGATATACCTTTCTTTGTACTTCTGCAGTATTATGACTGCATTTTGACCTTCATTCTATCCACATGCTCTCTACATGTATAAAGTACACCACTCTCTTCAAGGGTACAAAGGTATATAAAAATGCAGTAACCTCCAAATCTTTATGGCATAAAGATTTCTTGCTAGATACAGGCAATAACAAATTAAGTCGCACGACGGAAATTCATACTTTTCCGTCGTACAACTTATTCATTAATTTCGTTTGACAACCACCATTACTCCTGCAATAAGGAACGGTAATAACTTGTAAAAGCTATGCTCATGCTACTTCACTTCCTCAAATATATCCAACACTGATTATCAGTGGATTACATCCTTATGGTACAAAAATGTTTCCTCAATTTGAGTAGCATTGATTAGAAATCATCTTGGATGTTATCATCTAATCTTTACTATGACTCTATATGCAAAGACAAAAGCAAAGGTTAAGAATCCATCTTGTGATTGTCTAACAACAATTCATTGTATAATGTCAGCAATATAGTCAGCTTTTATGTATTATTTTTATTAGAATCTTTTTTCTCAGTATCTATCAAGGTTTCAATTTTCCTGTGTATAGGTTCGTACATTTCAGATGCTAACATTTCTTTCAAGATAGGCTGAGCAACTGTTGCCCCAACTTCAAATACATATAGATAAAAATCAAGATTATTTGTGATAATCTCTGCGCATTTAGTTTCACTATAAACGGGCTTTATAAAATGGTCTATCAAACCTATACATGTATCCACGGTTATACTTCTTTCTAGTTTTGGCAATAATTTTCCAAATACTTGGAACTTAGAACTTGTGACATCATTCTGAGCAAAATTAGTTGACATCTTATTGGTAAGGTAGCTAATAAGTATGGACTCATCGGGAGACTTACTTAATAAGCAATTTATAAGTTCTTCATCTCTAATGCCATTATAACTAATAACATAATCCAGTTGTTGTGTTAGCTCCTCTGTAAGCTGTTTATTTGCTGATGGGAGATAATCCGTTCCGAGAAAAACTTTCACAAAACTAATCCAGTAACTGTCACTGGTTAAGAAACCTTCAGATTGTTCCTCCATTGCTTTAACAGCCAACATAATGATCCCATCTGTGAAGTATCCCGCATTACGCTTGTACTCCTCGAATAATGGTTCATGAACATAACTACGATAAGAGCTTATATCATTTTCATCCCATTCAAAAGACCAGCGATTAAATTGTTTAAAGAAAACTTCAGAAGTGATATTTAGCGTATTCATAATGATTTGTGTATTTTGGGCAACATATTTTGGATTTAATTTCTCTCCAATACAATTCTCTATCATATATCGATTTATTTTATATAGAGCACTGCCAGAATTGCCCAATCTATTTATAAGGTCAGTATAAGCTATATACTTTTCAATAATATGACATATTCTTGGAAGCATTCTATCTTCAAAATTGGTAATGTCATAGCCGTTTGCAATATACATTGCGGCTATATCTTCGTTCCCTTGTTTCGAAAATTCATCCCAAGCCTCAATACAAATAGCAGGAGCCTTTGAGTTTATTATACTGGCATTAAGATGCGTTGTCAATATTCCCTCCTCATCGTAGAGGAGACGATTTACAAGTGCGGGGAGGCGTAAGTTACTGTTATCATCTGGCCAATGCTCAATTCTGTCTGAAAGTTCATTTCTCAACTTACTAAAGTTATATTGCTGATCTTTCAAAAGTAATTTAAACATGGAAACTGTTGAATCTCGACCTTCTAAAATACCCTCTATTATATATTGATTAAGTTGTTCGTTATTTGTTGAAACCTTGAATATAGGGTAATTCAATTTTGCAGTATTTGCGTATTCTTCAAATAGTTTTGGAGTAACTTCTCTTTTCCGTAGTATTTCTTTTATATCAATGTTCTTACCTGCTTCATTTATCTTTCTTTGGAGATTATCCAGCACGTCATAGTAATCTGCTCCATTTGTTAAATCGCATGCGGATATTGTGCTACAATAGGATTCTACTAACCGTTTAGCACAAGTATCAGACACGTGTTTTATTAAAGTATATATAGCCTCGTCACGCTCTACCGTTGTAAAGTGTACGTTTGATTTCATATTTGCAAGCGCATCCCATTTTTTATAAAGCCCCTCTTGTTCTTCTTCATTAAAAATGGAAATATCAAGCGTGCTGAAACTCTTAATTGCATTCGTAAGGCTATCATCTGTAATATATGCTGAAGAAAGTATTGATTCCAGTACAGGTAAAAAATGTGAAGATGTTGCATATCCTGATATAGAATCTCCTTTTTTTATTAAGTTCAACAATACATTTCTAAGTGGAAGCTCTCCAGCCAATTGTTCATCTTCAATACCATAAGCAAGTTGGCACAACTGTGATCTTACGCTGTCTGTCTGTGGGTAGAAACTATTTACTTTGTCAAAAAGTTCATTTGACAAAAGGCTTTCTTCCAAAGATTTTTCTTTGTTGTATAATAGATATCCTTTTTTTAATACAAATAAAGCTAGATTCTGAAGACGAAGCTGTGTACTTGACCACTGAAGCCGTAACGCTACAAGTTCATTTATAAAACAAATAACTGTACGAGGATTGGGACTTTCTTCTAAACACATAAACACTTGACAAATGTGTTCCTCGTCGTGTTCACTCTTTCCAAAAGCCTCTTCAAAGAATGTTTTGAATAATTTCCTATAGTCTGTAATAACAGGTTTGGGAACAGTAAACACTATTGGAAAAGTCTTATTTATAAATTGCTTGAATTTATCTATCTTTTCATTATCGCTGGGTAAAATAGCTTCACATAAGTGCACATAATCAAAAGGTATTATAGCCCATATGTTTTTGAAGTCACTTCCTGCAAAAAATGTATGGATGAGAGACCATAGTTGGACAACTTTATTAGAAGGTAATCTATCCATATTATCAAATACTATGATAATTTTTTTCATTGGAGACTTTTTCTTATCCAACTCATCAGAGATTGCTTGAAGCCAATTTTTAAATTCAGTTATAGATGGTTCTTCACTAGAAGAGAATTGCACATCTATAGTATTGTCATTCTTCTGTGTCAAAAGGGTTGTGAAGATTTCCCATTTACCTTTGAATCGTGCGTATAGTATTGATATACCTCCAACAAGCAACAAAGGGAGTACCTCTATTGCTAGAATCCATATAAACCTAAAACTAATTCCTCTCTCAATTAGTTGATTAAGTATAGTTGAAGAGACGACAAAATACCCTACAGACAAAATTCCCCAAATAGCTGTCCAAGAAAATTTAGGAATAGACTTTGTTATTGTGGTTGTTTTATTTGAGAGGAGCATTTGAAGTTGTTCAGACCATTTTGCCGTATGACGTTTCCCGCTCCTCATGTTTATACTAACTTCACCTTGTAAGACTTTACCTTGTATTAGCCTATTTGTAAGCGTTTCTAAGATGGAACGGCGCTGTAAATCTTCTTGATGTCCCCAAGAATCATAGGTAAATGTATAATAAGATTGAGGGAGCTGTTTTTCAACTTTTCTTACAACATTTGACTTTCCCGCTCCCCAAGAGCCTTCTATGCCTATTATGCGTGGTATGCAGGTTTGGTCATCTTTCTCGGCTTCATCTTTATCTGCACTTAAAATATAATCGGAGATGTTTTTTGCTAATTTTGTTTGAGATTGGCCTTCAAAGACATCTTCACCCTGTGGTTTGTCAACGATAAAACGAGGAAAATTAACTTTCATAAATTAACAACAATAATTAGTCCTATATTATTTATTTCCTTTTGCCCTATTATGTGATTTGCAAAGCATCTGGCAGTTATGGATTTCCGTTGCTCCCCCTTTGCTCCATGCTGTTACATGGTCGGCATCCATTTCCGATAGCTTCCAAATTTTATACTTGTTGGCATCGTGTCCTATGGCACAATAAGGACAGTTTGATTCGCCTTTGGCTTCGGCAGCTTTGGTTTGTTCTGTATATACTTTTTTCTTCGTGGCATCATCGAAGATCCTTACATTGAGCAATTTGGTATCTGTGCATCCCCCAAGGATATATTCGAATATACCTTTTCGGTTCTTCACGTAGCTGTCACCATAAAGTTCGTGTACCTTTCCAGACACTTCCACGGGGTTATAGGGTTGTTTGTGATAAATCTCGTACAGTCTTCCCCATTCCAAGCCACACATTTCTTTCTCTACATCATCAAACACTGCAGATACCCAGTCGATGACGCTGTTGAAGTACGTCACCAACTCGGAGATATTATTGTCCTGTCGGTGCTTCGACATATAAGCATCTATGCTTCCTCTTTTCTTCCAGTCTTTGCTCACCCATTGCAGCGCTCGCTCTAAGAAATCTTGTCGATTGACAGTTCCTGAAATATATGCACTCCATTTTTGAATGTTTGAATTTTGACTGTTGCTAAACTGTTCCTTTGCTAACGTTACAAATGGTCCTGAATAGATGGCGTTGCGCAATTCTTGGTCGTTCAACGGCACGCCATGGATATTGATGGTTTTGAACCAATCTTTTATTTCAGTTTCTGTGCCCTCGCATTCGTACACAAGCAGCTGGGTATTGTTGATAAGGTCTTGCTTGTCAGCGGATAATCCCGTAAAATATTGCTCCAATCCGTTCTTGTCCTTTATTGGAAAACGTTCGGTGATGAATCGTCCAATACTCGTGATGCGCTGCTGTCCATCAAGCACTTCATACCGCTCGTCACCGACCTTATTAAAATAAATCAGCCCCAACGGGTAGCAGCTCAATATCGATTCGATTACGGCCACATCCCGTTTTCCGTCAGCATAGATATAGTTACGCTGATACTCAGGCTGAATTGTGAGTTTGCCAGACAAGCCAAACAATCCTTTGCCTTCTAATTCGTTATACACAAAGCCTTTACAAAGCTCTTGGACGGTATGTTGTTTTAAAGTTGTTTTCATGTTATTTAATTTATGCTATTATACTTCTCTGACAAGGTAAACAAAGATTTTTATTGTTTCCTACGAATTAGGATTCTTTTATATGGAATAATTGCTAACCCTTTTTCATTAATAAAATATGGTAGTGGCCAACCTATTGATATTTGTCCTTTGTTGCCTTGGGAATAGTAAAGATTCCAAAAATCTTTAGTGACACCTTTCCAACCGGGTATATCATTTATAGCAAAATCTGAAGATGAGACTATTTCAAATTGTTCAGGACAATATTTATCTAAAAAACTAATTGGGACCCCCATTATACCTTCATAATCAGAGGGTATAGAGTCAGTGAAAGGTATTTCTATGGCATTGTAATTTTCGTACTTTTGATATTCTTTTCCTTTTATCTCTTTATGTTTGCTAAACTTGATATTATCAGCCATTGTCATAAGAGGCAATGGTTGGTGACGGCGACCATGTTCGATATTTGTATACCAACAGGAATTGCCAAGTCGCGTGTAGTTTCCGACATAGCCTAATCTTGCAGCTTTCTCTCTATCCTTCTCATTTACAACAGCTCCTTCGGGAACAGCGAAGACCATGTCTTTGCCATTACCTGTTGCACCTAACCACATTTTATTGTCTTTGATTAACGGAAATACTTCTTTATAAGTAATGGCATTCATATTCCCTATTATCGAGAACTGTTTCTCTGTCTCCATTATCCATGCCAAGAACTCACGGAACAGCGAAAAAGGTGGATTAGTAATGATAATGTCGGCTTCATTTCTTAGGAGTGTCACTTCCTGACTATGAAAGTCACCATCACCCTCAAGATATTTCCATTCTAAATCTTCCACATCTATTTTTCCATCTCCGCTCTTATCTCTTTCGAGAATGAATATCTTACCATGTGTTTGTGTCTTCTCTATGTCAAATTGAGGATTTTCAGTCTCAAACAAGCTTGGCTGATAGCCATATTTATATTTTTTGCTGTCGGGCGCATAGCTGGTACTTATGAGTTTCTTTAAACCGAACCGTTCAAAGTTTTGAGCAAAGAATTTTGTAAAGTTACTCCATTCTGGATCATCACAAGGTAGTAGAATGGTTTTTCCTCTAAACACATCGGGATTGTAATCCAAGTATGCATTCATCTCTTTCTGTATGTCCGCATATTGTGTATAGAATTCATCGTTCTTTGCATTCTTTGCATTCGACAGATTTTGATTTGCCATATTTCTTTTATTTTTTACTTTATTATTTTCAAGTTATTATATGACACAGTACTTCATATACAAATTACTCATTCTGCTCATAATAGTACGAATAATCAATACCTTTCATAAACATTTCTCGGTCATCAATCTTAGTGGTGAGTGCAGGCAGTACCAAAGCTTTGATGTGTGTACTATCAGAAACACTCTCACGCATTGCGGTCAGATATTCGTTTTTATCTATCTGACTCCAGTCCACACACCGTTTGAGAGAACGCTTTAGCATGAGGTCAAGCCAAATGCGAGTGCTACGACCGTTGCCTTCCATAAATGGATGCGCTACATTCATTTCAATATATTTGTCCATTATCTCATCAAAAGTAGTTTCGGGCATTCGCTCTATTGTGTGCAGGGTTTCAGGGAAGTGCATACAATTAGCAAAGGTAAAACCTCCTTTGGATATATTCTTCGTACGAATTTGTCCAGCAAAGTCGTACAGTCCTCCAAAGAGATAAGCGTGTATCTGTTGCAGACATTTGATACTACCAGGCTCTGCTGTTTTCAAGAGTCCACTCTCAAAAAGTTGGTAGGCTTTCTTCTTACTCTGTCCATCAATGGTATTATCGCTGTAAGTAAACCAATCAAGAAATCCCATTGCCTTGACATTGGGTATTGCTTTTGCCAACAAAACAACACCTTCGCCATCTAACATATCGGTTAATCGTTGTTTCCCATCAGGAGCTTGCAGCTTCAACTGGTTAGTGGCACTAACCAGTTCGTTCTTTTCTTTCTTCAACTTTGTTTTGAGATACTTCCAATAGTTTCTCGTCTTTTGGTAATCATCCTGCTCGTTAATCGCAGCAATGATGTCCAGTACTGAGAACCACCACTTATTATGGTTGTCGTCCCATATTGCCCTCACTTCACGGTCGTTGAAAAAACGAATAGATTTTTTATGCTCTACCATAATAAAGTTACTCATCTGGGGTGTTAATCAATTCCTTTGGATTAACCTGCAAAATCTCTGCTATCTGAAATAGCAATTCGAGGCTTGGCTGTCGACGATTGCAAACATATGAGTTGACAATAGTGAAACTCTTACCGAGTTTCTCTGCAAGCCATGTTTGCTTAATCCCTTTCTCGATAAGCACCTCTTTAATTCTATTAGTTGGACTTTCCATAAATATTATATGATTGTTTGCAAATATAGTAAATATTCTTGTATAAAGAATAAAAAAGGAGGAGATATTTTCTCCTCCTTCAAAAGTCTTATATCTACAATTCTATTTGCTTTTCTTATTTTGTAGATTATTCTGCATTAGACTATCTGCTTTTGCTTTCAGTCCCACATTATAATCATCTGTATGCTTTTTGATTTTTTTAATTATTGCAACATTGCGATGAATGTCAAACACATCATTGAGCCATAGGATTTCCTTTGAGCTACATCCTCTCCATACTCTGATGATACGGAATTTCAAGGCATCATCCTTGTATTGCTGTTTACTTTGCCACAAGAAGTAATTGCCGACCAAAGAAACAAAACAAAGGACAGATACTGCTACCATATAAGTAAAAACTTTCGAGGACTTGAGGTCAAAACTGTGCCTGTGAATATGTTCCTGCAGTATTGGATGCTCTTTCCTCTCCTGCCATTCGTGCAACATGGTCAAGACGCTTGCCACCAATTTGTCCATGGACTTAGCC
>KQ959480.1:53653-54084 GCA_001552765.1 Bacteroidales bacterium KA00344
TTGTCATGCTGTACAGGTGTAGAGGGAACAGGGAAAGAGACAGAGCCGTTCTCCTTTTCTTTCAGTTCCTTTAGTTCCCTGTAAATTGTCTCCAGTTTGTTTTTGATTTCCTCAAAGAGGACAAATGTATTATTATCAGCCATAGTTATAAATGTATTTTACGTTTTTTCTTTTTCTTCTTTTTATCAAGTGTATTGTAAACCTCCGCAGGGACAGTACCATGAGTTTGAAACAAATCCAATCCTCCTTCTATGAGGTTGTTGGTAATTTCGCTCGTAACACTTGCAACATTAGATATAAGATTTATCGTTCCTTGCATCTGCTGTTCGTGTTCCCTGTTATTTTGTTGCAGGGCAAGGTCTATCTTGGAATAACTGAAATTCCTATCCACTTTAGAACCATTGAAATGATAACCGTTCTTTTCAAAGATG
>KQ959480.1:54184-54423 GCA_001552765.1 Bacteroidales bacterium KA00344
CGTGTTCCCTGTTATTTTGTTGCAGGGCAAAGTCTATCTTGGAATAACTGAAACCCCTATCCACCTTTGAACCGTTGAAATGATAACCGTTCTTTTCAAAGATGATACCTTGCACCTCCTGTGAGTTGCTTTTGAACTTAAAGCGGACATCAATATCTTGCTTTTTCAAGTGAGCAAGAAGGTCTTTCCAATTCCTGCACTGAGCAATCTCTGCTTTCAACGCCTGATAGATTTCATAC
>KQ959480.1:54523-54762 GCA_001552765.1 Bacteroidales bacterium KA00344
CTTAAAGCGGACATCAATATCTTGCTTTTTTAAGTGAACAAGCAAGTTTTTCCAATCCCTGCACCGAGCTATTTCTGCTTTCAACGCCTGATAGATTTCATACTTGGTCTTATCAGGTTCTTTCAAGCGATACTCTTTGACTTTCTCCTTGCCACCAGCAAAGTATAAACCATATTTGGTGGTCAGTTCCTTGCAAATCTTCTCACTTTTGAACCTGTCGTTACGGTCAGAGATGGTCT
>KQ959480.1:54862-55333 GCA_001552765.1 Bacteroidales bacterium KA00344
ACTTGGTCTTATCAGGTTCTTTCAAGCGATGTTCCTTGACCTTCTCCTTGCCATCAGCAAAGTATAAATCATATTTGGCGGTCAGTTCCTTGCAGATCTTTTCACTTCTGAACCTGTCGTTACGGTCAGAGATGGTCTTGCCGTTGTTATCTATTCGGTTGAAAGCTATATGCACATGAGGGTGCTCTTTGTCAAAGTGGCGACCGATAATGTACTGTGTATCTTTTATCCCCATCTTCTCCATATACTCACGAGCCATTTGTGCCATGAACTTGTTACTTAATTTGGAAGAATCCTGTACAGAGAAACTTAGGGAAATATGCCCTACAACCTTACCCACTCGCGGATTAAGTTCTGTTTGGTCGATGAAACTTTGGGCAATATGACTAATACTGTCTGTCCGCACTCCGGAACTGTCTATAAGCTCCGTTCCTTTCTTCGGGTCAAGGATGTAATTGATTACACCCTTGA
>KQ959480.1:55433-106933 GCA_001552765.1 Bacteroidales bacterium KA00344
CAATCATCTTCGTATCAGATTTAGGATTTCGTCAATCTTGATAACAATGTCTTTATGGAAAGGAGCAACGGCATGAAACCCTTCCGCATTGGCACGATGTGCCAACTGATTGAGATTATTTGCCATGCCACACAGCTTGCGGATGAAGTCTGCTTGCTCTACGGTCAGTCGTTCAATGACATTTCCTTTGTCAAGAACTTTTCTTACAAACTCACTCATGGTTATTCCTGCGCTTTTGGCTTTGCCTTTGAGCGTATAGTAATCCTGCGTATTCAGTTTCACCGTGATACAATATTTCTTCTTTTCGGCTACGCCCTTGGTTGGACGACCACCTTTTTTATATTCTGTTTTTATCATACTTGTTTCTTTTATTTGATTTGATGGAGACCTGCGGGATAATCCTCTGCAACGGCTGTTAGGAGGTGGAGCAAGTAGTTTTGGTATGCCCAAAACATAAACTTGCTTCCCGACAAACAGATTATACAAAGCAAATTCTACAATCATAGCTTAATCCCTTTGTTTTTCTTATTTTCTGCTTTCTCTGAATGCTTGAATTCAGCACATAAATACTCATTTAGATCTTTATAATTCTGGAAGACGGAAGAGCAGTCTTGAACATCAAAACCGTCTCTTTTGAGTTGTTCTAAAGTTCGCTTTCCTCCTTCATCATTATCTAAATATGAACAGATGAGCTTGTGCTTTGAAAGAAAAAATCTTGACTTTTTGATATTATTAATCGAGTTAAGTATCACTGCAGCTTTCTTCTCTTCATCTGGACTCATCGTAAGCAAACTAAGATAATCTATAAAACCTTCAAACAGATTGATTTGTTCTGAAGGACTGGGAACATACGAGATATCGGAAGGAGGCAAACACCCTTTGAAATATGGATTGCGCAACGCATACCCATAAGAATTGTTTGGAAATCCTATTGCGTAAAAACTCCTATCACCAATTCTATAATGGATTTCCCTACAATATTTTTTCGCAATGTTCAGATTGATTCCTCTATGTGTGAAATATTCCATGAGATTCGGATGACATAAGTTGGTAGAGCTGATAATCTCTATACATGATTGGCTTGGAGAATTTGTTTTACTATTAGCTATGGATAATTTCGGCAGGTTATTTTGTTTGCCATTAAACAACTCTATAGCTTGTACTAAACTGCAATTATGTAATTTCATAACTAAATCTATAAGACTCCCACCTTCATCAAGTGCAAAGTCATACCATAGATTTTGGTTATAATCAACTTTGAAACTTGGAGTATGTTCATTTCGGAATGGACTTTTATACATTCCGTAATAGCCATAATTCTTTATAGGGTATATAGACATACTACCTAAGTAATCTTTAATTGATATTGCTTTAATTTCATCTATTGTCATACTTGTAACTTTTAAGTTTATTACTTACTACAATGTGATATTCTTGTAAGTCATTGACAATGAAAGAAAAACATGTAGTACTAACTATCTTTGTAGTAATCATTGCATGTGTATATGGTAGACTGGTAGTAATGAGGTAGTAACACCCTATCTAATAGTTTACTACGGTCTAATCTTTTTTCTTTCAATGCTTTATCTCTCTTTGTAGTAAAGTAGTATTAATAATTAGTATTGTAACTTTGAATAAAGGGATTGGGAACAATCTTGCGTATATGGTAGACATACATTGGATTGCCACCTATCCTTTTGGATTTCCGCAAGAAGCCAGCCTTTTTCAAGGCTTCTCCCATTCTCCTTTCACTTAGGTTAAGCGTTGTATATCCACGCAAATAGTTTAGGATTTCAGAAGTGGTCATATAACTCTCTTCGGTTGCTGCTGGTTTTTCCATGCCTTTAAGAAGCATTTCATACTCAACAGTCTGCACTTGAAAACCTTCGCTCTCTTGATGCAGTTCAGCTATTTCCTCTTCATTGAACCAATAATGATAGTCAACTCTCCACAATTCAACTGCTTCGGAGTACACCTTATTGATATTAACCTCTTTAGCTGCATCAATATCAATATGTTCAACTTCAAAAGGTAGAAAGCGACGACTTCCTGTCGGATCTGTTAGAAAATCATTACCATTAACTGATGCCATAAAGCTTGCTAAGTGAGGATACTCCTCGATGTAAGTGTCGTATGGTCTACGATATTTTACTCTTGGTGTCGTTATCAGATTCTTCAATTCATTCTCATCCCTTTTATTGAGTGCTTTTAGCTGGTCGTCAATATTGATAAAAAGGTATTCCGCAATCAGTGTTTGTACATCTTTTCCTTGTGGGTCAATCTTTCCTGTGAAAAGATAACTCTTCAGTTCTTCTGGACAGAGTAAATCAAGGAAAGTTGTTTTGAATTTTCCTTGTTCACCTGTAAGAACTAAACATGTATGATTACGACACTGTAAATCATCCATAGCATTGGCTACGACAGCAACCAACCATTTTACAAAGTAGTGTTTCCATTTATCAGGATTTCTCACCACAACACAATTTGCCAACCTTATAATTTCAGATTCATCTTCACCTTTAGGCTTTGGAAGATTCAACAAATACTCACGGATCGGGTTAACTTTATTGCAAAAGTCGCTCTCCAATATTGCTCGAATATTATCTGCTGGAGTATATATTCCCAAAGTCCCATCTACCAGTCGCCGCATAGAATTAATATCATATTTAGTAAGAGGACGGAATGAAGTGTTAGAATCTTGTTCTCGAAACTCTGTTCTACTTTTAACTGTATTAAAACGAAAAGCATAATGTTCTTTCAAGAATTGTTCTATGCGTTCATTCTTAGATTGCTTGGCTCGCCCTTCAGTTCTTTCCTTTTCCATAATACATATAGTTATAAAAGGGAAGAATCAGAATGTTTCTCAGAGATAAAAGCTTTTGCCTCCTCGTTGATTTCAGCAACAGTCTTTTTCTTACCTCCTTCAATCCATGCCAACAACTCATCTTCAAAAAAATAGAGATGCTTACCATTCTTATAACAAGGTAGTAAGCGTTTACGTACTAAGGTGTAAACTGTGGGTTTGGCTTTCCCTATAAGTTTACACGCATCATCTATTCCAATAGGAATACGTTTGGGAGGAACAATAGGGGGTTGTCCTTTACATACTAAATTCTTGATTTCAGCAACTTCGCTGACTAAGTGAGCAACTGCCTTTGGCAAGTTCTCAAAAGTGATTTCATTTTGTACCATAATACTTGTTATTGATTTTTACGGTGCAAATGAAAAAAGTGTTTCCTCTGTGTCCTAAGACACTGAAGAAACACTATAAAAACACAATAGGTTTGTGTGTTATTCTGTTATTTGGTGGTCTGAAAGGCTTTGTACAATGGGTATAGTGCCTTTCTTCTCATCATCACGGAGGTGACTTTTTATACTTCCAACTTCTACATCTTTGAATGTGGTGGCAAAAACCTGTTTGAGGAACTGCGAAATTTCATCTTGTTTGCCAACTCTAAAATGATTCCATATATTCCAACCAAAATGAAACAGGTCTAAGGCAACTAAACCTTTGATATTAATTGGTTCAACGTGTGATAAGGGAAGCTTAGCGGAGTACAACTCTATATATTCACAAAGCTTGAGCAAATCTTTATCTGAAACATAAGGTGCGAATTGCTGTTGTGTATATTTAATAGCTATCGTACGTCTATCCTGTTCCTTTTGGTCCATTATCTTTTGTTGCTGTTGCCGAATTGAGTCAAAGTCCATTGATTGTTGCTGTTGTGCGGCAGCTGGACTATCAACACCATCTACTACTTGTTCAGCCTCAGCGTCGGATGCTTTATCATTTATTTTATCTTCTTGTTTCTTTGGAAAGAAAAACTTGACTAATGCCGTAAATAGTCCCTCTACCAAAATAGACAATATAGAATAAATGATGATGCCTATGGCAACAACACTCCAAAAGACTATTTGTGCAGTAAATTCATCAACCCCTAAACGTAAGGCAACCACTCTTGCAAACAATGCAATAATGACGCAAACAACAAGAACGGACAGATATACTACGATATGTTCAAAATATTTGGTATTCATATTATGCTGTCGAATTAAGTTTTATCATTTTCAATATCTATTTGAATAGCATTAGCAGCTTTATTTTTCTTTTCATCGACAACCTTAGCATATACCTGAGTTGTTTTGACATTTGTATGCCCAAGCATCTTACTTACAGTATAGATGTCTGTGCCGTTTGCAAGTTGAAGGGTAGCAAATGTGTGCCTAAAACAATGAAAGCTGAGGTGCTTCTGAATACCAGCTTTTTCAATCCATGCCCTTAATGGACGAGAAATCCAAGAAGGATTTGGTAACCCTTCAAAAACGAGTTGTTCTGGTTGTTTTGGCTCTCCGCAAAGCTTAAACGCCTGTTCCGAGATAGGCATATACTCTACCCCTTTTGTCTTTTTCTGAGTAAAGAGAAGTTTAGCTTGGTTTCCTTCAATGGCTATTTCATCCCATTTTAGTTTTTGAATATCGCAATGTCTTAGTCCTGTCAGAGCTGAGAATAGTGCAGCTCGTTTAAGTACATCACGTTCACATGGAGTATTAGCTAACTTATTCAGTTCATCAAGGGTTAAGTATTCCCTACGGGATTCTTGTTCCTGTATGCCTTTGATTTTTGCTGATAAATCTATCGTCAAGTACCCATCTATGAATGCTTGTTTGAGTGCTGCCTTAAAAATAGAAAAATATGTGGAAGCTGTGTTTCGTGATATTGTACCTTTCTTACTTCCACCACAAGGGGCGGACAACAAGAAAAACTTGAAATCTTCAGCTAATCGGTTGTCTATTTGTGAAAAGAGAAGAGTATCTCCAGCAAACATTTTCAATAAAACATGCACTCTTTCCCAGTTTGTTTGAATTGAAACAGAACTATTACGGTGTCGCTTGTCTGCCACCTTATCAAAGTACTTGATAAAGTTTTGTTGCAACCGTTCTTTCTGCTCTGCTTGTGCAATTTCTGTGTCACTGTACAAACTTGCATTATCATATTCGCGCTGCCTAAGTTTTCTAACACTGTCAGCATAAATGCAGGCTTCTTGGTCTATTTCGCTTTTGCATAGGATAATTCCATTCAAATCTCGTTTAGGCTTGAATGTTTGGGTCGCTTCAGTTGTACGGGCCGTTCTACTTTTATCCCAGATAGGCGTAGTGATCGTTCTGTTTAGATACTCACGCACTCTCTGTGGAGTATCTTTGCCAGCTACTCTCACAGGATAGCTTTCTATATACAGGTACCATTCTTTTCGATAGGCACTCTTTCGCAATCGTACTGTTGCCTTTGTATTATCAAGTTCCTTTCTCATTGTATGTCGTGGGTTAGGGTTTATACAAATTGTCTATCTCTGATTTTGGCGCATAGACGTAATTACCAATCTGCCTTGTTGGAATAGAATATTTGCGAATATGCAGATGTACAGTACTATCATGGATACCAAACTTCTTAGCTATTTCTCCAATCGTATAACAATCTTCAGGTTCAAGCCGATAAGTCTTTACTTCCGATTGTTTTTCTTTTCTTCTTTCATCGTAAGGACGTAGATTAAAGCGTTCTTGTAAATCAGCTTTGCAAATACGTATCATCCTTAGTCCGAGGTTATAATAACGGACTTGTTTATTCCTGATTAAGCGATAAAGGGAATCTCGTCCAATATCAAACAACGCTGTTGCATCAGCTATTGAGAGATAAGGCTGGTTCTTCGAAACTCTTGCAGCCTTTTCTCTTTTCAATGCATCTAACAGCTCTTCCTTTTTTCTTTGTTTGTATGCAGCTTGAGAACAGTTCTTAGAGCAATATCTAGAGGTAAGCGTCTTTGCAATAAAAGATTTACCGCAAATTTCGCATTTCCGCTCTATTTGAAATTTTGCACTCGCCATACTATTTGTATCTATTTGATTATCAATTTATTTTTTAAATTAAGTCGCACTTTATCTCCCATTAAGTCGCGGCACAAATATGGTACAAATATAAGCACAAAAACGATTAAAAACGATAAGATTTAATCATTATTAAGAAATAAAAATCCCAGCAACTTATTATGTTACTGGGATTTACCTATTTTTAATTAGCGTTTATTAGCACTTTTATTTCACTTCCTCAAAGTCGGCATCTTGAATGTCGTCTTTGTTGGTCTGGTCTTGCCCACCCTGTGCGCCGGCACCACCTTGGAAGCCCTGGTATGCACTGTCCTGTGCGCCGGGCTGAGGTCCGGCCTGTCCGCCTTGATACATCTGGGCACTGGCGGCCTGCACGGCCTGGTTTAAGGCTGCAGTTGCGGTGTCTATGGCAGCCACATCGCCTGACTTATGAGCATCCTTGAGTTGCTGGAGAGCAGACTCGATGGCAGGTTTCTGGTCAGCCGGAATCTTATCGGCATTATCCTTCAGGAAGTTCTCCGTAGTGAAAATCATAGAGTCGGCCTGATTCATCTTGTCCACCTTCTCGCGCTCCTTCTTATCGGCATCCTCATTGGCTTTGGCCTCATTACGCATGCGCTCGATTTCTTCTTCGCTCAATCCGGACGAAGCCTCGATACGAATCTTCTGCTCCTTGCCCGTTGCCTTATCCTTGGCGCTCACATTCAGAATACCGTTAGCGTCAATATCGAACGTTACCTCAATCTGTGGTACACCACGACGAGCGGGGGCAATACCCTCAAGGTTGAACTGACCGATACTCTTGTTCTGAGCAGCCATAGGACGTTCACCCTGCAGCACATGAATGGTCACAGCTGTCTGATTGTCTACAGCGGTAGAGAATGTTTCGCTCTTCTTGCAAGGAATGGTTGAGTTGGCATCTATCAGCTTCGTCATCACTCCACCCATCGTCTCGATACCAAGCGTCAATGGAGTTACGTCCAAGAGGACAATATCGCCTGCACCGCTTTCCTTATTCAGAATGGCTCCCTGAATAGAAGCACCTACAGCCACCACCTCGTCAGGATTCACACCCTTTGAAGGTTCCTTGCCAAAATAGTCTTTCACCAATGCCTGCACAGCGGGAATACGACTTGATCCACCCACGAGAATTACTTCGTCAATATCTGAAGGCTGCAAACCTGCATCCCGCATGGCGTTCTGGCAAGGAACGAGACACTTCTGTATCTGCTCGTGAGCCAACTGCTCAAACTGGGCACGCGTCAAAGTCTTTACCAAGTGTTTGGGCACGCCACCCTCCGCAGAGATATAGGGCAGGTTGATTTCAGTCGTTGTGGTAGACGACAGCTCAATCTTTGCCTTCTCAGCAGCCTCCTTCAGACGCTGCATAGCCATCGGGTCTTTGCGGAGGTCGATACCCTCGTTGCTCTGGAAATCGTTGGCCAACCAATCGATAATCACCTGGTCAAAGTCATCCCCACCAAGGTGGGTATCACCATTGGTAGCCAACACCTCGAACACACCGCCACCAAATTCAAGGATGGAAATATCGAACGTACCGCCTCCAAGGTCGAACACGGCAATCTTCATATCCTTATGAGCCTTGTCCACACCGTAAGCCAGGGCTGCAGCTGTAGGCTCGTTCACAATGCGCTGCACGTTGAGACCTGCAATCTGGCCAGCCTCTTTCGTGGCCTGACGTTGAGAGTCAGAGAAATAGGCAGGAACGGTAATCACCGCATCGGTCACTTCCTGACCGAGATAATCCTCCGCTGTCTTTTTCATCTTCTGCAACACCATCGCAGAAATTTCCTGTGGGGTGTAAGGATGTGCAGCACCCTCGATGTCTACCTTGGGGTAACCGTTATCGTTGATTACTTTATAAGGTACGCGCTCGGCCTCCTTACGGCTCTGCTCGTAGGTTTCACCCATAAAACGCTTAATAGAATAAACGGTGTTGGTAGGATTGGTCACAGCCTGACGCTTTGCAGGGTCGCCAACCTTGCGCTCACCATCTTTCACAAAACCAATCACCGAAGGTGTTGTGCGCTTCCCCTCCGAGTTGGTAATTACTACCGGCTCGTTGCCCTCAAATACGGCAACGCAACTATTCGTAGTTCCTAAATCGATTCCAATAATCTTTCCCATAATTTATATCTTTTATTTTATTTGTTATTTATCAACGTAAGTTCCGGACACGTCTGTCCGCCCATTATTTTACAAACGGTATGCCATTAGAGCATCGGCTGACAAAGTGGCACAACACTCGACCGAACATAAAGGGATAGCTGACAAAATAAGATGGCATGATAGCGCTGTCGAAGTCACACAAACAGACAACTGCCAACCTTCGTTTGCAACGGACATTGTCCTTAATCAATGTTTCCAAATTGCAGCATCGTATTGTATCACTTTGCGTGCTATCAGAGGTTATGAACGTCATATTACATAAGGTGACAAGGTTTTAAACTGTCGTATTTATTTTTACAAACACCCCTTCAAAATTTGCGTATTCAAAAACAAACATTCTCTCAGTCTGAAAATCGCGAAAATAGAGAAAATTATAATTTACTAATAATCAGAGTATTTCAAAATACTGCCCTGCTACCCTCGATACTGCCGCCTATGATTACATATCGAACGGCAGTGTGGAGAGGGCTTAACCGCAGAGCCGATAAGGCTCATTCGTGTGGCGGTTAAGGCCCCACCGTATCATGATTAAGGCTCTGTCATGAAATGGAGAAGTACAGCCCCCACAAGCGGAGCGATTTTTGCGTTGCGAGGATTGACAATGCGGGGTGAAACATAGTCCTTTTTGCGCTGAATGAAGAAAAAATAATCACCGAAAAACGGTAATTAGATTTTACATATAGCATAAAGTTAAGGGAGCAAATTAAAATAAAAAATGCACGTTTAGACCTGTCAAGCATTATTTCCAAATCATCGCCGGATGACATTCCAGGAACTTGAAAGGATAGAGAAAAACTCACTGCAAGCCGACTTTAGGCTGCCGGCCGGGCACTTCATTCAAAACACACATGAGGAGATATTGGCCTTACCCTATAGTAGAGGAATATGGTGCATTATGACAGCAAAAACAAATGCCAGCTCCCAAAAATTCGGGAACTGACATTCGTCTGTCTGTTTCTTATCATTGTTGGAGCCGTGTCAGCTTTCTAAACCACCGACCAACAAGCGTCTCCAACTTTGAAAACAAATTCCGTTATCACAATATCTGATGGCATTACCAGATATGAGCGCGTTTTTTCTTGGGAATGTACATTTTGTCTCCCTTTTTGATTTTAAACGCGTCATACCATGCGTCGATATGCGGCAGAGCACCATTCACACGAGCAATGTTTGGAGAATGCACGTCCACAGTGATAAGATATTTCACATATTCAGGTGCTACATTCGAAGCCCATACGCGTGCCCATGCCAAGAAAAAGCGCTGTTCGGGAGTGAAACCGTCTATTTTGCCAAGGCCTCTGTTCTTCATTTCGTTCTGCAGCGCACGGAAAGCGATGTTCAATCCACCGTTATCGCCGATATTTTCGCCCAACGTCTGCTTTCCGTTTACCTTCACGCCGGGCATAACTTCAAATTCTGAAAAACTATCCTCCAGCACCTTTGTGCGCGCATTGTAGTTTTTCTTATCAGATTCTGTCCACCAGTTGCGCTGATTACCGGTCTTGTCAAACTGCGACCCTTGGTCGTCGAAGCCGTGACTCATCTCATGACCAATCACGCCACCGATAGCTCCGTAGTTCACGGCATCATCGGCATCGGGATCGAAGAACGGCGGCTGTAGGATGGCTGCGGGGAAGCAAATTTCGTTGGTCGTGGGATTGTAGTAGGCATTCACCGTCTGCGGCGTCATACCCCAACGGCTGCGATCCACTTTCTGGTTTACACGTTCGGCAATATATTTATCAATAGCCCACCGGCTGATATTCTGCAGGTTTTCATACAATGAGAGGCTATCGTCCACCTGTAAACCGCTGTAGTCCTTCCATTTGTCTGGATAACCAATCTTGATGATGAAGTTTTCCAATTTATCCTTGGCCTGAGCTTTTGTCTCATTGCCCATCCATGTCGCCTCATCTATACGCTGTGCCAATGCCGTCTGCAGGTTGTGCACCAATTCGAGCATACGTTTCTTGGAGCTTTCGGGGAAGTATTTTTCCACATAGAGTTTCCCTATAGCCTCTCCCAGCGTGCCACTGACCAACGACACGGCACGCTTCCATCGAGGTTTATCCTGTTTCACCCCACTAATCACCGAATTCACCTTGAAAACCTCAGCACGGAAATCATCGCTCAACTGGCTCGAAGCTCCGGCTATAACACGGGCCTCTGCGTAGGCTTTAAGGTCTTCGAGCGGAGTATCTGCCAATATCTTTTCGACCTCATGAATCGGCTCAGGCTGCCCTACGTCTATATGGTTGAAAGCCGGGAAACCACTGGCCAAGAAAACATTACCCCAATCTATGCCCGGGAAATCGTTGATGAGCTGCGTGTAGGTCATCTTGTGGTAGTTGGCATCCACGTCGCGCAACTTCACCTTATCATAACTTGCCTCAGCTATGCGATGCTCAATGGCGAGCGCACTTTCCATTTTCTTCTGTGCCGTAGCCTCATCATTGCCGGCCAGCATGAGTATATTTTTCAGGTAGTCCTTATAAGCATTCAGCACTCGCTTGTTCTGCTCGTCATCGGAAACGTAGTAATCGCGGGAGCCGAGACCGAGTCCACCCTGCCCTATGCTCACCAAATTCCAATCAGCATTGCGCATATCGGCACCACAACCCATACCAAACATCATGGTGCTTTCGCCATTGCGGTCGAGTTGCGCCGTCACCAACTGGTACTCCTTACGGTTTTTGATATTGGAAATCTTGTTCAAAGTAGCTTTTAGCGGTGCTCCTCCCTCTTTATTAAGCCGCACACTGTCCATCATCAGTCTGTACAAAGAGCCTATCTTCTGTTCCAGCGTTCCTTTCTCCTGCGGACTGTTGGCATATTGCAATATCAGTTCCTGAATGCGTGTCTGATTCTGCTCATAGAGGTCGGTAAACGCCCCGTTGTCAGAATGTTCAGCATCTAAAGGATGCGTTTTCAACCAACCGCCGGCCGCATAATGGTAAAAATCGTCTCCGGGACGGACGCTCTTGTCCATGTTGTTCACGTCGATGCCCGATGAAACCGACTGGGCAAAGGCTCCGACAGCAACCAATGCCAAACTTAAGAGTATCGTTCTCTTTTTCATGTTCAGTTATATTTTAATATGAATTTTTCAGTATCAATGATCATAAATGAATATGATATCGAATATCAAAACCATCTATTCAATTACAAAATTAGTAATATTTTCTGCTATCTTAGCTTGTTTCTTCGTTAATTCTCAATAAATTATACTATTGAATCCCTTTTCAAAGCCGACACAAGTAGCTTTTCATCAGGGCTCCTCTGGAGTGTTTTCCCTGAAGCCTTGCCATGAAGACAGGATGGATATGAGCGCTCTCTCATATAGTTTTACATATTACCTGTAGGGAAAACCTACCCTGAGTTTAGGCTTTTACCTTCGACTTGTCACTTATGATTTCCTATTTTTGTGGTATAAGACAAGAATTGACAACTCAAATGTAAAACGATATAACACCAACGACTATGAAGAAATTAATGATGATTTTGGTCATGATGATTGCGATAGCAACATCTGCCAGTGCCATGTCGTATAGAGAGGCAAGAAGTTATGCTCTGTTTCTGACCGACAAAATGGCATACGAGCTAAACCTTACCAATAACCAATACGAAGCAGCCTACGAGATAAATCTCGACTATCTGATGTCTGTCAATCATCGTCGCCATTTGTACGGATCATATTGGTCACATCGTAATATGCTATTTCGCACCGTACTCGCACCCTGGCAGTACAGGACCTATGCCAGAACCAAATATTTCTATCGTCCGGTATATTGGGCCAACAACCGATGGGGCGCTCGCGTCTACACCCGATATGGAAAGCATCATTACTACCGCCCACGTCCTTATGCCTATAAGCACTATCGTGGAGGTCGGCCGGCACACTACTATAAAAACCGGAAATGGGACAAACCATCTCATCCTCGTGATGACGTTTACATGAAGCTTGGTCCAAACCATTCTAAATTTGGAAAAGGGGCGAAGCATCACGACCGCAAGTTTGGAAAAAGTCGGAGCCACAGTGATTGGCGTAACAAGAAGATGAACAACAAAAAACACGGTAACAACTCTCACAACAGGAGATACCATCACGGACACCGCAGATAATACTGACGGTATTGAGATAATTATGCCAACAAAAAAAGACTATGCATAAAGATGGCCATAGGCATGCGGACGTTATTCTCAGCCAAACTATCCATCATCAAAAAGAAGTTACGTGCGATCCGTATTATCGTGATAAAACGAGGTTCTCCCATTCCTTTTTTCTCGTCAAGGAATGAGAGAATCGTATGTAAACATCAGTCGTTTATGATTTATACTGTCTTAAGGCACTGAGCAATTCGGTGTTTTCGCCTTTCGTTCCGACTGTTACGCGTAAACAGTTTTTACACAACTGCACTCGTGTCCGGTTGCGCACGATAATTCCTTTGTTCACCAAGTAGTCGTAAACAGCTTGAGCATCGGTCATCTTTGCCAAAAAGAAATTGGCATCGGAAGGATAAACCTGCTCACAAATGGGCAAGTCTGTAAAAGCCTTCATGAGATGTCTGCGTTCCTGCAACAACAACGTTACCCATTTTTCAACGTCTTCGCGATGCTTCAGCGATTCGAGTGCCTGCTGCTGCGAAAGCAAATTGACGTTGTATGGGTATTTCACCTTGTTGAACAATTCGATTATTTCTTTGCTTGCAAAAGCCATCCCCAACCGGATTGCAGCACATCCCCAAGCCTTGCTCATGGTGTTCAGTACTATGATATTGGGAAAACTGTCGAGTTTAGAGCGGAACAAATCTGCCGTAGAAAAATCGCTATAGGCCTCATCAACCACAACAATGCCATCAAAATTGGTTAGCAGTTTTTCTATCTCCTCGTGTTGAAGATTGTTTCCGGAGGGGTTGTTTGGCGTGCAAAGCCAAATGACTTTCGTGTTGGCATCACAAGCCGCGAGCAGCTTATCAGCATTGAGCTGATAGTTTTCGTCTAATAAAACAGGGCGATATTCTGTATCGTTGATATCCGCACAAACCTTGTACATACCATACGTAGGCTCTATAGCTACCACATTATCGCGTCGGGGCTGACAAAAAACACGATAAACCAAGTCGATTGCTTCGTCGGAGCCGTTGCCAAGAAAAATGTTTTCTACCGCAACCAGCTTCACTTTGGAAAGTTCTTCTTTCAACTTCAGCTGTAGCGGATCAGGGTAACGATTGAAAGGTTTGTTGTAAGGATTCTCGTTGGCATCAAGGAATACATGCGCGTCATGCCCTGAATATTCATTCCGAGCCGAGCTGTAAGGTGCAAGTTTCCAAATATTATCACGAACTAATGCTTGTAAATCTTTCATCTTCGGTTCCTTCCTTGATTCTGTTTTTTATTAATTATTTCTTTGCATTGATGCAGTTTATTCTTAGTCTCATGGCATTGGCATGGGCTTCCAACTGTTCATGTTCTGCCATATTGACAACTGCTTTTCCAATGCTCCTCACCCCTACTTCCGACAGATGTTGAAAAGTAATCTTACGACAATAGCTGTCCAAGTTTACCCCACTATAGGCAGTAGCATATTGATGGGTGGGCAAGGTGTGGTTAGTTCCGCTGGCATAGTCTCCCGCGCTTTCACAAGACCACTGCCCCATGAACACACTGCCTGCGTTAATAACCTTTTCTGCCATCGCCTCAAAGTTTTCGACAGACAGTATGAGGTGCTCCGGAGCATAGGCATTACTCAATGCCATCGCCTCGTCAGCATCGTGTACTAAAACCAATTTTGAATTTTCCAGCGTCTTAGCAGCCAGTTCTTTGCGGGGGAGTTTTGCGAGTTGAATGATTACTTGTTCCTCCACTTTGCGAAGCATCGACTCTGATGTGCAAATCAAAAGTACTTGCGAATCAATCCCATGCTCTGCCTGCGACAACAAATCAGCCGCAACAAATTCCGCATTGCTGCAGTCATCAGCAACGACACACACCTCGCTCGGACCGGCCGGCATATCAATAGCCACGTCGTGGAGGCTCACCTGCTGCTTCGCCGCCATTACAAATTGGTTGCCCGGACCGAATATTTTATATACCTTTGGCACCGTTTGGGTGCCGTATGCCATAGCTCCGATCGCTTGCACACCACCTGCCTTGAAAATCTTGCTTACGCCAGCTATGTGTGCTGCAGCCAAAATGGCAGGATGCACTTTGCCCTCTCGGTTTGGAGGCGTACAGAGCACGATTTCCTCGCAGCCCGCTATCTTGGCCGGAGTAGCAAGCATTAATACGGTGGAAAAAAGCGGAGCGGTACCTCCGGGAATATATAAGCCAATCTTTTGAATGGCTACACTCTTCTGCCAACATATCACACCATCAGCCGTTTCGACTTTATCGCCATCAAATTTCTGGGCTTCATGAAACTTGTAGATATTCCGATGGGCCAACTTAAGCGAAGCTATAAGCTCATCAGAGACCTGTTGCATAGCTTCGTCTATTTCTTCCCCACTCACTGCTAACGTATCAAGCTCCACATAGTCAAACTTGGCTTCATATTGCTTCACAGCCTCGTCGCCACGCTCTTTGACGTCCCTGAGTATGTCGCTAACAGTTTCATTCAGTTGCGAAACATCCAAATGCGGACGCTCCACAATTGAATTCCAGCTGCTTTTTGGTGGGTATTTGATAATATGCATGATGACTTGATTATAATATCATTTTCTCAATGGGAGTGACCAGTATGCCCTGTGCATCGAGATCTTTCAACTTTCCTATAATATCCCAAAAGCGTTTTTCCTCAAGAACAGTATGGATGGCACACCATTCCGGATCTGAAAGCGGTATGATCGTTGGGCTTTTCATACCCGGCAACACGTCTATAATATCCTTGACCTTATCCTTTGGCGCATTCATCATGACATATTTCTTGGCCTTGGCCGCCCTTACGGCTTCAAAACGGAAAAGCATTTCGTTTAATATAGCATGTTTCTCGTCGTCCATTCTCCAATTGCCAATGAGCAAAGCTTCGCTCTGCATCACCACCTCTACTTCTTTCAGGTTGTTGTGAACAAGCGTGGAGCCTGAACTGACAATATCAAAAATCGCATCTGCAAGACCTATTCCGGGACAAATTTCGACCGACCCGGTTATAACATGGATGTCAGCTTTCAATCCGTTCTTATTAAGATA
Organism: Bacteroidales bacterium KA00344; assembly: GCA_001552765.1. Lineage (GTDB taxonomy): Bacteria > Bacteroidota > Bacteroidia > Bacteroidales > Bacteroidaceae > Prevotella. Next base: position 70,689 of record KQ959480.1, read on the forward strand.
ACGCTGCAGAATGCCGGGATACGAAGTAGCTATCTTGCGCCCTTCAAACCACTGCAGGCCGGGATAAGTTATCGCTTTGGGAATAGCCAATGAGAGTCTGCAATTGGAGAAGCCAAGCCGAGAGATAATCTGAGCATTTTCCTGACGCTCTTCGAACTCGTTTTCTCCTACGACACCAATGTCGGCCACACCACTTGCCACACTTTGCGGAATATCATCATCACGAAGAAACAACACTTCAAGTGGAAAATTGGAGCTTTTCACCAACAAGGAACGCTTGCTCGGATACACAAAAATATCTGCTTCTTGGAGTAAATTCATGGTGTCATCATAAAGTCGACCTTTAGATTGTACGGCTATTCTTAACATATAACTTGACGTGTTTGATTTCTATTAATTATCTTAAAATTATATGCAAATGTACTGTTTTTTAAGTATATGTGCAATAAAAGTTGTAATTTTGTGACCAAATCAAGTTATTATGCGACAATTATGCCTCGTGGTATCTTCGGTGCTTTTCGTGTTTGTTGTTTCGTGCTCGGAACAGCAGCGTCCGGAAGTTACACCATGGGGAAGTGCACTTGGTGAAGATTCTATCCCTACGAGCAGTGCTTTCGGTCTCAACGATATTGTCAACAACGGCGAAATTATCATGCTCACCCTTTCCGGACCAGACACCTATTACGACTATCACGGTCGGGGAATGGGACTGCAATACTTGTTATGCGAACGATTTGCTCAATCATTGGGTGTGTCGTTGCGGGTCGAATTATGCAAAGATACGGCTGAGTTGGTGTCGCGTCTCAAGAAAGGTGACGCCGACATTGTGGCATTTCAACTGCCGAAATCAACCAAGGGGGTGAGGTTTGCAGGCGCCAGAGTTGATTCGCAGAAAACAGCGTGGGCAGTACAATATGATAATAAAGAATTGGCAGATGCCCTGAACAGCTGGTTTAAGCCGAGCATGATTAACGAAATATCTCAGCGGGAACGCTTCCTGCTATCTACGCGCAGTGTCACACGCAAAGTGTATTCGCCGATGCTCAATCGCTCTGAAGGTATCATTTCACGCTACGACAGGTATTTCCAACAGTATGCTCCAATTGCACGATGGGATTGGAGACTCATGGCAGCCCAATGCTATCAGGAGTCCACATTCGACCCGCAGGCTCGTTCGTGGGCCGGAGCTTGTGGATTGATGCAGATTATGCCAAGCACTGCAACTCATCTTGGATTAGCCCACAGCCGCATTTACGACCCCCATGATAATATCGCGGCAGCGGCCAAATATATCAAAGAACTGAACGGACTGTTCAGAGACGTGCCAGCCTCCGAACGTGTATCATACGTCCTGGCGAGTTATAACGGTGGGCACTTTCATATCAGAGATGCTATGGCATTGACCCGCAAATATGGGCGAAACCCCTATCAATGGAAAGATGTACAAGAGTTTGTACAAAAGTTGAGCATTCCTACCTATTATAATGATGCTGTCGTGAAATACGGTTATATGCGCGGAGCAGAAACAGTAGACTATGTTGCCAAGATTCACTCCCGCTGGGCGCAATATCGTGGAGTGGCACGAGGCGGCAGTGGAGTATTTATGGCACCTTCAATACCACAACGTGCCAAACGTGGAAACAGATGGCAAATATAGATGGCGACAACATCTCTGTTACACCATGATTGTATCTTTGTCCCATCATCATCCCAACTCTACCCTACTATAATCGTTTAAAAACAAGAAGATATTTTCCTATCTTGTTACTCCTATAACAGCAGGAGCAAACGTTACATAACAATAAAGTCATGCCAACAAACATTAGCATGACTTTATTATTTTATACCGTTAGGGTAGTCTAACGGCTTTTGTGGCCCGCATAAACACCATTTGAAAGCTGCGGAGAACCATTGTGTGAGCTCTTCGTACCAATAACGGAGAGTATATCACCCACTTTCAGTCCAACAGCTTTTACAAGTCCCTTGCGAGCTTCTCCCTGCGCGCCGAAGGTGGGATAACAACCATAGACACACATCTCTGTGTCGCCATCCTTGATATGAACGTTGCCATAGCTGGCATTGTCAATACTCGTCACTTGACCCGTCACCATGTAATAGGTTTTAGAATCGTCCTTCTTGGTAAGCACATCAGCTATAGAAGCCTTTGTCACCACCACATGTTTCTCAGCAACAGCACCGAGCATCTGGGCATTGCTCTTGTATTCTCCACGCTTACCTACTAAGGTAACCACGTCACCTTCTTTGTAACCCTTAGCAGTAAAGTCAGCCAATCCATAAACGTAAACACTACCTGAGTAATCCTTAATGTAAAAATTACCGTATTTAGCGCTCTTAATGCTTTCTATCACACCGGACACGCGATACTGCGTTTCGCCCGTTTCGGCAGCGAGGAACTCGGCTACGGTTGCCGGCACGATGGCTCCAAGCTGGCACAAAGTAGTCTCGGACGTATAGTTCTTGCTACCATCTGTCGTATGGAACACTATCTTTGTGCTACGGTCTCCACCAACATTCGCGGCAGCCCTAAACTTCACAACCGTATTTGTTCCGGCCGAATGAATCGAGGAAATAGACAGCCACGACTTGGCTTTCTCAGGAACTTCTACCGATACACCCTGACCCTTGCAAGTAAGATAGCTGACAAATTCGCCACCCTCTACAGGCAACGTGTCGTTCTCTACAGAATCCACCTTGATGAGCGATTTATTGATGTTCAACACAGTAACATTCTTCAACTCAATGGTTGATTTGTGTATTTCCTTCGGTCCCTGCACAGTTATCTCATCGCCAACTTCCAATCCCCAGCTGGTAAAGTTTTCCTCTTTACCATCTTTATCGAGCGTACCATAAATGTAGATAGAGCCGGTGGCATCTTTGAGATACCAGTTGCCGTATTTGGTATTGGTAATCGCCGTACAAATACCGGTCACCATATAGGTCTTTTTTTCCGGACCCTCGATCACTTCCTTACAAGTTGCCGGAGAAATCTTTGGCAAACCCTGTATCACATTGATATGCTGCACATTACCACCACAGGTAAGCAGCAGATCTGCTGTCCGACCATCGAGCGTGGCAGGAGCCGTGAAGGACACTTTTATCGAGTCTCCCGCCTCTCCTTTGACGGGTGATACGGTCAACCATTTTGACACACCGGTAGTGTCAATCGACCAACTGTCCGTAACGTTCATAGTGATGTTTGTCGTACCTCCGTCTTCCGGAATGGAAACGTATGAGGACGACAGCTGAACATTATTCAAGCGGTAACTATAATCAGCATCCGAGCAGCCAGCCAGCATGGCCATAGCTGCAACGAATGATGGAAGAATATATCTTAATTTCATTGTGTCTTAACTTTTTGATTAGTTGAAAATATACCTAACCCCAACAGATGCATACCAGCACTGGCCAATGGAATGGTTGGGAGCCCATGTCTTAGTTTTGCCATTGATAGAAGCGGGGGTAGAGAATGTGGCATAGCCATCAGCATCAACTCCCTCGTACTTCAGCACTCGTGGGTCACGGCCAATCTCCGGATTCAGGTACTTAGCTACGCCCCAACTTGAGTTAAAGAAGTTGAGCACGTTCTTCATATCAAAGCTCAGCTGCAGCTTGTGTTTAGTTTGCCCTATGTTCAGTTTGAAATCGTGCTTGTAGCTGAAGTCGATGCGATGTACCCAAGGAGAATACAGGCTGTAGGACTCGGCGTATTCGCCCTGATGATTTTTCAGATATTTGTTGTTATGAACATAGTCCATGAAGCGCGTCTTATCACCTTCCGACACGAAACGGAACTCGCCGTTTTCCACCTGCTTGTCTGTAGGAATATAGATAGCGTCATAGTTATAACCGTCGCTGTTCATATCATTGACCATCATATAAGAATAGTTGTAAGTGCCCCGACGACCTTCGTAGATAAAACTATAGTGGTTGCCCGACTTGTCGTGAGCGGTCAGCGAAGCCACCAAACGGTCCGGCGTAACGTTCTGTGCATTGTGGAGCTGAACAAAGTTAGGCCCCTCCACAGTAGATATATAGTTCAACACCGAAGCTGCATTGGAGCCGGGCAGACTGGTCAATTCCTTAGACACCGTGTGGGTATACGCAGCCATCATGCTGAGCCATTCGAACGGTCGGGCATTGATGCTGGCGTTAAAGATAAAACCATGACCCTTGCGACTGTTCTCCAACATATAGGCAGGAGTGTTGATTGTAAAGCCGACAGGATAGATCGAGCGGTTGTCGGCACCGTTGAAACGAGAGAAACCGCCCACATAAGGCACACTCCAATCCCTCAGCACAGTGGCATAAACATTCTTGTTGAAAATGCCCTCAACCGTTACACTCAATGGGAAATCTACAGGAAGAGCATAGTCTACTGCCAAAGAGGTTTTCCAAATCTGAGGCATCTTGAAATCGGGATCAACAGCAGAAATAGAAGAAGGAACAGCCCCTTCGTCAGGAGTAATGGTCATGGGATAACCCAACGATTCCAACTTTTTTTGCAACGCGGCAATCGTGGGTTTGCCGTTGGCATCGGTCACGAGTCCGCCTGCAAACGTATCCATTTTGAAACCTTTTTTACTTGCATTCTTGGCATTAGTCATGGCCTGATACTGCACCATACCACTATTGGTGGGCATATTGGTGAAGAATACTAAAGGCAGGCGTCCTGAGAACAAGCCCGTACCTCCACGCAGCTTCAAACTCTTGTCGCCCAACACATCATAGGTGAAACCTACACGGGGAGACAGGGTGATGCTGTTGTCCGGCCACTTACCGGTGTCGATATGGCGACCGTTGTAATCGAGATCGTATATAGCCTTGTTGGTCATCAAATCGCCATTGTCAAAGAAGAATCCGTCAAGGCGAAGTCCATAGGTCAGCTTAAACTTATTGTTTGCCTGCCATTCGTCCTGAACATAAAGCCCCAACTTGTTGTAATTGACGCGGGCCGCAGGAGAGCCTTCACCATTGTAACCGTAGGTCAGGTTTACGATTTCAGGAGCAGCACCCGTCAGGAAATCGTTGAGCGAATGATAACGATAATAGCCTGTACCGCTTCTCATATACTGGTTGTCGGCCATCTGATGCTCATAATTGATACCACCCATGATTTTATGATTGCCCAAATAATAGGTCAAGTCATCCTTCACATTCCATACATTATTGTGTACGGCATTGTTCCAGGTAAACAGTTCATATCCCAACGCGATGTAGTTTTCGCCGTTGCCATCGAGAATATCGATGAAGGGGAATTCTGAAGAATCTGAATAGCGCAAATCGTCAAGCTTAGAATATGTTGCCAGGAACTGGTTTGAAAGATTGTTGCTGATACGGCTGTTCAAGTCCAACGAGAACGAATGAACAATTCCGTCTAACGCATACAACGAATTGGCATATGTCATGGCATATTGGGAAGTACGCGAGTAGGCCGAACGGTTACCACCATCCATTGACGAGGCATTGGGAGCTCTCCATGCACGATTTTTTGTGTAATTGTAGCGCAAAGCCAAATGGTGCATCGTGTTGATATTCCAGTCCAAGCGGGCTAAGAGCTTATAGTTAGACTGGTCACTGGGAAAACTGCTGAAAGATCCTGTGTTATATCCATATTTGCTTTTCACATGGTCAGACACGGCCTTCATATCGGCTGCAGTGACACGAGAGATATAGTTGTCGGCATCCATCACACCATCTTCCGAAGCTCTCCATCGGTTGGCAATTGAAGGCGTCTTCGACATTTCACCGTTCACGAAGAAGAACAATTTGTCTTTCAATATCGGACCACCCAACGTGAAACCGTATGTCGTGTTGCGGTCTCTCTCACGAGCACCTAAAATCTGCTCTTTATCAATGGCATCGCCACGCATCTGCTCATTGCGATGATAGATGTATGCGGAACCCTTGAACGTGTTGGTACCCGATTTGGTAATCGCATTCACACCGCCACCGATAAAGTTGGTCTGGCGCACGTCGAATGGAGAAACCACAACCTGCATCTCTTCGATGGCATCGATAGAAATTGGGCTGCCACCACCGGGGAGCCCAGCCGACAAACCGAAGTTGTTGTTGAAGTCGGCTCCGTCTACCGTAAAATTGGCCGTACGACCGTCAGTACCACCAAAGCTCATGCCATTGCCGCCATACGGAGACAAACGTGTAAAGTCTGTAATGCTGCGGCTCACTGTCGGCATATTGCTCATCATGCTACCGGAGATGTTAGTAGAAGCACCGGTCTTCTCCGTAGTAAACTTTGTGGCATTGGCAGATACCACCACTTCGCCAAGCTGTTGAGCATCCTCAGACAAAGAGGTGTTCAGGTTGTAGGTCTCGGCCAACACAAGAGTTATGCCTTTCACCACCTTGGTTTCATAACCAATGTATGAAATTTTCACCTCGTAGGGACCGCCCACACGCATACCATTAATGCTGTACATACCTTTAGCATTGGTAACAGCCATGTAGCGGGTGCCGGAAGGAATGTGAACTGCCTCAATGGTTGCACCGATAACATCGTCTCCATCCGCAGTGACCTTACCGCTAATACCGGAAGTTGTGATCTGTGCCATGATTGATGTCGTACACATCAATACAACTGCAATCAGAAAGAACAATCTTTTCTGCATAAGTTTTATAAAATTTAAATTAATTCAGATGGGAAAAATCCCCATTTTTACCTAACAACTGCAAAATTAAGTAAAAAAAACGAGGAAGATGTTACCAAACAGTTAAAAAGTTATGTCATCAGGGAAAACGATACTTTGTTATGCCACATTTTCTAAAAGAAGTTCTGTTTAGTCAATTTCGGGATTGCAATTTCTATCTTTCGATGAACATTGTGAATACAAATCAATATACAGGCATAAAGAATTATATGCATGACTCCATTGTGTATGCAGTTCCTTTTGATAAAACGGTTTCCGGTTCAGGTAAAAATTGATGCCCCAAGCGCATTGTTATAGGGTTCGATTCCGCAGTATGGCATGGTGGGATTTTTCTTTACAAACAGTCCTTTATATTTCGATTATTTCAAAACAATCTTGCCTTCGTCCGAAATTCGTCAAAATTTAGCATATTCGTAGTAGGCTTATAGTCAGCGCATTACGAAAAAATGCTTTAGCATTCCCTTTTTCGTCAGCTGCGGTTGAATATCGAATGGCAGTACGGATAAGGCTTAACCGCAGTGCGAATGAGCCTTAGTCGCGTTGCCGTTAGGGCTTATTCGTATCACCTTTAGGGCTTTGCCATCGGATGACGGAATACAAAACCTGCAAACGTGGTTGTTTTCACGTTTTTTGTGTGGGTAATAAGGGCAGAAACATAGCCCTTTTTGCGCTGGATGCTTCGAAAATATTTACCGAAAAACGGTAATCATATTTTACATAAATGGAATATGTAACTTAACCGAAATCGTTTTTATACTATCTCCATTAACGCCTGTCTTCCTGTCTTTAAATCGTCTCAGATCAGAAAGAAACGCGAGAGCTGCAGGGCAATACATATTTTATATAGCACAGCTCCCCATAATTCAAGATAAATCACTAACTTTGCAGCCAAATAAAAAATATTATGAGCCGAAAGCGAAAAGATCTCCCATTACTTGAGAATATTACCATAGAAGCTGTTGCCGCAGAAGGGAAAAGTCTGTTTCATCATGACGGCAAAGTGGTGTTTGTGCCATTTTGTGTGCCCGGCGACATAGTCGATGTACAGATTGTGAAGAAAAGACGAAGCTACTGCGAAGGACGAGTTGAACGCTTCGTTGAATTAAGTAAGATGCGCGCAACCCCCATGTGCGAACACTTTGGCATCTGCGGGGGATGCAAATGGCAGAATTTGCCATACGAAGAACAGTTGAAAGCCAAACAAAACCAAGTGTTCGACCTGCTTTCGCGCATCGGCAAAATAGAACTGCCCGAATTCAGCCCAATCATGGGATCGGTGAAAACGATGGAATATCGCAACAAGCTGGAATTTGGCTGCAGCAACAAACGATGGTACACTAAAGAAGAACTGGCCGACGACCAATTAGACTTGAACGCTCAAGACAACTCTGCCATCGGTTTCCACATCACCGGAGCATTCGATAAGATTTATCCCATACGGAAATGCTGGCTCATGGACGACTTGCATAACGACATACGCAACGAGGTGGAGCGCTACGCCAAACAAATAGGCATGACCTTCTACGACATCCGCGAACAGCACGGAATGTTGCGCAATCTGATGTTCCGAACATCCAATTCAGGCGAGTGGATGCTGCTCGTTCAGTTCCATTATGACACTCCTGAGGATGAAGCAATGGGGCAAAAGCTACTCCAACATATTGCTGATACATTTCCACAAATAACTTCGCTGCTATACGTGGACAATCAAAAAGGCAACGACACGTTCGGCGACTTGGAACTAACAACGTTCAAGGGTTCCGATTTTATATGTGAAAAAATGGATGACTTGAAGTTCAAGGTGGGTCCCAAGAGCTTCTACCAGACCAATACCGAGCAGGCTTATCATCTTTACAGCGTGGTGAAGTCATACTGCTTTGATGCTGACGAGAACTCCGAAACCCCTCAAGAGCCACCGCTCATCTACGACCTATACACCGGCACAGGCACCATTGCCAATTTCGTTGCCAAAAAGGCAAGCAAAGTTGTTGGCATAGAATTTGTGCCTGAGGCTATCGAGGATGCGAAAACAAACAGTCGGATTAACCATATCGAGAATACGGAATTTCTGGCAGGAGACATGAAAGATATTCTCACAGAAGAATTCATACAGGAACACGGCCGTCCCGACATCATCATTACCGACCCCCCTCGTGCGGGAATGCATCAAGATGTTGTCAATGTTATATTGGCTGCTGCTCCCCGGAGCATTGTCTATGTGAGCTGTAACCCCGCAACTCAAGCCCGCGATTTGGCCCTGCTTGATCAAGATTATAAAGTGGTGGCCGTACAACCCGTTGATATGTTTCCGCATACTCCACACGTTGAAAATGTGGTAAAACTCGTGAAAAGAGCTCAATAAAAACAGAAAAAAGGCTCTGTTCGAGGTGCTAAGCTGTTAAAAACAGATTAAAAGCACATTATTTACGATTAATTTCATAAATTTGCAATCCATTTTACAAAGTAGAATCGGATTTTTTTTAGGATTATCAGGTATTAGTCACAACACTGTAATTAGGAAAGGTAAATATGCGTCAGCTAAAAATTCAAAAGAGTATAACAAATCGCTCCAGTGAGGCTCTGGACAGATATTTAGTGGAGATAGGTCGTGTGCCAATGATTACCGTTGAGGAGGAAATAGAATTGGCACAGGCCATACGCAAGGGCGGCAAAGCAGGTGAACGTGCCAAAGAGAAATTGGTGAAAGCCAATCTCCGCTTTGTCGTGTCTGTAGCTAAGCAATATCAGCATCAGGGGTTGAGCCTCACCGACCTCATCGACGAGGGCAACATTGGACTTGTGAAAGCTGCCGAAAAATTTGACGAAACACGTGGTTTCAAATTCATTTCGTACGCTGTTTGGTGGATTCGTCAAAGCATTCTTCAGGCTATTGCAGAGCAGAGCCGCATTGTTCGACTACCACTGAATCAGGTTGGTGCACTCTCTAAAATCAATTCAGAGATTGCTAAGTTTGAGCAGGAAAATCAGAGACGTCCTTCCGTTCAGGAGCTTTCCAAACTGACAAACATCGAAGAATCCAAGATAGATCAGACTATCAAAGCCGACAACCATCACATGAGCATCGACGCGCCTTTTCAGGAGGACGATGACAACAGCATGGCCGACGTGCTTTCATCGGGAGATGACAGTCGAGCCGATAAGCAGGTGGACTATGAAAGCATGGCAAAGGAACTCGACGCGGTGCTGCGCAATGTCTTGAAAGAAAGAGAAATTACCATTATCTGCGAGTGTTTCGGCATAGGTCGCCCCGAGAAAGGGCTTGAAGAAATTGGTGCTCAACTAGGATTGACTCGAGAACGTGTGCGTCAAATTCGCGAGAAAAGCATCGTAAAATTGCGCGAAAGCGGACACGCCAAGCTGCTCATCAAATACTTAGGTTAAAACAAGCGGAAGTCTATGTGATACGAAACGACGAGAAACACTCCCGTTTCTATGGCTTCCCAGCACCTGAAAAGAATATACGCAAAAGCCCAACAAACGATCGTCCGTTGGGCTTTTGCGTGTAAAGATTTGATGATTAAGCCGTTTTAACTGTGCTTTCGCGAAAAAATGCTGATGTTGTCGGAAGCTTTAAATACAACCTTATCACGCGCCTCGATAGTTATTTTTTCACCAGTGGCAGGGTTCGTACCCTTTCGTTCGGCCACGTGTTTAATAAAGAAGCGTCCAAAATCAGGAATGGCGACTTCCTGATCACCCTCACACAGATTGTCGGCAATGATGCCCAACATCGTGTTTACGTATGTGGCCGCTTTCGCCTTAGAAATATTTGTTTTTTCGGCTAAAGCATCAATGAGTTGAGTTCGATTCATAGTCTTGTTTCTTTTTGTTTATATCATTTGACAGAACGAAGTATACCACTACTGCATGCAGTGGTTTCTCCTTGTGCAAAGGTAATACTTTTATCGCTAAATCTTAACTTTTGTAAAACGAAAAATAGATAGTATTTCATCTATTTTTCGTTTTACTGTCAGGTATGCCATACTTTTGTGAGGTGTCGAAAATAAAAAGACACATCACCACAGGTACTTCGCTCCAAAAGCCATCCTATTGTATGGTTAATTCTGCCGGCTCTAAATCCACCGCCTGCGCCTTGATCTTCAATGCTTTCTGTCCTTCCGGAGCAACAACAATCATACACTTTCCGAAGAAGGTCTTGCGGTGGTTGGCTTTAAATCGTTCCTGTGAGATCTGGCTACCATTGTCCACACCAGCAATATCTCCACCTTCAACATCGAAAAATAGTTGGTTTTCGGCATTCGGACAGAGATTTCCGTCTCGATCCACAACCTCCGCATTGATAAACACCAAATCTCGAATAGCATCAGCAATGGCACCGTCCGTTCGCACATGATGGTATTGTCGGCCATCGTAATCGACCGTAAGACGGATATGATGGGGTGCGCCTGCTGTACGAATCACCTTACTGCCAACTTCTCTACCATCTCTCCGAGCTACCACTTTAACTTCTCCCGGCTCAAATTTTACACGCCACGCCACATGGAATTCAGTGGCCTCGCTGTTAATTTTCAGCGGTAAGGTGTATCGCTCTGAGGCTGGCGCCGGAGTCGTTTTCCGTCGAATACCCTGACTTTTTTCATTGACAAACAATTCCACCTCATCGGCATTGTTGTAATAACACCACATATCCACAGTTTGTCCGGGAAGCCAATTCCAATGCGGGAAAAGGTGAAGCACATCCCGTTGCGTCCATTCGCTCTGATACATATAATACACATCCTTCGGAAAACCAGCCAAATCAACGATGCCAAAGTATGAACTCCGGGCCGGGAAACTATAGGGTGTTGGCTCCCCAATATAGTCGAAGCCCGTCCAGATAAACTGTCCGAAACAGTAAGGTGTATGCTTCACGGCATTCCATGTTTGCTCGTGGGTAGAGCCCCAGGGCACGTGTTGGTTGTCGTAAGCCGAGCACATCAAGGTCGGGTCGGTGTATGGCTTATCCCATCGCGCCGGCATCATCAGAATCGTGTCTCCCTGTTGGGGGTAGAATCCTCGTGTCTGCAAGGCAGAAACACTCTCAGACATATAGAAAGGCTTATCGGGAAAGTTTTGCGGCACATCTTTTATCCACTGGTGATGATAATTAAAGCCCACAAGATCAATGGCTCCGCTTTTAAGCAAATGGTTGTCGGGGGACGGCTCATTACATCCCGCCGTGATAGGACGGGTGCCGTCATGGCGTCTCACAATGTCGGCCAGGTGCTGCGTGAGGATAGCATTGGGATGCACACTGTCACTCACTTCCACTTTGTGTCCGGCATTGAGCAAAAGATTTGCCTGCTCCAAGGTCAGTTCGTCAGCCTCTGCACTCGACCACTGTTCGAGCACTTCGTTTCCGATACTCCACGCCAAGATTGACGGATGGTTGCGGTCGCGCTTCACCAAGTCGGCCAGGTCGCGTTCGTGCCACTCGTCGAAGAAGCGTGCGTAGTCATTACGAGTCTTCTTGCGTCGCCACATATCGAAGCTCTCGTCTATCACGACAATACCCATCGTATCGCACATATCAAGCACCTCCGGAGCCGGAGGATTGTGAGTGCAACGTAGGGCATTCACGCCCATTCCCTTGAGTTTAAAGAGTTTTCTGTGCATGGCGTCTTCATAAAATGCCGCTCCAAGGCAACCCAAGTCGTGATGTTCGCATACGCCATTGAGCTTGATATTCCGGCCATTGAGCCAGAAACCTGTTGCAGCATCAAAGCGGAAGTCGCGAAATCCGGTTGTCGTCGTCAGCTCATCAACGGTTTTTCCATTGACGACCAACTCCGATTTCACCGTGTAGACATACGGATTATCCATACTCCAGAGCTGTGGTTGCCTCACCTTCATGCGCTGCGAACCTGACCTACTCATCGTCTTAGCAACCGTTTTTCCACGCTTATCATAGATGGTATGCCGAATAACAGGACGCGCGCCACGCTGTGTCTCATCCACATATTGCGCATTAACGGTCACCCCGCCATTGGGAGTAGTGACCACTTGTATACCCCATCGTTCAAAATGAAGTGCCTCCGTCGTTGTGAGCCACACATGGCGGTAGATGCCACAACCGCTATACCAGCGTGAATTGGGCTGATCTCCATTATCCACCTTGACCGCAATCACATTGTCTCCCGGCTTGAGAAACCTTGTAATATCATATTCAAAGCTGCTGTAACCATACGGACGATGTCCCACTTCCTGTCCATTGACATAAACTGTAGAGTTCATATACACTCCGTCGAAAGCAAGAAACACACGGCGTTGTGGATTGATGGAAGCAACGTTAAAGTGCTTTCTATACCAGCCGACACCTCCGGGTAAGGCTCCTCCACCTGCCCCACTGGGATTATTCACCGAGAAATCTCCCTCGATTGCCCAATCGTGGGGCAGATTCAGCTTGTGCCAACCACTGTCGTCGTATGTTTGTTGTGCCATCTCTATCTTGTCATCCAGACAAAAAAGCCAGTCTGCATCAAACAGTTGCCGTGTTCGAGCAGATGCGTTTACACTGCAAAGGCACACCCACAGCAATACCATCCAGAGTGAAGGTTTGGCTATTGCAACGCAAACTCGCCTATTTTTCCTGTTCATAGTGTATTGAATCAATGTGTCATAATAGTTATACCACGCAGGGATGGCAGGTTTCCTTTAACTTATTTGAGCCTTATCGTAATAGCCTTCCCGTTGTAATCGACTTGTCGTCCGGTTGCCTTGTTCACATCAAGACCATATACCGTCGTTCCGGGCTGATGATAAACTATGGTGAATTGGCGTTTCTCAATCATCCCCGGATAGGCTCCCTGACGGTCTCCTATGGTCAGCGTTTTCTTTGCATCGTCATATACAAATCGGATGGTTGAGTACTCACCCTTTTCATAATCATAGTTGGTGCCTTCATCTTCATAGAGTGTAAACTTGCCGTCGTGGCCGGCATACACATAAAGTTTGATATCATCGGCCGGTTTCTGGTCTGTCCATTCTATCTCCGGACCAAAGGGAATAATCGCTCCCGCCGGTACATAGACAGGTATCCGCTCGTATGGTGCCTTGGCCGTTATGGTTTGGCCACCCTCATAATAGGCAGCGGTATACAGGTCGTACCATCCGCGTTGTTTCGGTAAATAGACATTACGACTGCGCGATTTGTACGTTCCCACCGGGCAAGCCATCAAGGCAGGCCCAAACATCCACTGATCCTTAATATCGAGTACCTTGTTATCGCTACCGAAATCCATCACCAACGCACGCATCATGGTATAATCGTCAAAGTGGACAGCGCCAGCCATGCTGTAAAGGTAAGGCATCAGTCGATAACGCAATCTGTCGTAAAAGAGAATGCTCTGATAGGCGGGGTGATTTTCAGGAGCTATGTTCCACACCTCACGCGTTGGCCATTGGCCATGCGCACGATACAAGGGAATAAACGCCCCGAACTGACTCCATCGGGTCTGTAGTTCGCGCCATTCCTTCAAATCCTCATTTTCCACCTTCGTACGGTCGTATTCCTGCTGTGCCTTTACATATCGATCTTCCACACAGAAGCCGCCAATATCCATTCCCCAGATTGGTATTCCGGACATCGAGAAGTTCATTCCGGCCGTCATTTGGGCTCGCATGTCTTCCCAACGCGTACCAATGTCTCCACTCCACGAAGCCGTACTGTAACGCTGTTGGCCAGCAAATCCGCTGCGGGTGAGCTGGAATACACGTTGGTTAGGGTTCACAGAGCGCTGTCCATGATATATGGCTTCTGCGTTCATAATAGAGTAAGCGTTGAAATATTCGGTAGAGGAGCCGAGAGCCGTTGAGCCGCAAAGCGCCTTGCGATACCACATCGGCGTACAGTCGCGAACGTTGGGTTCCGAGGCATCCATCCACCAAGCGTCGATGCCAAACTTATATTTGGAATAGAGATTCTCGTCCATCTGTCGCCAGAACATCTTACGGGCGCCCTCCGCATAGGCGTCATAGAAAGAGCCTATATAGCCCGGTCCTACCCAGTCGCGAATGCTGTCCTTCACCGCCTGATGATACATCCAACCGTTGGCATCCAATTCTTTATAGTTCTTGGTGGTGACGTAGAACTTTGGCCAAACCGAAATCATGAAGCGTCCGTTCATCGCATGAACGCTGTCGAGCATGGCCTGCGGATTCGGGAAGCGCGAAGCATCAAACTCATGACTGCCCCACGCGTCATCTTTCCAGTAGTTCCAGTCCTGCACAATGTTGTCTACGGGGATGTGATGGTCGCGGAAATATTTCAGCGTCGACTCTATATCCTCCGAACTCTTGTATCGCTCCCGACTCTGCCAAAAGCCCATTGCCCATTTCGGCACCACCTGAGCCTTGCCCGTCAAGGTGCGATAGCCTGAAATAACCTCGTCCATATTCGCACCGGCAATGAAGTAATAGTCCATATCCTGTGCCATCTCGCTCCATATATTGAGTTGATGTTGTTCCTTCTCCGAACGGGGAGCGGCAGCCCGAAGCCCACAATAGCTCACATTTCCATCCGGATACCAGTCGATGAGAAGTTTGTGTTTTGCACCCTTTTTCATAGGATAGTTGAACTTATAGGAGTTCGGATTCCACGCCGTGCGCCATCTTTCCGGAACGACTTCCTTGCCATCGATAAACACTTTCACATAACCTGCATAGTAAAGGATAAACCGATATAAATTCTCTACGGGTGCTTGGACATAGCCCTCATAAGTAACATGAGAGCCTTTAAAACTGAAGTTCTTCGGCAGATTGACTATTGTCTCCGAATTTTCATAGTAAACACTGTCTTCCCCACGCGTGACAACAGTCCCATCTGCTGCCTTGTAGGTGCCGGTGAGCGAGCCTTTCTTTCCCTCCTTATTATATAGGGTAAAAGCCCGATGCAGTTGCAAATAATCCTCAGGGTTGCCAAAACGGCAATACGAATAGCTGTCCCACAACAATCCATAGCCCTTGTTGGAAAGCACAAAAGGAACGCTGATTTTCGTGTTGTATTGGAACAGGTCTTCGTTTTTACCCTTCATGTTCAGATCCTCACTCTGATGCTGTCCCAACCCGTAAAAGGCCTCATCGTCGGGCGACTGGAAAGAGGCATTCCATGTCCACCCTAAACGTTGGTCCTCAGTGATGCGACTGTCCACCCCGATTTCTCTGTCGGGAACACGAAATCGCGTGAAGGTCTTACCCTTCTGCGCAGATTCTTCGAGATATTGTTTTGTGCCTTTCGCATCGAAAAACTCCACCCTGCCATCGCGCGAATCAACATAGGCGCGAAGCGCAGATGTCGTCACCACGACCCGGTCACCATCTTGCCGCACCTTAAAATCCGTAAACGCCTGTCGGGGCACTATGATGAGACTCTCCTTTGTAGGGAATGTTGCCTCAGGCGTGGATTGTACACGGATAATCTTCCCATTTACGATTTGTAAACGCACCATCTTGGGACCTGTAGCCCCAGGCGTCTTCACGGGAATCGTCACATAATCAGACTCTACCTTATAATCTGCCGCAGAAAGTCCCAACGTCAGGAACAGGCCTGCGGTAGCCAACAAGAACTTTGATATCTTCATAATATTCATTTTTAGTAGTATTGCAAAGATACGCAAAACAAGCAAGGAAGCCCTTGATTCGGCTTGTAAACAGAGTCACCAAATGTTGCTAACCCATACTCAAAATGTTAAACTCCACGATTATTCCTCGTCTTGCGACTGTTTTTTATACTGTGAAGGATTCATGCCATACATTTCTTTGAAATATTTAGAGAAGTAGCGGGGAATGTTGAATCCTACTTTATAGGCCACTTCGCTCACCGAGAATTGGCTCGAACGCAGCAGTTGTTCTGCCCGCCGCATCCGAATTTGGCGCATGAATTCCGACGGTGTGCTACCCGTAATCGACAACATTTTCTTATAGAGATGCACCCGGCTCATTCCCAAATGCTGTGCCATCGTTTCAACAGTAATCGTAGTGTCCGATATGTTTTCATCGACATAAGCCGTTGCTTTCTTCACTAATTGCTCGTCGAGAGACGTTATCACCATCGGCTTCAGCTCCGCCTGCACCTTGCCCGTCTTTTCATCGGGCGACATTCTATGCCATTTGATAAGATTCTCCATGCGCAAATAGAGCAGATCCAGATTGAAAGGTTTGGTCACGTAATCATCGGCACCGCTCTCCATTCCTTCCATCCGATGTTCCTGAGCCAGGCGCGCGGTGAGCATAACAAACGGAATGTTGCACGTCTCCTTGTTTCCTTTCACCCGTCGGCACAACTCATTTCCGTCCATTTCGGGCATCATGACATCGCTTAATATAATATCGGGCTTATGCTCACTGATACGATCCAACGCTTCCTTTCCGTTAGCCGCCTCCCTCACCTTAAATCTTGTACCGAGCTCTTCGGCCATGAACGCTAAGAAATCCTGACTGTCGTCTACAATCAATACCTCGTAAAGGGGCGACGTTTCAGACGTCGCATCAGACTCCGTTGCCTCTGTCTGTGCCTCGTTCCCGTTATCCGACAGCGTATAGTCTGGCTCCACCTGTTGGCTCATGGGTATGCACTGCAACGACTCGTCATGTCGTACAGGCAACGTAATGGTAAACACCGTCCCACCACCGGGGTTGTCGGCCACCGTCACATTGCCGCCATGCAGTTTGGTCAGGCCGTGAACGAGATGCAATCCCACACCCGTTCCTCCATACGAACTATCCTTAGCATGATGGGCTTGATAGAAACGCTCAAAGATATGCGCCTTATCCTCATCGCTGATACCAATACCGGTATCAGCAATCCTGATTTGTAATTGTTCGTTGTCTTTGTCTTCGCCATTCCCGGCACAACACAGCAACGACACCTCCACTTTGCCACCCTCAGGCGTAAACTTCAATGCGTTAGACAGAATGTTGTCTACCATCTTGCGCACTTTATCGGCATCGAAATTCATCAACAGACTGTCGCACGCAGAATTGAAGCTCACATCCACCTTCTTTCCGTTGAGCGCACTCACTGTCTCGACAATGCTCCGCACATAATCCACGATGTCTCCCGTAGACAGATTCAAGGTTTCCTTTTGCTTTTCCATCTTGCGGAAGTCGAGAATCTGTGTCACCATATCGAGCAAACGAATGGCATTGCGGTGTATCAGCCCCAAACTCCGCTTCTTGTCAGGGTCGGTTTCTTTGTTCATCATTGTGGTCAGAGGAGAAATGATGAGTGTGAGTGGTGTCCTTAGCTCGTGACTTACATTGGTGAAGAACGTGAGTTTCATCTCGTTCAACTCCCGTGTGCGTTCAGCCTCAAGCTGCATCTGCTGCATCTCAAACTTCGTTTGCTGACGGCGTATGATCATCCGTCGGGCATACCACACACCGAGTGCCAGGATAACGATATAAAACAATATAGCCCAGAAAGAAAGATAGAAAGGAGGGGCAATGGTGATTTCCAGACGGCTCACCTCTTCGCTGATCACACCGTAGCGAGTCACCACGCGGGCTTCCAATGTGTAGTGGCCCGGAGGAATGCCCGTATAGGTCACATTGCTTTGTCCTTCGGTCGTAAAATACCACTTATCCGAAAAGCCTTTCAGACGATACATGAATCGCGTTTTTTCCGGAATACTCACCTCGCTCGATGCCAGTTGCACCGTGAAAGCATTTTCGTTGTATTTCAGATGGAGTTTTCGACTTTCCTCCAAACTCCGTTTCAACACCGTGTGCCCGTCATATTCCTCTCCCACTCTCAAGGGATGGTCAAAAAGCACAAGCCCGGAGAATATCACACGTGCCTTACTGCGATGATGGGTTATTTTCCGTGGCGGGATGATGTTCAGCCCATCCTGACCGCCAATCACCACCGAGCCATTGCTCGCCAACAGGATAGAGCGATAGTTGAACTGTCGGTCCTGCAATCCGTCGAGACTGTTGAAACTTATCGTAAAAAACTCCCATTGTCCATCGATCTTCTTTACAACCACTCTCGCCACACCGTGGTCGCTCACCAACCACATATTGTGGTCGCGATCTTCCACCACCGAACAAGCCACCGTACCCGTCATGCCAACCTGCCAATCGAGCGTAGCCAACTGGTCGGTCTTGGCGTCGTAGGCATTAACGCCCGATGCAGTGGCCATCCAGATAATGCCTCTGGAATCCTCGAATATCTGGTTTACCTGCGTGCTGAGAAACGGAACTCCTGCCCTGTTGCTCGAAAAATTCTCCACCTTTCCACTCTTGAGGTCGAGTATTGAATAGTTCACCGAGTGTCCCATGATCAGTCTGCCGTCGTGCCCCAATACAATTGAGTTGATATAGTCGGAACCCAATTGGTTTTTCTCCGCTGTATAGTTTACGAAAGCGCCCGTTTTCGGATCCAATACCTGTAGTCCGGCTCCCAGTGTTCCGACCGCAATACGCCCATCGGGCAGTTCGCAGAGGCTCCAAACATTGTCGCTGAGCAGACCACTCCTGCCATCGGCACGATAGGCCTTCCATTGTCCTTCATGATAATGCACAAGTCCGCCATTGAACGCGCCAAACCACAGGCTGCCATCACGCGCCGTCAGCGAACTCACCACCACGTTGGAGCCAAGACGGGTTACACCCATATCGTATGTTCGTTGGCTGTCGGTCTTGGGATTATAGACCACGATACCCTTATCGTTGGTGCCACACCAGAGCAGTCCGGAGTGGTCTTCGGTGATCGTGCAGATGTCACCAATGAGGAGCGTCTTAAACTTCGACTGTGAAGGCGAATAATAGGAAATTCCGTTCTTATAGCATCCAACCCACAGCGCTCCGGCATTGTCTACCAACAAACTCTGAATGGTGTTGTTGGCCACCGAGGTGGGAATGCTGCGACTGTAGGTATATTGATTCATCTGCTTGGTTGCATAGTTGAGGTGTAACAGCCCCAGATGGTCGGTGGCTATCCACAACCCCTGCTTGCCATCGTCAGCCAAGTCTTTCAGCAATAACCTATTTTGGAACGGCAGTGCATAACCATGTCGCGTCAGAAAATCGTTGGCAGAGAGATACCATTTGTTTTCCGACGAGCAATAGACACTGGTAAGCCCATTGGCTGCCACCCAGTAGTTGTCAAATTTGTCAATAAAAGTAGTCAAACTTTCATTTGTTTTTTTGTGATGGCTGGCCAGATAGTCACTTTGCCACAACGGTCGCCCGGTGGCAACATCAACGGCAACCATGTGTCCGTTGTCGAAGTTGGCTACCATCCGTCCGTTCCGACAGGCCATACTCATCACAAGATGGCGTCTCAACGGTTTACTGAATGCCAGCAGCTTGGACGTTTTTCGTTCGACGTCTACAAAATAGATACCTGCTCCGGACACAGCCACCCACAGATTCTTGCTACTGTCTATCAACACCTTGTCCGGTTGCCCCGTGATGCCGAAAGTGCTGAAATATTGCTCCATATCGGCATCAAATCTTTCGGTCAGCGGGTCATAAATACAATAGCCCGAAGACGTGTGCACCCACAACTTTCCCTCGCTGTCTTCCTGTATGCCGTCCACACAGTTGTTGGGGAGTGAATGTTTGTTCAAACTGTCGAAATAGAACACCTTGAAACGGAAGCCGTCGTAACGGCTGAGACCTGACTGCGTGCCAAACCAGATATATCCGCGCGTGTCGCGGTAGATGTCATTGACCTGACCGTTGGACAAGCCATCAGCGGTGCGCAAACTGTAAAAATCTATATTCGCAGGGAGCCCAAATGCAAGCATCGGGCAAATTTGCAGTAGTAACGTCAATAAGAAGTAAAGTAGATTATGTTTCATGGGCAAAGCCGGGCTATTTTTGTAGTGATGATAAATAACATACAAATATAGCGATAAGCAAGGGAACAGCCAAACATTTTAATCTGTTTTTTAAGCCCTTTCAACCATTCGCAATAGCATTTTGTCATAGGAATGCACGGCTCGTGTGTCTGCCTATTGTCTGGCTTCTCAGACCAGTCGGACTGGCTTGACTTATCCGATCAGTGTGACCCGTCCGACTTGTCCGACCTAACTTTAAGCAAAACATCATTTGGATTTTGTGCAAGCCAACAATCGTGATATCCTATGAAACTTCATGACAAATGCCTCTTTATAGCGCGCTTATTTGAAAAATAAAAATAATTATTCGGAATAAGCCAAAATTTTTCACTTTAATATATCGTTCTGAATATCAGGACATTACATCTCCAAGGCCGTCGTCTTTCTAAAATCTTGCTGCTGCCACGTCGCGATTGGGCCTTAACCGCCGGGCGGTTAAGGCCCAATCGCATGGCGTCTAAACCTTTGTCGCACGGTCGTCAAGCCTTCAACGCACAGCGGTTAATATCCAATCGCAAAACCGTGACAACATGGCTACAGAAAAAAGAAGATGATTTTGCAGAATAAACGTATTTCTTTGTTCATAATCGTGGAAAAAGAAACTTAGAATGAAACTTTTGGAACATCGTTTATTGGTGAAGAAAAACTTACATCATACGATGAAAAAGCGGAAGCGATGCAGTTGGAAAAGTGCCATAAAATTTCTGAAAAACACTTGTCTTGCTGCATCGCCTCCGCACTAATGTGTGCTTTTTGAAGTTATCTTACCACAACTTTTCTCCCTTTATACACGTACACTCCCTTACCCAATGAAACATCCCGTAAACTCGCCACATTGAAAGCAACCAACCGACCACACACGTCGTAAACGGTAGCAGGGACCTTAGCTCTGTCCTCAACCTGCATAACGCCACTGGTGGTAGAGGGTTTGGGATAAATGGCGTTGTAGGCTGTTCGCCCGGACTTGTCACCGTCGAAGATGCCTTCATACACGGTTGCATCGTTGATAGAGACAGCAGAGCGATTGAAGATCGTCATGTTGGGGCGTCCCAAATTGTTAGTGTCCCAAACGAAAGGGATAATACCGGCCTCATAGGCATACTGCGTTGAGAAGCCATACCAATATTTTACGCTCTCATCGTGCTTGGCTTGCGTTCCTTCGGTGGGAGGTATGGTCCTGTGGTTACAGCCATATTCTCCCAAGATAATTGGGTAACCCTTGTCCACGAAGTTGGTTTTCAACTCTTGCATGGCAGTCTGAATCGCCACACGCTGGGCATCAGGCACCACACGGCTGGCAGAAACACGCTTCGGAGCGTGACCGGCCCAATAATACCACACCTTGCCCCAGTCGGCGTCTTCGCTCATGCCGCAAAACTGAAATGGGTCGTAATGGTGAACTTCGAGCATCAGGCGATTGTCGGCACTATCGCTTAATTTTGTGATGTCGAAATACTTATTGGTCCTCCCAAAGTTGGTTAATGGCCCCTGAACAACCAGCACCCTGTTCGCGTTATTGCCACCCGTAGCACGCACGGCGTCGATAAACACCTGCTCGTATTCCTGCAAACGCGACACGAAACCCACGAGTTTATCGTTCTCTCCGTATTGGTCGAACATCAGGTTTCCCGTTGCTTCGGGACTGGCAGTTCCCACACCCGGCTCGTTGAAACCGGCGAAGAGCAGGCGCTGGTCGTAGTCTTTAAATGCGTTGGCTATATTGGTCCAGAGTTTGCGCAACTGTTCTTTCTTGGCCGCCACATCCGCCCCGGTGGTAAATCCGTCGTGTTCCAGCCACCCGCCATCCCAATGGTCGTTGAGTACCACGTAGAGATTGGCCTCCATGCAATAGTCCACAATCTCTTTTACACGAGCCATCCATGCCTCATCAATCGTCATGGACGCTCTGTCGGTGATGTGCCCCATCACCCAGGAAGCAGGCAGGCGCACACTGTTGAATCCGCTTTGTTTGATAAAGCTGATGAATTCGCGCGTGGTCCGGGTGCCTTGCCAGGCTGTCTCTGTGCCCACTCCACCGTTGTTTGTAAAGACATGGGCACTATTCCCAGCTTCGAGAGTGTTGCCCAAATTCCAGCCCGGTGCCATATAATGGGCAAGTTCACCGGCCGTGAGGTCCATTTTCGTGATTCTGGGATTATCCTGTGCGTGTAGAGAGAACAGCGTGAAGGACAGAAATACGGTACAAAATATTTTTTTCATAATCTGCGTTTTATAAACAAAAAGGAAGACAGGGGACTCACAGGAGTCCCATCGATTAGCAGCCTACTCTACATTAACATCAAGTTTGATACCTAACAGTTCCACCTTCACTTTGGAAGGATCTATAAGGTTGACAGCCAACTGTTTAATATCAACACAGAATACGGCTGCCCCTTCGGCTGCAGCCCCATTTGTCTCCATCCATACGGTGTAAGTGCCGTCACCGGTTACGTTGGCGTCATATTTGTCGCCCTTCAGCGCAGACCAATGGGAAGGCTCCCATGAAGCCGCTGCATATTCCAGCCCGGCAATGTTGCTCTTGGGCGCATCTGCCTTGTAATTGTCGTTCAAACCAGATATTTTGAATGTGACAACCATGTTCCGGCTGAATTTTACCGCACTCGGATCGATAACGGAATTGCCTTTGGTCGTTCCGTACTCGCTGTAGATTTCAATGCGAATATTGCCGTTATTCTCCAAATCGCCTATTGCAAGCTTGCCGGTTTCACCCGGTTTCAGTTCGGCGTATGGGCGCACCGTTCTTAGGGCAATGCCATAGTTGCGCAACGAGTTGCCGTTTTTCACGACACCGTTGTCATCGAATGTCAGCGTGTTAGCATAATCTTTATTCACCTGACTCACGGTACCGGTCCAATAAAATCCCTTTCCGTCGTCAATGGTTTCCTTGCCATTGCGGTAGCCTGTGTAGGGCAGGAAAATGGAATTGCCGTTGGCAGCCGTGAAACGTACACCTTTCACACCGTTTCGAGTTTCTATTTTCTTGGTGGTCTTGGCTATGAGTTCCTTCACCTGTTCGAGAGTGGGCATGGCGCTCAACATGGGCGATGATCCGTCTATCTCCACACTGTTGGTGATGTCAAACTCAGTATCTGCAATATCCTGTGAGGGATAGTCGCCGAGATTTTTGGAGTACAATTCACCCGAACGGTCGCCATAGCCAAAGCGTGTACCCACTTCCTGCTCCTGCTCCGCGCCAAGGTTGTACTTGGCCCACAGCACGCTCAGTCCGAGATCAACATATTCCATCTCCTGCTTCTTGGTGGTAAAGTTCTTCACTTCGCCCAAAACATAACCATTGCCCACCTTTACGTAAGACATATAATGATAGGTTGCTCCGGGCAACAAACCGTTCACCGTGCCCACTTGATAATCGGGGCCTTCCATGAGTTTGTCGACATCCTGAGTTAAACCCACCTTGATACCCTTTTCTGCAGATGCCAATCCGTTGAGCCCGGCAAAGTCGGCCGCAAGGGTTGCTTTGGTATAGCTCACATCGGAAGCCACGCCGGTAGTAGCCGTAGCATTGGTTGTGGTGAACTGCTTCACGTCGCCATACTTATAGACACGGTCCTGCAAGCAAACATACGTGGCATAATAGTAGGTAACACCCGTTGTGAGACCAGTGATCGTAGTACTTACCGTGTCGTTTCGGTAACTGCCCACCACTCTTGTACCGCCTTGCGTGGGGTTTGTCGCCGTGCCATATACCACTCCAACCTCGTAAGAATTGGAAGCGGCAGCACTCAAATCCTTTACAATGCCTTCTGCAATGGCTGCACTGACAGCCGTAACAACGGCATCGCCGGTATTGATTTCAGTGACAATCGGCATTGTAGCTGCAGAATAGTTGTCATCGTCATCGGAACAGGCAGTAAACATAACGCCTGCCGCCAGCAACATCATGCCTGATAAATATTTTAGTTTCATAGTTTCTATTCTTTAAGTATTGATTTTAGTAATCAGTTTGACGGCCCGGCACCGCCGGGTCTGTCACTCGCTCTACCTTCTCCTCCTGATGGTCTTATGAGCCTTAGCGTCTTCAGTAATGAAAGGCGTGCCATTGTCCATTTTCACTCCGATGGTTACAGCAATTGTAGATGTAAACGCGTATTTCGAGGCACCACCGGCTGTAGCTCCCCAAGGGTTGAGGATGTAGCGGCGGGCTGCATTGGGACCGTCGTCTCCAACTCCTCTGTCGATCAACGCGTCGTCGAAAGTCACGGAGGTGCCATCCACCTTGATATCCTTGATGACAACATCACAGTTGGGATGGGTTTTGAGAATCTTCACTACATCGATATACATACCGTAGGGTGAGGCACTTGGTGTGGTAAGCGTCAGCGTATAGTCACCATCGGTACCGTCGGTAACAAACACTGGCTCGCTTTCCTGCGCATTCCAGTCTGTATCAAAGAAATGAAGAGTAGCCTTGAAAGTCTTTTTCGCCCCGGCACGTACAACTTCAAACTTATAGCCCATGTATTGATAGAACTTACCCTGATCGTCAAACTCCTTGCTGCCCCATACGATAGAGCTTAATGCTCCCGTCTGCGCATCGCAATTCTCGGCTTCGGAGAAGCCCATGATGCGCATCGTACCGTCTGAGTTGGCTTTGAACACGGCACGGCCGTTGGCCGAGAGCTTAAGTTCGGGCAGTGCAGGCGTGAAAGTATAGATGCCGTCTGTGCTCAGCGTGTAGCGGCCCTCGTGTGTTTTCGAATCGAAATCCGTGAGGGTATAGGTGTTGTTACCACTGTTGAGCGTGATTGTCATGTCCTCCAAGTTGTTGTTGGGAGCTACGCTTGTAACTCCCTTTGCAGAGCCATCCTTGTTATACCAGTCGAACCCCGTGAGCTTATAGGTGATCATCTTGTCGTTCTTGGGAGTCACGAAGTCCATCCAATTTTCTGCCAACGTGGGGAAAGCCTCTACTTCAGGAGCCTCGTAATTGTCGGCATACTCCTTGGAAACAAAGTTGAAACACAACCACCACTCGCCTTCTCCGGATGTCTTTGGATTGCGGAGCACACACAGACGAAGCTGATTCTCGGTCAGTGTGATGATGCGGATATTGGTCTTCCACCCCGCATCGTCTTCCATCTTGTTCCAATTGGGAGAGTGGAGCAGTTGGCAATCGGTCAGGTTAAGACGCGCATTGTTGGTGTCGATGAGATACGATCCGGAGGCCTCAACAGATGTTCCGTCGGGTGCTACAGTCGTGGTTTTGATATGGGCACCGTCCTTCAGGTCGAACGTCATGCTGCTCTTGGTAAAGTTTCCGGTGTTGTCCTGAAAACTTCCTTCAGGTTCCCAGTTGGGCGTAAAGTTGTTGAATCCGGCAGGTGTAGACGGGTCGCCATAGGCTATATCGCCTGCAGCAAGTCCGTATGCTCCCGTGTCGGGAATCCACGTCTTCGACTGCCCCACGCCACCCGTGAGCAACGTGTAAAGCTCATTGTCTACAAAGCCTGCATAGAAGTTATCAATCTTGAAGGTCACAGGCTCGCTATATACCACGCCACCACGTGTCTCCACGCCAAACTCCACCTCGTAAGTACCGGGGAACGGCATGTTCAGTTCCACCTCTCGTTCGTTTGACCGTCCTTGCGGATGCACCCATGTCACCTGGTATTTGTCTGCCATCAGGCTCTTGAGATACACAATGTTGGGATTGTTGCTATCGTGGGTGATGGTGAAAGCTGTACCTTCAACCAAATCGGCCGGCGTAACGTCCTTGTCTCCCAAATCGTAACTATCCGGCGAGCAAGCCGACATACCCAACAGCACCATCGCCGTGGCGGCCAAACTATATAAATATTTCTTGATTTTCATAATATTGTTTTTTAATCTTGTTTGCCCATCATTACCAACCTGGGTTTTGTTTCAATACATTATTCGAAAGGGTTATCTGGTTGTGGGGGATCTGGCACAGTCCGTTTTTGGCCTTGATATTGGCCGCCTTGACGGTTACAGTTGCTTCCACTCCACCGTTGGTGACGGTCGTTGTGCCTGAAATGGCATCAGCGGCTACATCGATTCCCTGACGCAACAAATCGTAATAGCGAATGCCTTCGAAAGCAAACTCCAGACGACGCTCCTTCATAATGTTCTGTTTGTTGGCCGCAACCTGCTTGTAATCACTGCTCAATTTGCCGTCTTTATCGGTATAAGCCCTTTGCCGTACCATATCCATATACTTCTGTGCGCTACTGCTGCCCAATTCCGCAGCCATGAGCAGCACATCGGCATAACGCAGAATGATGACGTCCTGCCACTGTCCGGTCATAGCGTTGCCGGGAGCCCCCCACAGCACGGGGAGCGGAGTGCAGTCTGTGGTAGCCATTGGCGTATATTTCTTAACATAGTAACCTGTGTATTCGCGCTGGTCACCGATACACTTTTCCTTAAAGTTTTCTTTCCGGCTTATACCTTCTTTGTTGATATCTATGATAGAAGCCGCCAAGCGTTGGTCACCCTTTCCGTAAGCCGCCACCAAGTTAGGATTCACAGTACAGATGCCCCAACCATAGCCGTAGGGTGAACAGTCTATAGCCTGAACGCCGCGAATGCCAAGATTGATAAGCCATCGGTTACCATCATTGTTGCCATTGTAATCCTGCGTATAATTGCATTTCATGGAAACAATGAACTCACTGTTACCGGGACCTGCATAGGTTGTGTTGGCAAGCCATTCCTCATAGGTGCCATTGGCAGCCGCGTCAAGTGCATTGCTGGCCGATGCGGGCCACAGGTTCCTGAACTGAGGTATCAAGGCAAACTCGTTGCTGGCAATAATATCCTCACAGGCTTTCAGGGCTTCTGCCTTAGTGCAACCTGCTGGCTCCTTGCCAAAGCGTCCATTGTAATAAAGATAGGCACGGGCAAGAATGCCCTTGGCGCCATAGGCGGTAATATGACCATCGTTGCTGGCAGCGTTGGCTTTAGGATAAGCATCAGCTGGAATGTTCTCAGCGGCATATTTCAAGTCTGAGAAAATCAATTCATACACCTCATCGGGAGTTGCCTGAGGAGTGTTTTCCGCGCTTGGCTCAGTGAGCAACGGAACGTTCTCAAACATTCGCACCAAGTCGAAATAGCACAATGCTCGAAGCGCACGTGCTTCACCAATATAGCGTTGTTTCAGTGTAGAATCTTTCCAAGCAATGTTGTCTTGGCGCGTAATCAACTCGTTGCAACGATCAATCGCTACATAATAAGCTTTCCAATCATACTCCCAAAGGTTAGTATAAGACGGAGCCTTGCTTTGGTCAAACTGATCAACAACGTCATAGTTGGGGGCATCATTCTGTCCTGCGCCGGCAAGACACTCATCTGACTGCATGATGGAAGACATGACAAGCGGAATGCTTCCGTTAGAAGTGGTCTCGCGCCAACCGGCATAACAGCCAATCAATGCACGCCACGCATCGCTCTCTGTCTTGTAGAAAGTCTCGGTATTCGATTCCGTTTTGCTTTCCACATCGAGGAAACTGTCAGCGCAAGAGGTCATCAGCGCACTACTCGCCATTAGTATTCCTGGTATCATTATATTTAATTTCTTCATTTTCATAATCTTAAGGATTTCTTCATACGATAATTACGATTAGAACTTTAGATTCACACCTACGAGGAATGTGCGTGGACGGGGATAATAACCAACGTCTACTCCCGACACCCAAACATCTGTTCCGTATCCTATTTCCGGGTCCATACCGTTATATTTGGTAAAGGTATATGCGTTCTGAACTTGGAAATACAACCGGGCTTGAGAAACAAAGCTCAGCTTCATGAGTTTGGCGAAGTCGTAGCCTAAGGTAATATTGGAAATACGAAGATAGTCGCCATCGTGAATATAAAGGTCTGAGAACATCCAGTTCACATTGGTTTCCGTTACGCGCGGCATAAAGTTTGAAGTGCCTTCACCTGTCCAACGGTCGAGGATAGCAGTGGTATAGTTAGCCTTTGTGTTGGCATGGTTGCGATAACTCTGCACAATCTGATGACCGGCAGCACCATTTGCCGTCAAGGCAAAGTCGAAATCCTTGTAGAAAAGCGCCACATTGAATCCAAACGTTACGTCCGGAATGCCGTTGCCGAGGTCCACTTTGTCTGCCTCTCCAATTTGTCCATCGTGATTGATATCATAATATTTCACGTCGCCGGGCACAACGTTCGCACCCTGAAGCACACCGTTTCCGGCTGCTATCCAGTCGTCAATTTCTTGCTGGTTTTGAAAGATGCCAGCCGTTTTGTAACCCCAGAAGTAACCGATAGCGTGTCCGTTTTCTGCGCGATAGAACTCTTCGCTATTGTCGTAGAGCATATTGGAAGCGCCGTGAATAATACCATCCTTAGTAGGAATATTGCCCACCTCGTTGTGGTTGTAGGCCATATTTGCTCCGACCTGATAGCGGAAGTCTTTGCCTATATTGTTATTCCATGTGAGATTTAACTCAAAACCATAGTTCTTTACATCACCACCGTTGATAAATGGTGCACCAGTTCCTGCCGTGTCAGGGATTGGAGCCACGATGAGCCAGTCTTTTGTGGTTTTCCAATACCAATCGAAATTGATACCCAAATGACTATGAAGCAACAAAGCGTCAATACCGAGGTTGGTCTGCTCAGAGGTTTCCCACGTAAGGTCGGGGTTGGAAAGACGGCTGGGATAAGCTCCCCAATTGGCATTTTGAGCACCTGCACCCAGTCCCGTACCAAAGTTATAATGGGTGTTTGTCGATGTAATGGGTGAGAGATACTGATAGTTAGCTATGTTCTGGTTTCCCACCTGCCCCCAACTGGCACGCAGTTTCAGGAAGTCGAGCCACGAAGTTGTAGGCTCCATGAACTTCTCATTGCTGATGGTCCACCCTGCACTGACAGAGGGGAAATAACCGAAACGATGGCCTTTAGCAAATCTGGAACTGCCATCTGCACGCAGCGTGGCGTTCACCATATAGGTTTCTTTCCAATCCCATCCTACACGACCAAAGTATGAAACCGTACGGCTCTCATCGTGGGGAGCTCCTGAGATAGATATTCCGTTGTCCGTACTGCTGCCCGTGGCGTTGCTCAAGTAGGCATGCTTCCAGTCGTCATAACCTTCCTTCAGATAGCCGTTGGCAGCATAGAGAGACGTTCCCTCATATCTGGAACTTTCCATACCCAGCAAAGCATTGAACGCATGGTCACCAACATTCCAATTATAGCTTAACGTATTGGTCCATGTCATGGCAAAGCCGTGTCCCATAGACTGGCTCACACTGGTTTTGGTCTCCTGAAAATCATAAGGCGACAGCTTGTAGATCGGTGAGAAACTGCGATATTCGCTCGTACTGTACACTGTTCCCAACTGTGTGCGGAACTTGAGATTTTGAATGGGTTCCAACTCCGCAAAAATGTTTCCGGTGAAGTTTACCGATCGATCTTCATTTTGATTATTAAGCATCATGCTTCCGTAGGGGTTTCCTTGCTCCTGCCAATAATCATTATCGGATGTGTCATAATAGGGCACATTGTATGTATTATGCCCATAAATGGGGATAAGGGGCACTGAAGCAAAAGCACCGCGAAGGGAGTTATTGTATTGGTTGCCTACGCGTATGCCATGCGTCTTCTTGTAGACCATGCCAATCTGCTCGCCTATTTTCAAGAAACTTGCCAGCTTTTGGTCCGTGTTCAGACGTATGTTGTAACGTTCGTAATTGCTGACATCCTTGCCACCAATAACACCTTCCTGGCTCATATACCCCAGACTCAAGGCGTATGTAGCAGCTTTTCCACCTCCATTAACACCGAAATTATAGCTCTGTGTCTTGGCATTCTTCTTGAACATAGCGTCCATCCAGTCGGTATCGTAATAGTTTCCGGCCTCGTCTGTAATAGATTTGAACTTGCTCCAGTCTATGGCACCGTTGCCACTATTCACGCTCTGCTCGTTCATAATCTCCATATATTGATGCCTGTTCAGCATATCTGCCTTTCTCGCTACATTCTGCCAGCCCATATATCCGTCGAAAGATATTTGCGGTTTGCCTTCGCGTCCATGCTTTGTAGTAACCAATACCACACCGTTGGCAGCCTGCGCACCGTATATGGCCGCCGATGCCGCGTCCTTCAAAACGTCGATACTTTCTATGTCGGCAGGATTAACGGTTGAGATATCGCCACCCACTCCATCAATTAAATACAGTGGTCCGGAGTTGCCAATAGTACCCAAACCTCGGATGATTACTTTCATACCGGAGCCCGGCTGTCCCGATTCCGACTGGATATTGACACCCGGTGTCTGTCCCTGCATGGCCTGCAACGGACTTGTTGTGTTCAGTTTGGCAATATCGTCGCCTTTCATCTGGGTTGTCGCTCCGGTAACGAGCTTCTTTTTCTGAACGCCATACCCGATAACAACCACGTCTTCCAAACTTTGGTTATCTTCGTTAAGTGTCACGTTAATTACATTTTGAGCTCCCACTTTGATTTGTTGTGTCACAAATCCTATATAAGAGAATGTCAAGGTTTCACCTTCATTGGCATCGACAGAATAATGTCCATCGAGATCAGTCACAGCACCACGCTGAGTGCCCAACAACTGAACGCTGACACCAATGAGCGGCTCATTGTCTGATGCCGACACAACCTTACCTGTAATAGTCTTGGCATTGGCCATGCCTGCATGAAGAACATTCATTGCCGGGAATAGCAAAAATGCTATAAGGGCAATCTTGCAAAGCACCACCAGCCTGCAATCATTTAGAAATGTTTTTCCCATAGTTATACGATTTTTGTCTTTAGTTATATGTTAATCTTACTGTTGTAGATTGAGTAGTTTATGGTATTTCTTCAATCGGTGTGGTAGTTTTCGTGAAATTCAACCAGCGCAAAATTAAACATTCTTTTAGTTTTGGCAGTAACCGGATGTCTCCAACTGGGGTACATTTTGTTAACACCACCAATAAATATTATGTTTTCGAAACATTATGGTATGTAGAAGCACACCTCTTTATCGTTTACAGCATACCGATAAAAGGAAATGTTTTTCATGAAACAAACAGGTGTTCGAAACTAAGATAACACCAACAACCGACAACGATATTCGAAAAGAGAATACCGACACCACCTTAAGCCCGGCATCAGTCGGACTCAAGTGTAATCCATCAATAGGTTAATCGTGAAAATAAAGTCTATTCGCTGTATTTGAAAGATGTGAAGTCGGCATACCCTTCCCCTTCAACATACATTCCCATCGTCACGCCGGTGAATCCTCCCGCAACTTCTGTGCTCAACAGCGAGCAATTCTGCCGTGCCACCTCTGTATATGCTCCCTGATCCAAGGCATAATAGAAATAATACATCAGTCCATCACTCGTTACACGCAACCTTAACTGCTGCGCGTCTGAAGGAATTCGGGAGTCCACGCCGGGATGGTTACATGGGGCCAGGAGCGACTTCAGCCTGCACGACACATTGACCGACTTTCCATCGGTGTAGAAATCCATGTGACCATCGTGAATCTGATAGACGGAAAGACCCGCACGAAGATTGCTGTTAGCGGGCTGCCCTCCCTGTTCGCGCAACGACTTCAAACTGATCGTTGTTTCCATAACGATGTCGGCAGCACATTGCCGAACTCCCAGATAAGTGGGCTGTTTGTTTTCCGTAAGTGTGCCGTGCCCCACAAGGCGGAGCCGGCCGCCTCCTATTTTATAATGACTTTCTATAGGATTCTGGAACCTTACGAAGGAAACACCCAAATCGCTTAATGACTTTTCCTGAAAATCACTTTCTACCGAAGCATTAAACCCGGAAACTATCCCCGCAGCAGGAAACGACGAGAACAATGGAGCATGAGCAACCGTCATAACCGTATCAATGGGATTGCCGCCATTCACTATCGGCCACTCATCCCATTCCACCGGCGCCAGACACGTTTCTCTGCCGAGATGATGATAGCTTCCTCCGAAGTTGCGATAAGCCAGGAACATGACCCACCATTGGCCGTATTGGTCCTGAACAAAGTCACCATGCCCCGTACCCTGTATCTGCATATTTTCGCCCTTTGCATTACAATTGGTGAGTATCGGATTGTGAGGACAGCCCTCATAAGGGCCTTCAATATTCCTGCTACGCGCTATGGTGAGCTGATGAGCAAGCTCCGTTCCACCCTCCGAAATAAGCAAGTAGTAATACCCATCCTTTTTATAGATATGGGGACCTTCGGGATATCTTCCACCCGTTCCCCTCCACAGCGGGCGACTCGGAGTGAGTTGTTTGCCACTTTCATAATCGATTTCACACAACATGATGACACCATCCGGATTGCTCACCATATAACATTTGTCATCTTCAAAATACAGAGAGGGGTCGATGCCTTGCTGTTCAAGCCATATCGGCTCACTCCAAGGACCACGAGGATGCTCGGCTTTCACCATGAAATTGCCACCGTTGCCCACATTGGTAGTTATCATATAGTAAACTCCCTTATGATAACGTATGGTGGGTGCATAGATGCCCAACCACGAAGTGGTGCCGCCCAGAGGCAACTGGGACGGGCGGTCGAGCACGTTGCCTATCTGTTCCCAATGCACCAAATCCCTGCTGTGGAAGATGGGAACACCCGGAAAATAATGGAATGAGGAATTAACCGCATAGAAATCATCGCCCACCCTACACACACTGGGGTCGGGATGGAATCCGGGAATCACGGGGTTGGAGAAACTTTGCGCCCATGCACCTAACCAAATACATAGCATGAGCATTATCAGCAAACTTCTTAAGGTTTTCATTGTTATAATAGATTATTGTTGTAATAAGTTGTAAATATAGGCATGATTAACATTGCAAATATATAATAAATTCAAAACATACACATCAAATACCCCTATTTTTTGTAAATTTGCTACCAAATCATTAAACCTACATATGACTAATTTATGAAAAAAATGTTTTTAACAGCAGCAATGGCCTCCTTTATGGGAATTGGCAATGCACAAAGTATGAAGCCCGCTATTCCCCAAGACCCAACGATTGAGAAAAATGTTGAGCGATGGATCAGCAAGATGTCGCTTGACGAAAAGATTGGGCAGATGCTCGAATTAGGGATAGACTGCTTTGGCAAAATGGAAGTAGTGAATCCCAAACTGGACCGCAGCAAGATGCGTAATAAGCTATTGGAAGCGGGATTCAAGGATGAAGAGATAACCAAACTGATGCGCATGAAAGACGCAGAAGTAATCAAGGCGCTCGAAAAATACAATCTCGACATCTATACCGGCGACACGAAAATGGAGTGGAAGCTCAACGAGCATACGCTCGACACCATCATTCAAAAATATAAAATAGGCTCCATTCTCAATGCGCCTGCCACGCGTGCGCAGACCATAGAAACCTGGCAGCATATCATCACTACCATACAGGAGAAATCGATGAAATACATCGGTATTCCCAGCATATATGGTCTGGACAACAATCATGGTGTTACCTATGTTCAGGATGGTACGATGTTTCCACAACCCATCAACGTTGCCGCCTCTTTCAACACCGAGATTGCCAAGGTCGGTGCACAGATCACGGCCTATGAGAGCAGGGCAGCCAACTGTCCCTGGGTGTATAACCCTACCATTGACTTGGGCCGCGACCCACGCTGGCCCCGTATATGGGAGAGCTTCGGCGAAGATGCCATCGTGAATGCACGCATGGCCGAAGCTCAGATTCAAGGGTATCAGGGTGACGACCCCAACCATTTGGGGAAATACAACGTAGCCACCAGCGTGAAGCACTATTTTGCCTACGGCGCGCCATTCTCCGGAAAAGACAGGACCCCCGCAATCATCTCACCTGCGATGCTGCGTGAAAAATATTTTGAGCCGTTCAAACATGCCATACAAGCCGGCGCACTGACCATCATGGTAAACTCTGCTTCGGTAAACGGCGTGCCTCTCCATGCCAGTTATGAATATCTGACCAAATGGCTGAAAGAAGACCTCAACTGGGACGGTATGATCGTGACCGACTGGGCCGACATCAACAACCTGTATACCCGCGAACGCGTGGCCAAGGATAAAAAAGACGCCATTCGCATTGCCATCAATGCAGGAATCGACATGAGCATGGACCCCTACAGCGTCGATTTCGCGATTCTGCTCAAAGAACTTGTGAATGAAGGTGCTGTGAAGATGAGTCGAATAGACGATGCCGTGCGCCGTATCCTGCGATTGAAATATCGTCTGGGACTGTTCGACCACCCCAACACCGGCGGCAAAGACTATAAGAAATACGGCAGCGAAGAGTTTGCACAAAAAGCCTTGGCAGCTGCTGAAGAAACAGAAGTGTTGCTGAAGAACGAAGACAACATCCTGCCTCTGGCCAAAGGAAAGAAAATTCTGCTCACCGGCCCCAACGCCAACCAGATGCGCTGTCTCAACGGCGGATGGACCCACTCATGGCAAGGCTCAAGGGTGGAAGATCTCGCAGAGCAATACAACACCATCTATGAGAGCCTCTGCAACAAATACGGCAAAGACAATGTCATGCTTGAGCAAGGTGTGACCTATAACGAAAACGGATCGTATTGGGAAGAAAATACGCCCGAAATAGACAAGGCCGTAAACAAGGCTCAGGCTGCCGACGTGATCATAGCCTGCATCGGAGAAAACAGCTACTGTGAGACTCCCGGTAATCTTACCGACCTTACACTCTCAAAAAATCAACGTGATTTGGTGAAGGCTTTGGCCAAGACCGGCAAACCCATCATACTCATACTGAACGAGGGACGCCCACGCATCATTGCCGACATTGAGCCACTGGCTAAGGCTGTGGTAAACGTGCTGTTGCCCGGAAACTACGGTGGCGACGCTTTGGCCAATCTGCTGGCCGGAGATGCCAACTTCAGCGCAAAAATGCCTTATACTTATCCGAAGGAAATCAACTCACTGATTACCTACGATTATAAGGTGAGCGAGGAGGTTTCGACGATGGCCGGCGCATACGACTACGATGCCAAGGTTACCCAACAATGGCCGTTCGGTTTCGGACTGAGCTATACCACCTACGCTTATGACAACCTGAAGGTGAGCAAATCATCATTCAATGCTGCCGACAACCTCGTCATCAGTGTTGATGTGAAGAACACGGGCAACCGCGTAGGTAAAGAAAGTGTGCTGCTCTATACCAGCGACCTTGTTGCATCGGTTACACCGGATTCCCGACGACTGCGTGCCTTCCAAAAAATTGAACTCCAACCCGGAGAGGTGAAGACCGTGAATTTCACACTTCCAGCCAAAGATATGGCCTTTGTTGGAGCCGATGGGAAATGGATATTGGAAGAAGGCGAGTTTGTAATTTCGGTTGGCGGACAGAATCAGAAGGTAAACTGCACTGAAACCAAGAAATGGGAAACGCCAAACATCTGATTATCATCAGAAAAGGCAAACAGAAAAATCTGAAATAGCATAGCATTTTGCATACAGGCGACCTCACCTATGTCTGCACGTCAGGCAGTGGTGAGGTCGCTTTCGTTTCAGACAAATTCGACGCTTCTGACTATGTTTCCTCAAACGGCTATTGACCGATAAAACTGTGTATCGAAAGTAACCGACATCGAGATTTTTTCTTTACAAAGTGCCCTGCAAAACTTGCGTATTTCAAAACAAAATGTAACAGCCCTCAAAAGTTTACA
>KQ959481.1 GCA_001552765.1 Bacteroidales bacterium KA00344
TTTCATCTCGATTCTTGAATGTTTTAACATTCAAAGGTAGTCATTTTGGGCGAATTAACCAAATTTTATGCAACATAAATAACTAATTGTCAGATAGTTATAGCTAATTAACAATCCCTACCTAATATTCACAAAACTCATTGATAATCATATGATGATTTTGATAACTACTGATTAGAAACATTACTGTACCACCACTATATTAAAAAAATCATTGTATAATTGACTGAATTTTTTCTATGACTTCCTCACTAATATCTTCAGGTATCTTCATATCTCCAAATGTGACTCTTCTGTTTTTAGGATACTTATCTCCCCATATAACCGATTCAAGAGCATTGTAAAGAGCCTCTATACTTGGTATCTGAAGTTCATCATTGCTATATTTACTTAATGCGTTGTTGAATAATGAAAATAGCAAGGATATATATAACTTATTCTTTGTAGTATGGCAATAAGTCCCCATACAACTAATAGCTGTATGGATAGTATCTTCATAAGATTCATCATCTAAATTGATGAACTTGCAAAGTACATCTTCATATTTTTCCGCTAAATTCCAATAACTACTACTACATAACACTTTCAAAGCAACGGCTGTGATTGAATCACAAAATGCTTCTGTATTAATGAATTTCTCAACTATAGCTATGTTTCCTTTAGTTGGTTTCGTACATAGACCAAAAGCTGCAATACCATTGTGAATTCCATAGGAAAAATCCTCCTGCCAAGAACATGTTTCAATCTTATTTAACAAATTCTTCAGGTATAGAAATTCTTCCT
The DNA here is from genome assembly GCA_001552765.1 of Bacteroidales bacterium KA00344. Taxonomy (GTDB): domain Bacteria; phylum Bacteroidota; class Bacteroidia; order Bacteroidales; family Bacteroidaceae; genus Prevotella. The sequence continues at coordinate 784 of KQ959481.1, forward strand.
CTGTCAATGAAAATGTCCATTTTGCTTTATTGAACAACGAAGACATTTCTTTTTTATTCTGCAATTTCATGAGCTTTATTTAAAATCTTATTTATCCTTAATTCCGCAACACTATTATAAATT
>KQ959482.1:0-19047 GCA_001552765.1 Bacteroidales bacterium KA00344
TACGTGTAAACTTTTTGAGTAGCAGCAGAAGAATAGAGAGATAAGGGAAGAATAAAGAATGAGGAGTGAAGAATATAAGAATATAAAAGGGAAGAATGAAGAATGAGGAGGAAAGAATATAAGAATATAAAAGGGAAGAATGAAGAATGAGGAGTGAAGAATAAAGAGGTAAGTGAAAAAAGAAGAATGAGAAGAAAGGAGAAACAATAACCATAGAATAACAAGGTGCTACATAATCAGAATACAGGCAAAATTATCAATATGAAGCGGGTGATGAAACAATTTAGAAACGGTTGGGGATTGCTCATTCGCTGTAATAGAACATTAAAAGAACAAGTTAATGTTTGGAAATAAACATCTTTTTACTATCTTTGTCGGAAATTACTACAACCATACAAAACGAGTAATCTATGAAAATTGTTATCCAGCGGGTCAGTCGCGCATCTGTTACCATCGAGGGAGAAATCAAATCGGCCATCGAGAAAGGCTATCTCATCTTATTGGGTATCGGTGCAGAGGATACGGAAGAGGATATTCAATGGTTGGTGAAGAAAACTGTCGGACTGCGCATTTTCGACGATGAAAATGGGGTGATGAACCGCAACATTCAAGACGCCGGCGGCGATATTATCGTAGTTTCGCAATTCACACTCATGGCAAGCACCAAGAAAGGCAACCGCCCCAGTTGGATTAAGGCAGCCCCGCACAATATCTCTATACCGCTCTACAATCGTTTCTGCGAAGCTCTGAGCGCCGCGATGGGCAAACCCGTAGGTACGGGGAAGTTTGGCGCTGACATGAAAGTAGAACTCGTCAATGATGGTCCGGTGACTATTTGCATTGACTCAAAGAACAAGGAATGAAGCTCTCCTACCCAAAATTCGCTCCTATAGCATTTCTGTTTGCATTCTTCCTTGCCTTGGCAACAATAGATTTGGTAAGAGGCGAAAGCGTGGATTGGTCAGGACATCTTATCACTTCTGTAATCGCCACGGGCGGCATCATGCTGTTAAAAAAAATAGAAGCTATCCATAATAAAAGAAACTCATAAACCGCACCGCAAGGAATGACTATACAAGAAGCACAAAACGCCGTGGACCAATGGATTAAAACCATTGGCGTGAGATATTTCTCCGAACTGACAAACATGGCCGTCCTTACCGAAGAGGTGGGCGAATTGGCTCGCGTGATGGCTCGCAAATATGGCGACCAGAGCTTTAAGGCAGGCGAAAAAGATAACTTAGGCGAAGAGATGGCCGACATATTCTGGGTGCTCTGCTGTCTCGCCAACCAGACGGGTGTGGACCTTACGGAAGAATTCCGCAAAAGTATCGAGAAGAAGACCAAACGCGACGCAACGAGACATAAGGAGAACGAAAAACTGAAATAGAAGTCTCGTCTCCCACCCTACGTCCAAAAAGGTGAAAACCGTCGGCGCCGTGTGTGACGCGGCGAATGTTCTCCCACCTCTAACATAGAGTAAAATATAAAAATAATCATATTAAAAATAAATTACAATCAACTGTTATGGGATATTCAAAAGACATCAAACCTTCAGTAAATAAAGGAAAGCTGAAGGCTCAAGTAGAAGCGCAACGCGCAGAAAACGGATCGAAAAAAAGCAAGTATGAACAGGCTTTGTCTAAATACAACTGCAACGTAAACGAGGCAGAAGTGGGCGAAGCTCTGAAGAAACTCATCGTAGAGAAAGTGCCCGAAAACGACACTTTGGAGGTAAAGAAATTCCTTTTGGGAAGCGTTGAACTCACCTCGCTGAGCGCTGCCGACTACGACCTCAAGATTATGAAGATGGTAGAGAAGGTGAATAAGTTTGACTCAGCCTATCCCGATCTGCCCCACGTGGCAGCCATCTGCGTGTATCCAAACTTTGCCGAAGTGGTGAAAAACACGCTTGAGGTAGACGGTGTGGACATTGCCGTTGTTTCGGGCGCATTTCCTTCCTCCCAGACGTTTATGGAGATAAAGATAGCCGAGACCGCATTGGCCGTGAAAGACGGTGCCACAAACGTGGATATCGTGCTTCCGGTAGGCAAATTCCTTAACGAAGACTACGAAGGTGCATGCGAGGAAATCAGCGAACTGAAACAAACTTGTGGCAATGTAGCCATGAAAGTTATTTTGGAAAACTGTCTGTTGGGCAACTTGTCGAATGTGAAAAAAGCATCTATCCTCTCCATGTATTCGGGTGCAGATTATATCAAAACCTCTACCGGTAAGGATAAGGGCGGAGCAACTCCACAAGACGTCTACGTGATGTGCCAGGCTATCAAGGAGTATTACGAGGAAACAGGCATACAGGTCGGTCTGAAGCCCGCAGGCGGCATCAACAGCGTGATGGATGCCGTGATATTCTATACCATCGTGAAAGAGGTGCTCGGCGAGAAATGGCTCACCAATGATTGGTTCAGACTGGGAACCAGCCGACTGACCAATCTGCTGCTGAGCGAGATTACAGGACAAGAAACCAAGTGGTTTTAAGGTCCGCCCCCGACAGCTCCTCCATCCCCCTACCTCGTCAAGGAAGGGAATGAGGCAAGCGGAAAAGGGCATTTGAAAAAACAATAGGGGTGATTACAAAGAACGGTGTGCATCCAATCGAAACTGAGCATTCCGTGAAACTATAAAATGCAATCATCCCATGTGAAAGAGCCATATCAGACTCTGTTTTTGAGTACTGATATGGCTCTTCTAATGTCTTTAGGCATAGTGGCGTGCCAGATCTGAAAACCGCTTTTATAAATAGCGATTGCCGGCAGGCAGGCTTATGGTATTGTTTGTTCCGGAATATACTGTTCGTTCCTTTTTCTAAAGATAAAGGAAAGGCTGAAAACGTATGAAGAAGCCTATTTTTTTCTTTCTATCACAAAATCCAAGTAGGCCTTTAAACTTGTTCTTATCTCGTCGTTTTCAATGTCGTTTTCAAGATAATTCATGGCTTCCGCGTGGAATTCCCACATACGCTTGTCAGCATATTCTATACCTCCGTGCGCTTTAGTGAACTGAACTAATTGGGCGATTTCATCGTTGGAAACGGAGCCTTGCTTCACTTTATGGGCAAGTTTCATCATCGTTTCATCACCCGTAGACTTCAAAGCATAGATGACTGGGAGCGTCAATTTACCCTCCAGCATATCGTTGCCCGTGGGCTTTCCAATGTCGGTTGTGTCGTAATAATCAAAAATATCATCACGAATCTGAAAGATGGTGCCGATATTATGACCAAACTTGCGGGCCTTTTCCGTAGCAACAGCGTCGGCCCCCGTCGATAAAGCTCCCACCTCAGCACAAGCTTCGAAGAGTGCAGCGGTTTTCTGTTTGATCACATCGTAATATATCTTCTCGGAAATGGCTTGGTTCTGAATATTCGAAAGCTGAAGAATCTCACCATTCGAAAGTGTCCGCCCCAGCTCGCCAATGGTTTTGACAATGGCTTCGTTGTGCGTGTAATTAACGTGCAGCAAAGCCGTAGAAAGGATATAGTCGCCGGTCAGCACCGCCACTTTGTTGTTATATTCCGCATTCACAGAAGCCTGTCCGCGTCGTTCCGCACTCTCGTCTACCACATCGTCATGCACCAGAGAGGCCGTGTGAAGCAGTTCGAGTCCCACCGCTGCGTGCAATGTGGATGAGGTGACAGCACCAAAATACTTTGCCATCAGCAACGTCAGCATGGGACGCATACGCTTTCCGGCACGCTGACGAACATGACTCAAAACTTGATTGAGCAATCCGTCGGTATGCGACAACGACTCATTGAACAATTCTATAAATTCGTTCAGTTCTGAATGAATAGGCTGTCTGATGGTTGATAAATAATCCATGAACCACTGTTTAATTTGTTACAAAATTACGGCTTTTATTGGATATTGTCGCAATATTTTAGTAATTTTACAAGTAAAACAAAATTATTATGGAGAAACTGTTCCTCTTAGATGCCTACGCCATTATATTCCGGTCGTATTATGCCTTTATCAAACGCCCCACTATCAATTCTAAGGGGCTTAACACCTCTGCCATTTTAGGATTCTGCAACACGCTGAACGAAATCATAGAAAAGGAACAACCCACACACATTGGGGTGGCATTCGACTATGGCAAAACCTTTCGGCACGAGGCTTTCCCACCCTACAAGGCGCAAAGGGAGGCAACCCCCGAAGACATCAAACTGTCCGTGCCCCATATTCAGACCATTCTGAAAGCCATGCACATCCCCATTCTGCAGGTGGAAGGTTTCGAAGCCGACGACGTTATAGGCACTCTGGCCAACAAAGCGGCTGAAAAAGGCATCGAGACCTACATGCTTACGCTCGACAAAGACTATGGACAGCTCATTCGGCAGCATGTTTATATGTTTCGCCCCAGACATGGAGGAGGCTACGATAAAATCGGAGAAAAAGAAATACAAGCCAAATACGGCATCGCCAAAGCTGAACAGGTTGTCGAGCTTCTGGCACTGATGGGCGATTCGGCCGACAACTATCCGGGATGCCCCGGCGTGGGAGAGAAGACCGCCGTGAAACTCATCAAGGAGTTTGGAACGTGCGAAAACCTCATCGCCAACTCCAACCAACTGAAAGGTAAGATGCGCGAAAAGGTGGAGAACGCCGTGGACGATATCAAGATGTCAAAGTTTCTCGCCACCATCCGGACCGACGTGCCCATTGAACTCAATCTCGACGAATTGAAGATGACTTCACCCGACGAGGCCGAACTGCACAAAATATTCACAGAATTGGAATTTAGGAGACTCGCAAAGAAGTTTCTTAATAAAGGTGAAGAAAAGATAACGTCTGATAATTTACAACTCAATTTATTTGAAGAAAATCCGACCAAGACTACGAGTGAGCCCAAATTCTCGAAATTTGAGAGCCTTAAAACCGCACCTCATAATTATAAACTCATTGATAATCAAGAGGAAGCATACAAACTTTGTGACTTTTTACGGACAAATAAAATTCTAAGTTTAGACACAGAAACCACTTCTACCAGTCCGATGGAGGCCGAATTGGTCGGTTTGAGCTTTTCAGTGAAGGAAAAAGAAGCCTATTATGTAGCTATCTCCAAGGACCGTGAAGAAGCCTTACAATATGTTAATATATTCAAACCGCTGTATGAAGACCCCGAAATTCTGAAAGTAGGACAGAACATTAAGTACGATTATGTGGTGTTGCGAAACTATGGAGTCGATATCCAAGGTAAGATGTTCGACACCATGCTCGCCCACTACCTCATCCAACCGGAGCTTCGTCACAACATGGACTACATGGCCGAAACTTTGCTGCATTACCAAACGATGCACATCGAAGAACTCATCGGGCCAAAGGGCAAGGGGCAAAAGAACATGCGCGACCTCTCCCCGGAGGAAATATACGAATATGCTGCCGAAGACGCCGACATCACCCTGCGGCTCAAAAACGTGCTCGAGCCTCAACTGAAAGAGGTTGGTGCCGAGTCGTTGTTTTGGGATATCGAGATGCCTTTGGTCAAGGTGCTGGCCGATATGGAGCTCAACGGTGTACTCTTGGACACTGAATCGCTGAACGAAATCGAGCGTACCTTCACCGAGCGCATGCAGCAATACGAGCGTCATGCTTTCGAATTGGCGGGCGAGGAATTCAATATCAGCAGTCCGAAACAGGTGGGCGAGATTCTCTTTGGCAAGATGAAGATTGTCGACAAGCCCAAGAAGACCAAAACGGGGCAGTTTGTCACCTCCGAGGAAGTGCTGTTGCAGCTGAAGGACAAGGCTCCCATTGTCGAGGATATTCTTAACTATCGGGGCATGAAAAAGCTCTTGGGCACCTATGTGGAGGCATTGCCCAAACTGATAAACCCGCGTACCGGACACATCCATACGTCTTTTAATCAGGCTGTTACGGCCACAGGGAGACTCTCTTCGAGCGATCCCAACCTACAGAACATTCCTGTCCGCGACGACGATGGCAAGGAGATACGCAAGTGTTTCATCCCTGAGCCGGGCTGCAAGTTCTTCTCGGCCGACTACAGTCAGATCGAACTTCGCATCATGGCCCATCTCAGCCGCGATGAAAACATGATGGAAGCCTTCCGCGAGGGATTCGACATTCATCGTGCCACGGCCTCTAAGATTTGGAAAGAAGCCATGGACGACGTGACCGACAGTCAGCGCAAGCAGGCCAAACAGGCCAATTTCGGTATCATTTACGGCATCACGACCTACGGATTGGCCCAGCGTATGGGCATCGAAAACGGTGAGGCACGCCAGCTTATCGACGATTATTTCGCCACCTTCCCAAAGGTGAAGGAGTATATGGAGAAAGCGAAGGAGATAGCTCGCAAGCGCGGATACGCCGAAACACTGTTCGGCCGCCGGCGCTATCTGCCCGACATCAACTCCAAAAACGGCACTGTACGCGGTTTCGCTGAGCGTAACGCCATCAACGCCCCGATACAGGGCAGTGAGGCCGACATTATCAAACTCGCCATGATACGCATCTGGAAGCGCTTCAAAAAGGAAGGAATCCGCTCACGAATGATCCTCCAAGTGCACGACGAACTCAACTTCTCGGTCTATCCCGACGAAGCCGAGAAGGTGGAGAAAATCGTTCTTGAGGAAATGCAAGGCGCCTATCCCCTCCATGTGCCCCTCATCGCCGAGGCAGGATGGGGAGATAATTGGCTGGAAGCACATTGATAATTCATAATTATTCGCAAGCTCATCAACTCGTCACAATGCATAATTCATAATTGGGCTGCGCGCGAAGCCAATTCAAAATTCACAATGCATAATTAGGCTGAAGCAAAGATAATTCACAATGCAAAATTAGGCTGGAGCGAAAGTAATTCATTATTAGGATAACAATAAAGCAAGCCATTTATTGAAAATAATAGTCCTAAGATAGTGCCATAAAAATGGTTCTATCTTAGGATTTTCTGTTGAGCCATCCAATTTTTCCTATGGTTAAACCTGACAAATACATAATTAAAATGGACACCATATAGCTCGAAAGAACCAATGACAAGAAAATTAACAGAGGATAATTAAATCCATAAATAAAATGATGAAAGAACCTTCCATAGATAAACGCATGAACAAGCCACATTACCATAGACTTTTTGCCAAGTTCTAGCAACACCTTCCTGCAAATACCACCTATCTTCAAATGAACAAACAAGAGGATAAACAAACATAGGAAAAGAGGTCCTAATGCAGAGGTATTAATAAAGCACATGGTTATAAACCAAAGAAATAAAAGCAGGTAAACCTTATATTGGTGTTTTCTTAAATGATCAATCCCTATCCTTCCAACTTCATTCTTATAACAAACAAAACCACCAATTATAAAAGCAAAGAGGAGATCAAAATATGTAAATATAAAAGAATACCACTCATGATGTGCATTTGCAGGCGCAATATAACGACTTATAATATACATACTTGCAAAAGTAAGTATGAAAGAGACGATAATAGAAACTGTCATTCCAGTCTTATCAACGAACCTGAAAATAAGAGGAGAAGTCAAACAAAGCACACTATAAGGTAATAGAAACCAAGCAGGGTGGTTGTATCCGTCAGTATTCCACCCGGTATAATTCTCTATAATCATCCTAAGAGAACCAGGATAATATTCTGGAATAAAAATACTTCCAATCCCAACAAATATAGACAAAACAAGCCAATAGTTCAAATATAATTTGATCACCCGCTTGAGTTGATACTTATAACTCAGCTTCGAATGCAAATGAGAGTAAGCTAACCCGTATCCAGTGCACACAAGAAAGAACCCAACTGGATTACAAGCCCTCGTGAAAACAGTAGCAAAAGGAATTTCCCCAATCCACAACAAAGGAGTGGTGGTATCTGCAAAACTCGGATTTGAAAAGAGATGTAAGAAGAGCATCATCAAGATAGCAATCCCCTTAAGCATTGTTGTTTGGTCTTTTGACATTGAAAAACATTTGCAGCAATGCCATTGTCATCAAACAAAAAGGAATAGCCAAGCACCTATAGACATGAATGCAGAGTCGTGGACGACCCACTCATCTACATCCCGAGGTACTTGGCGAGACCCATGACAACAGACAAGCAGAAACGCCCACGACCTATCGCGGGCGCTTACTTACTTATTCTCGTTGTCACATTCTTTCTACCGCCAAGTTTCCGGAATGTTATTGAATAAATAGCAAACGCTAATTAAACCCACTAAGTTAAGAAAGGGCATAGCCCTTTCTATTGCAAAGTTACGTCATTATTTTGGTTTTATAAGACACTTTATTTCCTTTTTATTAGTGTTTATGTAAATTCTCGTATTATTTTGATAACGTGAGGTCTCTGCAAACCCCTGTTTTCATCGATTTGCAGAGGTGTAGGGTGTCTATCCTATCTGTGTTCCCCCTCATCGCCAAGGTTGGATGGGGAAGAATTGGCTGGAAGCGCGATGACAATTCATAATTCAAAATTCATAATTAGGCTGCGCGATGTAATTCAAAATTTTATCATGGAACAGCATTCAGGACGTCTCTTAAAACGTAGCATATTGAACGGGTGTAACGCGTGGCACCCTCCTCGTTGAGATGAACATTGTCGATAAACAGAGACGGGTTGTGCGAGATGTCGGGGTCGCTGTTTCGGTTCACAAAAGCAACACCATGCTCTTGGCACAGCTGTTGCACCATGGAATAGTTCCTGTCGCCTGCCTTGATATCATATTCAGGCGACACGAAAACAACTAATTTTGTTTGAGGAGCAAACTCGCTGATAATTTTTTTTCAAGAAAGACAGCTTCACTGAATCTACAGTGCTGTCTTTCGAAGGTGCCTTGGGCTTGGTGTAAGCGGGGTTTAACCGACCGAATTTCGGAATATAACCATATTGAGCCGTCAGGTTTTTCTTTTGCCATTGGTCTCCTATAATATGAAACACCAACGAGTTATACGGGTAAATATGACTCATCATCTTCAGCTTTTCCATGTTTCCAAGCCGATAGAGAATAGAGTCGGCACATCCGCGATGATTCAGGGTGCGTATTTCGCCAAGGAAACGCGAGTTGGCGGACGTTTCCACATCGTATGTATACGTCAATTCGTAGACGATCATTTTGGGCATATACCGCTCTGTCATAGCGCGTAAAAGGGCATAATGATAGATAATCCCCTGCCCTCCCTATCCGCAATTATAGCAGCTTAGTCCCGTCGAATCGCTGATCACTTGCGGAACATAGTGATGCAAGGCGCGCGACGAGCCCAAGATGATGATATCGCTTTTAACGTGGTTTACGATCTCGTTTTTCCTTCCAATGGCGCCATAACGAGTATGTTCATATTCCGTTTTCAGCATGAATCCCACCGCGCGATCCAGGACAAATATCACAGCAAATGCACCAATCAAAGTGACTAAAAATCTTTTCATCTCATTAAAAACTAATATAAATGAATTGACCGGCATCGAAAACACCAAACATGAGTATCAATACGACGGTGAAAATCATGGCCGGCACAGTCCATTTTCTGCCTTTGAACAAGGCGGGGAACCATTCATCTCTCACATCCTTGGCGACGACAAGACTCCCCATGACAGCCATGGTCAACACGGTGGCCTTCATGTCGCGGTTGTCCGGTATCTGTAATAGGAATCTATGGTCAGAAAGCATGTGCGAGCATAGGTGGAAAGCCTCATGAACGGTAGGCTCCCTAAACAGAATCCATAACAGGCTCGCCAATATAAACGTGATCACGATGCCAACAGCATTTACCAGCCGGTTGCAGCGCTCTTTGTATTGGCGCACCCGTCTGTCCACGATGACAAATAGACCATGCAGAACTCCCCATAAAAGATAGGCGTATGCGGCTCCGTGCCACAGTCCACTGATCAGAAACGTAACGAGAAGATTACGCCAAATTTTCCAACGGCTTGTCCGGCTCCCTCCCATCGGGATATACACATAGTCGCGCAACCATGTCGACAAGGTGATGTGCCAACGTCGCCAAAACTCGCCGAAGCCAAACGAAAAATACGGTCGGGCAAAGTTGTCGCGAATGCGAAAGCCGAGTATATTGGCACAGCCAATGGCCAGCAGCGAATAACCCGCGAAATCGGTATATATCTGTATGGAATAGCACAGGGTGGCAAAAAATACAGTAAGACCGGTGAAGAAGTCTGGCTGTCCGTACACCGTGTCTACAAACAACCCAAACCTGTCGGCCACAGCAACCTTCAGAAACATGCCCCCACACCATGAATTTACACCCTTGGGTCATCAGGCCAGTATCAACCGGTCTTCTCACTTGCTTAACCTGAGGCATCAGGTCGGCATATCGACTTATCGGCCCTGAGAGTATTTGCGGGAAAAAAGAAATAAACAAACTGTGGTGCAGAAGATTTTGTTCTGCTTTGATCTGATGCCGGTAAACATCAAATACGTACCCGAGAGCCTGAAACGTGTAAAACGAAATGCCTATGGGGATAGCCCAATTCAGTCCGGGCAACGAAATATCCGAAAAGACAGACGGGAGCATACCCCTTAACACTTGATTGAAAAACGAATAGTATTTAAAGAAGAGCAAAGGCAGCAACACCACCGTCACGCCGATCTAAATGGAGATTTTTCGTTGTCGCTCGAAGATGCGGACCGTATAAAACGAAGCCAGTATCACCCACAGCAAAAACACCAAATACACGGGTTTCCAAATGGCATAGAACAGGAAACTGATCAACAACAAATAGCTGTTGCGAAACTTAAACGGAAGAATATAGTAGAGCAAACAGACTATGGGAAAAAAACGACAAACAGCAGGGAATTAAAAGCCATGGCAGGATAGTTGAACCGCAGTCCGATTTAAAAAGTTAAATGATCTTAGTCAGAATATATTAGTATTTTTCAGAATGTTCCGAAAGGGAAAATTCAACTCCAAAATGCAACCATATTAGCTAAATTAAGAAAAGAACGGTCTGAATCCCCTTTTTTCCCGAGGTACTTTCACCTGTAACGGTTTATACAGTTCTTTACCTCCACTGCAAAGGTACACTTCTTATGCAGACGCTCCTTACGAGAATCTGCCAACATCTGCTCATGAAAGTAACAGTATGAGCCATGCTCATTGCTGCTACACCTATGCTTCCAGCTTGCGACCGACTTGTCTTTCCCGATAGTCTCAGCAATCACTTTTTGCTTGAAATCCTCATTGTACACCACGGAAAATGTGCACCTTTGTCCTCTGGTAAGTTGTCCCATCTTTTTGTAACTTTTTGAAGGGGCTACAAAGATACGAAAACTTTCCATCGGAGAAAGAGGAAGCCCCGCTTTTCTCTGAAAAATATCATTTTCGCATCTTTTGTTTATTTTCCAAATGATGCAGTTCTTAATTGAACCTAAGTTTACAAGGATGCAAAACCCTTACCTAAAATCACGCAGAATAACAGCCTCTTGACATTCCTAAACCCTCTCTAAGACCGTAATCACTCTAAAGTCCTTGACCAGGGAGCCTCACAATTTTTACAATAATACGATTGTTTGCCCCAGCAAGGAAATAAGGTGTATCTCGCAGTTTTATCACAATAATGTCCTTGCCATTCTCTTGTTTTAAAACTTTAATTGTTGTAAATGCCTTAGCATCTTTTCGTCCCATTACCAAAGCATCCTGTGCTCCTATAATCTCATAGTGTACGCCACGTATAGCCGTCGATGAGGGCAAAATATCAAATGGCACAACTACCTCCTGCGATGGAAACGAATATTTGCGCGAACCGACATAAACGGTCATTCCAATCTTCAGTTCATTTTGCAGTTCATAATAATCCTTTTCGAAACTTACCGCAAAAATGGTCCTGGGCTGTATATGCACTATTGTCGATTTGTAATAGCCAAAAATATAATTCCTTGGCGCAGCTACCATTTCAATCTTAATGTCAGCGTCATCTACCCTCCCTCCCGTCGAATTCAAGGTAATAAAACCAGACTGCTGCCCTTTGTTAATGACAATACGATGGTCGCTCAATGTAAAGTCAACACCTTCCTCTACCTTGCCCGACAAAACCACCGGTATCTCAAGGTCTCTGTCAGCAGGCTGCGTGAGCCTTGCCTCAACCTTCGTGCTCTCCCCCGCAGGCAGAATGTAAACAGCGCGAGAAAACGATATACTATAGTCCTGATCTTCTTTCTCTGAGCAGGATACCAACGACAGACAGCCAAAAATAAACGCCATGCAAACTATATGTTTCATATCAATTTTATATATGACAATAAATTATTTTTTTTCTGACCTATCGAAGTTCTTCATTGCTGCCGCATAATCAGCCTTTTCAGACCTGATAACTTCCCGTTCTGCTTCTGTCAGCTGCTTGGGTACGGGAGGAGTGAAAGCCTTATCAACGATTGTCTCTATCTCGGGCGTTAGCTCATCGCTGTCACTACAGGCCGACAATGAGCCAAAGGCAGCGGCCATTAAGAAGCCTGCCAATACTATATTAAAATAATGTTTCATGACGTGTTTTAATTTATCGTTTGTCCTCATATCCTGGATTTTGTTTCAAATTCTCATTAGTAATCAGGTCGGTATAGGCCAAGGGATAAGTGTAGAGATACTTTTTTGTTTCATATTTCATGCCGTTAACACCAACCCAGAACTCCGGTCGTCCATTGCGCTTCAGCTCGTAAAAACGATCTCCCTCCATGAATAGCTCCTTACGCCTCTCATTCAATATGGCTTGCATAATTGGAGTGATCGGCTTTCCCGTAGCATCCGTCTTAACAAGTGCTTCCTTGTCCACGGGCGGTAAATTAGCCATGGTTAATGGCTTGTAGTCTTTTATTCTCTTGGCACGTAGGTCATTGAGGTATTTTAGGGCTCTTTCGTTATTGCCCTGATGTACGTAGCACTCTGCTAGCATGAGACACATCTCTGCCGAGCGAACCCACATATGTATACCCTTGCTGCTTTGTAATTTCTTGTCAAAGAAAAACGTATATCTTATGTCTCTCTTCTTTTCCGCGAACAAACGATAAAAGTCGAGAGCGATGGGACGGCTCTTGGCGTTTTTCATCGATGTCTTATACCCGCTGAGCGACATAGCAGAGCAACTTCTGAATATGACATTTCCCTTGGCCTCCGTCTCGGCTTGTATCATATCCTTGTATGCTTCTCCCTCCAGCAAAGGATATTTATTGAGCAGTGCCTCTGCCAGTTCAGCCGCCTCACGCCATCGTTGCCCCCAAAAATAGGTACGGGCCAAATAAGCCCGGGCTACATCGGTGTTGAACATATACTTGGTTTTCTCCACATTCATGTCAATAGCCTTTCGCAAGTCCGACACTATAAAGTCAATGGTAGCCGGCAGCGTGGCACGAACTGGCTTGGCCTCGATGTCAAACTGGCTCACCAAGGGTAGCCCCAGTACCGAGTTGGGATCTGTGGCGTTGTATGGCTCACAGCTTTCTCGCATAAGCACAAAATACATTGCTCCCCTCATGGCATGACATACAGCCACCATTTCACGCCCTTTCTCGCTGTCTTTGTCAGGCATATTACCCAATATGATGTTAAGATTCCTTATCTTGGGGTACACTTTCCTAAACCTATATTGCGTACCTCCTATATCCTCACCCACGTATATAGGCATGTTATTGGGCTTGCTCGTCAGTTGGGCAGCGTTAAGATTATCCGAGTAGCACTCGTACTTGAGCATCTGCTTGTGCGACCCGAACACCTCATCATTACCCACGTCTATGGCGCGTAACTGCGAGACCAGCAGTTGCTCGAAATCGTCATTGGTATCGGGTAGTTTTTGTCCATATGGTTTCACGTCCAAGAAGTCGCTACAGCCCGCAAACGAAAAGCAGGCTATCAGCAAAGTGGCTTTATTGACCAAATGTTTTATTTTGTTCATTATTGCTTATAGATTTTTATATTTATATAAGAATGACTTCATTAAAATTTCTGTATTTGGCAGCATGCTTACTTCTGTTTTATTTGGCATCTGCCTCCTTGCACCTTAGATTCCTACATTTATTCCAAACGAAACAGCACGTGTGTTGGGATACATAGCACCGGGGTTCTCTGGATCCATGCCTGTATAGTTGGTGAAAGTGAAGAAATTGCTCAGTGTAATCGATACGTCCAAGCTATTCAAGGCCATCTTGCGCAGCACTGATTTGGGCGTGTTGTACGATAGCGTTATATCCCTAACCTTGACATAGTTTACCTTTTCCAGAAAAGCGCCTGTCACAATGCCTCGGCCAACAGCCTCTGTCGGATTATAGTCGCCCAACCCAAGACGCTCACCCAAAGCATCCACAATGCGCGGATATTTCACGCCAGTGGTGTTATCAGCGGTCCATCTGTCTGTCATATCCCTGCGCACGTTCAAGTGGTTACTGTATAGGTCAGAATATTGGGTTTGTGGATACTCATTGCATTTGTAGGTCACGGACGAGTATACAGCTGGCGATTTTATCAGGTTGGTTATTAATCCACCAAAGGACATCATACCGCTAACGCTTAAACCAAAGTTCCTATACCTCGCCCTCAGGCTCAAGCCTCCATTGTAAGGCGCATTGGTCGTACCACGGTAATAGCGGTAGTTATCTGTATTTTGAAGCGATGCCGTACTGCTTATCTTGGCATCAGGCCGAAGCTGGAAGAGGTACACACCAGTGTAGGGGTCTAGACCAATGAGCTTGCCGGCAAATTCAGAGTCTAACGGATAATCCAAAAACCTACCAGAACTGATACCTCCTGTAGTCGACCTGTACTTGGTGAGGATGTTGCGGTTCCAGGCTATGTTTGCCCCGCACACCAACGAGAAATCCCTGCTACGAATGGCCGTAACCTGCAGGGTCGCCTCAACTCCCTTGTTTACAATATCCGACGAATTATATTTCATCGCGTTAAATCCCGTCGTAGACGTTATGGAAGTGAGAGATATCACATCCACGCTCTTGCGGTAGTATGCCTCTATCACGCCATTAATCCGATTATCCAGCAGTCCAAAGTCTATCGACACTTTTGCGTCACGGGTTTTCTCCCATCGCAGCTTGGGATTGGGAGCTGTCTTGATATCAGCCGTAGGAGTACCGTTCCACGACCACGCATTCAGCTTGAGCACCAATTTCTTGTCCACTCCCCTAACTACGTTACCCGTAAAGCCACCCGACACCCTGAGCGCCAAGCGAGACACCACTTTGGCAAAGGGGCGCATGAAAGCCTCACGGTCTATATGCCATCCTGCCCCCATGGACCATGTAGGATTAAATTGTTCCTCGCTACCAAAGTTGTTCGAACCATCGGAACGAAGCGATGTGTTGAGAATATAGCGATCGCGCAACGCATAGTCAGCGCCCAGATAGAACGACGCAAACCTGTTGTCCACCTCATTGCGCCCCGTGAGCTGTTCCATCAGGCTAGCATAGCGCGTAGCATCATTTTTCGAGGGGTTTGAGGGCTTGGGACTTGTCACAGTGTGAGTGATGGCATCGTAGCCATATTGCTTGGCAAAAAAACGCATGGTGCGATTCCCCCGAATCTCTGCGCCGCCAAAAATACGTATGTCATGGGCACCTAATCTCCTCCCAAAGTCAGCCTGCACCCTACCGGTATAGCTGTCACCATGAGCCGCCGACTGCAACAAGGAGCCATATGGAGTCCAGTTCAGTTCGCGTTCGTCGAACCACATACGGTCTTTAAATGCAGTGTAGGTGTCCTTGTCTATTAGTGTCTCAGAGTCGTTATTATCGTGGCTGTACGAGACGAGCACACTAAGTGTGATTGGGTCGCATAGCCTGTATCTTATGTCCAGCACGCCAGACACTGCCGTCTTATCAGCCTTTTTGGAAGTATGCTCCATCTCTCGGAGTATGTTGAATCCGCCCACTGGCAGTTTTGGGGCTTCTACATCGCCATCGTTTATGCTTGCCAAATTAAAGTAGGTCATATCTGGGCGATAGCTCCCATCGGCCGTATAGGCTATTTCATAGGGGTTTGCGAAATAGGCATAAGTAAAAGGGTTCACTATTGAGGCTGGCGCATCCGACCGTTCGCGACTCACCTTGATACCCAACCTTACTTTCATGCGCTTGTTGGGATCGAAGTTAAGATTGGCAGCCAAGTTATAGCGTTTGTAGCCCGATTGCCTGAGCAGCCCGTCTTGCGATGCATATCCCAGTGACACATAGTATCCCATCTGATTACTTCCCCCAGACAGCGACAAATGATGCCGCATGGACAGTGAGTTTCTGAAAATCATGTCATGCCAATTATTAGTGTTTGCAGCAATATCCTTAAGGTATGCGTTTTTCTCATCTTCTGTCATCGGCTCGAACGCCGGGTCTGTCCAAAGACGGCCTTCACGCCCAACTTTGTTTGCCCTGACCATTCCCACAAGTCCTACTACAGGAACGTGTGTGCTGCCATTGGCCATGCGATCAGCTGCGAACTCACGCCAAAGCTCTTCCTCCCACGCTATCTTCTCCGACGCATTCATCAGGTTTTCATCACGCTGGGGTTTCAGTTGGCTGCTCAGATGCAACCCATAGTTTACCTTGACTTGCCCTTTCCCTCCACGTTTAGTCGTTACCACGATAACGCCACCTGCGGCTCTTGATCCATAGATAGCCGTAGCTGACGCGTCTTTTAGAATCGTGATATTTTCTATATCATCGGGATTAATACCACTTATGCCTTTAACAAATATGTCATGGAAGTCACCAGCCTTTACCTCCATGTTGTCTATTCGGGGCAGGTCATCCTGCAAAGGCACTCCATCCACTATCCATAGAGGATCAGCATCGCCACTGATAGTGTTGATACCCCTAATACGTATCTTCGACGTACTGCCAGGCTCACCGCTATTGGTAACTACCACACCAGCTGCCAGCCCTTGCAGCATATTGTCTATGTTAGTAGGCACATTGCTTGGCAAATCCTTATGCGTGAGTGCTGTCACCGAACCGGCGAGGTTGTGCTTGGTGATGGTACGATAGCCCGTTACCACAACATCATCTATTAGATTGGCATTATTCTTTAATGTTACGTCTGCATGGTTAGTTGGCCTGCTGAAACGCTTGGCAAGCACCTCCATGCCTATGTATCTATAGGTAATGGCATACGGGGGCTTGGAGCCTTTTAAAGCAATGGCGTACCGTCCCTCACTATCTGTTACAGCTTTAGCTTGAGTCTCATCAAGCGTTACTACTACACCAGGCATGGGATTACCTTGGCTGTCCCTTACCAAGCCCGAAATTTGTAGGGTGCGTAATTCCTGGGCATGCGCCACTCTAATACCCAAAAGCAAAATTAAAAACATGGAGAAAAGCCACATGGGCACGCCCCAAAAAGCATTGTATTTTTGATGCATTTGATGAATGTTACTATTTTTACGAACTGATTATTTTTTAATATATAAACATTTAACAACGTATATTGTGCCTCTTTTTACAATCCACTGGCATTAAAAAAGAAAATATGCATGATATGAGTTGCAAAATTAACACATATTACACTATGTTACAATACCCAAAAATAATGATTTCTAGTAGATCAGTTCTCCATATAGCAACGTAAGAAGTCCCATCATCAAAAGGATGGTCTTTGTCATGTTGTCGTTGCTCCTTAAATTATATAAAGTGGCGAAAAAACTCACCCTCCATAGACAATTCTTTTCATCACCTAAAATCACGCAAAAATATGTCTTCCATCACATGTCATCCGCTCTGTCAGACCGGCTTCTCATACCTCCCATTCACTTTTTCGGGCTCAATATGCAGTGTGATAATTGATTCCTGACCAAACTTGTCGTGCAGGCGACACTCAATGTTCGTGGCATGCTCATGCGCCTCATAGAGCGAGATAGAGCCCGGCATGCGGAAATGCATCTCTATGGCGATGCGGTTGCCGATATTGCGGGTGCGCAGGCTGTGCACATCGTTCACCATCGGTTCTTGCATCACCAACGCCACAATCTCCCTTTCCTGACTGTCGGGCAAGCTGGCCTCAAGCAGTTCGCTGGTCGATTGCTTGATCAGTCCATAAGCTGCTTTCAGGATAAACACACTTACCACAATGGCTGCCAGCGGGTCCAACATCGCCCATTTCGGTCCTAAAAGGATGGCACCACCAATGCCTACGGCCGTACCCATCGACGAGAACGCGTCCGTTCGGTGGTGCCATGCATTGGCCACCACGGCTTGCGACTCCACTCGCTCCCCCACTCTGTTGGTAAATCGAAATGCCCATTCCTTCAGCATGATGCTCAACAAGGCCACCACCAACGCTATCCATCCCGGTGTGGCAAGCTGTTCGCCCTGTATGGCCGACCACGTTTTCATCACCCCGTTATAACATATCATCACGCCCACAGCCATCAGAGCCAGTCCGATAAAGGCCGTGGCCAGCGTCTCGTATTTGCCATGCCCATAATCGTGGTCGTGGTCGCTCGGCCGGTTGCTGAGCTTGACAAACACCAGCACCACGATGTCGGTCAGGAAATCGGACAGCGAATGCACGGCGTCGGCTATCATAGCAGCCGACCCGCCCACAATGCCCGACACAAACTTAAGCACCAGCAGCAGCACGTTGATGATGCTTCCGGCTATGGTAACACGATATATGGAATGTTCTCGCTTACGGTCGGAATCTGATTTTTCCATCAATGTTTTGAGATTAAAGGGTTGCTGCTGCAAATATAGTAATTTTTAACTACACGCTGTGTACACCTTTAGAATATCTGCAAAATAACATGATGCTCAATCTCATGTTCTGATGTAGGTGGAGGCGCACTCACTTGAAACTCACTTTAAACGATTGATTATTCAAACATTTTTAGGGTAAACCGTTGTTTTTCTGGTTTTTATATTTAATTTTGTGTTCGTATTCACCTTCTGCGACACGCAACCGATATGGCTGAGGTGAGATTTCCGATGCAGGAACATCATCTGTTCACGAAAAGATGAATGTTTACTGCAATCCGCAATTGATAGTTATTCACGGTCACAAGTTTGCCCCCCTTTGGGAAACAAGACGGACGGATGGCCTCTTCTTATTCATTTAAAACCAATC
>KQ959482.1:19147-21110 GCA_001552765.1 Bacteroidales bacterium KA00344
ATTCATTTAAAACCAATCATCATGAGAAATTATCTACTTTCACTCCTCGTCGCCCTTTTGGCGGTCACGGGTAGCCTGCCTGTACCAGCACAAGAGGCTTATGCCGTATTAACGTCTGACTCCACACTCACTTTCTATTATAACAGCGAGCGTACCACCCATCAGAATTATGAACGCATCTACGACATGCCCAAACCTGGAGTACTCCCCGCTTGGGCAGGTAATTATAATGAACTCCAGAAAAAAATTAAGCACGTTGTGTTCGATGCCTCCTTTTCCAGGTACCGTCCCACCAGCACTCTCTCTTGGTTCCGATGTTGCATAAATTTGCAGGACATCGAAGGCATACGAAACCTTAACACCGAAAAGGTCACCGACATGAGAACCATGTTCGATGGCTGTAACGCATTGACAGCGCTAGATGTGAGCAAATTCAATACCGAAAACGTCACCAAAATGTACAGAATGTTCAATGGCTGCCAGGCATTGACAGCGCTCGATGTGAGCAAATTCAATACCGAAAACGTCACCGACATGAGCGTCATGTTCCGCGGCTGCTCAGCATTGATATCGCTCGATGTGAGCAACTTTAACACCCAAAACGTTACCAACATGGGCCTCATGTTCCAAGACTGTTCAGCATTGACATCGCTCGACCTGAGTAACTTCAACACCCAAAACGTTACCGATATGGGCAGTATGTTTTCTTACTGCCGTTCCCTGACCACTATTTTCTGTAACAGTAACTGGGAGGTTGGTCAAAATGTTATAAATGAAAAGATGTTTCATTACTGTAGGCAGCTAAAAGGTACTAACACTTCGTTTGATGCAAACAAGACGGGCATTGAGATGGCTAATCCCACCACGGGTTACTTCACAAGCAAGACCACAGGCATTGACCACGTGAAGACTGACGACCGGGCAGGCGATGGCAAAGCATACGACCTCAGCGGCCGTCGTGTGAACGAGAGCTACAAAGGCATCGTCATTAAGAACGGAAAGAAATATATTCAGAAATAGAAGTTCCATTCCAACCTAACAAAACACTCCACTCCACCCTCCTATAGGAGAGACGGAGTGGAGTGTTGCTTCTAGATGACTGTCGTACTGCGGTGACAATTAATAACTTTTGTACACCCGTATAGAAATATGGGCTTGCCACAACTGTACTGGTTGTACATAGCAAAAGAGTCCCCTCACTTGAAACGATTGATCGTTCAAATATTTTTAGGGTAAACCGTTGTTTTTCTGGTTTTTATATTTAATTTTGTGTTCGTATTCACCTTCTGCGACACGCAACCGATATGGCTAAGGTGAGATTTTCGATGCAGAAACATTACCTGTTCACGAAAAGATGAATGTGTACTGCAATCCGCAATTGATAGTTAATCACGGTCACGAGTTTGCCCAAGCCCTCTTTTGGGAAACAAGACGGACGGGTGGCCTCTTCTTATTCATTTAAAACCAATCATCATGAGAAATCATCTACTTTCACTCCTCGTCGCTCTTTTGGCGGTCACGGGTAGCCTGCCTGTGGCAGCACAAGAAGCTTATGCCATATTAACACCTGATGGGACGCTCACTTTCTATTATGACAATCAGCGCGCCACCCATCAGAATTATGAGCACATCTACGATATGCCCAAACTTGGGAAGAGACCCACTTGGGCAGGTGATGATAGTAATCCCCAGAAAAATATCAAGCACGCCGTGTTCGACACCTCCTTTTCCGGGTACCGTCCCTCCAGCACCAACTCTTGGTTCGCATATTGCATCAATTTGCAGGATATCGAGGGCATACAGAACCTTAACACCGAAAACGTCACCGACATGAATTGGATGTTCGCTAGCTGCTATGCATTGACATCGCTCGATGTAAGCAACTTCAAAACCGAAAACGTCACCGGCATGTTCGCTATGTTCTTTGTCTGCAAGGCATTGACATCGCTCGATGTGAGCAAAT
>KQ959482.1:21210-21850 GCA_001552765.1 Bacteroidales bacterium KA00344
GGCATTGACATCGCTCGATGTGAGCAAATTCAAAACCGGAAAGGTCACCGACATGGGCAGCATGTTCTATAGCTGCGAGGCATTGACATCGCTCGATGTGAGCAAATTTAACACCCAAAACGTCACCAACATGAACCGTATGTTCTATGGTTGCGAGGCATTGACATCACTCGATGTGAGCAAATTCAACACCCAAAACGTCATCAACATGAACCGCATGTTTTTTTTCTGCAAGGCATTGCCATCGCTCAATGTGAGCAAATTCAAAACCGAAAAGGTCATCGACATGGGCAGCATGTTCTATGGCTGCGAGGCATTGACATCACTCGATGTGAGCAAATTCGATACCCAAAACGTCACCAACATGGGCAGCATGTTCCATAGCTGTTCGGTATTGACATCACTCGATGTGAGCAAATTCAATACCCAAAACGTCACCGACATGAGCTACATGTTCTATGGTTGCACTTCCCTGGCTACTATTTTCTGCAACAGTAACTGGGATGTTGGTCAAAATGTTAAAGGTAAAGAGATGTTCTATTACTGTACGAAGCTGAAAGGTACCAACACTGCGTTCAACGCAAACAAAATTGGCATTGAAATGGCTAACCCCACCACGGGTTACTTCACAAGCAAGACC
>KQ959482.1:21950-27137 GCA_001552765.1 Bacteroidales bacterium KA00344
GGAAAGAAATATATTCAGAAATAGAAGTTCTATCCCAACCTAACAAAACACTTCACCCTCCTATAGGAGAGACGGCGTGGAGTGTTTTCAGATGGTTACAAACAACGACTGAAGATAAATTCCGGAAGCATTAGAACTATGCTAATTTTCTTGACAAACACCTCATTATGCTTCGCGTATTCTAAAATAAATATCCCGGAGCTCGAAATACGAGAAAATTGCGCCTGTTTGTAACAATCTATCCATCAGGCACTTAGTAAAAACAGACTTAAAAGTCTTATTTTACCCATCGCGGTTGCATATCTAATGGCACTGCGATGAGGGCTTATTCGTCATGCGATACGGCCTTTGTCGCCGTGCCGTTAAGCCTTATCCGCACCGCCAAAAAGGCTTAATCACATTTCCACGGAATTTTTCTGACGGTCGGAACAAATTTTGGCCGTCAAAACATGGCGCATTTTTCTCTGGATGCTCCGAAAAAAATCACCGGAATTTTGTCATTCTATTTGACATATCGCACATCATCGTAACGGAAAAAAGCGACGGGAAACGTCAGTCTGGTTCGCTCGAAAGCCTTGAGTTCCTCACAACGGGAAACATAAGGAGCAATGCGCTCGGCATTGTCGTGTGCAAACTCCGCGAGTCGCATCATGGCTCGGTATTGTCGCGAAGCAGGACGCACGGAAAGATTACCAAGGTCGTGATACACCCCGATGGTGCCGTCCCACCCTTTCTCATACCACGAATCCTGCGGAATAAAGGCCAGGGCGTAAAGGCTTTTCTGCTTCAACGAGAAGTCTGTCGAGCACACACTCTCTTCCAACAGGTTGATGGCATGGGCCACGAAGTCCATGTTGCCCGTCTTGGTGCTGTCTTGCGCAGAGCTGAGACCATACTGCGTGAGCCACCAGCAGTCGCCCAGATAACTGGCCTGATAATAGAGCGAGGCCAGTTCGTAGGCCTTTTCGAGACGCTGCTCCGATGGGCGCATGTTGCGATAAAGATGCTGCGCAGCAAGAATATGACGGCAAAACTCCACTTTCCGGTTTGTGGTAAGCAGGGGCATGTAACCCTCAAACTCGTCCTCCGCTTTCTGTTTGGACAGCCACCGCTCCGTCTCATAGCTGCGATGACGGACATAGGGCACGATGTTCTGAGTGTTGAGAAAGGCCATACTCACCTTTTCAAGATAGGGAATGGCCTCGGCAAACCTTCCCCTTGCCATGAGTTTGGTGCCGATCAGGTCGTTGTAATAATCGGCATCGCGATAGCATTTACCCCACACATAGCGTTGCAGGGCATCCTTGGGCTTCTTGCTGAGGAAACGCGCGTAATGCTTGAGCTGCTCCACATTAACGCTATCGAGAGCCTCGAAATACTCGCCAAAATAGTCTGAGTTCCATGGCTTGTCGGCGGATTTAAAGTCGGGATGCCGCCAGTTGGGCATACCCACAATGCGATTGAACTCGTTATCCATCATGCAGAGCATCGCCATGGCCATCGTGTGGTCGCCCGATTTGAAATAGCGGGGCACCAATCCGTTGTACACGATGCGTTCTTTCACGTCGCGATAGTGGTCGTCGGTCAGCACGCTGTCGGTTATATCCTGCTTCGACTTGGCATCGAGCCACTGCAATTCGGCCGCCATCCATTGACGATACTTCTTTTTCATCGGCTCCACAAACACCGAGTTGGCCGCATAGATGGCACGCGCATTGTCCTTCATGCGCGGCGTTCCGTTGAGGGTGAGCGCTTTGGCGAGGTCTATTTTAGCCTGTTGATAGTCGCCCATTTGGTGTTCCAGACAACCTATGGCCGACATCCACAGGCAGGGTGTGCGGCTCTTTCCCCCGGCCACCACCCTACGGGCAAAATCGATAAACTGCCGAGCTTCGGGTTTATAGATGGGCTGTGCACCTATCTCCCTAATCCAGTTCACCTTGTCGGAATCCTCCGGATAAACTTCTTTCGAGAGCCATTCGTTGGCATATACATCCTGCGTTTCCTGCAAATTGTTCACAAAGTCCTGCACAAGATAGGGCAACGTGGGCGAATTGGGATTTTCGGCAAATACCTTGCTGATACCGGCAAGGTTGCGATAGTTGCGCACGCTGTATTGCAAACTTGCGAAGTCTTCCTGCGCAGCATAGATTTCCACAGCCTCACGACGTTGCCCAAGGCGCAGGAGACAGCCCGCATAGAGGTTTTGCATCAGGTCTCGGTAGACGCTTTGTGGCAGTTTTTGTCCCTGTCGCGTCCAACAGTTCATGGCCTCGCGATATTGTTTCAGGGCGAAATGCGTGCGCATCACCATCAGCATATATTGCGCGCGAAACCTTCTTCCCTTGTATTTTCGGGCCTCAGCCTGAAGTTCTCGCATGGTAGCCTGGGTCTGGGCAATTTTCTCCTTCGACGGATATTCCCAAGCGTCGTATAAGACAGAGGCATCAATGTAGGAATTGAGCAACCTGAGGTAGCCCATCATCTCGGTGTCTCCCCTGCGCTTGGCCACATCCATCACCACCTCCCTGCTCCACCGATAGGAAGAAAAACGGGGATCGTTGTCGACATATTTGTTCCAAAACACCTCGGTCTCGGTTGCGAAACGATCTCCCATCAAGCTGCGATGAAACACGCTGAAAAGGTAATAGTTGTGGGTAGACCACTCGAATGCGCATGCCATCGCGCCGAGACTGGGCATCAGGGCCAGGATCAGGGTAACTAATCCTGTTCGAAAATTAATGCTGCTGATAGATATTTTCATAGTTGTTGGGAGTAAAACGGTTGATATTCTTGTTGTTGAGATGATAGAGTATTACCTCGCTGTTGGCCTCCGGGCGCAGACTGTCCACAGCCCGCCGGGCAGCCATGATATCATCAAGTTCCGGCTGGCGCGTGGCTACGCTGTCGCCCTGCAATATGGGCAAATCGTCATCACCGTGCATAATGCCCACATATTTGCCATTGCGGAACAGCACACGCCACGTGAATAGCGGGTAAGCAACGTTGAGGAGTAATTTGTATCGGGGCAGATTGTGCAGATAGGGTCTCACGTCTTTCATGTCGAGAATGGGCTTATGGACGGAGAGTTGGGTGAAATCGCCGGTGTTATACATCATCAGGGTGCCCTTGTCCACAGGCGGAACTTCGAGTGACAACTGGTGCAGCCGGATGGTGGCCGACAGTGTCAGTCCATGCTCATGGCAGAGGTCGCGCATGCGTCGGAGCATACTGAAATAGCGTTTCTGCGTACTCATGGTCCAGTCGCAGTCTATCTGTATCTCCCTGATGCCCTTGATGTCGTGCGTTTCGTTCATCTG
The DNA here is from genome assembly GCA_001552765.1 of Bacteroidales bacterium KA00344. Classification (GTDB taxonomy): domain Bacteria; phylum Bacteroidota; class Bacteroidia; order Bacteroidales; family Bacteroidaceae; genus Prevotella. Next base: position 25,271 of record KQ959482.1, read on the forward strand.
AAGAATACGGCGAAAAACCTGGTCGGCTATGTCATCAATGCTTCCCGCTCGAAAACGATTGACGATAAACACCACGGGCACTATCTCCACACCCTGCGGCAGGGTGTCGGCAAAGGCGGTTGTGGCATGGGGCATGGGATGCATATCGTCGTCCGGTGTCACGTCGAAATATCTGACGTAGAGTTTTTCCACGTTGTGCAGGCGAAGGAAGGTACGCTCGGCAGAATCGAGTCGGAAAGTGGTGCGCCAGTAATACATGCTGCGGGTGGCATCGTCGTTTGGTTGCCTGCCGCCACAGGCTGCAAGGAGCAAGATACAAAAGAGTGATGTCCAAAGTTTAGTCATTCTCCGGGATTTTTGAATAAAATTATAAAAATATTGACTAACAACAAAAATAATGCGGACAAATATTGGCAAGGAAAGTAAAAAAACATCTTTTTCGAGTCACAACACACGAGTCGCGGCATGAGGGGAATTCCTTTTCGGCCAGCACTTTTATAGGCTTTCCCTCGCACGTTTCCCAATCTTTTTCGTAACTTTGCACGTTAGAATATAAACGTTTATCATAAGCTATGGCATTAAAATGTGGCATCGTAGGGCTCCCCAACGTGGGAAAGTCTACGCTTTTCAACTGTCTGTCGAGTGCAAAGGCACAGGCAGCCAACTTCCCTTTCTGTACGATTGAGCCTAATTTGGGTGTGATCACCGTTCCCGACGAGCGACTGACGAAGCTCGCCGAGATTGTGCATCCGGGGCGCATCGTGCCCGCTACGTGCGAGATTGTGGACATCGCCGGACTGGTGAAGGGTGCTTCCAAAGGTGAAGGGCTGGGCAACAAGTTTCTCGGAAACATTCGCGAATGTGACGCTATCATCCACGTGATACGCTGTTTCGACGATGACAACGTGGTGCGCGAGGGCGGCATGGCGGTAGACCCCATTGCCGACAAGGAGATTATCGACACCGAGCTTCAGCTGAAAGACCTTGAAACCATTGAGAGTCAGCTTGCCAAGACCGAGAAAGCCGCGTCGGCAGGCAACAAGGAAGCCAAGGTGTTGGCAACCGTGCTGAAAGCCTATAAGGAGGCTCTGGACCAAGGCAAAAACGCGCGCAGCGTGACCTTCGACACCAACGAAGAAGAAAAGGTGGCTCACGACCTGTTTTTGCTCACCACAAAACCCGTGCTCTATGTGTGCAACGTGGATGAGGTCAGCGCCAAGACCGGCAACGAATACAGCAAGAAAATTGAAGAAATAGCCCAAGCAGAAGGAGCTGAAGCCATGGTGATTGCTGCCAAGACGGAGGAAGACATCGCTTCGCTGGAGAGCTATGAGGACAAGAAACTATTTCTCGATGAGCTGGGGCTGGAGGAGAGTGGCGTAAACCGCCTCATCAAAAAGGCCTACAGTCTGCTCAACCTGCAAACCTTTATCACTGCCGGCGAGATGGAGGTGAAGGCCTGGACATTCCACAAGGGTTGGAAAGCTCCGCAGTGTGCGGGTGTGATCCACACCGACTTTGAAAAGGGATTTATCCGCGCCGAGGTCATCAAATACGAAGATTATCTGCACTACGGCTCGGAGGCGGCCATCCGCGAAGCCGGTAAACTCGGCATCGAAGGCAAGGACTATGTGGTGCAGGACGGCGATATCATGCACTTTAGGTTCAATGTTTAACCAATGCATAATTCATAATGCATAATGCATAATTAGGCCATTCGGCAACGAAAAAGCTATTGTGAATTATAAATTACAACAAGCTGATGAGCTTACAAATAATTATGAATTATGAATTGTGAATTATAAATTATGAATTATTGCGCGCAGCCTAATTATGCATTATGAATTATGAATTATGAATTATGAAT
>KQ959482.1:27237-51980 GCA_001552765.1 Bacteroidales bacterium KA00344
ATGAATTATGAATTATGAATTATGAATTATTATACATCGTTTGGAACCCCAGCGAAGTGATTTTCCACATCGGTAGCTTCGGCATCCGGTGGTATTCCATGTGTTGGCTCATGGGGCTTTTGCTCGGTTATCTGCTCATGCATCGCCTCTACAAGGAACAAAAGATTGGTGAAGAAAAGTTTGAGCCGCTCTTCCTTTATATCTTTGTGAGTGTGCTCATCGGTGCCCGTCTGGGTCACTGCTTGTTCTACCAGCCCGATTATTTTCTCTCCTCGTGGGATCATTTCGTCGAAATGATTATCCCCATGCGCCATTTGCCCGATGGCTCATGGAAGTTTGTGGGTTACGAGGGACTGGCCTCGCACGGCGGAGTGATCGGTATGCTCATTGCCATTTGGCTTTACAGCCGCAACACCAAGGTGCCGGTATGGGTGGTGCTCGACAACATGGGTATCTGCTCCTGCATCACGGCGACATTCATCCGACTGGGAAACCTCATGAACTCCGAAATTATCGGCAAGGTGACCGATGTGCCCTGGGCGTTCATTTTCCAACGCGTGGACCAATATCCGCGCCATCCGGGCCAACTCTATGAGGCGCTCTCGTATGCCCTGTTCTTCTTCATCATCTACGCCGTGTATCGCAGGAAACGCGAGAAGGTGGGCACGGGCTATTTCTTTGGGCTCTGCATCGCATTGGTGTTTGTGGCTCGTTTTTTCATCGAATACACCAAAGACATTCAGGTGGACTTCGAGTCCGGCATGCTTCTCGACATGGGACAGCTGCTCTCCATTCCCTTCATCGTTCTCGGCATCGCCACTATGGTGGGTGGAAAATGGATGAAAAAACTTGGCGCAAGGGTGGACTAATATCGGCTCTAAGCCCTATATAAAAGGAATAAGACATCAGAAAAGGGATGCTACACAGCCGTTTGGTCGGCTCTCGTAGCATCCCTTTTCTGTGTTTTGCCTTGCAATGGGCTTCATCGCCCCACCCTATGCCTGTCAGTTGGTTATCGCCTGAATATCCTGCAACGTTATATTGCCCACGATACTGATGATTTGCAGTTCGCCCTTCTCGGTGTTGTAAAGCACGTATTCGTACTTCTCTTTTCCCAATGAACGCATATAAATGACCGTATTTTGGTCCGCCTCCTTATAGCGCATCGCCTCCTCCCATGGCTTCTTCTGATAGATAGCATGCGCATCTTTGGATATTCTCGAAATGAGCGCCGACCGTTCGCACGACAGCACCTGCAGGTTGTCTATTTTCGACGCTATTTTCTTGATGTTGCGGTTGCCCACACTGATATTGGGCATCATGCGTAACATGGACTTCGACACCACTACCGTACTTACACCTTTCGTGTTCTCATACTTCTTGAATATGGAACTTTGGGCATGGCCTATGGCACAGACGGCCATCATGAGGAATAAGAGAATATACTTTTTCATTGCCTTTCGTTAATTGCTGTATTGTTCATTTTGTTGAGCCCTTTGTTGATGGCGACGGAGAATTTAGTGAGCGCACGCTCTGCTTCTCCGGCCGCATCCCTGGGATTGTCGTATGTTTCCTTGAGATTGTTGGCGTATGGACGCGCCGTGCTTGGACGGTTATTAAGATAAGTGCCGAGCGTAAACAGCAACATCAAACTGGCCGCTACGCCCGCTATCCAGCGCAGATTGATCACACGGCTCCGGCGCAACGCATTCTTTTCCACCATGTTCCAACCGTCAATATCGTTGCTCAAGCGAGCCTCAAGACTGTCGGGGGTATCAACCCTGCCATTGAACAGCTGAGCGAAAAGCAACTTGTCGGCCTGCAATTCCGGGGGCACATCACTGCCCTGAAAGTATCTTTTGAGCATAGATTCTTCCTGTGCGGTGGTCTCGGCATTGTAAAAACGGTCGAGCGTTTCTTGTATCTCTTCTGTCGTCATGGTGGTTATGTCTATAAGCATTAGTTTCTAATCGACTTTAATTTGTCTCTGACGGTCTTTCTCGCCCTGCTTAGGGCTACTCTAACATTTACGGAATTCAGCCCCGTCTGAGCCTCAATTTCATCGTATGTCAGGTTTTCGACGTCGTGAAGCGTGATGATAAGTCGCTGCCTTTCGGGTAATTGCTCGATAATACTGAGCACTATCGATGCTTCTTGCTTGGCCACGAGTTCATCGTGAGCGTCTCGTTCCGTCGGCATTTGATAGTCGACCGGCTCCTCATCGTTTTCCTTCAAGCGCTTTTTCCGGTGTCGGTCGTAGAAAAGGTTGCGCAGAGTGGTCACCGCAAAAGCCTCCGGATTGTCGGGAATCTTGAGGTTATCGCGCTTCGTCCACAGTCGCATCATCGCGTCTTGAACGAGGTCTTCGGCAGTCTGCTGATTGCCCGTCAGTCGCCATGCAGCTGCATACATTCGACGATGACAGGGTAAAAAGACTTGTTTGAATTCTGACGCGTCCATCTTTGTTCTGTTAGTGAGACGTAAATTAGGGTGGATTGTTACAGGCTTTTTCTAAAATTTCTTCGGTCTTGACATATCATTCAAGCGTCGTGAAAACTCCTGACGTTTTTCATTTGCGTGCTGCATCTTATGTTTTCAGCTTTTTCCGAACTGGCTGTTATGAATTCTGCCTACCTTGGATACACTGTTTGCGAGAAGTGATTATGCTATTGATGTGGAATCAAAATACTGTTTGCGGGAAGTGATTATGATGTTGATGTGGAATCAAAATACAGCTTGCAAGAAGTAAAAAACGTGATGGGGCCGGCTCATTTGCCCATAAAATAAAGACAAATACCGCCCAAAATATTGGATAAGGCAGGTATTTGTCTTCAATTTTATGATATGCTTACAGCTCCTTGATTCCCTCGATAGGGTGAGCTTTCACACATTTCATATTCTTTTCCAGTTGTGCTGTGCTGCTCGCTCCCACCAAAACACTGGTCACTCCCTGTTGTTGAAGAATCCATGCCAGTGCCATTTCGGCTAAGGTTTTATCTCTCTGTTTCGCCTTTTCGTTGAGTTTGCGAAGGTAATCAAGCAGTTCCGGCGTAAGCCAGTCTTGGCTGAGAGACGTAGCTTTGGCCATGCGCGAATCGGTTGGAATACCGTTTAGATAACGGTCGGTGAGCAGACCTTGCGCCAAAGGTGAAAAACTGATGAAACCAATACCATGTTTTCGACAATAGTCGAGTGTGCCATTGTTGATCGGATCGCGGTCTAGAAGATTGAGACGGTCCTGAAAAATGAGCAACGGCACGTCGTGGGCACGCAAGTATTCGTCTGCTTTCTGCAAGGCTTCAAGCGGCCAACGGGAAATGCCAACATAGAGCGCCTTGCCCTGACGAACAACATCTACAAGAGCTTGCAGCGTTTCTTCCAATGGGGTTTCAGGGTCGAAACGATGACTATAAAACAAGTCCACATAGTCAAGATGCATTCTTTTGAGGCTCTGATCAAGACTTGCCATGAGGTATTTGCGTGAACCCCAGTTGCCATACGGGCCCGGCCACATATCGTATCCGGCCTTGGTAGAGATGAAAAGTTCGTCTCTGTAAGGGCGGAAATCATCGTCCATGAGCCGTCCCATAGTCTCCTCGGCCGAGCCGTAGGGTGGCCCGTAGTTGTTGGCGAGGTCGAAATGCGTGATGCCATGGTCGAAAGCGTAATGCGTTATTGCTCTGGAGCGTTCGTAAGCATCCACTCCTCCGAAGTTGTGCCAAAAGCCAAGACTTATCTTGGGGAGCATAACGCCCGAACGTCCACAACGTTGATACATGCTTTCTCCATTATCATAACGGGTCTCTTTGGGCAGATACACACCCTTGAGATCCATTTCTTTCATTATTCTTCCTTGCATATCATTGAAAGATTATGGTTGCAGGCAATCGGCAACCAAGTTGTAATTAACAAATTTTCGAAAGCTATCTGGGTATTTGCAGCATGTAAGCGATAAACGGATAATACAGACAGCGTAATACTACTGCATTATTTGGCTTACACAAAGCTACTTTTTCCATACCGCCCTACTCCTTCTTACGGTCTTCATGAATCAGTTTCAGCAGTCGTTCTACAGCTTCTTCCTCAGGAATATTGTGTTCCACACATTCCTGTTTGCGATAGAGTGACACTTTCTTGGGGCCGGCTCCAACATAGCCATAATCTGCATCGGCCATCTCGCCGGGGCCATTGACGATGCACCCCATGATGCCGATTTTCAGGCCTTTCAGCTCTTTGGTAGTCTCCTTGATCTTTGCGATTGTCTCGCGCAGGTCGTAAAGGGTGCGCCCGCAACCCGGACAGCTGATATATTCGGTGCGTGTGGTGCGCAGTCGAGCAGCTTGAAGGATGCCGAAAGCGGTCTCCTCAATCTCATCGAAAGAGATGTTTCCCTCATTCATCAGCCATACACCGTCGGTCAATCCATCTATCATCAAAGCGCCCATATCCGCCGCAGAACGGAGCTGGAACTCCGGTTTGTCGTTAAGTTTATACATCTGGGCAAAGACAACAGGATTCTCAACGCCGGCCGCCATCATCTCATGAACAAGTGCGCGTTGCTCTCCGAGTCGGTTTTGATGGTTGCTCGGACAAACCACAACAACCTCAGGATGTGCTTTCAAGCAGGAAATATATTCCTCCACTGGTGTTCCAAACTGAACGACCAAGAACTTCCGGTCGGCCTTTACCATACCGATGAATGGCATGGCAGTAACGGGAAAGATGGGAAACAGGTTCCCCTTCAGATTATTTGCTTGTGTAACCGCATCCTCTCCCCGCCCCTCTCCATTGTCGGAGGAGGCTTGTACAGCCTGTATATAGCATTGATAGTCTACAATATATTTCTGTCCCGGCTGAACATTTTCAGGCAGTTTGTTACCCGTGTAAATATAGTCTGCTGTCGGCTTTTGGTCTTTATGCTCTTTGGAAGAGTCATCGGAAGCCGTCATGATAACTACCGGAACGCTCTCTCCTCCAATGTTTCCGACAGCCTTAGTCGGTCTTCTTTGGGGACGAAGCCAGTCGAATCCCTCATACGGTTTACCCGGAATGAGGAGGTGTCCGGCCTTTCTGCCGATATAATCCACAAGATGTCGGGCTACGGGAATTTCATATTCGGGCTCTTCCGAGAGCGAAACGCGTATGGTATCGCCTATCCCGTCTGCCAACAAAGCACCTATACCCACTGCACTTTTGATGCGTCCATCTTCGCCCTCACCAGCTTCTGTCACACCCAAATGGAGCGGATAGCACATATTTTCTTCCTCCATTTTCTCGACAAGGAGGCGCATCGATCGTACCATGACCACCGTATTGCTCGACTTGATGGATATCACCACGTCGCTGAAGTTCTCTTTTTTGCAGATGCGGAGGAACTCCATGCAACTCTCTACAATCCCTTCCGGCGTATCGCCATAACGGTTTCGGATGCGGTCGGACAATGAACCGTGATTCACGCCAATGCGAATGGCCGTATGATTCTCCTTGCAGATGTTGAGAAAAGGCACAAATCGGTCTTCAATCTTCTTGAGTTCCCGTGCATATTCCTCATCGGTGTACTCCAATTTGATAAACTTCCGAGCCGGATCCACATAGTTGCCGGGGTTGATGCGCACCTTTTCGGCATAACGGGCAGCCACGTCAGCCACTCTGGGATTGAAGTGAACATCAGCCACCAAAGGCGTTGAGAAGCCATCAGAGCGCAATCCTGCGTTGATATTCTTGAGGTTTTCAGCCTCACGGACACCCTGCGTCGTGAGTCGCACAAGCTCTCCCCCTGCCTTGATAATTCGTTCTGCCTGCGCCACACAAGCCTCCGTGTCGTTGGTATCGGTTGTCGTCATCGACTGAATACGCACAGGATTATCTCCCCCAATATCAATGGCACCGATGTGTACCACCGAAGACGCACGACGATGATAATTAAACAAATCTATCATAATGTTATGTTTGAAAGGAGGAGAAGTTTAGCCGTTACGGCAGATGACAAACTTTCACGAAGCCTATAAGTCGTAAAACAACCATCGGGCCACAAGCACTTGTCATCACCTGCAGCCCAATGCCATCGTCTTCTCCTCCCTACCCCTTAGTTACACTTGTATTCATAGTCCTTGATGGCAGCCAAGTCTGCATTTGCCTTCTCTATCTTGCTGCCCAGTCCGGCCTTCCAGGCTTCTACCTTTCGAGCCATCTCTTCGTCGCCAAGGGCAATCATTTCAGCAGCAAGAATAGCTGCGTTCTGAGCCCCGTTTACTCCTACGGTGGCTACCGGAATGCCCGGCGGCATCTGAACAATACTCAACATGGCATCAAGGCCATCGAGCATGCCCATGATAGGCACACCAATCACAGGCAGAGAAGTGGATGCTGCGATAACGCCGGGTAAGGCAGCTGCCATCCCGGCACCGGCAATGATCACCTTGATGCCGCGCGACTTGGCCTCCTTCGCAAATGATTCCACGGCCGCAGGCGTGCGATGTGCCGACAAAGCATTCACCTCAAAGGGAATCTTTTGGTCGTTCAGCCACTTACAAGCCTTTTCCATGACAGGTAGGTCGCTTGTTGAACCCATAATGATACTGATGATTGGTTTCATATTTTTTATTGTTATGATATTGTTTTAAAATGATATGGGCGGAGCCAAAAGCCTCCCGCTCACCACCGAAGCACTGTTCAGATGATCATCGTAAAGCCCGTCACACATCCCACGAGAAATCCCGCAACAACCTGAGTAAGGGAATGTTGTCGGAGAATCATACGACTTGTTCCCACCATTCCGGCTATGATGATGATGACACAAAACCACCACAAGGGATTGAACGCGAACAGTATGGAGAATGCCAGCAATGCCCCCGCAAAGCCGCCAATGCCCGCAGTGTGCGTGGAAATTTTCCACCACACGTTGATGATGGCGCAGACCACCTGAATCATCAGTGCTGCTACGAGGATGTTGGCCATGAATTGCGGTATGCGCATGATGCTCATCAGGTAATAACAGGAGAAATACGACAATATCGCCACAATGTAGGGTATCATGCGTCGTTCTTTCTGGCCTATCTCTGCCGGTGTCCATCCTTGATACCTTCGATAACCGTGAATGAGCAGTGTGGGCAGCAGAATGGTGAAGAAATAGACCATCGTGAGCACCATCAACTTATACTGCCAGGGCATCAGACTCATATAGCTGAAAATAAACAGCGCCAACAGTCCGATAAACGGCAAGTAAAACGGAGTGAAAATCATACTCATCACTCGTGCTGCCAATATGATATTCTTTTCTCTCATTATCTCTTTTGGTATCGATACTTATTATCCCTTTCTTAGTCTGGCCACCGGAATTCCCAGCTGTTCACGGTATTTGGCCACCGTTCGGCGCGCAATGGGATAGCCTTTCTTCTTCATCTCCTTGGACAAGGCTTCGTCACTTAACGGTTTTTTCTTATTTTCCTGCTCTACAACCTCCTCCAATGCCAACTTGATTCGGCGTGTGGACATCTCCTCACCATCCTCCGTGACATAACCGTCAGTAAAGAAAAACCTCAACGGAAAGGTGCCCCATCGGGTCTGCGCGTATTTAATATTGCTCACACGCGATATTGTAGAAATATCAAGTCCGGTCTTTTCAGCAATGTCTTTCAATATCATGGGCTTCAAATCAGCCTCATCTCCATCCTGAAAAAACTTCTTCTGCCAGTTGATAATGGCCTTCATCGTCACGTAGAGCGTGTGCCGGCGCTGTTTCACGGCTTCGATATAGCCCTGCGCCTTCTCCACTTTCTGCTTGGCATAGAGCAGTGCTTCCTTCTCCTGCCGACTCATCTGATGCTTATTCGTCTTATAGGTGTTCACCATATCATTGAACGACGGCGACACCTTCAAGTCCGGAATTCTTCCCTGACTGATTGTAAAACTCACGTTCCCCTCCTCGTCCGTGTCTATCAGGAAGTCGGGCGTAATCTGCTGCGTGTTCCTTCCCAGCGTCTCACCGAGTGCTGCTCCGGGCTTCGGGTTGAGTTTCCGCAACTCCTCATGCACCACGTCGGCCTGCTCTTTAGTGAGTTGCAGCGACTGTGCAATCTTGCTCCAATGCTTCTTGGTGAACTCCTCGAAGTATCGTTCCACCACCTCACGCATCAATTCCGTGAGCCTGCTGTCTTTTCTACGATCTATCTGGAGCAGCAGACATTCCTGCAACGACCGGGCGCCTATGCCGGGCGGATCGAATGTTTGCAACCTATGCAGCACATCTTCGATATATGCTTCCGACACGTCGATGTTGTGATAGATGGCCAATTCGTCAGAAATCATATCAAGCGGTTTTCTCAACCGCCCATCATCATCGAGCGATCCGATAAGATATTCCATCACCATGCGCTGCTTATCCGTGAGTTCCAGCACGCCCATCTGTTCTTTCAGCTTGTCATAGAAAGACGTGGTGTCGCCCCATACGATTTCCTCGTAGTCGGCATTAGGGTTGCTACGCGATGCCACATAGCTGTCGGGGGCAGGCAGTTCGTCGTCACTCCCCAAACTTTCCAAGGCATTATCGAGTGCTTCTTCGCGTTCCTCACGCTCCGTTTTCTCCTCATAGCGCTCGTCTTCAGGCCCCTCTGAGCCAGAGAGTGTCCCGTCATCCTCACCCCTCTCCTTGCCAAGACCGTCCAAATCATCGTGGCGTTCTTCCAAGGCAGGGTTGTCGTCGAGTTCGGCGAGAACGTTCTCCTCCAGTTCAGCCAATGGCATTTCGAGCAGTTTCACCTGCAACATCTGCTGTTGCGACAGGCGTTGCTGCTGAACTTGTTGCTGTGTCTGGGTTTGAATTAATTTTTGTGACATACGTGCCAAGCCTTCACCGGCTCCTTATTTCCAATATTCCTTGAGTTGTGCGGCAAGTGCCGAGAGTGTTTCCGGCGTCTCCGTGCCAAACCGTTTCCATATCTGCATACACGGAGTGAGCAGTGGATGTATCATGATATCGCCCTGAGTGAGCAAGGGATCGCAAAAACGAAAAACCTCCATCACCTCGCAAATCTCCTCAGGAGTGGAGCGAATAAGCTTAGCCAACGCTTTCACCTCCGGCGTATTGGGCACCATTGTGTCGGGAATCAGCCTGAAATAGAGTTCAAGTATCATGATAAGCTTCACACCGGAGAGCGAGGTCTCGCCCTTGCTTTCGTCGAAAGGCCTGAAGTCTTTCTCCCACGACTCGTTCACCTCTACCCCTTCATAAAACGCTTTGTGGTTTCCGAAACCTTCCATCCGGCGCACCATCTTTGCCTTGCGAGACAGCATTCTCGGTTTCTCACCATAGGTGTCCCATAGCTGTTGCAGCCAAGACGTGTCCTTTTGTTCGAGCCTATACAACTGCTGATAGAGATAATTAGGCTCAATGTGCAGTTCTAAGGCAAGTTTCACAAGCGCTCTGCTGTACAGGGGTTTCACGCCCTGCGGCCGTTTCAGGTAAAGTTGCATGAGGAGCAACCAGTAGTCATTATGCCATAACGGATGTTTAGCCATAACGTTTCGCTTCATTGTTAACATCCCTGTTTATGCTCTTTCAGCATGGTAGGATTGCATTTGCAAATATACTATTTTATAAGAAAACAGCCAAATCATTACCGGGTTTTGTTTCCGTCGAAATCATTTAGCCATCTGCTAACTCAATGCTTCTGACGGCCGGTACGCGAAACGCTTTATTCATTGGGGGTTCAAGCAGCCATGAAACTTTTGATGAGAATTACTCACCGGAGGTTTCGTATGGACTCTCCATCACCATTTTCTTTGTGTCCCAAGGGGCACCGCCACCGCCAAGATATTTCTCAAACCACTCTAAATGGGCGTTGTAGTAGAGCGGCATAGATTTCAGGCTGCTGGGCCAGTGACCGTCGTTGTCGAAGATGATTAGCCGACTGGGGATGCCCAACGTCTGTAGCGTCGTGAAATATTGCAGACTTTGGTTGTACGACACGCGGTAGTCGCGCTCACCGGTGATAATGAGGGTGGGGGTAGAGAAGTTTCTTAGATATTCCGACGGGCTCCATTTTTTGTATAACGGAGAGTTCCATGGCTGTCCCTGAAGGTCGAAATTGGGAAACCAAAGTTCCTCAGTGGTGCCCCACATGGCCTCCAGATCGAACAATCCCATCATCGAAGCCAGACACTTGAAACGGCCGGTCTGTCCCTGTAGCCAATTCATGAAATAACCGCCGTAGCTCCATCCCATAGCGCCCATGCGCGTGGAGTCTACATATTCCAACTGTGCCAGCGCGTCGGTCACAGCCATCACATCTTCATAGGGTTTGCCTCCCCACGACCCACTGATATCGCGACAGAACTGCTGACCATACCCCGTCGATCCATGCGGATTGGGATAAGCCACCACGTAGCCCGCTCCGGGATACACCTGCCAATCGGCACGATAGGAGTCCATCCATTGCATCTGCGGTCCGCCGTGCACATTGATAACCAACGGATATTTCTTGGAGGCATCAAAACCGTGCGGTTTCACGACAAACACGTGTACCGAATCGCCATCTGCACCCTTGACCCACATCTGTTCGGAGGGGCGAAAGTCTACCGCGTCCACCAAACTATCGTTCAGATGGGTTATGACCGTTTCAAACAGTGCGCTCCCCAGTCCGCTCCTGTTGGTGAGCTTGGAGGAAGCCTTCGGACGAGTTGGCGACGCCATGTAGAGTTCGGCCGGCCGCCCGGTGGTCGAATAGGTATAATAAAAATTGCCCCGTCCATCAACATCGAAACTCGATAGGGCGCGATTACCAATCATCTTCGTAATCTTATTGTTGCGTAGCGACACTCGGTACAACGGTTCGTAGCCACGCTCCTGACCCAAGAAGTAAATGCTTTTGGAGTCATCTGCCCATTTGTAATCGTCCACCCAGTTATCGAATTGCTCAGTCAAGACTCTTTTCTCTCCCGTCTTCCGATCATATAAACCCAAGATAAACCGGTCACTCTCGTAGCTCGGTGTGCGCTGAAAGCGATAGGCAATGTATCTGCCGTCGGGCGAATATTGCGGACTGCCGTCCCACGCCTTGTTCTCACCTGTGATGTTCCGAGCCTTGCCGCCCGTCACCGGAACAATCCATAGGTCGCAGTTGGTCGAGGCCTCAGGATGTTCGTCGTGATTGCTCAGGTAGCATATCTCTTTCGAATCGGGAGAGAAAGCGTAGCCGGATGGGCCGGCAGGCGAGAATGCCGGACTGTGGAATTTGCCCGGCGTAACGTCGGTATAGGTCTTTTTCGTCATGTCGTACACAATGATGTGCCAGTATTTGCCATCCGTATAGTCTGTCCAATGACGGAAAAGTAGCTCGTCGGCCACATGAGCCTGAATGGGGTTTCGTGCCTTCTTGGCCATAGCTTCCTTGTTGGCCTTGCCATCTGCTCCGCCTATCTCCGGAAAAACCTCGGCCGCAAAAGCAATGAGGTTGCCGTCGGGAGATAGCACCGGTCCCTGTATGCCTAAGGCATAGTCGGTGACTTTCACCGATTGTCCGTGCTCATACCTGTACACCTGCGTTGTGCCGTCTGCACTCGAAAGATGGTAGAGGGTCTTTCCATCCTGCGACCAAAAGGGCAAAAAACTTTTATCGTCGGTGGTTATTTGCATGGGTTCGCCCTTCGTCCATCCCACAATAGAGCCTGTCTCAGGGACCTTCACCACAATATTGCTATACGTTTTCTGTGCCCTGAGATCCTGTCGGGTTACTCCATAAGCCAACACCCCATCACGGCTGACGGTTGGCGAGCTGACATACTTCACACGATAGACATCTTCTATCGTAAAGGCGCGTTTCTGAGCCATAGCCGGCAACACGGCCAATATGGCGAGAGAAATAATAAGAGATTTTTTCATTGTTTCGGCATTTTATGATACAAAGATATGGAAAATATCAAGGAAACGAAACAACAACAGCCCATTTTAGCAACTCATGACCATAAATATTAGGATGATGTTCTCACTGGCCTGACCGTTCAGATAGTTCTATCTACCCAAACCCTCTGACTACTCCAACTGCTTTGATAAGTATAACCGGTCCACCCTTTCTGACAAATCTGACTGCTCCGAATGGTCTGACCGAGCCAACCATTCAAAATAATCCTCTCACTCAAAAAAACATGAGTGATTAAGGCTCTCCGTTAAACCTTATCTTTCAATATATAATAAGGTGTAAAGGCATACGAAAACACCAAGTGCGACAAAAAAGTGTAAAGTTTTATTTACTGAAATACAATTCTTAATTATCATATATTATATAATATATAATGACTATTATAAACTATAAACACAAATCATACCAAGGAAAATCATAAAATAAATTCATACTTGATGAGCATTTCATGTTTTTGTCGCAGTTTGGCGGGGTGGGGGAGCATAGGCAAGAGTTAATTTGCCTCACTCAAAACTAAAATAAACGACTATCGGAAGGGCATATCACCATAAAAAAGAGGTATTTTCAGACCGTAAACAGTATTTGGTAGCACTATGTTTAAATCTGCTACCTTTTGTGCTGAGTAAACTGCATATATTATGAGAGAAAAAGATTGCCAGACCTGCCCCAAACCACAGTCTTCAAAATCCTAAAACGAGAGCAAGCTCCCATTCAATAAGCAAAGTGTAAAGAAAACTTCACCATAAACACGCACTTTCGTTTTGCTATTCCGGAAAAAAGATAGCGACAAAACGCGGAGAAAAACGCATCGGCAGCGTTGAAAAATCAAGTTGATTTTACGACAAAGGCCTAACGGCGCTGCGATTAAGCCTTTGTCGCAATACCATTAAACCTCATTCGACATGGCACTAAGCCCTAATCGCCACGCGATAAGATAGTAAACGGGAGGCGAAAAAGAGGGCAAAATGGGACCGGAAAGTCTATTATGGAAATAAACGACTGATTATCAAATGTTTAACAAATATAAAAATCCTGCGCATATTCTGAACAAAGATTTTTTCTTTTCAGAATACACGAATTTTGAAAGGGTTAATGTCATGAAAATTACAACATGACAAGTCCTTCAAAAAAAGTTGAGAAAACTTATTTTTTCAGCCGCTCGACGAGCTCGCGCATACCTTCTGACGCACCTTTCTGAATATGCGTGAGGTTGGGCATGTAGTCGATAGCCACTGCGTTGGGGTCGATGAGATATATCGGACATCCCGGCTTAACGTAGCGCACAAGCCCTGCAGCGGGATAAACATTGAGCGAAGTGCCTACAATCACAAGCACATCGGCCTTGCGCGCTTCGTAAGCTGCAGGCTCCAACATGGGCACACTTTCACCAAAGAACACAATAAAGGGACGGAGCAGAGAGCCGTCGCCGGCCTTCGTTCCCGGCTCCACATCACTGTGTTCGGGCGTCAACTGACGAATATACCGCTCGTTGTAGGGGTCGTCGGAAGAGCAGACCTTGCTCAGTTCGCCATGCAGATGAATCACCTTTGACGAGCCAGCGCGCTCGTGCAGGTCGTCGACATTCTGTGTCAGCACCGAAACATCGTAATCGCGCTCCATCTCCGCAATGAGCTTGTGCCCTTCGTTGGGCTGTGCATTCCATAGTTTTCGGCGCAGCATGTTGTAGAAATTGGTGACCAGTGTGGGGTCGGCCAACCAACCCTCATGAGACGCCACCTGTTCCACAGGATAGTTTTCCCACAGCCCATCGCTGCCGCGAAAAGTCTTAAAACCACTTTCTACCGACATTCCGGCACCCGTAAGAAACACCACTTTCTTAGACATTATTTTTCCTCCATTGATTGTTATTATTGTACAAAAATACTATATTTTCGACAATAATGCCAGCATAAACGATTAAAAATAGTATCTTTGCACATTATTTATTAAATACAAATACACGAAATGGATAAAGTAAGTTACGCATTGGGCATGAGCATCGGACACCAGCTCCAGCAAATGAATGCAACGGAATTAAATATCGACGACTTCGCACAGGCCGTTAAGGACGTGTTTGCCGGCAAGGCAGAACTGACTGACGCCGACGCCCAGGTTGCCGTTCAAACCTTTTTTCAGGAGAAAGCCGAAGCACAGGCTAAGGAAATGAAAACCGGAGGCGAGACCTTCTTGGCAGAAAACGGCAAAAAAGAGGGCGTGGTGACCCTGCCTTCAGGACTGCAATACGAGGTGTTGAAAGAGGGTAACGGCAAGAAGCCGACAGCTACCGACGAGGTGGAATGTCACTACGAAGGCAAGCTCATTGACGGAAAAATATTCGACAGCAGCTACCAGCGCGGCGAAACCGCAACTTTCGGGCTCAACCAAGTGATAGCCGGATGGACCGAAGGACTGCAGCTGATGCAGGAAGGAGCCAAGTATCGCTTCTACATTCCCTACACACTGGGCTATGGCGAGCGTGGTGCAGGTCAGTCCATTCCTCCCTATGCAACACTCATTTTCGATGTGGAGCTGATTAAAGTAAAATAAACAGAAACCAATAATTCCAAATGAAACAAATGAAAAGTTTAAAAGTTTTGGCTGCTACGGCCATCGCTGCAGCAACATTCAGTGCCTGTGGCAACTCGTCAACCCCTAAGGCTGACTTGAAATCGGATGTAGACTCTATGAGTTATGCCATTGGATTGGCCCAGTCGCAGTATTTCCGTCAGGCCATCGAAAATGGTCAAGTGATCGACACCACCTATATCGACGAACTCGTGAAAGGCATCAACGAAGGTGTCAATGCCGGTGACGACAAGAAGAAGGCTGCCTACATTATGGGGCTTCAAGTGGGTCAACAACTCTCTACCCAGCTTGTAAAAGGTATTAATCAGGAGGTTTACGGCAATGATTCAACAAAGACTATTTCTCTGAAAAATCTTTTGTCGGGCTTCATTACCGGTGCTACGGGCAAGAAGGGCATCTTCACTCCGGAGGCCGCCAACCAGATTGCACAAAGCAAGATGGAGGAAATCAAGAGCCAAACCATGCTGAAAGAATATGGTCCTAACAAGAAAGCCGGCGAAAAATTTCTGGCAGAGAACAAGAAGAAACCGGGCGTTGTGACCCTGAAATCAGGTTTGCAGTACAAGGTTATCAAGGAAGGCAAGGGAGCCATTCCTACGGATACCACCACCGTTACGGTGAACTATGAAGGTCGCACCATCGACGGTAAGGTGTTTGAAACCACATATAAGGAAGGTAAGAAACCCGTTACCATACAGCCCAACCAGTTTATCCCCGGTTGGACAGAGGCGCTGACACACATGCCTGAAGGCTCCGTATGGGAAGTTTACATCCCACAGGAACTGGGCTACAAGGCACGTCTGGCAGGCGACATCAAACCTTTCTCTACACTTATCTTCAAGATTGAACTTTTAAAAGTAGGCAAGTAATTCCTGCTTTGATATCATACAACACCCCTCCTCTTGGGTTTTCATGCCCACAAGGAGGGGTCTTCGATTGAATACAATACATAAAACGATTCGAAAATGAAGAAAATTCTGTTACTCGCCATGATTTTCATGGCCAGTGCCTCGATGTCTACCATACAGGCAGGAAAGAAGAAAGATAAGGATAAAAAGAAAGAAAATACCGAGAAGACAGAGCCAATAGTATTGGCATCTCAAGGCGACTCGCTGAGCTTCGCAGCCGGATATGCGGCTACAACTGGCCTGCTGGGTTATCTGCAAAACCAATTGCACGTGGACACAGCTTATATAGCTGAATTTGTACGGGGCTACAACGAAATGCTCGCCAAAGGTAACGACCCAGCCTATACTGCCTATATGGCCGGCACGCAGATTGCCAATCAAGCTAAAAAACAGATCCTTCCCGGTATGAGTAAAAACTTGGAGGGGTCGCCGGACTCCATACGCTCTGCCATCTTCCATCAGGGTTTTCTGGCCGGAGTGAGAGAAGACACCACCATTTATACCATTAATACAGCCCGGGAACTGTTTGAAACAAAGAGCAAAGAGGTCAAAGAGGCCAAAAATGCAGCCTATAAAGCGGAGAATATAGCATGGCTTAAAGATAACGCCACGAAGCCGGGAGTGAACGTTATGCCCTCAGGATTGCAATATAAAGTGCTGAAAACAGGCTCCGGCCCCAAACCCACTGCCGAACAGACCGTAGAGGTGGTTTACGAAGGAAAGACCATCGACGGAAACATTTTTGACGCCACCTCGCGCCATCACGGCAAGAAGACCGACAGTTTCCGTTGCAATCAGGTAATCAAGGGGTGGACAGAAGCCCTGACCAACATGACTGTGGGGAGCAAATGGGAGATTTATATTCCACAGGAACTGGCTTATGGAGCAAACGAAGCCGGGCAAATAAAACCGTACTCAACACTGATTTTCACGGTGGAACTGGTTGGCATAGAGCAACCTGAAAACTCAACTTCGACACAAAAAAAATAAAACCTACCATTCCCCAACCCGGCTCCAACAAGCCAAAAGATGGGAATGGTAGCATAAAAATACGTTCCTCTTATTACAAAATGCACGAATAAAGTAAATTATTCGTGCATTTTGTTGTCTGTATCATATAATTTATCTATTTTTGCTTACATCAATTCAATAATTTGTTAAAGAACAAAGATGGAAAAAGTAGATAATCTTGACAGGAAAATTCTATCAATTCTCTCAAGAAATGCACGTATCCCCTTCAAGGATGTAGCCGCAGAATGTGGCGTGTCTCGCGCAGCTATCCACCAGCGTGTGCAACGATTGGTAGAGGCCGGAGTGATTACCGGCAGCGGCTTCGACGTCAATCCGAAGAGTCTCGGATACAGCACCTGCACATACGTTGGGCTGAATTTGGAGCGTGGATCGATGTATAAGGAGGTGGTAAAACGCATTACCAACATCCCCGAAATTGTGGAATGTCACTTCACCACAGGTCCTTACACCATGCTGCTCAAGGCCTATGCCCGCGACAACGAAGAACTGATGGACTTGCTGAACAACAAGCTACAAACCATTCCCGGTGTAGTTTCCACAGAAACACTTATCTCATTGGAGCAGAGTGTGAAGCGAGAGATTCCCGTTAGCTACGAATAATATGAGTCTGTTTGACATCGAGTCGCATCTGAAAGAATGCTATGCAGCTTTCCCTCCTGCCGGTCGTCATCCAATAATCGGCATTACTTCTAATTATTCCGACGGTGACCTCACCCTTCGAGACCGCTATCATAAACAGGTGGTGAAGGCTGGGGGGACGCCCCTGATTATTCCGCCGATAGCCGACAAGGCAGCTATCATCAACATCCTCGACCATATCGACGGTTTGATACTTACCGGAGGCGCTGATATTAACCCCCTATGGAGTGGAGAAGAACCGTTTCCGGAACTCCACAATATCAATTCCACGCGCGACCTTCCCGAACTACTCCTCATACGTTTGGCCTACAACCGCCAGATCCCAATACTTGGAATATGTCGCGGTATGCAAGCTTTGGCAGTGGCTTTGGGTGGAAAGGTGGCACAGGATATAGCCTATATCCCCTCTGAACTCCCTAATGTGGAAGGTCGCGCAAGACGTATCAAACACTCGCAGGACGCCGATAAGAGCGAGCCTACACACACCATCAGGATTGTTCCCAACTCTTACCTTGCCGAAATCTACGGCGAAAGCACTGCCGCTTCAACAGAAGAGGGTGGGAGAGAAGCTAATGATTGTTGTGCGAAGAGCAGTTCAACATCCTTATTGGAAACCGGAGAAACAGGGAGAGAAGCTGCCGGAGAGACCGTGATAGCCGTCAATTCTTTCCACCATCAGGCCGTGAGCGCACCCGGAAACAGATTCCGCGCTACCGCCATCGCACCCGATAGTATTATCGAGGCCATGGAGAGCACCGAATTTAAACCCATCATGGGTGTGCAGTGGCATCCCGAATGGTTGGAAGAAGAAGGTCAAAAACTTTTCAAATGGCTTGTTGATCACGCTCGCAATTTTCTTCAAGCGAAGCAGCTTCACGACCGTATGCTCACGCTCGACAGTCACTGTGACACTCCGATGTTTTTCCCACAAGGAGTGAAATTCAACCATCGCGACCCACGCATCCTATACGATTTGCACAAAATGCACGAAGGGAGGCAAGACGCTGTTGTTATGGTGGCCTATCTGCCACAGCCAAAAGCCGGTGAAGAATTTGCCCAAAAGGTAGACATTGCTGGCATCATCAGGCACAATCCACATCTCAAAGGTATTTCCGATCGGCTCTCACCCAACGAATATGCCAATCTCATTTTTGATAAATTAGAGGAGATTGTAGACGAAAACAGCTCTTATATCAACCTTGCCCGCACCCCCGAAGAACTCTATGAAAACAAGCGACGGGGACTGAAAAGCATCGTTTTCGGCATCGAAAACGGGCTGGCGCTCAATCATGACCTATCGAATGTGCATCATTTTGCACAGCGAGGAGTGGTTTATATCACGCTCTGTCACAATGGCGATAACGACATTTGTGACAGTGCCCGGGGCAGCAACACTCATCAAGGTGTATCTCTGTTTGGCGAAAAAGTGATTCAACGGATGAACGATGAGGGTGTCATGGTCGACCTAAGTCATGCTGCTGAAAGCTCGTTCTACGATGCGTTGGATATCAGTTGCACCCCAATCGTGTGCTCTCACAGCAATGCCCGCACGCTCTGCGACGTGCCACGCAACCTTACCGACGACCAAATGCGGTCACTGGCAAAAAAGGGTGGGGTGGTACAGATAACACTCTATCACGGTTTTCTACGCCAAAAGGGTGAAGCAACCATCATGGATGCTATTGCGCATTTGGAGCACGCCATCCAAATTATGGGCATCGACCACGTGGGAATCGGTACCGATTTCGATGGCGATGGCACCGTTAGAGGGTGCGCTGACGCCTCAGAGCTCATCAATTTTACACTGCACCTCATGCGCCGCAGGTACAACGAGCAAGACATTGCAAAGATATGGGGCGGCAATTGGCTGCGTGTCATGTCAATAGTGCAGGCCAACAAAAAAAACCTCATGGTTTGAACGTATCAAAAACAAGACTTGAACGTATCAAAAACAAGACTTGAATATCTCATCAAAATGAAAACATCAAAGAAAAAATACATCATCGTGATTGGAATTATATGTGCGGCAGCGGCTCTCGGCTTTGCCTTCTGGCCCGGTCACATGGCCTCTACGGACAAAACTGATGATATTGATGAACTGGAAAAAATGGCTCCTGTTGGTCCCAATTTCAATACCGACTCAGCCTTTGCGTTCACTCAAGCCCAGTGCGATTTTGGTCCGCGAGCTATGAATACCGACGGACACGAGAAATGTTTAGACTGGATTGTGGCCAAGTTTAAGCAATACGGATGCAAGATTGAACTTCAAAAGGCCGACCTTAAAGGTTACGACGGCACCATTCTGAAGTCCACCAACATCATAGCAAGTTATAATCCAGACGCCACCACACGCATTATGTTCTGCGCCCATTGGGATTCAAGGCCATGGGCAGACAATGATCCCGACACCGCCAACTGGCGTAAACCTATCCTCGCTGCCAACGATGCGGCGAGCGGAGTAGCCGTGATGCTCGAACTGGCAAGACTGCTTTCGCAACAGCAGACAACCGGCAACAACCGGCAATCGGCAACTGACAAGCAACAAGCAATAAGCAATAAGCAACAAAGAACAACCAATAAGCAACAATCAATCACCGACAACCAACAGCTGTCGCCCGATCTTGGGATAGACTTCGTGTGCTTTGATGCTGAAGATTGGGGAGTTCCACAGTGGGCAGATGTGCAGGATGACGGCAATTCCTGGGCTTTGGGGTCCAAACATTTCGCCTCCAACCTACCGCAAGGCTATGCTCCCCGATATGGCATCTTGCTCGATATGGTAGGAGGACAAGGTGCTCGTTTCCATCAGGAAGGATTGTCAAAGCAGTATGCTCCGGACATTGTGAAGAAGGTGTGGCGCGCTGCCCGTCAGGCCGGCTACGGCTCCTACTTCCCGAAAGCCGAAGGAGGGATGGTTACCGACGACCACGTTCCCTTGAATCAGATTGCCAAAATACCGTGCATTGACGTTATTCCTTACTATCCGGACTGCATCCAAAGCTCTTTCGGACCTACATGGCACACACTTGACGACAACATGGACCACATCGATAAAAACACGCTCAAAGCGGTGGGACAAACCATGATACAGGTGATTTACACCGAAAAATAGGCTGTTCGGCAGCATCATTGCAGGGCCGCGTTCCTGTATTGTCACCATCAAGTCAATACATTGCGTAGTTCCATAAACACAGTAAAAAGACCGTTAGGGTGCAATATATTAAAAATTGCACCCTTTTTCACATTATTTTTCAATACTTCTTTCTTTTCCTTTTTACTTTTTCCTATCTTTGTGAACATTAAAAGAAAGAGTTTATGGATGCTTTGACCTATCTTGAATCGCGCTGTCAGCTGCGACGTAACGTGCTCACCGGCGAGACCCAATATGCCATTCCCGGCTCGGAAAATTACCTGCCGCTGTCCAAAGAGGCCATCAATACCATTATCTTAGAAGCCGGACGCGATGGGGTGGGGCTCACCGAGACGTTGCTCCAACGTTATACCGAGTCCACACTCATCACACCTTGGAACCCGGCCGAAGCATGGCTCAACGCACTGGAAGAGTGGGACGGCACCGACTATGTATCGACTTTTGCCGACCGAATCGTTACGACCAACCCCGATTGGAACAGCCGTTTTCACAAGTGGATGCTTCAAATGGTCGCCCGTTGGATGGGGTACGAAGTGGCGCAACACGACATCATTGTGCCCGTCATTGTGGGACAATGGGGCTTTGGCAAAACATCCTTCTGCAATATCATACTTCCACCCGAACTGCGCCCTTACTATACCGATCAGGTAAAACTCCGTTCCACAGCCGAAGTACACGAGCTTGTCACCACCAACCTGCTGACTTGCATCGACGAGTTCTATCAAGAGAACACCGACCAAGAAGTGCTCATGCGCTATCTTTTCTCCCGAAGCACACCCGTTTTCAGACTCCCCTACGGCACCACCGGCGAGAAACGCAACAACTATTCGGCCTTCATCGCCAACACCGGTAACCTTCACCCCATGTCCGATGCGGCCGGTGCGGCTCATTTGGTGTGTGTGGAGATCGGGCATCGCATAGACGTCAAGACACCTGTTCCCTACGAACAGCTCTACGCCCAACTGCTGGCCGAGATAGAAAACGGAGCCGACTACGGCCTCACCGACGAAGAACGGGAAGCAATGGCAGTGCAGAACTCACCCTTCCAAGAGGCCGACAACCTTGTGAAAATGGTTTCTATGCTCTATGCTTCACCTCCCAAAGGCAAGCGCGTAAAGGCCAAAGACATCGACACCATTGTAGACCGCCTCATGAAAGAATATCCATACTGGACACCCGGCGACAATGTTAATCAGGACGTTGGCTTCGCCATGCAGGAGGCCGGTTTTACGCGCAGCCGCATTCACGGCCGTTCCTGCTACAAGGTGGTGGAGAAAGACCCACGAAAATACGACTTCATCGACGAGCCACAGACACCCGAAGAGGAGTCGCTCGACAACAATCCGCTGGCACGCGCACTGCTCACCGGACTGGGCAATCTCGTCAAAAAATAACGTATTGTCCTCATACCCATCACCGGATGATGGCAACAAACAACTTTATACCCCTCTCTCAAAACAGACAAAACAATATGGCAAAGAAAGATAAAGGAATGACCCCGATGATGAGACAGTTTTTCTCGATGAAGGCAAAACATCCCGACGCGGTACTGCTATTTCGGTGCGGCGACTTCTACGAGACTTACGGCGACGATGCCGTCACTGCTTCGGGCATTCTTGGCATTACGCTCACCAAACGCAACAACGGCGGAAACTCCGGCGAAACAGCCATGGCGGGCTTCCCACACCATGCACTCGATACCTATCTGCCCAAACTAATCCGGGCAGGAAGACGCGTAGCGATATGCGACCAACTGGAAGATCCAAAGAAGAAACGGGCCTCTCTCAAGGGCAAAAAGGGGCTCACGGAAATGGACAAAATGGTAAAGCGGGGCATCACCGAACTCGTGACACCGGGCGTGGCCATGAGCGACAACGTGCTCAACTATAAGGAAAACAACTTCCTCTCTGCCATTCATTTCGGGAAAACAGCCTGTGGCGTGAGCTTCCTCGACATTTCGACCGGAGAGTTTCTCACCGGACAGGGCAGCTACGACTACGTGGAAAAACTGCTCGGCAGTTTCTCGCCGAAGGAGGTGCTCTACAACCGCGACCGTAAAAAAGAGTTCGAACGCTACTTCGGCACACGCCACTGCGTGTTCGAGATGGACGACTGGGTGTTTACCGAGCAGTCGGCCCGCCAGAAACTGCTGAAGCATTTCGGCACCAGATCGCTCAAGGGATTTGGCGTGGAACATCTGCACGAGGGCGTCATCGCGGCCGGAGCCATCATGCAATACCTTGAAGTCACCCAGCACACGAGCATCAACCACATCACCTCCCTGCAACGCATCGAGGAAGACAAGTATGTGCGCATGGACAAATTCACCATACGGTCGCTGGAACTTACGCAACCCATGCAGGAGGACGGACGCTCGCTCCTCAACGTCCTCGACAGCACCGTGACCCCTATGGGTGGCCGAATGTTGCGGCGATGGACAGTATTCCCGCTGACCGATGTGGCGCGCATCAAAGACCGTCAGGACATTGTGGAATACTTTTTCAAGCAGCCCGACTTCCGCCAAGTCATCGACGAGCAGTTGCATCGCATCGGCGACTTGGAGCGCATCATCTCGAAAGTAGCTGTAGGAAGGGTGTCGCCACGCGAGGTGGTGCAGCTCAAGAACGCGCTGATGGCCACACAACCCATCAA
The DNA here is from genome assembly GCA_001552765.1 of Bacteroidales bacterium KA00344. GTDB lineage: Bacteria > Bacteroidota > Bacteroidia > Bacteroidales > Bacteroidaceae > Prevotella. The sequence goes on from KQ959482.1 coordinate 50,121, forward strand.
GTCGGCCTGTCTCTATGCCAACAACGAGCGTCTGAAAAGCCTCGGCGAGCAGATGAATCTCTGCGAGAGTCTGCGCGACCGCATCGCCCGCGAAATAAAACCCGACCCACCTCTATTGGTAAACAAGGGCAACGTCATTGCCGATGGCTACAGCGAAGAACTCGACCAACTGCGCAATATATCGCGAAACGGGAAAAACTTCCTGCTCGAAATACAACAGCGCGAAAGCGAGAAGACCGGCATATCGTCGCTCAAAGTAGGTTTCAACAATGTGTTTGGCTACTATCTTGAGGTGCGCAACACGTTCAAAGACCATGTTCCGGAAACATGGATTCGCAAGCAGACACTGGCGCAAGCCGAGCGATACATCACGCCCGAACTAAAAGAATACGAAGAAAAAATACTCGGTGCCGACGAAAAAATCATCGAGTTGGAAACGCAGCTGTTCAACGATCTCATCCTCGCCATGCAGGATTACATCCCGCAAATCCAGATCAACGCCAACATCATTGCCCAAATAGACTGTCTGCTCTCGTTTGCCAAGGTGTCGGAAACCAATCTGTATGTACGTCCGACGGTAGACGACAGCGACGTGCTCGACATTCATCAGGGCCGTCATCCCGTCATCGAAACACAGATGCCGCTAGGCGAACAATATGTGCCCAACGATGTATATCTCGATACCGAGAAACAGCAGATTATAGTGATCACGGGGCCGAATATGGCCGGTAAGTCTGCCCTGCTGCGACAAACGGCCCTCATCGTACTGCTCGCCCAGATGGGATGCTTTGTGCCGGCAGAGAGCGCGAAAATAGGTTTGGTCGACAAGATATTCACACGCGTGGGTGCCAGCGACAACCTTTCGCAAGGAGAATCAACATTCATGGTCGAGATGACAGAGGCCTCCAACATTCTGAACAACGTCACCTCGCACTCACTGGTGCTCTTCGACGAGTTGGGGCGGGGCACATCCACCTACGACGGCATCTCCATAGCATGGGCCATCGTGGAATATCTGCACGAACAACCCCGTGCATGTGCACGCACACTCTTTGCCACCCACTACCACGAGCTGAACGAAATGGAGAAACATTTCGCGCGAATCAAGAATTTCAATGTGTCGGTGAAGGAGGTAGACGGCAAGGTTATCTTTCTGCGCAAACTTACTCCCGGCGGGTCAGAGCACTCGTTTGGTATTCATGTGGCCGAAATTGCGGGTATGCCGCGTTCCATTGTCAAGCGGGCAAACGTCATCTTGAAACAACTGGAGGCCGACAACGCCGAAGTGGGAAGCGTGGGGAAACCCTCTGTAGGGAGGCTCGCCGACAACCGAGACGGCATGCAACTCAGCATCTTCCAACTCGACGACCCCGTCCTCTCTCAAGTCAGAGACGAGATATTAGGGCTCGACATCAACAACCTCACACCTGTAGAGGCACTGAACAAACTCAACGAGATCAAGAAAATTGTGACAGGCAAGAGCTGATGGGCATGACCGGAAGAACAGTTGGTATGTAAAAATAAATAACCATTTTTCTGCAATTATTTTCGAAGCAACCAGCGCAAAAAGGGCTATGTTTTTGCCCTCATTCCTTTTTCGCAGAATGAAAAAACAGGCCGTTTATTAGGTTTCTTACTCCGCCATATCATGACGGAGCCTTAATCGCAGTGCGATTAAGCCCCAACCACACTGCGATTACACTCTAACGGCACTGCGTTTAAGGCTCTTTCGTATGGCCATTCCATACTTAACCGCGAATGACCAACCATGACACATCAAAGCGTTTTTACAGAAAGCATTGATAATCAACAGAATACGAATTTCGCTATTTTTACGAATTTCAGGACGAAAGTAAAGTT
>KQ959482.1:52080-73213 GCA_001552765.1 Bacteroidales bacterium KA00344
GCGAAATTTAAAGGGGTGTTTGTAAAGAAAGAATACCACAATTATCTATAACTATGAATCGAACGAATGGTGCGAATTATAGAGGGGAAGGGAACAATGGATTGAGCGGAGTGGGTGGCCTGATCGGAGTAGTCTGACCAGTCCTGCCGGTCTGAAAGAAAACAAGTGTAACCATCAAAACGCAGGCGCCCCATCATCCGGAAGATGATGGGGCGCCTGCATGATAGGATTTGGGCGTAACGATTAAATCGTCATCTTGATGATTTTCTATTTCACAATTGACGTCACAGGATACTTAATGCCGCGCATATTTGTCAAGTAAGCCTTGGCTGAGCCAAATCGAAGATGCATATCAAGCCTCACCGGGATATGGTTTTCGTCGTCGGTCACAAAGAAATCTACTACTTTCTCGTACCCTTTTCCATTGTCATTTTCCATATAGGCCAACTTCAAGCAACGGTAAGTATGCCCACTGTCAGTCTTCACATTCTGCTTTCCCTCATAGCGAAGCTTTGCCGGGTAACGCTTTTTGCCGTCTACCATAGGGAAATTGATGTCGTGCCCCTTCTTCCATCCCGTAGGATTGAATGAGCGGGCACGCATGAAAATACTCATCATGTCGTACACACAGTCGTCATAAGTTGCTGTCTTCCATGAATGTTTACCATTCGAGTGCTGCCGGTGCTGCCGTACGCTACACTTACCGTTAGGATAGCTGTAGAACACTTCGTCCACATTATATCGCTTGCCTTCGCGCGCTCCCTTCCGATAATAAAGAGGCTGGAGATCAAGCGTGTTGTAGCAGAGCAGCGTGTCGCGAAGCACAAACATCTTTTCCAACTTGCCGTTTCCTCCTGTTATGAGGCTGCCACGATAGGCTGGCGTTCCATTGTAGACACTCCTTACCGTTGAGAAAGAAGCTGTACCCACTTTCGCCCACACAAACTTCCAATTGAAATATAGGTTGTAGGAGAGGTGTTCTCCCGACTTGAAGGCCGTGTTCTTGTATGAGCACTGTGCTGAAGCGAAAAGGCTTCCTAAGAGTAGAGGCAGTAACAATACTGCTATTTTTAGTTTCTTCGTCATTCTATTTTACTTTGGGAATGTATTCAATGCCAAGTTTTTTAGCGCGTTCAAGGTTACGGTTCTTCACCATCTTTTTCCTATCTCCCTTCTGCTTTGTAATAGCACTTGGCTTTTGTCTGTATAATACAGTAGACGTGGGATTCCATGTTCTGGTTACATCCCACTTTGCCTTACATTCTATTTCTTCAGGATAATAATACACCTGTTCGGGCTGTAAGTCTTCATCATAATTACCTGTGTCCCAGCGATTATTATTGTTTTCGTCTATAATGATACGCAAATAATATTTACCTTCTTTCAGATAGAAGAATTCCAACTGATTGTTCGAGGCTTTGACCTGCTTCACTACCTTATCAGACCCATCCATAAGCTGCCCTATAATGGGTTTGTCGGGCAGTCCGGTCAGCGTGATGAGCAATGTTGCGAACGCATCATTAGGGCGAACTTTCAGGCCCTGTTTCAAGGCTTTTGCTTCCTGTCCATAGATGGTTATAAAGGCTGCGCTATCGGCTTCAAGACTGTATTCCACTTCAGGTCTCCACTCCGCCTTAATCAAATAAGTCCTGACATTCTGCCGATGCATTTCGAACGGCTCCCGATACCATACGTCGGCAGTGTCCGACTTGGAATACAAATGTATCTGTGAGGCATCCACCTCTGCCAAAGGCACCTGCGAAACAATGCTGATGTTCTGGTCGGGATCCATTTCTCCGCTCGGCGTTATCTGGAGTTTCAACGGCTCCGGAGACATGATGGAATCATAGGGTTCTCCTTTCTTTTTCTTCTTTTCCTGAGCTTTCTTCCATGATTCAAATTCCTTTTGCCTCTGCTTCATGCGCTTCTCATAGGGTTGTTTAGACAGCAGGGGAATTGTGTCGGTCTGCAACTGTAACACTCCGAGAGTGTCGGTGATGTGGTGTTTCAGCTCAACCGTGAGCGTGTCCTGATTGACGAGCGTGGTGTCACGAAGCCAATAGGTGAGGGTGTCTTTCTTTTCGGAACTCTCGATGATAAAGGCATTGTCTGCGTCGAAATTGAGACCGCGAAGCTCCGGCAGTTCATCGTTTCCATAACTGTAATACAACATGAAATGGTTGGCTTCTTTCCGCTCCGACTTGATGAGGTATCTGTCGGTTACGATCTCATTGAATGCGCGCAGACAGATGTCGTCGGGCATGAAACGGGTATAGGACACCCGCTCAATAGAAGCGATGCGCAGGGAGTCCATCCACGTGGTATCCTGACGAATATCGGGTCTGAACGACGGCTCTATAATGTCGTGATTGAAAGCGATCATCTCGCTTTTCTGGCCGAAAATGTAGTCCCCATCAGCATCCTGAAGGGCGTAGACGCGATATTTTCCGGGTGCAATGCCTTTCACAACAAATCGACCGCGTGAATCAGTGCGCGATACACGGAGCATGGGCTGTTTCTTAAAAGCAGTATCCGAAAGGTTGTCGTAGAGCCCCACGAGCATGCCTTTTACCGGCTCCAGATTGTCTGCCTGTACAACATAACCCGACACTTCGAGCGTGTCGATATGGTCGCCGGTAGAAAAACTGTAGGTATAATTGCCGAGAGGATTACCCTCGTTGTTGTCGCTTATGGCATTGGAAAAGTCGATTGTGTAGGTGGTGTTCACCTTAAGAGAATCCATCAACTTGACACTGATACGCTTACCTTGTCCCTTTATCTCCGGGGCTTCCAGCTGTGGAGGTGATACCACCACATTCTCCGTAGGGTTGTCTATGGTGATATACTCATCAAAATTGATATAAATGTGCCGCTTGTCTACGTTGATGGATTTGTCTTCGGGGGTTGCGCCTATTACCTTTGGAGGTGTTTCGTCAAACCATCCTCCGTCCGGATTACCCATACGGGCACAGCCTAAGAGTAGAACGGCGAAAAGAGAAAGAGGAAAAAACCTTCTGTTTCGAAACATCTTTTGTATTATTTTGCCTCCGTTTTTCATACTAAGCATCTGTTATTCTTCCTTGAAAAGAGCCTATCTCAACTATATTTTGCACAATAGAAACAAAACATTACAACCTTTTTATTTATTCAAAACCCTGTTTCTTCTACGTGTTTACCCTTATGTTTTCTTTCGATTTCAGGCTTGTTGGTGTGCCATTTAATTCATTTCCAACAGCTCATCCATATTCTTCCTCGAATTGCTGAGTCTGGGTACCTTATGCTGTCCACCTAATTTCTGCTTAGACTTGAGCCAATCGTTGAACAGGTTTGGCCGTGCCTTCACCACTTCAAGGTGCTGAAGTGTGACATTGTGCGACCGTTTGGCTTCATAATCGGAATTGATTTCCTGAAGTTTACTATCGAGGAGGTTGGAAAAATGCTCTATAGAATCCGGCTCTTTCGTAAATTCTATGAGCCATTGATGGCAGCATTTCGCATTAGAATCCATATAAACGGGCGCAGCTGTGTACTCTCTGATTTGTGCGCCACTGTGCTCACAGGCATAGGCCAGTCCCTTCTCGGCATTCTCCATAATCAGTTCTTCACCAAAAGCATTGATGTAATACTTCGTGCGACCCGTAATCAAGAACTTATAAGGCTTTTTGGATGTAAACTTCACTGTGTCTCCTATCATGTATCGCCACAGTCCGCACGAAGTGGTAATCACCATAGCATAGTTGCGGTCGAGTTCCACATCTTCAAGCGGGATAACGTGGGCATCGTCCTGTCCAACCTCTTCCAAAGGAATGAACTCATAGAAAACGCCGTAGTCGAGCATCAGGAGCATCGCTTTATCGTTAGGGTCATCTTGGATGCCAAAGAAGCCTTCAGAAGCATTATAGGTTTCCATATAATGCATATTCGGCGATGTAATGAGTTGCTCGTATTGGTTGCGGTAAGGCGTGAAAGCTATACCACCATGGAAAAACACCTCCAAGTTGGGCCACACTTCTTCGAGATGTTGCTTACCCGAAAGCTCCATGACACGCACCAACACACTGAGCATCCACGACGGTACACCCGAAATGTTGGTGACATTCTTATTGATGCATTCCTTTGCAATGCGGTCGCGCTTCACCTCAAAATCGGAGAGCAGGGCTGTTTTCTTCTTGGGCACACGCACAAGATTGGCCAACGGATTGATATTCTCAATGAGAATAGCACTCAAATCGCCCACTAACGACCCGTCAAGATTATAGTTTGGAGAGTGGCTTCCACCCAAAATAAGTGATTTTCCGTCAAAAATGCGACTGTCAGGATTGTTGCGGAGATACAATGCAACAGCATCTTTGCCACCCTTATAATGCAGATTGTGGATTCCGTCATGCGTTACGGGAATAAACTTGGACCTATCATTGGTTGTTCCCGATGATTTGGCATACCATTTCACAACACCCGGCCACAACACATTGGGGTCTCCACGCCGCATACGATCGATATCACTCTTCAAATCATCATAGGTGTTTATCGGAATGTTTTGGGCAAAATCTTCATACGTTTTGGTGGCGCCCAACAAATGATTACGACCGTATTCGGTATGTTGTCCGTGCTCTATCAGATAGTTCAGCACTTTCCGTTGCAGCCCCTCCGGGTCTGTATAATGCCTATCAAGTTCTTTTTGACGGGGCAGAAAGAATTTACTCGCTATCTTAGTTAGATTCATGATGCACAGTATATCAGTTTAATAGGCAAAATTACCTTAATTTATTGACAAAATATAACAATTTAGTAATTTTAAGATAAGAATGTAAAGGAAAAATGAAAACAAAAAAAATAAAGCAGTTTATTCGCCCGTACTCTGTCACGAATGCTCAATTATGACTACTTGATTACTCAATATTGACTATGGAATTTCATGTTATGAAGAACATTAATTCTACTTAGTTTCAGTAAAGATAATGCAAACGAGCGCAATGAAAGTTTACTTTCCAATTGCCAAGTGCAGCCTATCTTCTGCAAAAAATCAACTGCTTTAAGCTCTCAAAAGGGTAACAAAGAGAAACTTCTGAACAATTCCCGAATTACAAATATGATTGATGCTCAGCACGTCTGCTACTGCTTTAATCCTTCATTGAATTTTTAAATAAAAGATTTGGGCTACTGTCGAACAATCAACTAAATGTTTCTTCTCCTGAAAAAGCAGCATTTTCGGCAGCTGCAATAATGCCTTCCTCATCGTCTGCTTTGCCTTTTTCAAAACTCAACTCATCGTCCTCGTCCCGCAAGTCTGTATTTCCATCGTCCTCATTATCTACTTTTTCTATTGCAGTTTCAGCTTCATCGCAGACGCTTTCCTGAAAAACGGTATCGTGTTTCGTTTCTTCTTCCTGAGAAGTTTCAGAGGAAATGATAAAATCCTTTGTCTCATCGACTTCCGGAACAGACTCTATCGGCTCTTCTTCCATTTTAGTACGACCGCTCTTTGCCGCAAAAACATCATCAAGAAACTGTACATTCCGCCTCAATCTCTCAATCGTTTCCTTGCAGGCTTTCTGCTGACTTTCCTTCTTCGAGAAACCTGTTCCCTTGCATCCGGGAATGCCCTCAAGCAATACCTGATACGAGAACATCGGACTTCCATTCTCATCCTTCTCCTCATTCAGTAGCTCGAAGTCGATCCTTACCCGGTTTTTCTGAGTCCATTCAATGAGTTTACTCTTGAAGTTCACCTCCTTGTAAGCCACCTTGTCGATATTGATCATTTGGGCAAGGATACGATTCTTCAGAAACCGCATACACGCATCATAACCCCTGTCGAGATACATGGCTCCCACAAGTGCTTCAAAAGCATTGCCGCCCATGTAATTGTTGTGAGAACAACTCTGCCCATTGGATAATATTAAATCATTGATTCCTAATTCCTTAGCCAATTTGTTGAGTGTATCTCGCTGTACAAGCTTGGAACGGGTATTGGTTAGAAATCCCTCCCTCTTTTTGGGAAAGTGACGGTAAACGATGTCGCCCACCGCAGCATCAAGTATGGCATCGCCAAGAAACTCAAGCCGCTCGTTGTTTACCGGCTTTCCTTTCTTGTTGCGTCGCATCACACTTTTATGCATCAATGCCAACTTATAATAACTGATATCATGTGGATAGAAACCAATGATACGATACAAAGAAGAATAAAGCTCCTTATCCTTGCGGAAAGGGAGCCTTATTCTATCAATTATGTTACCAAGCATACTTACTCTATTCAGCATACTTTTTAAAGATTACACATGCATTATGACCACCAAATCCAAATGTATTCGATAAGGCGACACGTACTTCACGCTTCTGGGCTTTGTTGAAAGTGAAGTTCATGTTATAGTCAATATCCGGGTCGTTATCATCCTCTGCATGATTGATTGTGGGAGGAATGATGTCGTTCTGAACGCTCAACACGCAAACCATTGCCTCTACTGCACCGGCAGCACCAAGCAAATGGCCTGTCATACTCTTCGTAGAGCTGATATTTACCTTATAAGCCTGCTCACCAAACAAGTCCTTGATGGCCTTAGCCTCTGAAATATCACCCACCGGAGTAGATGTTCCGTGAACATTGATGTAATCGACATCTTCCACTGACAACTCCGCATCTTTAAGCGCAGAAGACATCACTAATCTGGCACCAAGTCCTTCCGGATGAGAAGCGGTGATATGATAGGCATCAGCACTCATACCTTCGCCAACCATTTCGGCATATATTTTCGCGCCGCGAGCCTTCGCATGTTCCAGGGTTTCGAGAACCAAGCAACCGGCACCTTCACCCATAACAAATCCGTCACGACTTGCGCTGAACGGACGACTGGCCCCCTCGGGATCGTCGTTGCGGGTAGAAAGCGCATGCATGGAGTTGAATCCGCCCAATCCACATTCGCAAATGGCAGCCTCAGAGCCACCGGCTACGATGACGTCGGCCTTACCCAAACGCAACAGATTGAACGCATCGGCCAAAGCATGGGAGGATGAAGCACAAGCACTCGTCGTCACATAATTAGGCCCATGAAATCCAAAATACATGCTGATATGACCTGCAGTGATATCCGAAATCATCTTGGGGATGAAGAAAGGATTGAACTTCGGTCCATCTTCACAATGCTGACCGTAATACATCACTTCTTCTTGGAAAGTCTTGATACCGCCAATACCGATGCCGTAAACAACACCAATGCGGTTCTTGTCTACCTTCTCCAAATCGATACCGGAATCTTTCACACCTTGGATGGCACTAACCAGACCCAGCTGAGTACAACGATCCATTCTTCGTGCCTCTTTGCGATCAATGAAATCGTTGACGTTCAAGTCTTTCACCTCGCAGGCAAACTTGGTTTTGAAGTTGGTCGTATCGAATGAAGTAATCGGAGCTGCACCACTTTTTCCGGCCAAGAGGTTATTCCACATCTCTTCAGGTGTGTTACCAACCGGAGTAACGGCGCCAAGCCCTGTTACCACTACTCTGTTTAATTCCATTTAAAATTAACTAAGTGTAAAAGTTTAGCGTTTCAGCTAAAACGCCAAACATCTGACGCTCAAATTATTTGGCGTTCTCTTGAATATAATTGACGGCGTCCTGAACAGTCTGAATTGTTTCAGCCTTGTCATCAGGAATAGAGATGCCGAATTCCTTTTCGAATTCCATAATCAACTCTACAGTGTCCAGAGAATCTGCACCAAGGTCGTTTGTGAAACTTGCTTCAGATTTTACTTCTGCTTCATCAACACCAAGCTTATCAACAATAATTGCCTTAACTTTTGATTCAATTTCTGACATAATTGTAACTTTTTAATAATTAGTATATTTCTACAAAACGGCTGCAAAGAAACAACATTTTATTCAATTACGCAAATATTTTCGTTTAAAAATGCCATTTCATTGCACAAATACCATATCACTGTGCATGTTTTAACAGCTTTTTTTGTATCATTATGTTGTTTATATGAAAATCATTTGGTATCTTTGCACAAATCTAAATCAACTAAAAATGGCATTTACAAAGCAATGCAACGAGATCTTCAACAAAGCAATTGAAGACTATCACATGACTGACGATATCGATACTACTATCCACAATCCATACGAAAATGGATCTATCGAAAATCGTTTGTACCTTAAATGTTGGATAGACACTGTACAATGGCATCTCGAAGACATTATTCGTGACCCTCACATCAACCCCGTAGATGCCCTTTCGCTCAAACGTCGCATCGACCGTTCTAACCAAGATCGCACAGACCTTGTGGAGCAAATCGACTCTTATTTCCGTCAGAAATACGCTGACATTAAGCTTTCCAATGACGCCCGGATCAACACCGAGAGTCCGGCATGGGCCATCGACCGGCTGTCCATCCTCGCTCTGAAAATATATCACATGCGTGAACAGGCAGAGCGCAAAGATGCCGGCGAGGAACACAAAAAAAACTGCACAGCAAAACTTAACGTTCTGCTCGAACAGCAAGTAGACCTCAGTTTGGCCATCGACCAACTGTTGGAAGACATCGAAGCCGGAAGAAAGTACATGAAAGTGTACCGCCAAATGAAGATGTACAACGACCCAAGCACCAATCCCGTGCTTTACAAGAAGCAATAATCACAGCTTCTTCCTGCATTCTTTTCTATGAAAACTGAACACATACTGGTCATCAGATTCTCAGCAATGGGAGATATTGCCATGACGGTACCCATTGTCTATGCTGCTGCCAAACAGTATCCGCACGTGAGATTTACAATGCTCTCCCGTCCGTTTGCACGCCCCTTTTTCGAGAATCTGGCACCAAACGTGAGCTTCATGGAAGCCGACATTCACAAAGAATATCATGGCATTAAAGGGCTCAATGCCCTTTATCGCCGTCTCTCCGCCAAAAATTTCACAGCCGTAGCCGACCTTCACAATGTGTTAAGGTCTAATTATCTACGCATGCTCTTTAATATCGACCATTGCAAAGTGGCCCATCTCAAAAAGCATAGGCAGCAACGCAAACAGCTCACGGCCACAAATAAAAAGGTGTTCAAACCGCTTCCAACCGTCTTTGACAACTATGCAAAGGTGTTTGAAGAGTTAGGATACCCCATCAAACCGGAATTCACGTCCATTCTCACACCCGAACAGGCCAATCTGCGACAGCTTCCTCAAGTTATCGGAGAGAAGAAAAAGTTTCAGCAATGGATAGGCATTGCTCCCTTTGCAGCGCATCGACCCAAAACCTATCCATTGGAATCGATGTTGAAAGTCATCGAAATAATTTCCAACCTACATCCTTCCTGCCGCATATTTCTCTTTGGTGGGGGCGACAAAGAAAGAAAGAAAATTGATGATATTGTATCACAATACAAAAAATGCATCAATGCTTCCGCCGCACTCAAAGGGTTTAAGGAAGAACTCATATTGATGAAAAACCTCGATGTGATGGTTTCCATGGACAGTTCCAACATGCACCTGGCCTCACTTGTGGGCACACCCGTTGTAAGCATCTGGGGTGCCACACATCCTTATGCCGGGTTTATGGGTTGGAACCAATCCCTCGAAAACGCCGTGCAGATAGATATGCCATGCCGTCCATGCTCTATCTATGGCAAGAAAGACTGTATGCGCAAGGACTACGCCTGCATGGTGAACATCAGCCCCGAACAGGTTGTGGAACGCATTGAACGTAATCTGTCCTAAACCATTTCTACCCTATTATTACAGTGATTAATACTTTGTATTAATCTTTACAAACACCCCTTTATATTTCGCGAATTTAAAAATTAATGATGATTGGTTTGAAATACGCCAAAATTGACGCATTTAAGTAAACAACTAATCATCAGATAGTTACGATTGTAGAAGCAAAATTCTTCTTATTTTTTCATCAAATTGAGCTGCAATTAAGCCTTATCGGTCCTTCGATTGAAGCCTTATCGCAACACGTTCACAATCTAATCGTATTGTCGTTACAGCCTAACCATACTGCCATTAGACCTTCATCGCAAAATCATGACAATTTGAATGTCTGTATTTTGAATGATTGTTGATAAAAAGTTCATTTAAAAAAGCTATAACACTACAAAATCATGACAGGATTACATACAAGTTTTCCTGACAATTCTACATTCTATACCTTATATTATCATAGAGCGCAATAGTGGGCTTGCTGCAATACTAACCATGAGGTTTCGTCCAAAAAAAATATCCGTCATTACTGTTGATAACTATGTGGATAACCTCTGTATAACTCCATAATAACTCCTAACTTATGCACACCCATTATCATGCCATCTTCACTGTGTGGATATCCACACAGTTTTCATCGGGATATTCTGCCGTTATCAACGGTTTTTAAACATCAAAAGTTATCAACTTATGAGTTATTCACCGCTATTCCATATTGTGGATAAATCATATAACTAACTGATAAACAATAATAAGATATTATCAAAACATGTGAATAAACGATACTAAACTGTTGATAATGAAACTGCCAAATATTCCGGCTGAATGTTATCAACTTATCCACAGAATATCATCTTTATCTTCTTTTTATTTATCTTTTTAAAAAAAATAAGAATAATATAATGAGTTGTGGACAAGTATTCAATTTTTTTTAAAAACTTAAAAATAGAGAAGAGATTATTTTACTGTTGCCTTGTATGTCTCCACTTACCAATACACCATGAACCATAAAGTCCCGTCAGGAATGCTAATGGTATGTAAACATAAGGTGGAAGGGGAACGAAATGAAGCAATATTTGAAGCGATAATATCTGGAAAAATCCAGAATAGAGATATATGAAATATGTGAAACCATAAAGATGATTTAGAAAATTACATCTGTAACGTTTATAAATGGCTTCCAAGGTCATGCTCAACATTATGCCATTGATGGCTGTTAGTAGCTCTATTGATCGGAAATAGGGGGTAAAAAGTAGAATTATGGATAGTATAAAAGTTACAAAGAATGTAATGAATGGAGAAAAGTGATTAAGATATTTTTTATAGTTGTATTTTCTAAAGACATATCCCAGTACAAAATAAACCATAAAATAGGCTACACCCAAAATATTGAGCAGGCTTTCATGATGAAAATTAATGGATATGTTGATGATCATACAGGCTATTAGAACGATTCTGATATCTATGTGGAGGTGCCATCGTTCAGCAGCTAATACTGTGCCGATAAACACGATGAAAATAAGCAGCAAGGTGGGCATAAACCAATAAGCTCCAAACACATTGTGATAAGGATAGACTAACATGTCAATATAGCTGCACCAATCGAGATTTATGTGCCGTACCGTATAATTACTCATCAATGCTTTGGGAACAAACATTAAACTGCTTATAACGAAATAGGGCAGCAACAAGCGGCGAATTTTGCGCATTACGTAGCCATTATTTCCCCACAATTTCATGGATGATATATCGGGATGGACATCACGCAACAAATATCCGGAAATGAAGAAGAATAATGGCATATGAAATCCATATACCCATTTGATGAAAAGATTGTCGGGACTGATACGATAAAACGAATGGCCGAGTACCACCAGAATAATGCCAAATGTTTGCAGAAAATAGATGTGTGGAAGTTTCTGTTTCACTTTTCTATGACCTTTACTTGTGTGCCATCAACTATCCAAATATGATCGTAGCCTTCTTTAATTTTTTGTTTTATCATGTCATTGAGGCAACATTTTGCATATTCCTTGCTGATAATTTCATCTTTTAGAACTTTTGGCCAGCGGTGACGAGTGTGAAAATAGACGGCATTTCCCCAGCCAAAGGCATCGTATGGAATGACACAGAATGTAGAATACTTCTGTTCATTCCGGTCTATCGAAATACAAAATGCCCGTTGAGTATTTTTTTTTGTTTGTGCTAACACTTCTTGTGCCATATTGTATCCTATCATCCCCGAACGGTATGTTGCCACATAATGTCGGCTATCTACCATTATAGCTGATACAGTATATAGCATGAATGCTATGCTGAACAAACGTTGTTGATGCTTGTTTTGATTGATGATATACCCTAATAACAAAGCTACAATTCCTAATGCAGCATATGCATGCATAGTGCTGAAGAGGGTGAGGAGGTGTGGAGAGGCAGCAAGAAATGCAGCAATTATCAGTATTAAAGCTTGTTGTTGTGCGAATATTTTAATATTTTTTACAAAAGAAATATAAAACAGGGGAAGTGACAGTAATGTGGTGATTATGAGGAATGGCAGGTTGAAGTTAGGTTTATGAAATAAACTGATGAAATCTGTGGAGCAGCAAGTAAGAATAATGAACTTGGCAAGATTTTCCAATTTTGTTTTTAAGTTGAAATTTAAGTATTCATTTTGCTCAGAAAGGCTATAATGAGGTAATAATAATCTTATTGTGAAGTAAGCTGTTGTGCAGGCTATGGCTATACCGATGTGGCGTTTGAAAGTAGATATATCTTTTTTTTCGAAGGTATAAGCTATCAATGGTATGACAAATAACCACATAATACCGTTCTCTTTGGAAAGTACGGCAAGCGTACAAAAAAGAATCCAAAGGGCTGTGCGTTTCCTATATTGACTTAGATAACAAAACATTGCAAGAAGACCAAATGCAGCGGAATAGATTTGATTAATGGAGTCTATATCCAACACTGCGCCTAACATGGCTGGCGAAATAAAATAAAATACGGTTGCAGTGGTTGCAGAATATCTACAAAAATGCAACTGCCGGGAGATTAAATATATCATCAGAGCACTAAAAAGATGCCCTAAATAGATAATGATATGGTTGAGGGCAGGAAATAAATCCAAGTCTATAGCCAAGACATATCCGAAAATAGCATCGAAGGGTCGCCAATAATAGCCGTATGGCAAGATAAATTTCCAAAATTCTGGGTCATCGTTCGGATAGGTGAGATAGGTCCAATCATCAAATGTGGGTTGTATTTTTGTCAGAGCATACAAGACGAAAGGGCTGACAGCAATCATCAAAAAGAAAATGTATCTTTGATTTTTATCCATAATTTTATCTGATGATGGCAATTTTACAAACAACTCCTTTCTCACCTTCGGGCGTTGCAATTTCAACCATATATACTCCTGAGGCTACAGGTTTGCCATTACGGTCGATTCCATACCATTTGAATTTGCCACCCGAAGCACGTCCTTCGTTGACCAAAGTGCCATTGACGGTAACAATCTTTACATCTGCGTTTTCGTCAAGTCCGGTAATGGTGATGGGGCCGGTGTAATCGGGTCTTACAGGGTTGGGATAAGCGTAGACATTGTCTTTTGTCATGCCTTGCGCAGCTGTTGTAGCGTTACTCATATAGGAGCAAAGCCCTTTGTCGGTGCCGAAAAACACTTCTCCGGTGGCCTCGTTTATGGCGATGGATTCAATATTATTAGAGAACAGTTGGCTGTTTTCTTCAGTGAAATGTTCAATTTGGTGTATATTGTCGGAGCTGATGAGGTAAACACCGTTGCCATTAGTGCCAAACCATTTACGGTTGGCTTGATCTACAACCATGCAATTAATGTCTATGCCCGAGAGAAGATAGTCAGCATAGTTGGTGCCGTCGTTTCGGGGAATTTTCACTTGAATGTATGTGGGATTTTCATCATTTATATGGTCAGCTTGTAAATAGAGAGGTCCTACATTTGTTCCAAACCATATATTACCTTGCTTATCCTCACTCACGCATCTTACTTGAGTGACAGTTATATGTGTTCCATCATCATTTATAAAATCCTTATGGGTATTTATAACGTCTTTGTCTGGCTGATAGGCATAGAATGAAGGTGCAATCCAATGATCGTTGACAAACCACAAAAGTCCTCTGCTGTCTATCATCATATTTTTCATATACCCTAAACTTTTATTGGTAAAACCGCCATCGTCAAGTTTCATTAGTTCTTTTTTGGAGTAGGATTTCCATTTTCGGTCGGTGGTAAACACCATGAGCGATTGTGATGGAGCCTGACTATTGAGAAGCCAAAGATTTCCATCCTTGTCGTATTGTATCCCCGTTACCAATTCATACTCTTTGTTATTATTATCATAGGATTGTATTGTTGAGTTGTTGCTATTGTAAAAGTTCGTAAATTTACCATCGTTAAACTCGTAAAGTCCATTTCTACCTCCTGCCATCAGATGATTTGGATTTTTGGGATCAATATCTAAATTGATGATGTTTTCATACTTTACCCCTGTTGATTCGCTGATTCCCTCGTCTTGAAAAATGTTCCATTCATCATGATTGAGTACCTGAATACATCCTTTTTGTATGGATGCAAGCGTCCCACCACAAGTATACAGTTTACTTTGATGTATCTTCATAAATCCAAAATTGTTGTATTTCGGACCGCCGGGATTGAGTGTTTTCACCAGAGCAAGGTTGTCGGGGTCGATGGTTTTGTCTTGAGACGTGTAATTTCCCACACGTGTCCATCTTGCTTTGTCGAGCAGATTATCGGTCAGTAAGCCCCGAAACAGTCCTTGTTGGCTGCTTGCAGCGTAGAGATATCCGTTCTGAACGTAACTATAATCAACTTTGAACCCCAACTGATAGGTATCGCTTATTTCGGCGTTGGCAACATTAAGTTTGATAATTCCGAATCCGGTGGCAAGATAAGCATAGTTTCCCGATACGTTGATGCTGTAGACAGTTTTGTCCGAAGTCATCGATTTATTCTTGTAATCGGCTATGTTCACCACATTGTTGTTCTGCTCCAAGATATCTATATTTTGGTTTTCATAGACAATGAGCAGCCTTTTGGCCTTTTGGCACCATGCGATGTGGGCAATGCCGCAATCGTTGAGAACAGTGGTCTTGTCGTATGTTTGCAGGCTTTTATCAGTCTTGTTGTATGAATAAAGACTGTTTGAAGCCAGCACGTAAAGCATATTGCTGCCAGCCGTTTCTATTTCTGTGGGATTGTAATAACTGAGATATGACTTCCACTTTCCGGTTTGAGCGGAAAGCGATGAAGTGCAAAAGAATATAAGCATAAAGAGGGAAACAAGATCCTTTATGCTTTTTGGAAAATGTATATTTGCTGTTCTGCGAAATGCTTTATTATTCATAACCGTGAATCATGGGTTATCAATAGAACGCCAAAACACTGAAACTATTGTTTCATAACGCGTTAAAGATTTGCATAGAAAGATAATACGGCCTAACTCAAGGGACGCTTTTGTTGCATCATTGGTTAATGACGGCCCAATCCAAAAAATAGTTACGTTGCATCATTGGTTAATGACGGCCCAATCCAAAAAATAGTTACGTTGCATCATTGGTTAATGATGGGGTATGATGAACGGTTATTTTTTGTAGGCCTTGAGATATTCCGCCAATTTCTTCACGGCTTTGGCTCTGTGGCTTATTTGGTTTTTGATTTCTTCTCCAAGCTCTGCAAAACTCTTGTCGTAGCCTTCGGGGACGAAGATTGGGTCGTAGCCGAAGCCATCAGTACCATGCTTTTCGGTAGAGATATGGCCTTTAACTTCACCTTCAAATTGTATTTCCTGATAATCGAATGGGTATACTCCACTCACTTCAAGCAACGAAATGACCGTCCGAAAACGTGCTTTGCGATTGTCTTTGTCCTTCAGTTCTCGCAGCAATTTAGCCATATTGGCCTCACTGTTGTGGTCGGTGCCCTCCGCATAACGGGCAGAATGTACGCCGGGAGCACCACCGAGTGCTTCTACTTCGAGCCCTGTGTCGTCGGCAAAACAGTTTATGCGGTAGTTGAGCATGATGTATTCGGACTTCTGTCTGGCGTTTTCTTCAAGTGTATTGCCGGTTTCGGGGATGTCTGTATGGCAGCCAATGTCTGAAAGCGATACTATTTCGAAGCTGTTTCCAAGTATGTCCCTGATTTCCTTTAGCTTGTTTTTGTTGTTTGTGGCGAATACTATTTTCATTTTTCTACTATGATTTTATATACCCGTATTGTTCTAATCTACCTAATTTAATGAAGTTATCAAAGAGCGTTACAACTGGATTAAGAAAAGCTCATGATTGGCATAACCGAATGAAAAAACCTTTATTTCGGTTTGGTTTGAGCGGGATGATTTTTAGGTAATTTTACTTTGATGTTGTCAAATCCTTCGCCATACACGCCGATAACAGAACTTTGGCTCACAAACGCGTTAGGGTCTATCATCTTGATAAGTCGGAAAATAGTTGTGCTCTCACGCTTTTTGGCCAATATACACAGTATTTTCATTTCTTGTCCCGTATACCATCCGTGTCCGTCAAGGATGGTAACACCATGATCCATGTCTGTTGCGATAGCATTGGCAATCTCTTGATATTTCTTCGAGAAAATCATGAATTGAACGGATTCACGCCGTGCATTCATCACGTAATCGAGCATAAAGTTCTCGACAACCATTGTACACAGACCAAAAACAACCTTGTGTACTCTACTGAATCCATCTCCAAATTGAGGAATAAAGAGACAACTGCCAATGATACAGAGGTCTACTGCAATGAGTACCTGACCCAAAGAAACATTGTAGTATTTGTTAACCGATGCGGCGATAATATCTGTTCCACCGGTCGATCCGTTGTTCATGAACACGATGGCCAGTGATGTTCCGGTCATGGTACAGCCTATAAGCAACGACATGAAGTCCTGCCCTTCACCCAGAATCTTAACATAGGCACCGGTTTCATCCACCGGCATAAACTCCTGCACGGCCCATAGAAAAAACGAAAGCATAAAGATGGCATAGATGGTCTTCATCAGAAACTTGAAGCCCAATATCTTTAATGCCAACGCCAACAGCACGGCATTGATCACAAAATAACTATCTTGAATCGGTATTTGAATGGCATAGAATATGATGGCAGCCATACCGGTAACGCCACCCGTCACAATTTCGTAAGGCAATAGGAAGAGCCCCCATGCAAATGCATAAAGAATTAAGCCAAGTGTAATGAATATATAGTCTTTGGCTTCATTGAAAATGATGCGATGGTCGATAGTCATGAATGAAAGTTTTTGTCCGTGTTTATATAGAATTCAGGCTTAAATTGAGCCGGATGAGGGAGTTTAGCAGTTGAGATATGGCCTTTGCTGATCGTTGATCACGTCTCAAAAAGTTTGTTAAAACTTAAGTATTAATTTCCCGGCTAATCGTTTACCTGCTG
Source organism: Bacteroidales bacterium KA00344 (assembly GCA_001552765.1). Lineage (GTDB taxonomy): Bacteria > Bacteroidota > Bacteroidia > Bacteroidales > Bacteroidaceae > Prevotella. Next base: position 69,252 of record KQ959482.1, read on the forward strand.
AACTCCTCGTTTTCTTATTTCCTATTTCAACACAATATTGATGATTTTCTTGGGCACAACAATGACCTTTACAATCTGTTTGCCATCTATATATTTGGCCGAATGTTCGTCTTCCAAGGTTTGCTTTTCGATGTCTTCCTTAGTAGCATCGGCGGCAAAAGTCTTTTGGAAGCGTGCCTTTCCGTTGAAACTGACTGTCATTTGAATCTCATTCTCCACAAGGTATGCATCGTTCCAGACTGGCCATTCGGCATCGCACACCGAGCCTTCCTGCCCTAACTGTTGCCAAAGCTCTTCGGCAATGTGTGGCGTGAAGGGCGCAATGAGCACAACAAATTGTTTCAAAATTTCTCGGCTGTGACACTTCTGCTGTCCCAATTCGTTCACGCAAATCATGAAAGCCGATATGCTTGTGTTGTAGGAGAAATCTTCAATGTCTTTCGTCACCTTCTTAATGAGCTTGTGAAGACTCTTCAAACTCTCTTTCGAAGGCTCCGAATCATCAACGGTAGACTTGCCGGTGCGGTTGTCGAAGAACAAGTTCCAGAATTTCTTGAGGAACCTGAAACATCCGTCAATACCGTTGGTATCCCAAGGCTTACTGGCTTCTACAGGGCCGAGGAACATCTCATACAATCGTAATGTATCGGCTCCATACTCGCGGATAATGTCGTCGGGATTTACGACATTGTACATCGACTTCGACATTTTCTCCGTTGCCCATCCACAGATATACTTGTTGTCTTCGAGAATAAACTCCGCGTTGTTGTATTCAGGACGCCATTGTTTGAAAGCCTCTATATCGAGCACATCGTTCTTCACAAGGTTTATCCACACATGGATAGGTGTCACTTCCTTGTAGTTGCCGCGCAGGTTGTAGCTCACAAACACCGGTTTCTCCGTTGTGCTGAGTTCTTCCACACGATAGACGAAGTTGCTGCGACCCTGAATCATGCCTTGGTTGATGAGTTTTTGGAAGGGCTCTTCCTCGCAGCTCACACCCAAGTCGAACAAAAATTTGTTCCAGAATCGGCTGTAAATCAAGTGTCCCGTAGCGTGTTCCGTGCCACCCACATAGAGGTCTACGTGTCTCCAGTAATGAGCAGCCGATTGGCATACCAGTTCCTCTGTGTCGTGAGGGTCCATATACCTCAGGTAATACGCACTCGATCCGGCAAAGCCCGGCATGGTGAACAGGTCGATGGGGAACACCGTCTTTTCGTTTATCAGGCTATTGTCCACGATTTTTTTCTCCACCGTGTCCCATGCCCATTTGACGGCTCTGCCCAATGGCGGCTCACCGGTCTCAGTGGGTTTGTATTCCTTAATCTCCGGCAATTCGATGGGGAGACATTCTTCCGGAATCATCTTGGGAATACCGTTGTCGTAGTAAACGGGGAACGGCTCGCCCCAGTAGCGCTGTCGGGAGAAGATGGCGTCGCGTATGCGGTAGTTCACCTTCACTCTGCCGATGCCTTTTTCAGTGACGAATTTTTTTGTGGCAGCAATGGCTTCCTTCACCGTCAAGCCGTTGAGAGAAAATCCGTCGGTGCTGTCTTTACCCTTTGCAGGCGAATTGGTCACGATGCCTTCTTTGGCATCGAAGCTGTTCTCAGACACGTCGGCACCCTCGATCAAGGGTATGATGGGAAGTCCGAAATGCTTGGCAAAGGCATAGTCGCGGCTGTCGTGAGCCGGAACGGCCATAATAGCGCCGGTGCCATAGCCCGACAGAACGTATTCGGAAATCCAAATGGGGATAGGCTCATTGGTAAGGGGATTGACAGCATAAGAGCCGCTGAACACACCCGTCACCTTGCGGTCGGATATTCTGTCACGCTCGGTGCGTTTCTTCACATATTCCACATACTGCTCCACCTCATCCTTCTGCTCCGGTGTTACGAGTTGGTTTACATAGTCCGATTCGGGTGCAAGCACCATAAAGGTCACACCAAACATCGTGTCGGCACGTGTAGTGAATATCGTGATTTTCAGTTCAGAATCCTGAATTTTGAATTCAACCTCTGCTCCTTCCGAGCGTCCAATCCAGTTTTTCTGGGTCTCGACGATGGAGTCGCTCCAGTTCACGGTGTTGAGTCCGTCGAGCAATCGCTGTGCATAGGCCGACACACGCAGACACCATTGGCTCATTTTTTTCTGAACGACAGGAAATCCTCCCCGTTCGGAAACACCGTCAACCACCTCGTCATTGGCCAAGACGGTACCTAACTCGGCACACCAGTTCACCATTGTTTCGCCTTTATAAGCAATGCGATAGTTCATCAGCGTATCGGCTTTCTGCTTCTCGTCCATGGCGTTCCATTCCTCAGCGGTGAAGACCATCGTTTCATCCGTTTGGGCTGCGTCTATTCCGCGAGTACCCTCTGTTTCGAAATGGTTGATGAGTGCTTCAATAGGCATGGCCTTGTTCAGCTTTTTGTCGAAATAAGAGTTGAACATTTTTTGGAACGCCCATTGTGTCCAGTGATAATATTGTGGGTCGCAGGTGCGGATTTCGCGGCTCCAGTCAAAACAGAATCCAATTTTATCCAGCTGCTGGCGATACCTGTTGATATTGGTTTCGGTGGTTATGGCCGGATGTTGTCCGGTCTGTATGGCATATTGTTCGGCAGGAAGTCCGTAGGCGTCATATCCCATCGGATTGAGAACATTGAAGCCTTGCAGACGCTTGTAGCGTGCATAGATGTCGCTGGCAATATATCCCAACGGATGGCCCACATGGAGCCCGGCACCCGATGGGTATGGGAACATATTGAGCACATAGAACTTCTCGCGGTCAGGGTCTTCCATCACCTCATAGGTATTGCGCTCAACCCATATCTTTTGCCATTTTTGTTCAATTTCTTTGAAATTGTATTCCATTTTTTATATCTTAGTTTCGTTTTTCACCATATTAATATATGAATGCAAAGATACGGCAAAAAGCAGAAAAAGCAAAGGAAAACAGCGAAAAACAAAAAACGGTAGTTCTATTTTGATTGAGGCTTCACACATCTTTTTTCTGCTTGAAACATGATGGGCCTCCCGACCGGTGAAAAGGGCAGGAATGGGTGCGTCGGGTAATGGTTGGGTATCTACAGTTGCCCTGCCTCTACCTGCAACACTATTCTTTCGGTAAGTCTGTCTACACCGTTTGGGTCGTATTCCTTCTTCAGACTGGCTCCAAACACCCATGCGAAGGCTTGATAGAATCCGGCACGGATAGGACCAAGAAAGCCCTTGATGAGTTCATAGCTCGAACTGTTACATTCGCGGTAGATGAGACGGATGAGGAGTTTGCCCTGACTGTAGGTCAATTTTTTCATGCGTGGCGTATATTCCTGCTTGATACTCTTTTCTACCAATTTCATGTGTTCGTCACGTGCTTTCTTGTTGGGCAGTGTTTCGAGATAGTCGCCCGTTTCGATAATAATCCTGTTCACCTCCTTGGCAATGGGAAGCACCTTCTTTACGTTGAAAACCAATCGGTTGTAAGCCGCACGCTGACGGGCATTCTTGAAAATAGGTTCCGAGAAAACCCACACGTTGTTCATCTCGACATACTGTATGGAGTCGCCGTCCAACTTCACTTTTCCTACCCTTACCATAGGTACAAAAGTGGGATTATCCATATCTATCTCTCGGTCTTCGGGATTGATATGGTTAGGCTTGTCGGTCTGAGCATAAGTAGACAGTGACAACAGCATGAGCAAAAGTATGGCCGACCACTTCTTAGTCATGGTCGCAAAATTACAATCTATTTTGTCAATGCCAAAAGAATTAGATTTAAAAAAGATGAAAGCCCCGTTGCTTGAAGAATGGGTGAGGGGAGTTGTGTTTTATCAATCGTCCGAAATCTGTGTACTCTTTTCAATCTGTTGTTTTGTTTGTTATCCAAAATCTGAGCAATCAGGCTAATTCGTTTTTTTCTTTTTCAGACCGGCAGGACTGGTCAGACTACT
>KQ959482.1:73313-142846 GCA_001552765.1 Bacteroidales bacterium KA00344
ACCGGCAGGACTGGTCAGACTACTCCGATCTGTTTTCCAAATCCGCTCAATCCATTGCTCCCTTCCCCTTATAATTTGCACTATTCGTTCGATTCATAGTTATAGATAATTATGGTATTCTTTCTTTACAAACACCCCTGTATATTTCGCTTATTTCAAAACAACTTTACTTTCGTCCTGAAATTCGTAAAATTAGCGCAATTCGTAGTCTGTTGATTATCAACGCTTTCTGAAAAAATGCCTTTCTGCCTATAATTTTGTTGGCTGCGGTTAGCTATCTAATGGCAGTACGAGAAGGCCTTAACCGCAATGCGATTGGGCTTCTTCGGCGTTACGGTTAGGGCTTAATCGCACTGCGATTAAGGCTCCGTCATGATATGGCGGAGTATGGAGTCTGATAAACGGCCTGTTTTTTCATTCTGCGAAAAAGGAATGAGGGCAAAAACATAGCCCTTTTTGCGCTGGTTGCTTCAAAAATAATCGCCGAAAAATGGTAATTATATTTTACATAAATGGAATATGTAACTTGACCGAAACAAACTGTTTTCAGGGATAAACGCTATGCAAAAAACATCAGAGATAAGAGCGACTTTGAAAAGCGAGAGCATAATGATGATACAAAATAAATACACAGACGGGTGAAAAACGGTTGTGTTTCCTTTGTGTATGTCAGCCTTTTTTACGAACTTTGCGATACTTGTGTTCCAAATAGTTGGATGTATCTTCCAGATGGAATAAATCGATTACAAACTGTTATCTCAATATGAAGATTACCGCAGTCGTTGTGACTTATAACCGTCTTAACCTTCTGAAACAGGTTATCGAAGCTCTTGAAAAGAATAAACCGTCTGACATTATCGTTGTCAATAACGATTCTACCGACGGCACTCGCGAATGGCTTGACAGACAAACTCAGCTCAATGTTGTTCATCAGGAGAATGTGGGGGGCGCCGGAGGGTTTCATACCGGCATAAAAAAAGCCTATGAGGAAGGGGCCGACTGGATATGGTGCATGGACGATGACGTAATACCCCATGCCGAATGTCTGAGCCATCTGCTCCACCATGTGGACAAGCCCGGTGTGGGCATCATGTCGCCACGCCGAATGTTTGATGGAAAAGTGTTCACGCATGAGTTTCAGCGTTTCAATTTCAGCAATCCGCTGACCTCCATGCACGGCGGTAAACTCGCTGAAATGCAGATAGACAAGCCCACGCCCATTGTTGGATGCGACTTTGAGGGACCGTTAATATCACGACGAGTGGTGGAGCGTATCGGACTGCCTAACAAGGATTTATTCATCTTTTACGATGATACCGACTATTGTCTGCGTGCCCATCTTGCCGGCTTCGACCTGCTTTATGTGCCCGATGCCTTGATGGACAAATACAAGTTTTTCAACAATGACAGTTGGGCGACACGCAACCGGAAGAAAAAGTGGAAGCGTTATTATCAGGTGCGCAACAGCGCATACCTCAATCATCACTATGGCAAAAATTGGAGTGTGCGTTATCTGCGCGGTTTCATCGGTGTTTTGGGCTATTACATTCCTGCGTTGCTCACCATGCCTTTCAGTAACGCATGGCAAATGCGCGACATCAAAATGCTGTGGAATGCCTATATGGACGGGGTGAATGAACGGTTGGGAAGGTATGAGCAATAACCATCGGGAAACGCCCAAAATTGTTGTTTGGAGTTGCTGGGTATACTGCTTGATAATGTGATTTTTCGGACGACGTATCGCAAACTCAATATGCCATGCCCCAATTCCGGTCGCAGACGGGAAACGGCCTACTTCCTGATCTTTTTGAACAGGCGTTGAATCGACTGCCGTTTGAACGCTTTGAAAATGGCCGGAGCAGTTTCGCGATAGCTCCGTTCGGTGTCGAACACTACTTCTCCATGACAGGTTGCGGCGTGGATGGGGGTCATATAGTTGTCGCCATACTGCCTTCTCAGACAGTTGTCCGTGTCGCCCGGCACCGGCACTTTCATGTTTTCAAAATCCACCCACTTGGTGGTGTCGAACGCTTTGGCTTCATAATAGAACTGCGTTCCGGAAAACGACAACTCTGCCCAATACTTGCTACCCTCAACAGGTGTGCTTCGCAGACAGTCTTCAGAACGTTTGTAGAGCGTCTCCCAGCCGTATTTCCTGATGAGATATCTGCTTTTGAATTTCCTGAATATCTGCAGCCACCTTCCCGAATACAGCACATTCAGATTGGCAGCCTTGAGGAGTTTCTGTATTTTCTTGGACTGTTTGGCAACCCGACGCGCCTGCTCGGCATCTTCGGGAACACCGTCGAGTGGAAAAATATCGATGAAAATGCCTTGGTTGAACTTGCGATACGACTCGCTTGGGCGTATGGCGGTGGTGTTGCTGTTTCTCAGTTGCGCGTGTCCTCGGAAATAATCCACATCCGAATAGGCCGATTGGAAGAAACAAGGCGACTTGAAAGCCTTAGGCCCTATTTGCACAAGACGGTCGTAATCGGGGCGTGGCATACAAACGTCCAAGTCGTCATCCCAGGGGATATAGCCGTGATGGCGAACGGCTCCCAACATCGTGCCGCCGTCTACCCAACAGCGTAGGCCGTTGGTTTGGCAGACATCGAGCAGCTGTTGTAAGAGATCCATCTGTATGGCCCATATTTTCTTCATCTCAGCAGATACTGTATATCCGCTCCTTACTTCATCGTGTGAATTGAATTCTTGCATGGTCTGCGGTTTGTATTGACTTTGTCGTGCAAAGGTAACATTTTTTTAATGTGGATACATGATTAGGAATAAAAAGTTGTAACTTTGCGAATAATAAATAATTATATCATGCTTAATTTCACAGTAGGGCCTGTTATGTGCAGTGATTCTGTCAGGACGATGGGGAGCGAACAAGTTCCCTATTTCCGTACAGCAGAGTTTTCTGAAACGATGAAGGAGAATGAGCAGCTCATGCTCAGCTTTGCGAAAGCTCCGCAAGGCTCCCGTGCCGTTTTCATTACGGGGTCGGGCACAGCGTCGATGGAAGCGTCGGTGATGAATCTGTTTTCTCCTGACGATAAGGTGCTGGTGGTAAATGGTGGAAGTTTTGGGCAAAGGTTTGTACAGTTATGTGAGATTCATGATATCCCCTTTACCGAAATCAAGATGGAAATGGGCGAACAGCTTGTCCGAGAACAGCTTGCTCCCTATGAAAATCAGGGCTACACGGGGTTTCTTGTCAATCTCAACGAAACGTCTACCGGTGTGCTTTATGACATCCGTCTTATCAGTGATTTCTGTCGTCGCAACCGTATCTTTCTGCTTGTAGACTCTATCAGTTCGTTCCTTGCCGACCCTTTCGATATGGAAACGTTGGGCGTGGACGCAATGATAACGGGCTCTCAAAAGGCGTTGGCGTGTCCGCCGGGCATATCTGTCATTGTTCTGGCACCATCGGCCATCAGCCGAGCCAACCGGAGCAAGGCCAAAACGATGTATCTCAACATTAAGGACGCACTGAAAAACGGTGAGCGCGGGCAGACGCCCTTTACGCCGGCCGTTGCCATTCTGCGACAAATCAACGTCCGTCTCAAAGAGATTGAAGCGGCCGGAGGTGTGGAAAGCGAGAATAATCGCATCAAAACACAGGCCGAAGACTTCCGAAACAAAATCAGAAATCTGCCTTTCGAGATTGTCTCGAAATCACTTTCGAACGCCGTCACGCCGTTGCACCCGCTGCATGCGTCGGCTTATGACATCTTTCTCAAGCTCAAAGACGAATACGGAATCTGGATATGCCCCAACGGCGGAGACTTGGCCGAGAAGGTGTTCAGAGTGGGACATATCGGCCATCTCACCCCGGACGACAACACAACGCTCGTTAATGCTTTCAAAGACTTACAGAGAAGAGGACTGCTCTAACCCATAAACGATACACATGATCAAGGTTGTTACATACGGAACATTCGATTTACTGCATTACGGACACATCAATCTGCTGAAACGTGCAAAGGCTTTGGGAGACTATCTCATCGTTGGAGTTACGGCCGATACATTCGATCGGGAGCGTGGAAAGCTCAATGTGCAGCAGTCGCTCATGGAACGTGTTGAGGCTGTCAGAGCCACCGGGCTCGCCGATAAGATTATTATCGAGGAGTATGAGGGTCAGAAAATAGATGATGTTAAGCGTTACGACATAGACATTTTCACGGTCGGATCCGATTGGAAAGGCAAGTTCGACTATCTCGAAGAATATTGCAAGGTGGTTTATCTTGAGCGAACGCAGGGAGTATCGAGTACCGAAATACGCAGCGAACAGCGGACCTTGAGGTTGGGATTGGTTGGGGTGTCGCCCATTTTGAACAAGGTTGAGAGGGAAAGCGCATTCGTTAATGGGATAGAAGTGAGCGGGGTGTATTCGGTGAACAGCCATTATCTGACCGAACAACTGAAGCAATATGCCAGCCAGACGCCCACTTTTGATGCGCTGTTTGATAAATGTGACGCTTTCTATATCATTTCAGAGCCCGACAAACACTATCAACAAATCAAATTAGCCCTTGAGCATGGCAAACACGTGCTGTGCGAATCGCCCATTGTGATGGATGTGGAGCAATGGCAGGAACTTAGGGATATGGCAAAGGCCAACCATCTGGTGCTCATGGATTCTATCAAGACGGCATACTCTACAGCCTATTACCGACTCTGCCTGCTGGCCAAAAGCGGTATTATCGGCCGTATTGTTTCGATAGATGCCACGTGTACAAGCCTGTTCAATTTTGAGAATATGCAAATGCTGAAAAAGGAATCTCCCGAATGGAACAGCATTTGTGCATGGGGGCCGACGGCCATGCTGCCCATCTATCAACTCTTGGGATGCAACTATTCATCAAAGACTATAGCCACAAATCTGATGCCCAACGCGGAGAAAGACTTCGATCTTTTCACCCGAATATCCTATATTTACCCCCATGCGGTGGCCTCGCTCAAAGTGGGAAGAGGGGTGAAATCGGAAGGCGAACTTGTGATTTCGGGTACCAAAGGCTATATCTACGTACCTGCTCCCTGGTGGAAGACCGACTATTTTGAGGTGAGATATGAGAATCCATCCAACAACAAGCAGTATTTCTACCAGTTGGATGGGGAGGGCATACGCTATGAATTGCTATCGTTCCAGAAGTCCATACTCACGAAAAAAGACTTTTCTTATGTTTCCGAAGAAGTGTCAAAGGCAATCGTCAAAACCATTTCCGATTTCAATCAACGTAAGGATACGGTTATCATATAGTCTTTGTCACAACTTCAGACGCACCTGAAGCTCCATATCGGTCATGCTGTTGCCATTGATTTTTTGCAGACCCGTACCGATGGTCTGCCTGTCAAAATAGACCGTTGTGCCTATTTTGGCCATTATCATCACTCTTTCTCCTATATCTGCACGCATGTTGAGCGCGCAGCGCATGCCCTCACCGAAGAATGAGGGAAACGAAAAGTTGTAGAGCAATCCCTTTTCGTACACATATATCCGAGCGTTGTAGTCGTCGGTATTGAAGTAGCCCATTGTGGCATAAAGCTTCAGCCAACGATGGTTATAGCCCACGTGCTCGCTCAGCATATATCCCGCGCTCCGGTTGTTGAAGTCGCAGAGCGAGAATTCGGCTTGCGTTTGCGATGTCCACCTACCCGTATGATAGGCAGCTGCCAGCCTGCCCCGATGCTCGTTCTTATAGATCAGGGCCGACTTGTTGGCATTGTCTTTTTGGCGCATTTTCAGCCGATAGCGTGCCAATAAATCCCAATCACCGCGATGATAGGTTATCTGTACGAAGTTGTCGAAACTGTGCGACGATAGTTGGGCTTGATATTTGGCCCATGGAAAATAGGCTATATCCGTGTAGAAATTAACGTTCAATCCTCGTTTGAGTGTCCAGTTGCCGCCAATATACACGCCACTCTCATTGTTTACCGACCCTCCTTCCGCAAAACTTCGGCCATAGATTGCCGTGTATTGGTATGGGTAATAGCGTTGAAGAGTCATCAGTGAGAAATTGGATGTCAGCCGATAGCTGATGTTGTTGATGGTAGCCACTGCGCCACAGTCGCCGGTTGCCGTTTCGCCTGCTATGGTCAGGCGATTGGAGATGTAGCCATAGTCTACGCTGACATTCCAAAACCGTCTGCCCACAGGATACCAAGCCCTGTAGCGTTGTTTCGTGTTGGGACGAAGTTCGCGGTCGAAAGTGGTGAAAAGGCCGGTCACCCCAACATGAAAACCATTCCTGAAATAGTTCAGATTACCTCCCACGAGCGTCTGCGAGGTGTTTCTGCGCCGTTGCATTTCGCTTTCGGTGCGGTGGTATCCGGACTTCAACAACGTAGCCACCGTAGACGAATTTCTATTCAGCGTAGCATCCACTTTGCGCCACGAAGCAAAGGCCGTGAGGTCGAGGCCCTTTGCCAGCTCTACGGTAGCTGCTCCGCCCTGCAGATAATTGGCTTCCAACCTACTGCTGTGGGCAAAGATATTGTTGCCCGAACGGCCCAACATGTATAGTGTGTTGATTTTGCCGAGTCCGAAGGAATTGTTCAACACCAGTCCCATGCCGAAACGCAGTCGGTATCGGCCCAACGCCAGCGCCTTGATGCGCCCCACGTTTTTCAACACCACGTAGAACGAATAGAAATCGTATCCCGCTGCATTGCGACCGGCAAAGAATGGCTCTCCGGCATCCTGCGAAGCCACCACGCCCGCCTTGATGTGCTGCCCCGATGAGAAATCATAGCGTAACCAGTGTTTGTATTTGTACCCCAGATAGCCCTGTTCGTCCCCTTTTCTGTCATAGAAAGGTATTTTCAGCGTTCCCACAAGCCTATGTTTGCCGTATTTGAAAATGTTTTTCAGCGATGGCAATGTGTCTCTCGATGCCTCCGGCCGTATCTCCACAAACTGCATCAGCATATCTGCTTCGTGGCGTTCGAGCGATGGAATCATGCGCAACTCGATGGGAGTTTCTATTCTCCGTGCCTTGTCGCGATATTCGATAATGTCCATAATCTGTTGTGTAGACAGGAAAGGCAGTTGCTCCAAATCCTCTCTTGTGCAACGGTTGAGGTCCAGTTTGTTGGCAGCCAACTCGCTCAGCACCTCGTAAGTCTGCTCCCAATCCTCCGATTCCACGTCTTCCGTTTGCGCCGTATGGTTGAAATAGTCTTCCCACGAAGGCTTCGATTGTGAAAGAACAGCTATAGACCATAGGAGCAACAACTGCGAAAGCACTATTTTTTTCATCATACGGTTTTAATGTTTATGATTGAGAACCCCACTGATCATCTGTTATCAATCTTCGCAAACCGATGAAAAAACATACATAGCGGGTTGGAACAAACATAAAGATAATCTGTAGTAGTTGATGATTCGAATCATCGATTCTCAAAGATAATGAAATGATATAAGATGTCCAAAATTTTGAAACGCTATCTGATGACATCGGTCTATATTCTTCAAAACAACTCCCTATATCCTTTAAAACATCTCCCTGTATTCTAAAAAAAATGCTTACAAACCGGCGAAAAGATGCCTATCGAAAATGAACGAAATAGGAGATACCCGATTTTGGCTAAGCTATGGAAATGCTACCCGGAAGTGGTCGAGCTTATTTCAGGGATGTTTATCGTTCACTGCAACGCTAAATCTACTCCCATTATACCTTAGAAATATGTAAAATATAATTACCGTTTTTCGGCGATTATTTTCGAAGCAACCAGCGCGAAAAGGGCTATGTTTTTTCCCTTATTTCTTTTTCGCAGAATGAAAAAACAGGCCATAGATTAGGTTTTGTACTCCTCCATATCATGGCGGAACCTTAATCGCGGTACGACTAAGCCCTAATCGCAGTGCGACTAAGGCTCATCGGCACTGCGGTTAGGCCTTTCTCGCACTGCCATTCGATATCTAACGGCAATCGTTGATATTGGGGACACAACGGCATGTTTACAGAATCCGCTGATTATCAAAAGACTACGAATTTCGCTAATTTTGCGATTTTCAGAACGAGCGTAAAGTTGTTTTGAAATAAGCGAAATTTAAAGGGGTGTTTGTAAAGAAAAAACATGGGTCCCCAATAATCCTATAGCTTATTGGGGACCCATCATTGAGGATGATATTTTGGGAAAGTACAATAAGAATGCTGTGTTTTACGGCGAGTATCATAGCCCCTATTGGGCAACGACTTGGCTCAGCGTGGCGAGCGCTTTGTTTACGGCAGTTGTGAAGAAACGACCCGAACGCAGCTGATTGCTCACACGCAACACGTTGGCCCGCATATTCTGAATGTCGTCGGCAGAGAGGGTTTGCAGTCGGTCGTTCAATTCTTGGATGCTGCCTATGGCAAATCCGGCTCCTTCCTTTTCGATGATGGGAGCGAGTGCAGCCTCTTTCCAGATGATGACGGGGAGACCGGCACGCAGATAGAAGGACACTTTGTGGGGACTGTTCCAACGCAGATATTCGCCAAAATTACCCGAACAGGTGTCTATCGAATCGCCGTCCCAAACGAAACCAAAGTCACCCTTCACACCGCTGATGAAGTCTTCCGGATTGATGAAACCGTGCAGATGAATTTTGTCGCCGGCCTGCAAACCGGGAAGTCCACTCTCGTTTCCATAGATTTCCAACTGATAATCTCTGATGTGTTCTTGCATCTTGAGAAGAAAGGAATTCTTGCGTGGTGCCAAGGCGCCGGCATAAACCAGACTTGGGCAAGCTCCGGACGCCTGATGGGCAGACGCTGACGCCACACGCTCAGAACGATAGTCGAAGAGCTGCAGTGCTCCCGTAGGATTCGTAAAACCATGTTGCGCCAGCCAGCCTTGCATCTTTTCATTGGACGCGATGACATAATCGGCGTGCATCAAGCGTTTGATTTCCTGACCTATAGTGAGTTTCTTGCGCCGCATAGAGCCTAAATCGTGTATGAGGGCAATGGTCTTGGCATGGCGGAGGTGGGCAAATTTACAGATGAAGGCAAAGTATTTCTTGACCGGATATTGCAGCAGAACAATATCTCCGGGCCTGATGGTCAGCATCATCTTGATGATTCCTGCCAGGTCTAAGAAGAAAGTAAGTATCTTGCTGTTATAATATGTGGTGCGCATTCCGAGGTTATGTGCCCCCATTTGGCGCAGGGTGATCTCGTTGTCGGTCTTGGCTTTGTTGCCGGAACTGTCGATTCCCCGATAGTTTCGGGAGATGAAACATAGTCGGTGTGTCATAACTCTAATTTAAAGGGTATTTCGTGTTTGATTTGATAGCGTCTCCAAAACTTGGCTCTGGCCGGCATGGCGATGGCCAATGCCTTGTTGGGGTCTACATTCCGCAGTGCTGCATATTCGCTGATGAGTATTTCGGTAAAAGCCTTTGGCCCCCAAAACTTGATGATATTCAGCAATCCCATCTCGACACTCACGTCTCCGAAATACATCCTATTGGTATCGACGATGCAAAAATGATAGCCTTTATCGTCTTTTTTCCATAGGACGTTTCCGGGCGTGAAGTCCTTGTGAATCACGCTTTTATCGTGCATATAGGCGGCATAACGGGCCAACGCCTTGGCCGGCTCTTCATATTCGCCCGGCTTGGCGTTACCGAACTCGTAGAAAGTGTGTCCCCAATCGACTTGCTCGCTGACGAAATAGGTGTAGCGCAACAGTCCGATGGCATTTCTTTCTTCAATGAGTGCTATGGCCTTGGGGGTGCAAATGTCCTTGTTCTGCAATATATCGGCATATTCAAAGGCGCGTTCTGCTTTGGGTTTTCGGATGCCCCAAGAATATATCAAGCGGTTGGGGCAGTTAGGAATACAGTATCGCTTGACGTTTATAAGTTGTCCATCGGGTGCCTTCATCACCTTGATGACGTTTCTTAGATGATATATCTCCTCTCCCTGATGGTTGAAAATATGAGGGATTTCTTCAATATAAGATCGCAGATGCTCGTATTCAGGATGGATGATGAATTTCATATAATCATTCTTTGGTGCGTGGAATAATCTTCCCGTTCACAGTCATGAATCTTCTGTTAAACTCCTCGTATGTGCGTTTCCATCGGTTGTGGGTCCACAGATAAGACACGGGATTATTGCGTATCGATGTTTCGAGCATCTGGAAGAAGCGGCGTGTGATTTCAAATTCGGGCAGACTGTTGGGGTCGTCAGTGATGAGCCGGTAAGTCATTTGGTAGTATCCGCGCTTGGGTCTTGTCATATCCACGTAGTAAACCACGTTGTTCATCTTGCGCATAATGCGTTCGGCACCGGTAAATACGGGCGTATTGTGGTTTAGAAACGGCAGCCAGCAATGAATGTTCTCCCATTTGGGTGCTTGGTCTGCGATGTATCCGCAGAGGCTCATCCGCCCCTCCCGTTTCCAGGATAAGAGTTGTCGGAGTATCTGTTTCTTGGGTACGGGTACGCCTGTTGGTGGATATGTGCGTATTTGAAAGAAGAGATAGTCGAATGCTTTACTGTGTAAGGGGCCGTAGATAAGGCCAACCCGTCGATTCTGTTCCATCTTATAGCCTACCCGTGAAAGCCATTCCCAATTACAGTAGTGGCCGAGTATGGCTGCGGTGTTGCGTCCTTGCTTAAACCATTGTTCATGTTCGGCCGAATTGGTGATGATGAGTCGCTTCTTGAGTTCTTTGTCGGATAGGCTCAATAATTTGATAGTCTCAAAAAAATAGTCACAAAACCAATGATAGAAACCTCGTTCAATCTCCTTGATTTCCGCCTCATTTTTCTCCGGAAAAGACGAGGTTAGGTTGCTTCTCACAATCTTTCGGCGATAGCCTATCAGTCTGTAGACAATAAGAAACTCAAGGTCTGACAGCGCATAGAGCACCCGAAAGGGAAGCAAAGATAGCGTGTAGAATATGTAATAAACGAGTTTTGTCATGATGATTGAGTTGAGATGGGCGTGTCGCGAAGCGATAAGCCGTGTGGCTACGATGGCATATCGTGTAGCTTATGACTGCATATCGTGTAGCTTTTTATAGTATCCGTCGATGGCGAGAAGCTCTTCATGAGTACCCCGCTCAACGATTTGCCCTTCGTGAAGCACACAGATTTCATCGGCATTCCTGATTGTCGACAGGCGGTGAGCAATGGCAACGGTGGTGCGTGTCTTCATCAATTTTGTCAAAGCATCCTGCACCAGTCGTTCGCTCTCGGTGTCGAGGGCCGACGTGGCTTCATCGAGGATGAGAATGGGAGGATTTTTCAATATGGCCCGGGCGATGCTCACGCGCTGCCGTTGGCCACCCGATAGCCTTCCACCACGGTCTCCGATATTGGTCTCGAAACCGTTTTCCGACTCTGTGATGAAGTCGTAGGCATTGGCAATCTTGGCTGCCCGTTCCACATCGTCCATCTTGGCGCTGTCCGCCCCGAATATAATGTTGTTGTAAAAGCTATCGTTAAAGAGTATCGCCTCTTGATTGACGTTACCGATGAGATGCCGCAAGTCGTGAATAGCAAGGTCTTTCACATTGATGCCATCAATCAAAACCTCACCCTCCTGCACGTCATAGTAGCGAGGAATGAGGTCTACCAGCGTAGACTTTCCACTTCCGCTCTGTCCCACCAAGGCTATGGTCTTACCCTTTTCTATGGTTAGATTGATGTTGCGCAGCACCCATGTTTCGTTGTATTTGAACGACACATTCCTGAATTCGATACTGTGTTCGAATGTCGTGATGTGTTTGGGATGCTCCAGCTCCTTTATAGCCACCTCGGCTTTCAGTATTTTATCTACGCGCTCCATGCTGGCAAGGCCCTTCGGAATGTTGTAGCCCGCCTTGGAAAACTCCTTCAGCGGGTTGATGATGCTGTAGAGTATCACGAGATAATAGATAAACGATGGACCGGAAAGTGTGCCGTAATTCAGCACGAGAATACCCCCCACCCACAGCACAATGACGATCATCAGCGTGCCGAGAAACTCACTCATGGGGTGGGCCATTTGCTGACGGATGTTCACTCGCTTGATATTGTTGCGGTAGGCAGAGTTTATCTTGTCGAATCGATGGTTCATTTTGCTTTCTGCCGAGAATGCCTTGATGATGCGCAGACCACCCAAAGTTTCTTCCACTTGGCTCATCGTGTCGCTCCATAAGGCTTGGGCCTTGATGGATTTAGCCTTGAGTTTGCGTCCCACCAGTCCCATAAACCATCCGAAGATGGGCACAAAGATGATGGTAAACACCGTGAGTTCCCAATTGACATACACCAGTGTGGCAAAATAAATGATGATGAGAATGGGATTCTTGAACAGCATATCCAATGACGACATGATGCTGTTTTCTATCTCTTGCACGTCGCCGCTCATGCGGGCAATGATGTCACCCTTGCGCTCTTCGCTGAAGAAGCCGAGATGAAGCGACGTGATTTTCTGATAAAGTTGGTTGCGGATGTCACGCACCACACCCGTGCGGATGGGGATAACCGACGCGGAACTCAGGAAGTAGGCACCCGTCTTGAGAAAAGTCATCAGTGCGAGGAACAGACCGATGAGCAGCAATGTGGTGGTCTGGCCGTAGTTGCCGACCAGCTGTTGTACCAGATAGGTAGTGTCGTTGCTCAATACATCTTTGAAGCTGCCGTCTCCAAGGCTCATCCAATGGGTTGCCACCTGATGTCCGCCGGTCTGAAACAGAATTTGCAGAATGGGGATAAGGGCGGCAAAGGAAAATATATTCAACACAGCAGATAGGATGTTGAATACGATGGATAGTACAAGATATTTCTTGTAGGGAGGCAGAAATCTCCGCAAAACTTGGATAAATTCTTTCATAAAAAGATGTTCGGCGTCTTGTCTTATTACTTAGATTTCTTCTCCAAACAGCGTTGCCGAGGAGCTGCCGGTGATTCTCACCTTTATGGTTTCACCAATATGGTGCGTCCCCTTGTCCACGAGCACCGCTTTGTTTTGCGGTGTGCGGCCCATGAGTTGCTGCCTGCTGCGCTTGGAGAATCGCTCCAACAGAATGTCAAACTCCTTGCCTTCGTCCTTTCTGTTCTGTTCAGCACTTATCTCGGTCTGCAACCGTATGATTTCGTTGAGGCGGCGAACTTTCACCTCTTCGGGTACGTTGTCGGGCAGATGCTTGGCGGCATATGTGCCCGGACGCTCGCTATACTTGAACATGAAGGCTGAATCGAAGCCCACCTCACGCATCAGGCTGAGCGTCATTTGATGGTCTTCCTCTGTCTCATCGTGATACCCCACAAAGACATCCGTGGTGAGGCCGCAGTCGGGGATGATGCGCCGGATGGCTGCCACCTTCTCCAAATAATCCTCGCGCGTATATTTCCGATTCATCAGCTTGAGCACTTTGCTGCTTCCGCTCTGCACGGGGAAGTGGATATGGTTGCACAGATTAGGCTCGTCGGCCACTGCTTGAATGATGTCTTCGGTCATGTCTTCGGGATTGGAGGTGGTGAAACGCACCCGCATATCGGGCACCTCACGCGCCACCAAGCGCAGCAAGTCGGCAAACGACGTACCGTTTTCGGGTCGCTTGCCGTTGGGCAGCAGACCGTAGCTGTTCACATTCTGCCCCAAAAGCGTCACCTCTTTGAAGCCCTTGTCGTGCAGATCGCGCACCTCTTTCAATATACTCTTCACGTCGCGGCTGCGCTCACGTCCCCGCGTGAAGGGCACGATGCAGTAGTGGCAGAAGTTGTTGCAACCGCGCATGATGCTCACAAACCCACTGACGCGGTTGCTGCCGATGCGCTGCGGTATAATGTCGCGATAAGTTTCGGTGGTCGAAAGCTCTACGTCTACGGCCTCTTGGCCTATCTCTACGGCTGCAATCATCTCAGGAAGGTTGAGATAGGCGTCGGGTCCACACACCAAATTGGCATGGTGATTCTTCACCAAGTCTTCCTTGACACGCTCTGCCATACAGCCCAGCACGCCCAGAATGGGTGACGGATGTTGGATGTTGGGATTTGCAGCCGCCCGTTTCTTCTGCTCGGCATGGAGCGCGTCGAGACGATGGTAAATCTTGTTCTCGGCATTCTCTCTGATCGAACAGGTGTTCAGAAAGACGGCATCGGCCTCGTCTTCGTTTTCAGTGATGTCGTAACCCGCCATCTGCATGACCGAAGCCACTATCTCGGAGTCGGCCACGTTCATTTGGCAGCCGTATGTTTCGATATATAATTTCTTGCTCATTTGCTTTTATCCGTTATAGCTTACAAAGTTACGAATAATATTTTTCTTATTGGCTTTCGGTGTCGAAAAAGCGAGAATGGGGCGGGCTACCCTTTGCGGAGCACGTCGCGTTCCCTGCGTTTACCTCAGCAAATGCCAATCAACTGAACTTTGTCAAATGCTATACTGCCGGTCGATTTTGCGGGAATCGACTTTGCCCACTGAACGAAGCATGGCAATGTGCACGTTTACGGCACACGGATTTGTATTTTGCCCACTCACTCCTCCACAATATTGGCCGCCTGATTCCAGCCTTTCGCCTGTCGATAGGCATCGCCGCACCCCTTCGGCACATAGAGTGTTGATTTCGAATAAAACCTCATACGCGTGAGGACGGGCGGCACAGTCCATCCCACATGGACGTTTTTGGCCGAGAAGTTACCGATGAAAGTCTTGAACTCGTCGAATTGAAGCGAGGCGGGAAAACGGATTTCGGAGAGCTGCCTTCCCGTGCTGAGGGCATAACTTCCAAGCGTCTCCAATTGGGAATTGGCCGGGATGTTGATTTGGGAGAGCTTCATGCAGTTGAAAAATGCGTATGGCTCAATATTCCTGACAGTAGCCGGAATGTCTATTTTCTCCAAATATTCACAGTGATAAAATGCCCTTTCGCCAATGCTTTCCAACATTTCGGGCAGCACGATGCTTTTCAGTTTGGTCCTTGTCACCATGAAAGCATTGTCGCCCAAACAGTTATCCCCGTCACTGCTGTAGCTGTTCAAATTCGTATCAATGGTCGGGACCAAGAAGCCGTTGTCTTTCGAGATGAGCCGGCATTGGCTTATGTCGAGGTGTTGCAGGTTGAGCGGCACGCTGGATGTGTACGATATGTTGCCTTGGCTATTCCTACTTGTGTATCTTACCAAAGGCGAAAGCAGCGTGCGCAGTGTCTGTATATCGGTATCATTGAGCTGTCCGGAGAGGTGCAGGGTGTTGATGTTGCCCCATGTGGAGGCGTTGCCGCCAAGCAGCGTTGCCAGTGTGCCCGGCTTGTCTACATGAATATGCTCCTCGCTGCGCAACGCTTGGGGATTCTGGTGTATGACGATGCTCACCGGCCGGGCGCCCTCACCGCCCAACGTCACCTCGGCAGCACGTCCCAATCCCGTGTTGCGGTCGAGACTGAAACGATAGATTACCGTCGGCACGGTGTGGTTTATGGCCCGCGTGTCCACCTCCATAGACTCCTGTCGCAGCCACGTAGCAGCGGCAGGGATGGTCACGGTAGGCTTTACGTTGGTCTTGACGAAAAGATAGGCAAACACCGAGTCCGCCTCCACTTGAATGTAGGTGTTTCTCGGTCTCATCTGTGGCATGTATTGTTGGCGGATGGTAAACCGATATAGTCGGTTGCCATTGGTCAGCTCCACCACAGCTGTGCGTGGTGACATCGACCGGTTGGCCTCTACTTCAACGGTGACCCGGCTTCCGGACGCGTCGTTCGCGGTGTTTATTTTGCACCACAATCTGTTGCTCTCATCGCTTCCGCCGGCTACGATTTTTGCCTCCCAGGGCATATCGGTGGGGTTGAGGCGGAGCACAAAAGAGGTGTCTCTGCGGCTTATCATCAGCTGTTGCTCGTCTAATATTTTCTGAGTAGACGGGTCGCCGGTGGCCTTGAAATGGTTGGAATCGTCTTTTTCACAGGCTATCAAGAACATAGCGAAAAGGCAGATGAGCCAAAGGTCAGCACGGAAAGATATTCTCATGTGTGTGATATTAAAGAAATGAAACTTATGCAATATGGCTACAAATGTATGTTTTTGCCCTTGATGGGCAAAGTGTGTTGTACATAATTTAAGAATAATTAAAAAAAAGTGGCGTTGCAACCATGCCGCATAACAAGAGCAAGAATGATGCATACCGCTTTCTCCATGAGCAATATCGCAGAAAATGCAACCGCTTTCTCCGCCCATAACATTGTGCTATGAAATATGCGGACAAAAGCCTTCAAATGCTTGGCGAATTTGAAAACAGAAAACCTTTGGTCCAAAATACGCCCAAATTTTGCCTGTTATGCATTTTGCTGATGGTCAGATGGTTGCGCAATTCGTGCTCAATATTTTCGGTTTTAAGATATTGAGGCA
Source organism: Bacteroidales bacterium KA00344 (assembly GCA_001552765.1). Taxonomy (GTDB): domain Bacteria; phylum Bacteroidota; class Bacteroidia; order Bacteroidales; family Bacteroidaceae; genus Prevotella. The sequence continues at coordinate 89,657 of KQ959482.1, forward strand.
TTGCGGTTAGGGTGTAATGGCAATGCGAAAAAGCCTTAATCGCAATATGACGGAGCCTTAGTCGCACTGTGTTTCGGCTTAAAACGCGTGGCCATTCGACCCTAATCGCCCAAAGCATTTGTCTTGGAGGACGAGCCGATGATTTTGTTTTTACAAATAAAGGGGATTTCTTTTCCGGATGCCTCAAAAGAGAAGGGCCGGATTTTGTGATAAAATCTTGATAAAAACCAGTTGGTGTTACAGTTTCGCCCGATTGGCCACCCATGCCCAAAGCCAATAGAAAGCAAAGCCGAAACCGAGACCGGCAAACACGTCGATGACGTAGTGGGCGCGGATATACACCGTAGCGAAGCAGATGAGCGTGGCAAAGGGCAGCAGCCAGAAAAAGAGTTTGCGGCTTTTTGAGTGCCACGCCAATAGCATGCAGATTACCGAAATGCCCACGTGAGAACTGGGGAAAGCTGCAGTGGGATGCTCGCCGGTGTCGTGGGCTGCCGTGACGAGGGAGTAGAATATGCCGTTTTGATAGCCCGGCGACTCCATCATCTCGTTATGGGTGCAGAAATAATCGCCTAAGCTTGGAAATATGCCCTGCGTGATGCGGTCCAGTCCGACGGCATGGTAGTAGTACATCGGCCCTGTGACGGGCAGCACGTCGTAGATGATATAGAAAGCGAAGAAAGAGGCGAGAATGATGAACGACGTACGCTCGAACTCATGATAGCGTTTGAAAAAATAATAGAGAATTACGGCAGCGATGATGGGGAAGTAGCTCGCATAGGCCATATCCATGAGCTCGCTGAAGAATATCTGCGGCATCTTCTCGGCAAAAACCAAGGCCGGCTGGAAACCGAACAAGGCCTGTTCGGCCCGGGCAAAGATGTGGTCGAGGTTGGGAAAAAGACAGTTTAGGAGGTAAGTGTCGGCATACCACCAGCTCAACAGCGACATCTGTACGACGACACGGAGCAGACGGGTCAGCCGGCACGGTATGAGCCTGTAGACCACCCACATTCCCAGCGTGATGGCTCCCATGCGCACGCGACCCCAGATCATGGCGTCGGGATTGCTGAATTTGGTCAGGCCAAACAGCACAATGATGAGCGTAAAAACTACATAGGCAAGCACAACCCATTCCAACGGCATGAGGGCGCGGGTGGGTTTCTTCTCCAATTCAATGTATTTCCTGATATTCATACTTTAAACAGGTAGTTAGAGCCAGTTGTTTTCTTTATACCACGCCATGGTTTCCTTCACGCCTTCTTGCAGTTGATAGCGTGGATGATAGCCGAGTTCATCGCAGGTTGGCTCAATGTTGCATCGCCAGTTGCGCTGTTTGAGAATATTGTATTTGTCGTTGTTCAGGGGTGTAGGTTTTCCGGTGATGCGACTGAAGTGTTCGCCACAGAAGGTGACGATGCGCAGCAGCCATATCGGAGCCGTGATTCTGATCCACCAGGGATTGCCAAGCTCTTGGCGGATATAGTCGCTGAAGGTGCAGCTCCGGTACACGTTGCCGTCAGAGAGAAAGTATTTGCGTCCCGACATTCCGCGATCGAGGGCCAGGAACACGGCCTGTACCACGTCTTTGACATACACGAAAGTGATGTCCTGAGGCTTGAATCCCACACTGAAATCTATGTGCCTTTTGATGCTTTTGGCTATGAGAAAGTAGTCTTTTTCGCGTGGTCCGTAGACGCCTGTGGGTCTCAGCACGATGTAGTTGAAATCGTTCCCGATGGAGTCGAGAAAGCGTTCGGTCTTGAGTTTGCTCCTGCCGTAGGCCGTGTTGGGACGTGGCGTGTCGTCCTGCTCAATTTCCTGATAGGGGCGTTGCTCATGAATGGCACCGTAGACGCCGAGCGTACTGATATAGATAAACCGCTTCAGAGGCATCCGAAGCTTGAGAATGGCATGCACAAAATTCACCGTTCCTTCATAGTTTATCTTGAAGAAATCTTCGGCATGGAGGCACTTGGTGGCCCCGGCGGCATGCACAATATAGTCGAACTCTTGGCCGGTGAGCTGTTTGATGAGTGCTTCTTCCGACGAAAAATCGAGTTCTATGAAATGTATTCGGTCATCCTGCAGATACTGACGAGAGCTGGTATGACGCACACCAGCCCAAGTTTCAAAGCCCTGACGCAGGGCTTCTTCCACCATAAAACTGCCAATGAATCCGCTGGCACCGGTTATTAAAATCTTCATAACAAATAGGCTACAAAGTTAATACAAATCCAATGATTTGCAAAATAATCAAAATGAAATTAGGAAAGTTCAATTCTTTTTTGTTAATTTGCAAGTAATATATAAGAGGGGTGGAGGATATTTGGATGACCAATGAATTGCACGGAGCCTCTGTGTTTTCCTCGTGCGTCAGTAATTTTCAGTTGATTGGTCTTTCTTTTGAAGCTCTACATCTCTGCATGGTAAAACACCGACAGTATGGTTTTCTCACGCAGGGAGAGACAAACCTTTCAAACCTCAAACACTTTAAACCGAAAAAATATGTCAAAAAGAAAGAAAGCCGGCAAGCGAATGTCCAAGAAGCAGCTCTCTTTAAAACTTGAAGGGTTGTTTTCCACGCAGCCGGGGAAGACATTATCGTTCAAAGAGATTTTCAAAACACTGCATCTCAACACTCACCCCTTGAAGATGCTGGCTATCGATATTATGGAGGAGATGGCTTGGGACGACTTCATCACCAAGGTGAGCGACAACGCTTACGCGCTCAACACCAAAGGGCAGGTGCAGGAAGGAAAGTTTATCCGCAAGTCGAATGGTAAAAACTCGTTCATTCCCGACGGTGGCGATAAGCCCATCTTCGTGGCCGAGCGCAACTCGCTGTCGGCACTCACGGGAGACCGGGTGCGCGTGTCGTTCAATGCCCGACGTCAGAAACACATCAAGGAAGCACAGGTTATCGAAATTCTCGAACGTGCCAAAGATGTGTTTGTGGGACGTTTGAATGTGGGCAAGGATGTAGCTTTTCTTACTCCGCAGAATGATACTTTCGTGCACGATATCCTTATACCGAAGAGAAATCTCAAGGGTGGGAAGACCGGCGACAAAGCATTGGTACAGATCATCAAGTGGCCCGATGAGGAGCATCGTAACATTATAGGCAAGGTTACCGACGTTTTGGGTAAGAGCGGAGACAACGATGTGGAGATGAACACGATATTGGCTCAGTTTGGACTGCCCTACAAATATCCTAAGAGGGTGGAAGATGCGGCCAACAAAATCACCGGTGAGATTACGCCACAGGATGTTGCCGAGCGTGAGGATTTCCGCAAGACGTGGACCTGTACCATCGACCCCGCTGACGCCAAAGACTTCGACGACGCGCTCTCCATTAAGAAACTCGACAACGGACTGATGGAGGTGGGCGTGCATATTGCCGATGTTTCACACTACATTCCGGAAGGAAGCATCATCGACAAAGAAGCCGAGAAGCGTGCAACATCTATCTATCTTGTGGACCGTACGATTCCGATGTTGCCTGAGCGGCTCTGCAACTTCGTTTGCTCGCTCCGTCCTGATGAAGACAAACTGGCCTACAGTGCCGTGTTCGACCTCGATGAGGATGCCATGATACGCAATTTCAGACTGGTACACACCATTATCCGCTCCAACCGTCGCTATGCTTACGAAGAAGTGCAGCAGATACTGGAGGATAACGGTGTGGTGGACGGCACGGGTGAGCCGGCTCCCGACCCCAAGGGACGGGGATACAAGGGCGATCACGGGCAGGAATTGTGTATGCTTGACCGATTGGCCAAGAAGCTGCGCGAACAGCGTTTCAAGCATGGCTCGGTGAAGTTTGATTCGGAGGAATTGAAATTCGACATCGATGAAAAGGGCCACCCCATACGTGCCTATTACAAACGTTCGAAAGATGCCAACAAGCTCATCGAGGAGTTTATGTTGCTGGCCAACAAGACCGTTGCGGAGCGTGTGGGCAGAAAAAAAAGGGGGGAAAAGGCGAAAGTTATTCCTTACCGCGTTCACGACAACCCCGACCCGCAGAAGATGGAGACGCTGCGCGAGTTTATAGCCAAGTTTGGCTACAAGGTGAAGACCGACGGCACGCGTTCGGCTATGGCGAAAAGCATTAACAAACTGATGGATAAATGTGAGGGCAAACGCGAACAAAAGATGATTCAGAGTGTGGCTCTGAGAGCGATGATGAAGGCAAAATACAGTGTGCACAACATCGGACACTTCGGTCTGGCTTTTGACTATTACACGCATTTCACATCGCCCATCCGTCGCTATCCTGACACTATGCTCCATCGCCTGCTCACAAGGTATCAGGCCGGTGGACGTTCGGCAAGCGAGAAAAAATATGAAGCGCTGTGTGAGCATTGCTCAGACATGGAACAGGTGGCCCAAAATGCCGAGCGCGACTCCGTGAAATACAAGATGGTGGAGTTTATGGGCGACAAGGTAGGCGAGTGTTATGATGCACACATCAGTGGTATTACGAGTTACGGCATTTATGCCGAGATAGACGAAAATCATTGCGAGGGCATGGTGCCCATGCGTGATCTCGACGATGATTACTACGAGTTCGACGAGAAAAACTTCCTGCTCCGGGGGCGCCATCACCATCATAAGTATCAGCTTGGCGATGCCATCCGTATTCAGGTGGCCAGGGCAAATTTGGAGAAAAGGCAGTTGGATTTCACCCTTGCGGAGTAGAAGCCGCTCCCGGCTCTCTCTTTCTTGCGCTTGTCTGTTGGAAAGAGAAGTCTGCCTGCGATAATTTTGTGGGATGAGAAGACGATGGGAGGATGTGCCACTGTGGACACATCCTCCCATTTGAATACCCATAGAAGAAAAGTTAATGGAAAGTTTGAAACTAAATTTATTGATTCATCTTTTTACCTCTTTCCGTTATTTTATCATCTTCTTCGCCTATTTCCAACCTTTCACCAATTGTATGGTGGGTAGTTGCTACTCTTTCAGTTGGTGAAAGCATGGTGGTTGGAAAGGGCATTGTTATTCATCAAGAACAACAGTTTATTTGATTTTGCAGAGCTGAATAGCAAAGCCGCCACTCGGAGCGAGATGCAGATTCAGTTGGTCTGAAGCCTTTACCATCTGTTGAGTAATGGTCATTGGATAGGGATTGGTGCGGTAATCGGCACCGGGCCCATCCTGATAAATCATGGCTTTGTACACACCATCCTGATCGAGAAACTTCAGGTCGAGCACCATGTCGCGAGCGTTCTCGTCCGTAACGCCACCAATGTACCAATCATCCGTACCCCTCTCTTTTCTGGCAATAGTGATGTATTTTCCAATGTCAGCATTGAGCACCAGTGTTTGCTGCCAGTTGGTGGGCACACTCTTGATGAATGTCAGTGCGGGCTGGTCTTTGTAGTTCTCGATCATGTCCGCAGCCATTTGCCATGGAGAATAGATGACGATGTATTCGGCCAGCTGTTTGGTTAGGGTTGTTTGCGGGTGAGTTTTGGGATAGACTTTGTTTTTAAAGTTGAAAATACCCGGCGTGAAGTCTATTGGTCCTGCCAGTTGGCGTGTGAAGGGAAGAATACAGATGTGATAGGGCGGATTGCCACCATCTTTTGACCAAGCATTGTATTCCTGTCCTCTGGTACCCTCAGCGGAAATAAGGTTGGGGTAAGTGCGTCGAAGCCCCGTAGGCATGGCCGGCTCATGGTTGACGATCATCAGCTGATATTTTGCGGCAGTCTCAATGACTTTTCTGTAATGACGGATGCCATACTGGCTGTGCTGCAGTTCCTTCTTGTCCATTAATTTTTTCACGTAGCCGGTTTTAACGGCCTTGATGCCCAGCGAGTGATAGAGTGCGAAGGCATCTTCCAATTGGGCTTCGTAGTTCTTGGCTCCTCCACTGGTTTCGTTGTGTGCGATGAGTCTTACGCCTTTGTTCATCGCGTATTGCTGCAAGCCGGGCAGGTCGTAGTCGGGATAAGCTTTGGTGAAACTGAAGAGGTCGCCGTTTGAGCCCCAGTCTCCGTCCCAGCCTTCATTCCATCCTTCTACGAGCACACCCTTGAACCCGTTTTCGGCTGCAAAATCGATGTATCGCTTTGTGTTGGCTGTGTTGGCACCATGTTTTTCGCCCTGCCCCCATGTGTAATCTTCCATGTGCATGCCCCACCAGATGCCTACATATTTGCCGGTCTCCAGCCAGCTGGTGTCTTCTATCTTGCAGGGGTCGTTGAGATTGAGCATCAGGCGAGATGCAATGAGGTCGGCGGGCTTGCTCCCGACGATGACTGTTCGCCAGGGACTCTTGAACGGAGCTGATGCAAAGACGAGTTCACCGGTAGACCAAGGCGTCAACTCGGATTTCATGGTGACGCCGCCTTTGCCGTTTGCCTTTGCTTCATAGTTCAGCATGGCATAATCGGTGAGGTTGGCCTCGTGGAAGACCAGATAGAGATCGTCTTTCACCTCCATTGTTATCGGCGTGTAGACACGTGGCTTTGTACTCATCTTCTCTTTGGTCCACAGTGCCTCTAAAAATTCCGTTCCTTCTACAGGGATGGTCCATGCATCATTGTCTGTGGGCAGAGCCATCTCTGTCATCTCGTCCATGATGACAAAATTCTTGAGATTGGGTTGTTTGGGAAATACATAACGGAATCCCATCCCGTCGTTAAACACTCTGAAAACAAGCGTCAGCAGTCGCTTTGCGCCACGCTTTTCCTGTAGGTTTACGGAAAGTTCGTTGTAGTGATTTCTGACTTCTGTCTCTTCTCCCCAGGGTTGTTGCCATGTCTCGTCTTTCCGGTCGCATTTGGAAGAAAGCACCTTGAAATTCTGATAGAAGTCGCCCGATTTGAGCTTCATGCCCATTTGGGATTTGTCTAATATCATTTCCGCGCCTCGGTGCAACGTGAAATAGGGTCTCCCGGTTTTTGACAGGCTTACGGTGACGGTGAGATTGCCATCGGGAGACGTCACTTTGCCTATAGATTTTGCATGGAGGGATGTTGTAATCACCCCCATGCAAATCATGAAAACAATTCTTAATACCATATTATTCATCATTATGTACTTAAAGTTATCTGTGTTATATTATTCCAAACTGCTGATGATTGAAGCGGCCTTGTCTGTTTGCAGTGTCGCGAGACATTTGTAGGCCTCGCCCACCCTGGCGTTATTGGGCTTGGCTACACGCACCTTATACCATCTGTAGATAAGCTCAAGGTCGCTTTGCGAATACTTCACGCCGGTGAACTTTTGCAGGGCCGTGAGATATCTGTAGCCGTATTCCTCTGTGGGCTCAATGGTGGTTTGGGGTCGCAGGTGTTCATGGTCCAGTGGGAATCCCATTTTCCACCATTGGTTTCCGGAGTTTCAAACCAGGGCATATAGTGGATATAGACATTCATCTTGTTGGTCTTCGGGGGCTGGATAACTTCTATGGCCACCTCTCCCTTACCGGTTGTCGTGTCGTCATCGTCGCTGCATCCGGTTGTGAAGAAGGCCATGGCAAGCATCAAACTGTAAATCATGTATTTATTCATCGATAGAGCAGTTTAAATGTTTGAAACTATGGAGCGGCATGAATGTGCCGCTCCATAATAAGCTTTATTTGTATCCGGGATTCTGGACCAAGTTTGGATTCTTTTCCATCTCCTCTTTAGGGATGGGGAAGATGCCGGTGTGCTTGTCCGGATTGTCTGCCGGTTTGTTCCACCATGCGTCGAAGAATGTCCCGAAGCGGATGTTGGTGGTGCGACGGAGACCCTCGAATACGAATTCATGTTTCCATTCTTTGTCCAAGTCTTCCAATGTCAGCGTGGTCAGGGCATCAAGTCCGGCACGCTTCCTAACCTGATTGATGTAGGTCAGAGCAGGTTGTTCGTAACCCAAACGGAAGTTTGCTTCGGCTTGCATCATGAGAATTTCGGCATAGCGCATCAATACCCAGTCGTTGTCGCGTTCCCACTTATCAGTGGCGCTCCATTCATACTTGTCCAATCGAGCACCTTCGTTTTGCATGGCATTGGTGTAATCACCTATTTCCTCTGTGTAGTTGAGGGGCTCGCCGCTATCCATCAAGACGGGGGAGCCATCCTTTGCACTGTACTGCTGTCCCACCATGACGGCGTTTCTGCGGACATCGTTCTCCTCAAAAGAAGAATAGAGTCCTGGCTGTGCGCAGATTCCGTTTGCTGACCATTGCCAACTGCCGTCGGCTGAGAAGGCATAGCGCTGGTTGTAATGATAGGTCATGGAAGCCAGGTAGTTGCCCACGGTTCCTTGCTTGTGATCGTAGGGAATGGCGAAGATAATTTCCGGAGACGTTTCGTTGTCAATCTTAAAGCTTTCTTTATAGTTGGCTGTGAGGTTGTAGCCCGAAACCTTGTCGCACATGTCGAGACAGTCTTGCCAACGAGCCTTGCCCGTATAAACTTCGGCATTGAGGTAAAGCCGGGCCAGAAGCGTATAGGCTACATTCTGGGTGAAGCGGCCATACTGCACGCCTTTTGGCAGAAGTGGAAGCGTTTCTTTGAGTTCCTTCTCCACAAATTCGAACACTTGCTGGCGGGAAGAATTCTTGGGCAACTCAGACTCAGTGAAGTCTGTTGTAATGGGCACATTCCCAAAATTATCCAAGAGGTTGTAATAATAGTATGCACGCAATCCCCTGAGTTCAGCTTTCACAACATCCTTTGAGGCATCCGAAAGCTCTGATTGATCCACCTGATAAATAATGGCGTTTATCTTGGAAATACCGACAAAGTTATACCGCCACAGTGACAGCACCCCCGTGTTGGCTGCATCCCAAGTGTGGAATTGCAGTTGTTGGTATCTGCCCCCGTCGTACCAGTCGGTACCGCGTGTTGGAAGGCACGCTTCGTCACTGCTGCATTCGGTTGTGAAGAACACATATTCGCAGGTAGGATAGCAGTTCACGCCGTTTCCCTCCGGTGTGGCAGCACCATAACCGCGCAAGGTGGCATAGGCGCCTCCCACGATGGTCTGCACTTCGGTAGCGTTCTTACCGTAATCATCCATCGATACTTTGTCATACAGCGTCTCGTTAAGGTCTGTACATGATGATAAGCCTATCATCCCCAGCACAACTGCTGCTATTATATTTTTGTTCATGATATGATATGCGTTTTGGAAGTTAGTTAAAATGAAATATTGACACCTAAGGAGAATGTACGTGGGCGTGGGTAAGCGTTGAACTTTTCAATGCCCGGTGAGCTGAGTACATTGTCGGGAACGGAAACTTCGGGGTCCAATCCCTTGTAGGATGTAATACAGAAGAGATTTTCTGCAGTGATGTAGAAGCGTATACGGCTCAGGCCTAGAACTTCGGGTTTAGGCAGAGTGTAACCCAATGTGGCAGACTGCAGACGGAAGAAGCTGCCGTTCTCTATGAAGTAATCGGAGAAGGTTGGGTTGTCCGTGATGCCACTTGTCATGAAGTCGTCCGGAACATTCTGAGTAGGGAAACGGGTTGGGTCATACATTGCCATGCGGGTGGCATTGAGCACTTTCTGCCCGAACATTCCATATCCCGCTACGGTTAAATCAAAATCCCTGTAGGTAGTATTGAGCGAGAGACCCATGTTGAACTTGGGCTGTGCGGATCCAAGATACTCATTGATGACCTTTCCTTCATCGTCTTTATTGAGAATATACTTACCGTTCTCGTCTATACCTAAGCACTTGGGTCCCCAGAAAGCACCGGCGGGATAACCTTCCTTGATAACCTGTGCATACATGTTGGACATTCCGCGAAGGTCATGAAGCGGACCGGCCTGCAAACCAACGGCTTGATATTGGCCGTTAGAAAGTTTCGTAATCTCCTGATGGTTATAGGAGAAACTCAGGTTGGCATCGAACGTCCAATCCTTCGTGCGCACGATATTGGCACCCAATGTAAGTTCCACTCCCTTGTTCTCCAAGTCGCCAACGTTGGCGAGCATGGTACCAACCAGATAAGGTGGTTGTGGCACGGGATAAGTCCAAAGCAGGTCGCTGGTTTTCTTGTAATAGAGTTCCACCGTACCGTTCAGTCTGTTGAGTACGGAGAAGTCAATACCGATGTTGAACTGTTGGGTAGACTCCCATTTCAATTCAGGATTAGGATTCTGGCTCTGTGTATAGGAATTCTTCCAAGTTCCTGTTGCTCCGTCGTAATAAGCTGCACCCGATGGGGTAAGAATAGGTAGGGATTTGTATTCGCCAATACCGTTCTGGTTACCGGTTACACCATAACCCAAGCGCAGTTTCAAGTTGTCCAACCAGCTTTCTGTGCCTTTCATGAAAGCCTCGTTGCTGACTCTCCATGCTAAAGAAATAGATGGGAATGTACCCCACTTATGATTTTCGCCAAAGCGTGAACTACCGTCATATCTCAGTGTTGCTGTTGCCATATAGCGGTCCAGCAGATTATAGTTGATACGCCCGAAGAAGGAGATGAGCTTTGCTTGTCCCTTGTAGGAATAAACATCACCCTGTCTGTAGTCCGTACCGGCTGCGAGGTTGTTATATCCAAAGGCGTTGGTGTCAAATCCACTACGTGTTGAGCCGAAGCCCTCGTAGGTGTTGTCCAAGTATGAATAACCGGCCATGGCGTTGAGCTGATGCCCTTCTGCCACTTGCTTGTCATAGGTCAGGTAGGTTTCCAGCTGCATGTTCGTATAGTCTCCGTATGTGCGCTGTCCCCAACCTTTCTCGCTCATACCTTCCATCTTGGCGTAGGTAGGCTTGTAAAGTCCTCCTTTTGCCGAGTTGTATTCGTAGGAAGTGTTCACTGTAGCTTTCAAACCATCGACAATGTCGAGTTCCGCCTTCAGATAGCCTAAGAATCTGTGGCGCTTCCGGTCTTCCGTACGATTGTTGTTGAGTTCTATCGGGTTTTCCGTATTCGTGCCGCTCAATTGCGCATAGCTACCATCCTGATTGTAGATGGGATAGGTTGGGTTGATGTTGGTGGCTCGTTCAAATATACGGGTGTCAATGGGATGCCAGCTGTCGAAGTTGGCATTGATGCCCTCGTCCAGGCGCAATCTTCCTTTCCAAGCAGTCTGATAAGCAGTCAAGCTACCCGACAGTCTGTTCATGTTGTTGCGCTTGATAATACCCTGATTGTTCTGATAGGTTACAGAAGCACGGTAACCGTGTTCCTTCTTGCTGCTGCTGAAAAGAATGTTGTGCGAATGAGAGATGGCTGTTCTTTCCAACTCTTTCTGCCAATTAGTGTCAGCCCCGAAGTCTAACGCACTGGCAACTTTTCTTTCTCTTACATAGCCACGCCATTGGTTGGCGGAGAGCAGGTCCATATTCTTGGCAACAGTGGCAAATGCCACGTAGCCATTATATTGAACGCTGTTCTGTTCAGCGTCCGTACCTTGCCTGTTGGTGGTTACGATGATAACACCATTGGCACCACGCGAGCCGTATATGGCTGCGGCGGAAGCATCTTTCAGAATATCCATGCTGACAATCTCTGTGGGCTGCACAGAGTTGATATCTACGCCGGGAATACCGTCCACCACTACAAGCGGTCCGTTGCTTGCAGAGAGAGACGTACCACCACGCAGGCGGAGGCTTGCTCCTGCTTCGGGTGCTCCGGAACTCTGCATGACGGAGAGACCGGAAACCTTACCCTGCAGGAGTTGTTCCGTACTGGTAATGACACCTTTCTTCATATCCTTTGCACTCACAGAAGCTATCGCCCCGGTAAGGTCCGACTTGCGCATTGTTCCATAACCCACGCCCACGATAACGGTTTCGTCAAGGGTTTTGGCATCTTCTTGCAATACAACCTTCATCCCCGTACCGGCCTTTACCTGTTGGGTTATGAAACCAATGTATGAAATCTCCAAAGTTGCATCGGGCGAGCATGCTATGGCAAAGTTTCCGTCAATATCCGTGACGGTGCCTTCACTGCCACCGGCAACCATGACTGTTGCGCCTATGAGTGGCTCCTGATAACTGTCTACAACAGTTCCTGTAGCTTTGAAATTCTGTGCAAACAGATTCTGACTCATCATAACCATCATGACCATGATGACCAATGAGCAAAGTTTGTTTATATTTGTCTTTCTCATAATGTATTCATTGATTAAGTGTTATTGTGCATCAGGAGTTACCAAAGGTATTGTGGTCTCAACTACGGTCTGTCCATTTTCTTTGGAAACTTCAACCGTAATTTGCTCAACGCTCATCCCTTCTAATTCCTTGTTGAGGTTTACTGTAGCCTGTCGCTTGTCTCTCACACCGGGCATCGTGCCTGTGATGACTTTTGAGCCGGCAGTAATTTTATAGCTGAGTTCTCCGGCAGAACGTTCGTTGTACTCTCTGGTCAGCGTGATGATGTCCTTAGACGAGAATCGCGTTGGGAACACCGTAAACACGGCGTCCGGCTCCGTAAAATAAAGGTCTACCCCAGACTCAAAGCCAATATCGGTAACATCATGATAGAAGGTCACTTCTTCATCTGCGGCGAAAACAGCCGGTACGGTCCACACTTTAGGCGTCCCGGAAAGTTCCGTATCTGCTTTTGCTGCGCTCGACACCATGATTGTCGCTGCGAGCAACATCATGTTCATAAATATTTTTCTCATGTTGATTTCTCCTTATTATTTTACAGCCGACATTAAGTTATAGGTATAAGATACAAATGGCTGCCCATTCACCGTTCGTGTAAACTTGTACTCCAGAATTCTATCAGCTCCGGGAACTCCTGTCACGGTGAGCTTGGTGACACCTGCATCAGAGTTCAGCACAATATGACTCGCCGTTGCATCAGACTTGGTGTAGTCATAATCCAAAGCCCAAGTGCCTTTCAGAGGCAGCAGGGTGGGAGCCTTGCCCTCTACGGAGAATGTAGTTGGCCTTTGATCTTCGTCTGCGTTGAGGTTAATAACAAAGGTGTCGAAATCCAGCAGGTTGGTTAATGGCATTTTCTGGGAGTTGCTTTCATCTGTCTGTACAACAGAATTGACTACCCATCTTCCTGCGATTTTCTCATTCAGAGTAATCGGCTTCACGTAGTCACCGTCGTCTATGGTGCTGCACGATGCAGCCAACAAGGCGACCATTAGGAAGAAAAATAAGACATGCGTCTTCATGATAGGTTTAAATTTCCTCATAATATAATAATTGGTTTTAAGTTAATAGTATTTCGGTTTAATTCTTCATCGCAAAGTTATTAAAAATAACAATTCAAAAACCAAAATAGAAAAAAGTATAATCAATAATTATGAATATAATAACATAATTACTGATAATCAAATAGTTATAAAACAAGCAATAAATAATTGTATAATCAATAAATGGCCATTATAAGGCTTTATCAGACTTAAATTCTCATGATATGCTGCTCAAACAAGTCGTTGTCTATCCTTGATTTGTTTTTTACGCGGGTCTTATAGGTGTTAATGGTATGGACCGAATAATTGAGGAAGTTGGCAATGCGCTCACTGTCACTTATGCCGAGACGAATCAATGCAAAGATGCGCATCTCTGTGGTCAGGGCATTATCCTTTTCCGGCATTTTCTGCATTTCCGGGTCGAAGAGTTTGTTGTATTCTTCCACGAACTGAGGAAAGAGTTTCAGGAAAGTTTCGTCAAAGTCGGAAAACATATCCTTGCGTTCCATGTTTATCCTTGACTTTTGAATGGTAGATTTCAGGTCATCAAACTGTCGTGTGGTAATCTTCCTGTCGATAGCTTTATAGAGTTTCTCCACCATCGAGATGTATTCGGAGTTGAGGTAGAACGACTTGCCGATATATTCTTCCTTGATTTCGTTTGCTTCCCGCAGCTTCTCGTTGGATTCCTGCAGGCTGTTATTGCGCGCTTCGATTGTTTTTTGGGCAATGGTAAGGCGTTTCACTTGTTTCCTGATAATCCATCCACCGACGAGCAAGGCAATGATGAGCATCACAGCAATCCCAACAGCTACAGCCATTGTGTTGCGTTGAGACTGCACTATGTTAAAGCGGTCTTTCTCGATAATGGGCAATATATTCCCGATTTCAATTTTGCGTTGGCGCGCATCATAGAAATTGGCATCGTCCAGAGAGAGCCTCACATATTGTATGGCTCGTTTCACATCTCCCCGCTCGTAAAGATTGCTTCCCAGCATACGTAGGGCTGTCGTTTCCCGCGTTGCAGAGATGTTGTCAAAAATTGCAGCCTGTGCCAGATAATAAATGGCCAATGTGTCATTGTTCAATACTTTGTATATCCAACCCAGCGAGGAGGTGACGATAGCTTTGGTATGTGTGTCTATCCCCTTCAGCTTCAACAGATTTTCAAAAGAATCAATGCTTTCATTGTATTTCCTATTCTTCATCTGCTGCATCCCCATAGTATAGAACCATCCTTCTGTACCGGGCTTCAGATAGGTTAATAGGGTGTCAGTAAACAGGTTGCCACGCCGGATATTCTCATCCTGATAGGGGTAAGTATGGTTATAGTCGGAGTTGTCATAGTTCAAACGCACTTGGGTGGTGTAATACAACTTTCTGTATTTGATCGACACCCCTGTAAGACTGATGTTCCCTATTTCTTCGAAAGCCTCCTTGTACAATCCGGCCGACAACAAACAAAACACTTTGGCGCAGTAGGCTTCCACCAGAAAATCGGGATTTTTCATCTGCCGGGCAAGTACAATACTCTTTTGGGCATATACATAGGCCGAATCATACTTGTATGACTTGTATTCATCATACAGTTTGATATAATTCTTAAACAGCTGCTCCTTCCCGTTGATGGTTGGGAACTTCTGATACAAGCTTTTCAGTCGCTTTTGCTTGTCCTGCTCATACTGTTCTTTCTTTTCCAAACTATGGTCCAGTTCCATGATAATGCTGTCAGCATCCACGTCGTGAGCACTTGCCGGCACAATGGAAACAAGCCAAAACAAAATAAGAACAATTAATTGCATCGCACGATATAATTAGCAGGTAATGATACAAAAATAAAGCAATTACCGCAAAAATCCAAAAATTACATTAAGAAATTTATGATTTTCATGCAGCGGGACATAAATGACAAATCCCCACCTCTCCTTCACGGAGATGGGGATTTGTGCTAACCTAAAAACTAATCTTAAATTTACCTAAACTAACTAATAACCTAAATGAAAACCTAAAAACCTAATCTTAAACCTAAAAACTAAAAACCTATATGAAACAATCTACTAACCTTAAACCTATTGAATGTTTGTCATTTGGAAATCTTCTCACGAAGACCTTGTTTCCTTTTGACATTGCAAAGATAGGTCGAATTTACGCTCAGACCAACTATTTTTGACTGTTAATGCCAAAAAATGGGCTTTTCTTGACCTATATCAACGGTTTGTGTTCGCACACAGTGCAAAAACTGCTTCTTTTTGCCATAAATGGATTAATGGTCGTAAATGGTTTGTCGGCTGTCTGTAACAACAGGCTATACACTGCCCAGCAGCGTGCATCAATGGTTGTAAATAGTTGTCGGCTGGCCATTTCCTTCGTCTTTTCATTTTCAGGTTGGATACACGTGCGGATGTATCAAAGCGTCTTTACGCAGTGAGTATAGCGGATGAAAAGAATAAGCTCGCCCAGCTATATTAATAATGTATAGTGGATGAGATGTATAGCTCGGTCAGCCATACTAATAATGTGTAACAGATGAAATGAGCAGCTCGATCACTATTATTAATAATGTATAGCGAACATGTAATTTTCCGTTCTTGCAGACAATCTTTTTATTTTACACTCCCCCTCTTATTTTTCGCGTATTCAAAAACAGTTTTGCTTTCATCTCAAATACGCTAATTTTACGTTATTTTGTAATTTCTTGATGGTCAGTGCTTTCTGTAAATTCGCCTTTGTGCCTTTTATTGGGACGTTCGCGGTTAAGTATCGAATGGCACTGCGGGGAAGGCCTAACCGCAGTGTCGTTGAGCCTTAGTCGCATTGCCGTTGGGCTTTAAACGCATCGCGATTAGGGCTTTGCCGCGTTATCATGGGAAACCAAACCCGATAAACGGACAGTTTTTACCTCCTGTATGCAGATTATGCGGGCAAAAACATAGCCTTTTTCACGCTATTTGCTTAGAAAAAAAACTGCCCAAAATGGTTATATATTTTTACATTTATCAAAACGATAATGGCGTATGAGCAAACTTGAACGGCGTGTTGTTTGGTAGTACTGATACTTAAAGTGCTACCTTTTGGATTTATGTTTTATGTATAATCAATTGGTATTTAGATATTTATGAATTTTATGATAACGATTATATATATCCTTGATGATGCTTTGTTGTTATGCAATAAAACGGTAATAAATGAGTGGATGGTATGTGATTTTTCGTTGATGGGATATGGGGAGGAAGCACCGTACTATACCGGAATTAAGAGCAATCAAAAACGTCCGATGCAACATTGTGCATCGGACGTTGTGTGTCGAAATATCTAACGTTGTGTGTTGAGATTTATAAAACGGTGTAGCGAGTTATCGATTGAGTTTCCATGTCACCCCGTCTTTGGTATCTTTCACCTCGAATCCGGCCTCGGCAAGTGCGTCTCGAATCTCGTCGCTGGTTGCCCAGTCTTTAGCTTCCTTAGCTTGCTGGCGCAGCTTCAGCACCATCTCCACCACCTTGCCGTATGCCTCCTCACGAGCCTCGTTGCTCTCGCCCTTCTCGTCTTTCAGTCCGAGCAGCTCGAAGGTGAACAAGTTCATGGCGTCGGAGAGTTCCTTAAGGTCGTCTTCAGAGATTTTGGTCTTGTGGTCGAGCAGCAGATTGATGAGATGACAAGCCTCAAACAGTGCGCTGATAACGAGCGGCGTCTGCAGGTCGTCGTTCATGGCGTCGTAGAGACGCTGGCGCAGGGCCTTGACAAATTTGGCCGTATCGGGCTGCGATCCTTTGGACGGCTGTATGCGGTCGAGATCGGCAATACCCGTCATGAGCTTTTCCAGTCCTTTCTTGGCGGCTTTCAGGGCATCGTTGGAGAAATCCACCGTGCCACGATAGTGGGCCGAGAGGATGAAAAAACGGATCGTCATGGGCGAGTAAGCCTGCTCCAATGATTCGTGCTCACCGTTGAAAAACTGCTCTAGGGTGATGAAGTTGCCGAGCGATTTACCCATCTTCTGTCCGTTGATGGTAATCATGTTGTTGTGCATCCAGTAGCGCACCATCTGATCGCCCTGACTGGCTACGGCCTGCGCTATCTCGCATTCGTGGTGTGGGAACACCAAGTCCATGCCGCCACCGTGAATGTCGAAGTGGTCGCCGAGATATTTACGACCCATCGCCGTGCACTCGCAGTGCCATCCGGGAAAACCGTCGCTCCAAGGGCTGGGCCAGCGCATGATATGCTCCGGCATGGCTCTCTTCCAAAGCGCGAAGTCGGCCTGATTGTGCTTTTCGTCGGTGCCTGAGAGTTCACGACTGTTGTTGATGATGTCGGTGAGGTTTCGGCCGGAGAGAATGCCGTATTTGTGGTCTTTGTCATATTTGGCTACGTCGAAATAAATCGAGCCGTTGCTCTCGTAGGCATAGCCGTTGGCGAGAATCTGTTTCACCAGTTCCTCCTGCTCGATGATATGGCCTGTGGCGTGCGGCTCTATGCTTGGAGGCAACACGTTGAGGGCTTCCATAGCCTTATGATAACGGTTGGTGTAGTACTGGGCAATCTCCATAGGCTCCAGTTGCTCCAGACGCGCTTTCTTGGCAATCTTGTCTTCGCCCTCGTCGGCATCGTGTTCGAGATGCCCCACGTCGGTGATGTTGCGCACATAGCGCACCTTATACCCAATGTGTTTGAGATAGCGGAAAAGCACGTCGAAGGTGATGGCCGGCCGGGCGTGTCCCAAATGCGGGTCGCCATACACGGTTGGTCCGCATACATACATCCCCACATTGGGGGCATGCAGCGGTTTAAACAGTTCCTTCGAGCGCGTGAGCGTATTGTAAACCAGTAAATTCTGTTTCATGACCATGAATAATTAGATGATTGCAAAGATAACCATTTATCCTGAAAAAGGACGCACGACGAAAGGATTTTGTTGGATTTTGCAACATGTTGGCACTCTTGTTGCCAAGTCATGGACAAAGATTGCACCTATGAGCACCGCTCAATGGTCATGGCCGAAACAGGAATAGCATCTGTCCCTCAATCTAAAGACTGACTTGTAATGGTGATAGTCTTATTACGCAACGTAGATTTTACATGATAAGATTGTTCAAGAATCCTTAGATTTTCATTCAAATCATTAGATAACATAGTACCCGTGAACACATCTGCCATGTCGGGCGTGGTCTTGAATACAAATTTTACACCATAGTTTTTCTCAATGGTTGAAATAACCTTGCTCAGCGGGGCATTCCTGAATACAATCTCATTGCGTTGCCATGCCGTGACTTCTTGTATTTCATCTTCAGCATTGTAGACGGAGATATGCCCTGTAGACTTGTCAAGGACAGCAATTTGTTTTGGTGCGATGAGTTTGCTCTGGTGAGACACTGTTGATGCCAAATCAACCTTTCCGGATAGCAGGGCCAATTTGGCTTTGTCGTCATCTTTTCGTGCTGACAGATTGAAGGTTGTTCCCAATACCTTCACACTCAGTCCTTGGCTTTTTACCACAAAAGGCCGATGTGCATCCTTGGCTACCTGAAAAGATGCTTCGCCTTCAAAGGCTATTTCCCGACGACGGCCTTGAAAGTGATCCGTATTGTATGACAACACGGTATTTTCGTTCAGCAAAATACATGTTCCGTCAGGTAATACGATGTTTGCCTTCTCGCCTTTATGTGTACTGAACGTGGTTGTCTTACCCATTAAAGATGCATTTTCGTCATAAAGTTGGTAGGCAACGAATAGTAAAATGGGAAACATGATTACCGCAGCTATCTGTGTCCACTTCCACACAATGTTCCATGGACTTTTCCTTGCCGGGTTTATTTGTGCTTCAATCCGTTGCCATATATTTTCGGTCTCTGCATGATAGCGGTCTGTTTCATCATCTATATCATTCCACTCTTTTCGCATAGAAGATTCCAAGACTTCGTCTGTGGCAGTGTTAATCTCCTCGCGCAGTTTGGAAAGTTCATCTGTTGTTATCCTTTGTGACCGATATTTATCTTGAAGTAGAGTCATTGTATGTATTTTTTTTATTTATAATATTAAACAATTGAAAAGTGAAAAAGTACTTTAATGAATGAGAAATATATAAATATGATGTATAATTGCCTGAGCGTACGACGCAGTGTTTTGGTGGCAAGTGACAGCTGATTCTTTACAGTTTGCTCCTTTAGGTCAAGTGTTTGTGCGATTTCCTTGATCCGCATCATTTCTATTCTCGACATTCTTATCACCTTGCGTTGTGTTTCAGGGAGGCTGTCTATGGCTTTATTCACGGCCTTTTGGAACTCATCATATTCCAAATGATTGAAACTGCGGTCTTCGAATTGTCCTAAATAGTCTATGTAGTCCTCAAAAACGGGCGCATTGACTGTTTTGCGATAAGCATTGATGATATAATGGCGGGTACGGGTAAAAAGAATCGACTTCAGCGTGGTGTCTTGTCGTATGGATTGCCTATTTCGCCACAGCCACACAAAAGTATCTTCAACCAGCTCTTCAGATGTTTCTCGCGAATGGGTATATTGCATGCAGAAGGAAAAAAGATGACCTGCGTAGTGATCATACAACTGGCGAAAAGCGAGTTGTGAATTTCCTTTAAGCAAGGTAATGAGTAAAGGTTCGTCAAATACATTCATATTCCTATAAGGTTAAACGTAAGTGTAAAGTATGTGTTATAGCAATGGTACGATAGTAATTTAACAGAGATAGATAACTTATGTGCCTACATCCATATACAGTTTACAGTATCGGTAGACTTACAAAACTTCGGTTGCAAAGTTATGAATAAATCTTTGTATAAATGATTTCAGACATTGAAAAGATGAAAATAGCTGATATGATTATCCGCGACGAATAATCTGCGAGCACCACTCACTGCTGCAAATAAGATTTTCGTAAAGATTAGTAATTTTTTAGGTACTTATTCAAAATAAGCGTGTCTATAGTTGTATAGAACTATTAATCAAGAACCAAAAGTATAACCTAAACATTGTTCGTATGAAAAAACATGTATTTTTAAGGTGCCAACTTATTGTTTTATTTGTGTGCCTGTTTGCCCTTTGTGCTCACGCCCAAGGCCAAACGGTTACTGTAAATCTGAAGAAAGCTTCGCTTCATCAGGTTTTCAAGGCCATAGAAAAACAGACTTCCTATCGTTTTTCTTATCGTAATGAGGTAATAGACCATCGTGCCGACATCAACATTCACCACACAAACGTTCCTGTGAGCCGCGTGCTTGATGATGCATTCAAGGGTCGTAACCTTACATACTCTATCGTTTCCCCACAATCAATTGTAGTTACTGACCGCAGCGAAAAAGCCCAAGTAAAGCAGCGCGAGACGACCACCGGAAAGATAACCGGCGTTGTTAGAGATGAGTCGGGCGAGCCTATCATCGGTGCTACGGTAAAAGTGAAAGGCTCTTCGATGGGCGTTGTTACTGACTTGGATGGGAAGTTCGAAATAAACTCGGAGGTAGGAGCACCGCTCGTGATTACATACGTGGGTTTTGCAGACCATGAGCTTGCCGCAAATCACAATATGGAAGTGGTCATGGCAGAAAATACTGAGGCTTTGGACGAGGTAGTCGTAGTGGGTTACGGCACCATGCGAAAGGCTGATATGACCGGTGCCATTTCATCTGTGAATACATCGGAACTTGGTAAGCGTACAACCACTAATCCTGCAGAGGCATTGCAGGGCAAGGTGGCAGGCGTGAACATTATGAAGAGTGGTGGCAACGCCGGAGCGGGTATGCAAGTGAAGATACGCGGAGTGAAAACTTTTGGCGACAATACACCGCTCTATATCATCGATGGTTTTCCCGGAGACATTGAGAATGTCAATCCACAAGACATAGAGACGCTACAGGTCTTGAAAGACGGTGCAGCCGCTGCCATATATGGATCGGTAGCTGCTAATGGCGTGATACTTATCACAACGAAGAACGGCAAGCGAGGTGACTTGAAGATAGATTTGCACAGCTATCTGAGCTTTACAGACATTGCCAAGAAATTAGAAATGCTCAATGCCTCTGAATACAAACAGGTGCACCGGGCCATGTATGAGAACTACAACGCACAGAATGCAGACCAGCCCATAACCTTGCCTGCCTATATAAGCAAGGAAACCGGTGTGGATACTGATTGGCAAGATGCCGTGCAGCGCGGTGGATTATCCCAAAACTACATGATAAGCATGCGTGGAGGCTCGGAAAAGGCCCTCTATTCGTTATCCTACAACCATGCATACGATAAGGGAATATTCATTGGCAACGATTTCAGGCAGGACAATGTGCGCATGAAGTTGAACATGAAGAAGGCGTTTATGACCTTTGATGCCAACATCAACTTTAAGTACACAGACAGTCACCAGCCTCAGTATTCGTTGAAGGAGATGTACATGATCTCTCCATTGGTTCCTATCTATAACGAAAATGAGAAATACGGCTATGGCTTGACTAATTTTGATGGTCTTCCCAACAATCGAAACATCATGGCTGACCATCATTACCAGAAGGCAGGTACCCGTTCATATCATACGGATGCCAACATTGCCGTGACATTCGACATCACCAAATGGCTGACTTTTAAAACCAGTTACTCTTATCGTGGGGAGCATGTACGTTCAGCTTATCATGCGCCTGATTACATAGCCGACATCAAATCGAAAAACCAATATGCCCAAAACTCCGAAGGGAGTAATTATTGGGAGGAGCAAGTTTGGGATAACGTGCTCAACATGGATCGCCAGTTTGGCAAGCATAAGATAGGGGCGATGATCGGAACATCGCTAACCTCGCGAAAATATACATGGAATAAGGTCGCAGTGGAAGGAAAGAACATAATATACAAGGTGGAAAACGGACAGCTTGTGCAGAGTGTGGAGCCTGCCGGATTCCTTTCTACGGCATTCGAGACCATTAAGGCCGGTAAGGGTGGTACATATAGTGGAGACGGCTCTAAATGGAAATACAATCGTGCTTCGTTCTTCGGACGGTTGAACTACAATTTCGATGATCGCTATCTCGTGCAGTTCACTATGCGCCGTGACGGTTCGTCCAAGTTTGGCAGTGGCAGCCGATGGGGCACGTTCCCATCTTTAGCATTAGGTTGGCGTATCACTGAGGAAAAGTTTTTCCCGAAGAATACGTTTGTGAACAACCTCAAGCTACGCACCAGTTGGGGTAAACTTGGTAATGAGAACGCCTTGGGATATTACAGTTTCCTTGCCCTCATCAATACGAATAACAGCATGTATCAAGGCTATGTTCGCGGAACCGGCAGCACTGCATGGCCCGGTAGCATAGCTGCCGGACTCGAAAATAGAGACCTGAAGTGGGAAACTACCGAAACAAAAAACATCGGTATAGATTTCGGACTGTTCAACAACAACCTTTCAGGTAATATCAACTATTACATCAATGAGACCACAGACTTACTCATTACTAAGGAACTGGCACCAAGCACAGGTTTGGACAGTCCTGTGCTCAACGTAGGCAGGATGCGCAATACGGGTGTGGAATTAGAGCTGAATTGGAACCATAGTGTAGGCAAACTGTTGTACAGTGTTGGATTCAACCTAAGTACCGTAAACAATAAAGTAATAGAGTTAGCCGACAAATCGCAAGTACTCTATGGTGAGGGGTTGAAATACGGATCTGAACACTTCCCCACACAGACACGTGTAGGAAAACCCATAGGTGCGTTCTACCTGTATCAGGCAGATGGTATATTCCAAAATGCAGACGAGGTGGCCAAACACGTTAGTGCCAATGGAACTCTTATCCAGCCCAACGCTCAGCCCGGTGATATTCGTTTCAAGGATTTAAACGGAGATGGAGTGCTTGATGAGAATGATAAGGAATACTCGGGAAGTGGTATTCCCAAGGTGGAGGCCAACCTCAATTTCAATGCCTCATATCAGGGCATAGACCTGTCTTTTGTGCTTGGAAGCGGTTGGGGTCATAAGATTTATAACGGAAATAAATACTTCTATGAGGCCATGAATTCCGGGTCGAACATGCTTCGCTCCACTTTGCAGGCCTGGACACCCAACAATACCAACACAAGCGTGCCAAGAGCCGTGTATCAAGATCCTAACGGCAATAGTAAGGAGTCTACCCGATTCTTGGAGAAAGGCGACTTTGTCCGCCTGCGCCAAATACAGTTGGGCTACACATTCCCTACAGTTTTGACCAATAAGATCTATCTTGAAAGAGTTCGTCTTTATGTCAGTGCGGAAAATCTGTTCACTATTACAGGTTATGACGGCGTCGATCCGGAGTTCTCTCGTAACAGCGTTCTTAACGCGGGTATAGACAAACTCATCTATCCTTTCACTCGTTCGTTCACCATCGGCGCACAAGTATCTTTCTGATTAAAAGCGAAAAAGACTTCATCATTAACAAGAAAAGAAACTATTATGAAAAAAATAATATATATGATAGCCGTTTCGGCATCTTTGAGCTTTACGGCCTGTGAGGATTATTTGACCGTAGACTCGCCCGACGACCTCACGTCACAGTCATTTTGGAGAGATAAGACCGATATAGAGTCGGCACTTTCTGCGGCCTACTCGCAGCTATATTTCATGGATTACAGCAGTGATGAGTGGACCATGAGTGAGGTGATATGGCCTGTGGAAGCTTACAGGGAAGATGTGGTGAGTATGGGAAACGACGCCATGAACTACCAAAATTGGGTAGACTTGTACAATTATACGTATACCAATGGAAACTCTCAGGTTTCCAATTATTGGCGTCACCTATATCGTGGAGCAAACTTTGCCAATCAGATATTAGCGAAGTCGGCTGATGTGCCATCAACAAATTTATCCGAATCTGACCGCAAAATACTCATGGCAGAAGCTCATTTTCTGCGAGGCTATTACCATATGCGTCTCCTGCTTAACTGGAAGGAGATTGTCATTCGCGATAAATACATCACATCGGGTGAACCGGCAGCATTAGACAAGCCATTGTCATCTCGTCCGGAATGTTGGGATTTCATTGTTGACGATCTGAAGGCAGCAACGGATTTGCCCGAAAGCTACGCTCCCGGAGATGTAGGTAGAGCTACTCGTGGTGCGGCTTACGCTTATCTTGGGTGGGCCTATCTCACGCGGGCTGCAGAGGAAAGCAGTGGCAAGGACGAATACTTGAAAAAAGCTGTCGATGCCTTTGACAAGGTGAAGGGTTACGAGTTGGTACCCAACTTTGAAAGTATGTTCAATGGTCAGAATAAGAACTCTAAGGAGTCTATTTTCGAAATGCAGTTTACACTCAACGATGCAAATGGTGCCAACTATCGCACACAGATGCATCGCTGGATAGGATGTAGCGAACTGCGTGGGTGGGACGAAATTCTTCCTTCAAAATTTCTCATGAATGAGTTTATGAAAGAGGGTAAAAAGGCTACTGATGGAGAATATGACAGCCGTTTGTATGCAACTGTATTCTATCAGTGTGATTATTGGAACTCGCCGGAGGGTAGGGTCTATGGCAAAACATACGACGAATGGTTCAGAGATGACAAAGGTGCCTATAATCGGCCTGCATTCAGAAAATTCATGCCCGCCACGTTGGAGAAACTCAACATGGACGAGACTGCCATTAACATTCCACTCATGCGTTATGCTAATGTTTTGCTCATGAAGGCAGAGGCTCTAAACCAAATAGGACAGACAGCTCAGGCTATCGAACTTATCAACAAGGTGAGAAGTGTGCATGGTAATATGCCGAAGATGGAAGGCAGTAGTAAGACGGAGGTGCAGAACCAGATAGAACACGAGCGAATATTAGAGTTCCCCTTAGAAAATATGCGTTTTTACGATTTGCGCCGTTGGGGTAAGTTGGGAGTGGCAATGAAGGCTTCCGGACGTAAGAACTTTAAGGATTCTGTTCACGACTTCTATCCCATTCCACAGACAGAGCACAATGCCAATGGGCTTATCAAATAATAATTGAGATATCAATGCTTAAAATCGTCATTATCATGCTGAGCGGAATACTGGTTGGAAGAGTCCTGCATAGGCATCGACTAAGTGTCATTCCGCGAGTCATCACAGTTTTGATATGGTTGCTGTTGTTCCTGTTGGGAATAGAGGTTGGCAGCAACGAACGCATTATCAATGGGATGATAGAGATCGGAGGAGAGGCCTTGCTGCTTACGTGTGGAGGCATGATGGGCAGTGTTCTGCTCGCATGGATGTTATGGCGATTCATCAATAGGAAAGGGCAGAGACATGAAAGGTAGTATCATTATAGTTTCGTTCTTTGCCATAGGTATTGCGGTTGGTTTATTTCATTTGCTACCAACCGATATAAACAGTGGTGAATGGAGTTACTATGCACTGTGTATGCTTATGTTTTGCGTGGGTATATCCATCGGAAACGACATAGAGACGCTAAGGAGTTTCAGGCAGGTCGGTGCTAAATTTCTGTTGTTGCCCATTGCTACTATAGTTGGCACATTGGCGGGTTGTGCGGTAGTGGCATTGTTTCTGCCCAGCCGACAACTCACCAGTTGTCTTGCCATTGGCTCCGGATTTGGTTACTATTCTCTGTCCAGCATTTTTATAACTGAGATGCGAGGGGTTGAGTTGGGTACCATTGCTCTATTGGCCAACATCATGCGGGAAATCATAACGCTGCTTGGCGCACCGATTTTGCGCAAATGGTTTGGCCCTTTGGCTCCGATTTCGGCCGGCGGTGCAACAACCATGGATACTACGCTGCCTATCATTACGCAAGTATCGGGCAAGCAGTTCACGGTAATCTCCATAGCTCATGGCTTCATCACAGATTTCACGGTGCCTTTTTTGGTCACTCTTTTTTGTTCCATCTAACAATAGTCACTTATGAAGATATCCAGTCTAACCGTTTTTTGTATTTTGTTTTTCTCGCTTCAGGGCTTTGCCAACGATGCTATGCCTTGGCAAAATCCACACATATCGTCTATCAATAGGGAGCCAATGACAGCTCATTTCATCCCATATAAAACAGAGAGTGGGGCAATGGCGCGATACATTATGCCTGATTTGAAACGTCTAAGCTGCGATCCAAGTACCGAACGGAGGCTCCAACTGGATGGCACATGGCTCTTCAAGTATGCCAAGAATAATGCGAGTGCCCCTGAAAATTTCTTTAAAAAGGATTTCGATGCGCGCTCATGGCAGCAAATTCAGGTGCCTGGCAGCTGGGAATTGCAAGGGTTTGACTGTCCCATCTATACCGACGTGCGGTATCCTTTCCCCGCCAATCCTCCTTTTGTGCCCTCCGATTACAATCCCGTTGGGTCGTACATTCATACGTTCAATGTTCCCAAGGAGTGGCAGGGCATGGATATTTTTATCGACTTCGAAGGTGTGGAGTCGGCTTTCTATGTATGGATTAA
Organism: Bacteroidales bacterium KA00344; assembly: GCA_001552765.1. Lineage (GTDB taxonomy): Bacteria > Bacteroidota > Bacteroidia > Bacteroidales > Bacteroidaceae > Prevotella. Next base: position 116,172 of record KQ959482.1, read on the forward strand.
TGGCAAGATGGTGGGCTATAGCGAGGATAGCAGGTTGCCGGCTCATTTTAATATCACACCATATTTGTTGTCGGGGGAAAACAAGTTGGCTGTGAAGGTGTTCAGATACAGTGACGGATCATACTTGGAAGATCAGGATTATTGGAAATATAGTGGCATAGAACGTAGCGTGTATTTACAGGCCCGTCCGCACTTCAGGTTACATGATTTTAATCTTCGTGCCGGTCTTGTCAATGATTACTGCGATGGCAAATTCAGTCTTGACGTACTGTTAAAGGGGGCTGTCCCCCGCAACAAAGTGGAAATTAAAGTGCTTGATGACAAGAACACAACGATATTAAGAAGGGAATATAAAATCAGGAAATCGTCAGACTCCACACTTAATGTTGGCCATGTGTTTCCTTCGGTGAAACAATGGAGTGCAGAGATGCCTAACTTATACAAGTTGGTCATTAATACGATGGATGCTCATGGTGTGGTAACAGAGTCGGTGGTTCACGAATTCGGCTTCAGGAGTGTTGAAATGAGGAATGGTTTACTTCTTGTAAATGGCATGCCTATCAAGCTCAAGGGGGTGAACAGGCACGAACACGATGCCCGCACCGGCCGTACCATCTCGGTGGAAAGTATGCTTGAGGATATCAAACTGATGAAGCAGGCTAACATTAATGCCGTCAGAACCTGTCACTATCCCAACCGACCGGAGTGGTATGAACTCTGTACAAAGTATGGGCTGTATCTCGTGGATGAGGCCAACATAGAGAGTCATGGCATGGAGAACGCATCGCATCCCACCCTTGCCGACAATGATGATTGGGCAGATGCTTTTCATCAACGCATGGGGCGTATGGTGAAGAGAGATCGAAACTTTACCAGTATCATTATTTGGAGTCTTGGAAACGAATCGGGGTATGGGCCGTTGTTTGAGCAGATATATCATCTTGCCAAACAACTGGATGGCACCAGACCCGTGCAATACGAGGGGGGAGGATATCAGGGACTGTCAGATATATATTGCCCCATGTATGCTCGGATATGGGCTTTGCGTCGTCATGTCAATGAACGGAATGCCCGTCCGCTGATATTGTGCGAGTATGCGCATGCCATGGGCAACAGCGTTGGCAACTTGCAGGATTATTGGGATCTCATTAATAAGTACGACCAGCTGCAGGGCGGTTTTATTTGGGATTGGGTAGACCAGACTTTCGAACGCCAAGACAGCATGGGGAATCATATCTGGGCATACGGAGGCGACATGGGATTTGTGGGTGTCGTGAACGACTCTAATTTCTGTGCGAACGGCCTTGTGGCCGCCGATCGTTCCCTACACCCACACTATTGGGAGGTGAAAAAGGTTTATGAGAACATCCGCTTATCACCAATGCCATTCAGCAGCAATGCGGTTAGGGTGTACAATGCTTTCGATTTCATAACTCTTGACGACTACTACCTATCTTGGGATGTGAAAGAAAATGGTAAGGTTGTTGAACAGGGACGGTGCGAGCTTCCACATATCAAGCCGCATCATGAAGCCGTGCTCACCCTACCTTTGACCGGTATTACATCACGAAACGCCGAGCAGATACTCACCTTGCGAGTGTTTACTAAGAATGCAACTCCTATGTTGCCGGCACATTATGAGATGGCCAATGGCCAATGGGCCATTGGTTTTCCGGCAGTGACGGCGCAAAAATCAAATGAGAGTAATGTTTCGCCAACCATGAAGTCTGTCAAAGACGAAGTACTAATATCAGGCAACGGCTTCGATTATATTTTTGCCAAACAAACCGGTGAACTTATTTCCATGCGTTATGATAGCAGAGAGTTTCTGCAGAAAGGACCTCGTCCCAACTTCTGGCGACCACTCACCGACAACGATGTGGCCAATGGCACCTTGGATCGGTGCGGAACGTGGAAACAGGCTGCCGACAACATGACGCTGACGCAATTTGAAGCCAAACAAATCAATGGAGTTGCAAAGATTGTCAGTACCTACAAGTTGGCTGAGCAAGATGCTAAGGTGATTGTCGAATATGAGATTTCCGGAAATGGCAAACTGGCGGTGTCCATGCACTTCAAACCTGGCACAAAACCGCTTCCGGAAATGCCTCGATTAGGCATGAGAATGATTATAAATAAGAACTTCGACCAAATGACCTGGTATGGCCGCGGCCCACACGAGAACTATGCAGACCGTAAGTTGAGCGCGCTTGTAGATGTTTACTCAGCGAGTGTATGGGATCAATTCCACCCCTACGTTAGGGCACAGGAAACAGCCAACAAATGCGATGTGAGATGGGTGGAACTGAAAGACAAGAACGGTCGTGGCATACGTATAGAGGGCACCGATTTGCTGAACTTCAGTGCATGGAACTGTACGCAGGACGACCTTGACTACGTGCCATCAACCGTAGCTCACAAGCATGGAGGAAGTGTCGTGCGAAAAGACTTGGTATGGCTCAATATCGACCATCGGCTGATGGGTGTGGGGGGTGACAATACTTGGGGTGCGCAGGTGCATCCGGAATACACCATCACGCCACGCGAATGGCACTATACTTATTCGATAATTCCCATCAAATAATATAAGAAAATGATGATTACCAAACATAAAATCAAGACCGTATGCACGTTGGTGTTGCTGATTCTCAGCAGTAAAGTAACAATGTTGGCAAATGGTTATGAATGTAGCGATTTTGAGAATATTATCAATATCCGCCTCACACCCAATGGAAATGAGCGACTTACAGGTTGTTTTTCCGATCAAGGGGCATGGATGGGATTTACAATCCCTGAAGCTAGCAAGCCTGTGGGAGGTTTCTGTGGTCCATTTAGTATCAACAGCCGTAAGTGGATAGCAAAATCTGTGATAGCATTGAAGGATAGGCACGGTATATTCCGAGCCACCGGATCGAACTATACGCCGGGAAAAATAGCGATGACACTGCAAGACGGTGATTCAAGGGTCGAGGAACAACTGATATTTGCAGACTCGCGCACTGCATTGCTTAACCTATGCACATACGGCATGGACACATTACGGCTGCAAGCTCTTGAGCCAGGCAAGGGTGTAAAAATGGTGGTTGAGGGTAGGCATGTGGTGATAAAAGGACTACCGGAAGAGACGATTATGCTCACCTTTCCTGCAGGTACCGAACTCTCCACCGACGGCACCAACTATATGGCTGTGATGACGGGCAATATTAAAGATGCCACTATTGCCATATCAATGTTATTGCCGGGCGACCGCATACCTGTGCAAAAGTTATTTGCTGAGCAGATGACCGTGCAATTTGAGCAAGCGGAAAGGGCAGGGCGTGAACGTTGGAATGGTTATATCAACAAAATATTGAGACAAGATATGCCCGTCGAATACAATCGGGTGGCCGTAAAAGCCATTACCACACTTATTTCCAACTGGCGTGTGCAGCGTGGTGGATTGTTACACGATGGTATCGTACCAAGTCATGCTATTGGTTATTTTGTGGGTTGCTGGGCTTGGGATTGTTGGCGCTTTTCGGCGGCCATGGCTCACTTCTTTCCCTCATTAGCTAAAGATAACATTCGTGTGATGTTCGATTATCAACAGGCTGATGGTATGGTGATAGATTGTATATATACTGATCCCAAGGAAAATAATGCACGTGACAGCAAACCACCGTTGGCCTGCTGGGCTGTGGATGAGATATGGAAGGCCACGGCAGATACGGCTTTTGTCAGGGAAATGTATCCCAAGTTATTGGCTTACTACAAATGGTGGTACAAAAAGAGGGATCATGACGGCAACGGTATCTGCGAATTTGGCTCTACAGATGGCACGTTGGAGGCCGCCGCATGGGAGAGCGGTATGGATAACGCAATACGCTTTGATGGCGCACGGATGTTGAAGAACGGTGAAAATGCGTGGAGCATAAATCAGGAAAGTGTAGACCTCAATGGATATTTGGCATACGAATATACTATACTCAAGAAGTTTTCAAAGATACTGAATGAAAAGTTCGAAGAGCCGGATATGAGAAGTCGTATTGCTGATTATTTCTTTGATACAAAGTACGGCTACTTCTTTGACCGTCGGCTCACGGATGGAAGTTTTGTCAGAGAAGCGGGTTGTGAGGGATATTTGCCTTTTTGGACTAAAATAGCAACGCAGGAACAATGGAAAATGGCAAAAAAAATATTAGAAGACAAAACCAAGTTTTCTACTTATATTCCATTCCCAACCATTGCGGCCGACAATCCGAAATATGATCCTAATGGCTATTGGAGAGGACCGATATGGCTGGACCAGACCTACTATGCCATTGAGGGATTCAGAAACTATGGTGAGCATGCCAAAGCAGATATGTACACCCGACAGGTTTTCGACCGTCTTGAGGGATTGATAACAGATGCTCCCATCTACGAAAACTATGACACATTTACCGGCAAGGGGTTGCAAGCCTCCCATTTCAGTTGGAGCGCGGCCCATTTGCTCATGCTCTATAGGTCGTACGGTGAGAAGAGATGACAACATGCTCCCAAATATAAAGCTACCCAAGGTACATCGTATTTGAGTTTATAAGAAATAGAAAAACTCTGACGATTCAAGTTATATAAAAGGTGAGAGGTAATTCGTATTTATTTTGTCGATTCCTTTTGCTCTTAGTGATATTTTCGTACTTTTGTAAGGAGGAATAAACTTTCTATTAACATAAATACTTTACTATGAAGGTACATGAATATCAGGCAAAAGCCTTCTTTGCCCAGTATGGGGTGCCGGTGGATCGCAGTGTAGTTTGCCAAACACCCGATGAGGCTGTGGAAGCCTACGAGAAGTTAGGTGTAGAGAAGGCTGTGGTGAAGGCACAAGTGCACACGGGCGGTCGCGGAAAGGCCGGTGGTGTGAAGCTTGGAACATCGACTGCCGAAATCCGAAACAATGCCGAGGCCATTCTCGGTATGAACATCAAGGGTTTCACTGTAGACCGCGTATTGGTGGGTGAGGCTGTAGACATTGCCTCGGAATACTATGTGAGCATTCTTATAGACCGCAAGTCGAAGTGCCCGCTGATGATGTTGAGCCGAGAGGGAGGTATGGATATCGAGCAGGTGGCCCGCGAAACGCCTGAGAAAATAGAGAAAATAGTAATCGATCCGCTGATGGGTATGACTGATTTTCTGGCTCGCGAGGCTGCGTTTAAGTTGTTCGACGATATGGCACAGGTGAAACAGGCCGTGCCGTTGTTCAAGAATCTGTACCGTCTGTTCATCGAAAAAGATGCCTCACTCGCTGAGATTAACCCGTTGGTGAAGCTCAAGGACGGTTCGTTGAAGGCCATCGATGCCAAGATGACGTTCGACGACAATGCCCTGTTCCGCCATGCTGATGTGGCTGCATTGTTTGAACCTACCGCAGAGGAACGCAAAGAGCATGAGGCTAAGGAAAAGGGATTCAGTTATGTTAATTTAGGCGGTAGCATCGGTTGTATGGTGAACGGTGCCGGACTGGCCATGGCCACTATGGACATGATTAAACTCTACGGCGGTGAGCCAGCCAACTTCCTCGATATTGGCGGTAGTTCCAATCCTGATAAAATCGTTGAGGCCATGAAACTCCTGCTCTCCGACAAGCACGTGAACACGGTGCTTATTAATATCTTCGGCGGCATCACGCGGTGCGACGACGTGGCGAAGGGATTGTTAGAAGCATTTAAAGTTGTGGAAACAGATGTTCCCATCGTTATCCGACTCACGGGAACGAATGAGGAAGAAGGTCGCAAACTGCTCGAAGGCACACAATTCCATGTAGGCACAAGTATGGCCGACGCAGGTCGAAAAGCAGTGAAACTGAGCAAAGAGCAAAAGTAGAGTTAAGAGTTAAAAATTCTATGAGGCGGGTTTGCTGCTAATTATGAATTATGAATTGTGAATTATGAATTAAAACCATGAGTATTCTAATCAATAAAGATACAAAGGTCATCGTTCAGGGCATTACCGGACGAGACGGGAGCTTCCACGCTTCCAAAATGAAAGAGTATGGAACCCATGTGGTAGGTGGAACATCACCGGGGAAGGCCGGACAAGAAGTAGGTGGCATTCCCGTGTTCAACACCGTGAAAGATGCGGTGGCAGCAACGGGTGCCAACACATCTATCATATTTGTGCCGGCAGCGTTTGCCAAAGATGCGATGCTGGAAGCGATAGATGGTGGCATTAAGTTGTTGGTTTGCATCACCGAGGGAGTGCCGACGATCGACGCTGTGGCGGTGCAGCGTTATGCTCGCGTGAAGGGCGTGCAAGTGATCGGTCCCAACTGCCCCGGACTGCTTTCTCCGGAAAAGAGCATGGTGGGCATCATGCCTGCCAATGTGTTCAAGAAAGGGCACACGGGTGTGATTAGCCGTAGCGGCACACTGACCTACGAAGTGGTGGCAAACCTTGCTGCTGCCGGCATGGGCGTGTCTACTGCCGTTGGTGTTGGTGGAGACCCTGTGGTGGGACTCTATTTTGAAGACCTCTTGCAGATGTTCCAAGACGACCCCGATACCGATTCTATTGCCCTCATCGGCGAGATAGGTGGCGATGCCGAAGAGCGTGCAGCGCAGTTTATCAAGGCAAATGTGACAAAACCGGTGGCTGCCTTTATCTCCGGTCGTCAGGCACCTCCGGGCAAACAAATGGGGCATGCGGGGGCTATTATATCGGGTGGATCCGGTACGGCAGAGGGCAAAGTTGCCGCTTTTGAGGCAGTCGGCGTGCCTGTGGCCAAGGAGACAAACGAGATTCCCGAACTGCTGAAGAAAATGTTGGGTTAAAAGATACGACATTCACTACACCCTGCTAATGTCTTGTACAGTCCGTGAGAGCCGTTGCATCGGCTATCTTATTATTTTGTATCGACTCTCACGACTTTTCACAACTCACTGCTGATGCCGTGGAGAAGAAACTATTGTTTAGTTAGCTTCATTTTAGCAAACTCCCACACAACGATGCCTGCAGTGACGCTCACATTCAAAGAGTGTTTCGTTCCAAACTGCGGAATCTCCAAGCATCCGTCACTCATATCAACCACGTTCTGCTTCACACCCTTCACCTCATTGCCAAAGATAACGGCATAGGGAAAGTTGGATTCAGATTTTCTGTTCTCAATTGCTGTATCTACTGCGTCAGCCAATTGTGAATTGTGAATTGTGAATTGTGAATTGTCCCCGCGCCCGCCTAATTTTGAATTATGAATTGTGAATTTTGAATTACCAAGCTCGAAGAGCTTGGTCGACCCTTCCACTTGCTCAATGCTGTACACAAAGTAGCCGCGGTCGTGTAGTTCTTGCACCGCGTCCTCAGTCTTTTCAAAGTATCGCCAGTCTACGGAGTCTTCGCCGCCGAGTGCTGTTTTGTGTATCTCGGCATTCGGTGGCGTACCCGTAATGCCACACAGATAAACCGCCTCCACGCGGAAGGCATCGCACGTGCGGAATACGGAGCCCACGTTGTACAAGCTCCTCACATCGTCAAGAACAACGATAAGTGGCAGCTTCGGAGCATCCTTGAACTCCTCAACAGAGAGGCGTTGCATCTCAATGGTCTTGAGTTTGCGCATATATACTATTGTATTTTTTCGGTCTAATGAATGTGGAAAGTCATATTGACATTATCAATCTCCACGCGTCGGCACTGTCGGAAGAAGTCGAGTCCAAGTCGGCCATATCCCGATTGAATCACGTTTGCCTCGCTCGATATGGCTGTAACCGGGATTTTTTGCATCGTTATGTTCTTCCCTCCAATCTCAAAACTGATGGAAGGCATCACGAAAACACTGTTGTAAACGATGCCGCCATAGCCTGATCCGCCCTTGATGTCCCACTTCCCGTGGCGCGTAACATCGGCTGTAAAGGCTTTGTAGTAGTCCGTCCCCATGGAACTTGTAGTGGCTCCGGTGTCGATTGTCAGCGGGAACATTCGTCCATCCTTGCTCACGTTAACCTGCATGATGTCGCTTCCCGTCAGCACGAGATTGCTCTCCACGTCTTGTCGTGCAGCGTTTCGTGTGAAAACAATTTGCCGATTGGCGAAGTCGATGCTGTATTTGTCGAATAATCGAAGCGTGGGTTGCCCGATGATGAGTTGCAGCGGTGCAGTCATGCCCTTGATCAGCTCGTTTCCCTGTGTCACGTCCAGCACTAAGAAAGGCACATTTTCGAGTTTGATGTTGCCCAGAACAAGGTGCTTGGCCATGGCTATACGCCCCTGCAGCGCGCGCGTGCCTTCTGTCTTGATACTACCCTCAAGCAGTTCCAGCCTATATTTTTTAGCCAATTCAGGAGTGATCACATTGTAGCCGGCACCGGTGTCAAAGATGAAATCATTGGTCTTGCCATTGATTTTTCCTTTCATAAACATGAGCACCTGTCCCGAATCGCCCACTTCTTTCAGTTCGAAATCAACGGGGTTGTTATCGTTTGGGGTAGTCAGGTGATTGACGTTGTAGCGTGCCAGAGTCTCATAGCGTTCGGCCTGAGCCACGAATGGTGCCGTGATCTTATCGTCAACCTTCCCTTGCAGTTGGGCTATGAACTTGCGAAGCAGCTGGCCGGCCTCCTTGTTTTGTCCCAATCTACTCAGGTTTTTACCCATCAAAGTCATCATCGTGCTCACGTTTCCAAAGCCCATTTCAGCTTGGTAGCCACCCAAAAGCTGGCGAATGGCAGCGTTGGCCTGGGCCGGTTGATTAAAAAAATGAGCCAGCATGGTCTTGGAAAAACATCGGATGAAAGGAGACATACGGGTGCTGTCCGACCGATAGAGCGTCTGCAATCGAAACCAATCGCTCTCGTTCAGGTATTTGCCGGCAAGGCTGTCCGCACTTTGTGCAAAGGCGGCTGTGCCGAAAATAAATGCAAAGAACAGGAGAACGATGCGTTTCATAGGCTATTCCAATATTATGACTCTTTCATGCTGAATGCCAAAGCGTAGGCTTTGACTTGCTTCACCATGGCCAGAAGACCGTTGCTGCGCGTGGGGGAGAGATGCTCGTGAAGTCCTATTTTATCGATGAAATAGAGGTCGGCATCGAGAATTTCCTTTGGCGTGTGACCGCTGACCACCTGCAAGAGCAGGGCGATGATGCCTTTCACGATGAGCGCGTCGCTGTCGGCCTTGAATACGAGAACGCCATCTTCGTAGTCGCATTGCAGCCATACGCGGCTCTGACAGCCGTCAATGAGGTTTTGCTCGGTCTTGTATTTGTTGTCCAAAGCGTTAAGCTCGTTGCCGAGGTCGATAAGCATTTGGTATTTGTCCATCCAGTCATCGAAGACATCAAACTCCTCGATAACCTCGTCTTGAATTTCGTTGATTGTTTTCATCTTGATTTAATTTTTTACCGTTACCAACTTGAAGAATTTGTCGTTCGGGCGCACTTTGTCGGGCACGGGAATCGACACACGCGTGCCCTGCTCCGCTTTTTCAACAGGATTGAGTTCGTAACGAATTTCCTTCGCATCGAGATACATCGCGCCCGTAGCGTTGCCGGTGATGAGTAGTTTGTCGCCGAGTTTGAAGTCGGAGGCTTCTACGGCTATTTCCGCTACCTTGAGTTTCGAGAAATACTTCACCACCTTGCCCACCAAAACTTTCTTTTCGGTGGCCATGGAGCCGTAGCCTTTGTTCCATTCGCCCATTGTCTGCCCTAAATAGTAGCCATCCCAGAAGTCCCTGTTGAAGACTGTGGCGAGCCGTTTGTCCCAGTCGGCCTTCTTCTCCTCAGTGAACGTGCCGTCCAAGACAGCTTGGATAGCCTCTTTATAACATTTCACGACCGTATAGACATACTCCGGACCGCGTGCACGCCCCTCGATTTTGAAAACCCTTACACCGGCATCCATCATGCGATCGATGAAGCGGATGGTCTTCAGGTCTTTCGGACTCATGATATATTTGTTGTCCACTTCGAGTTCGTTGTCGGTTTCGCGGTCTTTCACGGTGTATGAACGCCGGCATATCTGCACACATTGGCCACGGTTGGCAGAGCGGTTTTGCGCGTGCAAACTGAGGTAGCACTTGCCCGAAATGGCCATGCACAAGGCTCCGTGGCAGAACATTTCGATGCGCACGGGTTTGCCCATAGGGCCGCAGATGTTCTGTTTCACGATCTGTTTGTGAATATTCTTCACCTGATCCAAGTTGAGTTCGCGTGCCAAAACGCTGACATCGGCAAACTGACTGTAGAATTTCAGGGCTTCAACATTGGAGATATTGAGTTGGGTGGACAGATGCACTTCCATGCCCACCTCACGACAATAGGCCATCACGGCGACGTCGGAAGCGATGATGGCCGACACACCGGCAGTTTTGGCAGCATCGATAATTTGCCGCATGGCTTCCATATCGTTGTCGTAGATCACCGTGTTCACCGTGAGATAACTCTTGATGCCGTGCTTGTCGCAGGTTTCGGCAATCTCGTGCAGGTCGTTGATGTCGAAGTGGTTGGCGCTGTGTGAACGCATATTCAGCTGCCCGATGCCAAAATAAACGGCATCGGTCTTCGCTTGTATAGCGGCCGCCAGTGACTCTCGTGAGCCCACCGGGGCCATAATTTCAAAATCCTTTAACGCTAAACTCATGTTTGCAAAGTTACGAAAAACTAAAGATGTAAATGCGTTAAAAGCATGAATAAATGCAAAAGACCGGAGGGAAGATGTGGGAAATGGAGTAAATGCGGTGAATTATCCCTGCTCCATAGAAGATCTTGTTAGATTTGAAAAAATCATGACAAAAGTATGCGTATAATTCGCGTATTTGAAAATAGAAAACCGATTGCCCCAAATACGCGAAAATGACGAGTTTTCTGATAACTCTCTATCAACCAGTAATGTATGCAGAGTTTTGCCTGAAAGCTGTTTCTAAGTTTTCTTGTGTGTCTGCGATTAGGCCTTAGTCGCATCATGATTAGGCTCTTCTTAGACTTCATTGAAGCCCTAGTGGCGTCATGATTAGAACTTAATGGCCATGCGGTTGCGCCTCTTTTGCAACGAAGAGACATACTCAACCTCGAAAAATGACGATTTCAACGGTTAAAAATGGTATTTCTGTTTCTATTTCATCTGTTTCAGATGACACGAAAATGATGAAGTTTATTTGACAAATCTATTCGTTTCTCTGAAAACTCATAACTGTAGAGGGAACTCCGAAAAATAGCTGTTTGGCTGCCGATTTCCTTACATCGTGTTTCTTTTTTCATGTAATACGACATTGTTTTGTCGGAAAATCATTAAAAATAGGTCTTGAAAAAAGAAAAAAATGGGGGGTCACAGCTACAGCTGTGACTCCCCAAAAAGAAAATTCTGTTTTATTGCTTAACTACCGTCAGTTTGGCGGGCTTCATTCCTGCAGAACAGTCGATGGTGAAGACATAGGTTTCTCCATCTTTGATTGTTGCGTCGTCGGCGATGGCGATATTACCGTCTCCCTCCTTGACTTTGAAGTAAGGATTGTCGGTAACGAGATAATGGTCGGATCCGTTTTTACCGAATTCCACACCCCATTCGGCCTGCCCGAAGAACTTGAAGTTGACATCGTCGGCATTCAACTGTTTTCCGATGGTCAGCGTCACTTGGTATACCTTATCAGCGATGGGAGCCATAGCCACATCTTTGCCTATACCGGTATTCCAGCTGAGATTGATGGCTTTCCATGTGGGCTTGTTCATGCCTGCGCTTCCGATGAGCCATATACAACCGGTGCCGTCGGGTTGCAGTCTGGCGGGCTTGCCATCTTCTCCCAGCGGATGTATTCGGAAGTACTTTTTGTCGAAGTCGGCCGTGAGCGAGTAACTACCAGTGAGGGCTTTGAATGTGAATGTGCCGTCGTTGTTTCGGCTCAAGAAGTCCGGGTCGTAATACCATTCATCGGATTTCATTTCCGATGTTCCCTCAAACTGATAGAGTTTGCCTTGCGACATATTCAGCACTTGTGTTTCGCCGGTAGCGGTAAACTTAACTAACGTGATCTTGGATTCGTAGGTTGGTCCATATTCGAGATACTGAGTATCGAAGCTGATTTCAATATTTCCGGCACTCTCAGAGGTAAACGTGATGTCGCCATCGTTTCCCAGCACCACTTCCTTGCCGTTCCATCCAAATACCAATGGATCATGTGTTTTACCAACAGCCGGAGCCTTGAAATGGCCTTTGGTAACCGTAGAGGGAGCGTTGATGGTGGTGGTAAACAGATAGGGATTTCCGGCTGACGGCCTCATGGTATAAGTTTTTCCGTCTGCGCAAACGAAATCGATGGATTTGAATTCCGGGCGTTGGATGTCTACTTCAAGACTTTTTTCTGTTGTTGCCAGAGAAACATCTTGAAGTATGAAGCGCAATTCGGCCGTACCATTGGGAATGGAGCGATAGAAAGGCGCGTTGATGCGTCCGCTGTATGCTCCCTCTGTCTTGGTTCTGAAAGTTTGCATGGCTACGACTTCCCCACCATAGCGCAGCTCTACTTTAAGGGTGGAGAGCGGGGTTCCTGTGCTGCTGGAGCAGTTCACACTATAATCTATACTGTCGCCCATTATGGTGGAGATCCGTTCGGGGGAAACCGTAATGACAGGAATACCCGTCTTGGTTTCGTCGTCACTGCAGGCCGCGAGTAGCGGCACTGCAATGATGAGGGCGATGATTTGTTTGATATATCGTTTCATTTTCAATCTTTTTGAGATGTTACAGAAGGATTCCAGATGCACGACACGACACCTTCGGCAGGAACTTTCACTTGGAAGTTGTGTGTACCGTTGCTAACGGTTATCATCTGGTCTAAGCCACCGCTGTTGGCCAATACGATGCCGTAAGAGGAGTCGGGGTTGCGGAAAGTAGAATAGTCTACATCCTTGATGCGAGCACTGCGGCCTGAATTTTTAATCCTAACAGCTCCGGGGCGCACCACGCTGGATATATGGCTGATGATGTAGTAGTGAGAATTGCGATGCAGTGTTTTGTAGTCCGACGCAATGTCTACGGCGCCGTAACAAGTCTGGCAGCCTCCGTCGAGGTTGGGTCCCTTCTTCTCATCAAGCATCAGATTCCATACCAACACAGCCTTGCATTGTCTGTTCACCGTTCCCAAGATGATATTTTTCATATCGGGTAATAGTCTGGCGGAAAGGTTACGCCCTTTGTTCCACTCACCGATGGAACTCTCAGTGAAGATGAGTTCCTTTTCGGGAGCTTTGGCATAGATGTCGTCCAACTCGGTATTGCTGCCACCATAGTCGTGATAGGCTGCACCCACTACGTATTCCGAGCCTTCAAATTCGTTGCCCAGAGCGTTGTATATCTTGACGGGATAGTCTTCCTGACCGGGGTTTTTTTTGAGGTCGTAGTCGTAGTTATGGTCGTAAAGGTATATTTTGGTCTTCAGCGCATTCTTTTTGAAGGCTTTGGCCAGTTCTTTCACAAACTCTGCCTGTTCCTGCCAGGACATATAAGTCGAGGCGCAGTTGCCCCTGTTGAGTGGCTCATTTTGTGGGCTGACGGCATAAATGTCGATGCCTTCTGCTTTCATGGCCTGCACAAACTTTACGAAGTAGTTGGCATAGTCGGTATAGTACTTAGGATTAACATGTCCGTCGGTCCATGAGTTTTTCGGAAGTTTGAATGTAAGGTCTGTCACCTTCATCCATCTCGGACAGGTCCAGGGTGCTGCCACAATCTTGAGTTTGGGATTGATGGCAAGAATTTCCTTGAGAATGGGAATCACGTAGTCGGTTTCGTCTTTGTAGAGACGGAAATGTTCCAATCCTTTCTCATCGCACAAGGTGTATTCCGTGCTCGAAAAGTCGCTGCATCCGATAGAGATTCTCGCGTAACTTACTCCGTATCCTTCGGTTTCCGAATAGGTGCGTTTCAGGAAGTCTGCCCTGTCTGCGGCGCTCATGTGAAGGAGGTTGTAACACGTGCTGTAGGTGATGGCAAAGCCAAATCCGTCGATCTCTTGTCCCACATTCTTGTCATCAATGAGGATGGTCGACGGAGCCGTGGACGTTCCGGTTTTGAGAGGAATATCCTTCTGAACCAGCTGCATGAAACCGTCGGATGTAGTGGTGAATGTTTTTACTTTTTTTGCCTGTGGAGTAGGAGAGGGGGTGGGAACCTCTGGTTTAACATCAGGCTGAATATTGAGGCCGCTGTCTACTGAGCATGCAGTAGACAAGCAAAGGCTGGCACTGAAAAGCAGTGATGTGATATACATATTATTTTTTTTCATAGGTTTGTTTATAATTAATGAGTTGGAATTAATAGCCGGGATTCTGACGAAGGTTATCATTCTCGTCAAGAGCCGTCTGTGGTATTGGCAGCAGATAAGAGTTCTCGTCAAACGGTCTTGCCTGTGGGAGACGTCCTTCATCTCTGCTGTTGAGGCTGTTCATGACGCTTTCCACTTTGTCATTACGACACAAGTCGTACCATCGCTCGCCTTCCATAGCAAGCTCCAATCGGCGTTCCCGCAATACGGCTTCCTGCATTTTCTCTTTTGAAGACGTGTATTGAGCATCCAGATCCGGCAACTTGGCCCTTTGTCTGATAATGTTCACGAGTTTGGCTGCTTCGGCCAGATTGCCCTTGCCGGCATAAGCCTCGGCCTCGAGCAGGATGATGTCGGCCAAACGAACAATATATTCGTTGTTGTAGCCCGAACGCAGTTTATACATGAAGGCATAGTGTGAAGATGGATAATAGTTGCTCCACTCGCAGTCATAATAAACTATGGTCTGATTCATTCTCACCATGTCGTTCTCAGCTTCAAAGGCTCTGATGAGATCGCGCGACGGGGTCACCCATTTGGCCCAAGTGAAGCAGTTGTTATAGTCTTCCAGACTTCGGCCGTACATCCACGACTCCCAGTTACCGGCTCCGGGGAACCACTGAATTTCGAGAAGCCCCTCAGTGGTGTTGCGTTTCATGCAGTCCTTGGCTTTTTCGTTCCATCCCCAAAGGGTAACAAAGTCTTTCTCCAGAGCCACGCCGGGTGTGTTTCTCACCTTTTCAGCGTAAGCAATAACCTTGTCATAATCACGCATGGCCTTCTCGGCGTACACCTTACAAAGGAATGCCTGTGCTACGGTCTTTGACATCAGCGTGCGGTCTGTTGACGAAATGTCAGGCGCGTTCTGTTCAGCATATTCCAAATCTTCGATAATTTGTTTATAACACTCCTCAGTGGTGGAACGCGGTGGGAAGTAAGTGGGATAAACCTCTTCGATGTTTCCTGAAGTAATGGTCTTTGCCACTTTCGTGATGACGGGTAGCGACCCCCACATACGCACCATGCGGAACATCATAAGGGCACGGAATATCTGTCCTTCCGCACGCCACTGCCGATACTCTGCATCGCCGAGTTCACCTTTTTTGTGCAGTTCTTCTACACCATTGATAAGCACGTTGGCTTTAGCGATGTCGTCCAGATAGCGGCTCCAGTCACGGCTCAGTGTTCCGGTGGCAGCATCTAGGGCGTTGGTTTCCGTAGGAATAGTTTCCTGTCCGGTCGTTCCTCCATAGGCATTGTCGGAATGTGCTTCTGCCAGCAGCAGATAGTCTAGATGCATGTGCTCCTGCCGGCTTTTGAAGAGTCTGTATATTGCCGTGCGCTGGCTCAGGGCAGCATCCCTGTTCTTCAGCACGGCAGTTACGGTGTCGCTCTGTGAGCCTTCGGTCAGTTCCGAGGCTTGGGATATAGGCTCTGTATCCAATGAACAGGCTGCTGTGGCAGATAGCACACATCCCATCAGTATTGTTTTGATATATAGTTTTGTCGTCATGATAGTTGTTGTTGAAGATTAGAATTCTACTTTAAGTCCCATGACAAACGAGCGATTTAGGGGATAGGTTCCCCAGTCAACTCCTTGTACGCCGCCGCTGTTTCCATATTGGTTAACCTCTGGGTCACGACCGCTGTATTTGGTCCATGTCAGGAGATTGGAAAACGATACGTATGGCATGAGGCGGGTGAGGTGAAGTTTGTCGATAGTGTTCTTTGGAACATCGTAGGACAATGATATATCCTTCACGCGCAGATAACTGCCGTCTTCGAGATAGTAGGTGGAGTTCTGTTGGTTGAAGCCCACTTTCGGAACTGGCTTGATTTGTCCGGGCACTCTCCAACGGTTCAGCACTCCTTTGCTTTGGTTTCTTCCATTAAACATTCCCTCGCTTTCCATGCGCGACACATTATATATGTCGTTACCCACGCACCCCTGCACGAGGATGCTCAGGTTGAGTCCCTTCCACGAGAAAGTGTTGGTCAGACCGAAGGTAAAGTCGGGGTTGGGGTCGCCGATGTAGGTGCGGTCGCTGGCCGAAACCAAGCCGTCATTGTTCACATCACGATAGATCATGTCGCCCGTTTCCGGATCCACACCATCAGCAATGTAACCCCAGAATGCGCCCAACGGATGTCCCACAGCGTTTCTCACCACGCTTTGTCCCACGTTGTCATTGGTTTTAGCACCCCAGTACACGGGTACCAGCTCCAGATGGGTCAGCTTGTTACGGTTAAACGATATGTTGAAATTGGTATTCCATTTGAAGTTACCTGTCAGGTTTTTAGAGTCTATGGAGAACTCTATACCCCTGTTTTCAATTTCGCCTCCGTTGTAGGTTAGACTTGTGGCAGCAGCACTTCCGGCCGGCAACGTGATGTTCATCAGCATATCACTGGTCTTCTTGTAGTACCAGTCGAAATAGAAGGTCAGTCGGTTGCGCAGTATGGTCAGATCAAACCCAATATCCACTTGGGATGTAGTTTCCCACGTAAGTTCAGGATTGCTTAGTGAGCTTTGTGTGCGAGTCGGAACAGCGTGTTCTTTGCCAGCCTCCCACCATTCTATGCGTCCGAAGTTATAGAGGGCCAGATAGCCATAGTCTCCCAGTCCGCTCTGGTTACCGGTCTGTCCCCAGCCACCGCGAATCTTCATGTCGTCAATCCATGTGATGTCTTTCATGAATTTCTCGTTAGAGACACGCCATGCACCTGAGAAAGAGGGGAATACGCCCCAGCGATGTCCGGGAGCGAGTCTTGAACTTCCGTCGGCACGCAGGTTGGCAGTCAGCATATAGGTGCTATTCCAGTTGTATTGCAAACGACCGAAGAAAGATAAGATCTTCCAGTCCGAAGCCGAAGAGCCTGTGCCGTTCCAAATGATTTTATTGGCGGCGTCGAGTGTGCGGATGAGGTCGTCGGCATAGTCAGTCCCATTGATATAGTTCTGGCTCCATTTGCTTTGTGTCCACGACGATCCGATCATGGCATCCAGACCGTGCTTGGAGAAATCTTTTTTCCAATTCAGCACGTTGTCGATGGTCCACACTGTTCCTGACGAACGACTGTCATATCCCGTACCGTTCAGGTTGCGGCCCTCGCGGGTGAGCTTCGGGTCAAGGAAGTTAGTGACGATAGATGACGACCGGTCAAACGAAACCGTGCTTGTCAAGATGAGTTCCGGCATGAAAGTAACGATAAACTTTCCCGTTGCCAATAGTTTGTTGTGTTGGCTCTTGTTGTCTTTGGTGCGGGCAATATTCTCCAGTGGTCCGTCCACGTTCACACCATAGAAATCGGTGTAATATTGTCCGGGACGCTCCGGATCCCATATCGGGGCATACGTCGGCGTGCCCAGAATGGCCGGAACCACACCTCCTCGGTCACTACTTGTTCCCGATATGATGCCTGTACCTTTAAAGGTATAGTCAGAATAAGCCACACTACCGTTAAATGTGAGCCATTTGTTGATTTCGTTTTCCAACGTTCCGCGCATATTGTAGCGCTTGTAGTTTGAGCTGACAATCACACCGTTCTCACCGGTATATCCTCCCGAAAGGTAGTAGCGCAGTTTGTCGTTTCCGTTGGTAACGGCCAATTGGTAGTTCTGTACGTTACCCGTTCTGTACACCTCTTTCTTCCAGTCGGTGCGGTCTTTCAGTTCTGCGGGCAGCTTCATACTCAACACGCCCTTCTCGTTCATGTCGTTGATGAGATCTCTGTATTCTTCTGCGTTGAGCGGGTCTTGGTTGTCACGCACGGTGTTGAAGGCATAGTGAGCGTTCAGGCTCACCTTGGCCACACCGGCTTTTCCCTGCTTGGTGCCGATGATCACCACACCGTTGGCCGCTCTCGATCCGTAGATGGCTGCCGACGAAGCATCCTTGAGAATTTGGATGTTGTCGATGTCGTTTGCCGAGAGATAATCAATGTTGTCCACAGGCACCCCGTCTACCACATACAGCGGGTTGTTGCTGCCGTTGAGCGACGTCGTTCCACGCACGCGTATCGTCGGCGCAGAGCCGGGCTGGCCGTTGGCCTGACTGATCTGTAGTCCGGCTGCCTTTCCCTGCATGCCCTGCACGGCACTCACAATGGGGCGAGTTTCCAAGTCTTCGGTGTTCACGCTCGACACGGCGGTGGTCACGTCCTTACGTTTCACAGAGCCGTAACCTATCGCCACAACCTCCGAGAGGATGTTGGCTTCCTCTTCCATCACGATGCGCATACTGGGTTGTACGCGCTGTTCCAAAGTTTTGTAACCTACATAAGAAATGCTCACGCGCGCAGACCGGTTAGCCTCAAGGCTGAATTTTCCGTCTATGTCGGTCACGGTCCCGTTGTTGGTTCCTATCACCTTAACTGTAGCTCCTATGACGGGTTCCTGCCGGGCGTCCAGCACCACACCGCTGATTTGTATTTTTTGTGCGGCGGCGGTCATGACAAAAAACAGGAACATCACAGAGAGCATGATGGCTTTAGGCCATAAGTTCTGATTGTTACTCATTCTAAATGTTTTTAGTTATTGACTATAGATGTTTAAGTTCTCTTCTGCAAATATAGGTAATAGTTTCTTGTTTTCTTGGCATACAAAGGTAACGATGTGGACAATTCTGTAATGTTAAAAACATTATATCGTTGAAATACAATGCATTAAGTTTGTCATGGCAGGTGTTTCAATATAGAAAAAATATCGTGTGACTTACAGCCAAAAGGCATTATAAATGGTGTATAATGTTTGTTTCAATCACAAAAAATGGTATATTTGCATACCTATATACTACATTTCATCATTATGAATACCAGATTTTTACTCCTGTTTTTCATCCTCGCTTTTGCCCAGGCGCCGTCTGTGGCGCGCTCCGATCGTGCCGAGATGAAGCTTTCTCTCGACGAACTCTATTCGCTTTTAGACCGCTCTATCACAACTTCCCAAAAGCCTGTCAAGGCCAAAGAGCGTCGCCTTTCTGTCTTGCGCCGGCAGTATGCCGGCATCAGCAATCTTCAGGCACGCTATGAGTTGGCCGACGGGTTGTATCGTGAATACTATGCCTACAGCAACGACTCCGCGCTGCTATGGCTCAGTCGCGGACTGGAGCTGGCCACAGCCTTGAAACGCGACGACCTTGTGAACAACCGCCGTCTGCTGTTGGCCCATCAGTATGGCCTCTCCGGATTCTACAACGAGGCCATATTCTATTTTCAGCAGATTCCCCTTGACCGGCTCAGCCGGGAGGAACGCATCAACTATTATTTCGTAGGCAGTCATTTTTATGGCGATTTGGCTTTCTATTCAAAAGATTCGAAGGTTGAGCAGCAGTATTATCATATTGTAGATCGATACAGAGATTCTCTCAATGCCATCGCGCCCCACAACTCTATTCCATATCTATGGAAGAAGACCGAAAAACTGAACAAAGACAATCGTTGTCAGGAAGCACTGAAAGCGTCTGCCCAATGGGAGAAACAGCTCAGCTATGGCTCTCACGACTATGCTATCATGGCCTTTTACCGAGCGGAAATCTACCGAAAGATGAACAACCGCGATGAGCAGAAACGCTGGCTGGCCATATCTGCACTTTGCGACATCAAGGGCGCAGTCATGGACCAGAGTTCACTGTGGAATCTCGCCAGCTTGCTCAGCGAGGATGGCGATAACGACAGGGCCTACCAATATATGGACTTCTCGTGGACTTGTGTTTCCCATTTCAACAGCCACATGCGAGGTTGGCTCATTTCGCCCATCCTGACGCTCATCAACAACAACTATCGCGACAGTCTGCAAAGTGCCAACCGCCATCTCACGCTGCTCATCGTCATCGTCAGCCTGCTTTCCATCTTCCTGCTCGGCATCATCTTCTATGTGCAACGCAAACGGTCACAGCTGGCCAAGGCCAGAAACGAACTGAAGCATATCAACAGCCGACTGGAAATCCTCAACGATAAACTTTCCAATGCCAACATGCTCCTTTCATCTGCCAACCATCAGCTCTCCGATGCCAACAAGATGAAAGACGAATATATCGGCAAGTTCCTTTCCACGTGTTCCGAGTATATCGACAAACTCGACAACTACCGCATCAAGGTCAATAGGAAACTGAAAGCCCGGCAGTATAACGATTTATTGAAGATGACGGAGTCCGACGAGCTGAAATCCAACGAACTGAACGAATTGTTCTGCAACTTCGATACCGTCTTTCTGCATCTTTTCCCCAATTTTGTCAACGATTTCAATGCACTGCTCCAACCCGAACACCGCATCCACATTGCGCGTGGCGCACAGCTGACCACCGACCTGCGCATCTTTGCGCTCATTCGGCTGGGCATCGAGGAGAGTTCACGCATTGCCGAGTTTCTGAACTATTCGCCAAACTCCATCTATAACTATCGTGCCCGCATCAAGAAAAAGGCACTTTGCGGCCGCGATGAATTTGAGAAGCGCGTCAAGCAGATATCCATGTAGGCAAACTGACAGGCGGTCACGGGGAGAGACAGCAACATGGGCGACACAAAAAGCAGTGGGAGGGAAACCGATTCGTTTCCCTCCCACTTCGTTTCTGGTCATGGCTTCCGCCCGCGGGCTTTACCACCTATAGGTACCAAATGTTTCTGTGTCATCCCAGGTGTCATCCTCATCCCACGAGTCCAGGTCGTCGCCCTGCCACCGCTTTCCGTTGGCATCAGTGGCACCGGGAGTGTCTATTGGTATTTCGAGACTTTCCGCTAAGGGGTTAGTTGTTTCCATTTTGATGATTTGGACGCATGGCGACAGGTAGGTGCGCCTGTCGCCAGCTGTGCTGTTTATATTTTTATCTTTAGTGTTCATCTTATTTCGTCTTTAATGTTTTCTTACCCTTCATGATATACATGCCCGATGGCAGACTGTCGAAGTCGGTCCCTACATAGCGTCCGTCAATGGTGTATATGCGCTGTGCGCCTTGCTGTGCGTCGGCATTTTCTGTCACACTGCTAATGCCCGTCGTCTCCCCTTCCGAGAGTACCATGAATCGCTTGGCGCCTGAAGCACCCGGCAAAGGACTAACAAAACCACGGAATGGCGGTATGCTGGGATTTTCTTCTCGTGTTCCCTTATTATCATATTTCATTTGCCTCCATAGATCAATTTCTTTCGTTCCCTCCATGGTATGCTTCTTCACTATGTTCAGCACATAAGGCCTATTGTCACCATAAGCCTTAGAATCAATCTTTTCGGTGCTGCCTTGGAAGCTGAAGGACTGTCCAGGCTTGGTGACGGGGAAGCCAACAGGCTTTAAGCGTCCTCCATCGACTATGTCAAACTTTTCAGGTGACTTAGCTATTTCCACATTGTTGGCCGTAAATTTCTCGGAGGTGTGACTGTTTCCATCAGTGATACGCAGGAGATATGGCCTGCTCGCCTCGAGCGTGCTGCCGTCAGGTATTGAATTGAAGACATAGAATTGTGTTTCACCTAATGGATAACCGTTAGGGTACTCTCCCCATGGTTCACCATCTGTGAAATACTCTTTCTTGTTCTTATATTTCAACTCGTATGCGCGTATGCCTGGCGGCAGTGTCACGGCGTACGGTAAAAAGATAGTGAAGCAGTGCTTGCCATCAGCAAACTTAGAAAAGTCGCGGTAGGAGGTTAGAGAATTATCTCCTTCATAATGAGCAACTTCTAATGGGGTGTTGTAACCACGATCTATGGTTGTCTTGTTAATGGTCATGTTGCATCTGTTGTAAACCACTTCACTGGCTTTGATGTCACAAAGAAACTCGTATTCCATGCCATCCTGCAAGCTCAGCTTGGTACATGTACCGTCGCTCTTGACAAAGTTCACGTCCTGAGCATCCGCAATGGTGATGTCCGTTGCTTCAGGAAGAAACACGAGAGTGTGGGTAGGCAAACCTGATGTGATTGTATGCGAATTAAATTCGCGTGACAAATTCTTCAGATTCTTTTTGAAATCTTCATTTTTTACATTGCGCAAGTCTACATATTCCAAGTTGGGGCAACCTTCAAGAATTTCTGCACCAATCTTGCAGTTAGCACTACCCTTCAAGATAAATGCTTCCAATTTGATATTTCCCGCAAAGGCACCATCGCCTACTTCCTCAACTTGGTCTCCAATTACAAAATCACCTGACATAACGCCATTTTCGAAAGCCCTTGCACCAATCTTCTTTACTTCAGACAAGGGGGTGAAACTAAGAATACCAGCATTTGAGAAAGCTCTTTCGTCTATGGAATTCACCACAGAATAGGGAATGACAAAATGAGATAAGTTGGTAAAGGCTTTTTCAAACATGCCTGTAGGGATGGTTGTTGGACCTTCAGCCAAACTTACACTGCCGCTGAATTCCGCAAAGGATTCCACGCCCGACCGCTGGTCTGTGCCTGCGGGCAGGTTCTTATACATCGCCTTAATTTTGTTATCTTCGGGCTGTTCGCCAATCTTCGCTGTTGCGGGGATGGCTGTTGTAATATCAATTTTGGCACCCTTGAAAGCCTGATACCCCACGAATGTTATATTCGGGCACTTAAACTCTGACGTTGAAAAGATTCCTTCAAAGGCTTGGGGACCTATGGCAGTTGAGCCTGGAATATCAACCGAAGTTTTATCAGTTTTTCTCTCCCATGTCCCCTTTTTGCTGGGATTTCTACCTTTATATTCTTTAAGGTAGAAAGGTGCCAAATTGCTCTTATAGAAGGCACCCCAACCAATGTACTTCAGACCTGTCGGAAAATTCAACAACGTGACACTGCATTGATAAAAGGCAGCATCTTCAATGGCTTCTATCGTTTTAGGAAGTTCCATTTTTCTGATTCTTCTTTCATTGATGAATGCATAGGAGCCGATGGCTGTGACTGTCCAGTCCTTGCCATTATAGTTGACCTTATCTGGAATAGTTATGGTGTAAATCTGTCCAGTAGCCACTTCATACGCAAGTTCGTCTTTCATTGTTTCAACTTTTTTGCCATTCTTGTCCACTGCATTTGTCTTCAGCGTACCGCTGTAGCCTTTCCACTGGTCAGGGATGTTTGTCGTTTCATCAATTAACTTCTGCTGCCTTGCTTTTGGCTTTGTCGCATCTGTGTTTGCGTATGTCACTTTCACGGTATGGTTCGTGGCATCCACCACCTCATACCACAGTTGTCCGACTTGGAACTTGTCGCCCGCCTTCTGTGCGGAGATAGGCAGAGCCGTTATCATCAGCAACACAAGCGCAAACCATGTGCTGCGAAGCTTTGTCTTGTTGTTGTATTCTTTTCTCATAAACTTAAATAATAATTATATTGTTGTATTTTATACAGTTGGATAGTACACGCACGCACCACCATACGTATCATGCTGTCTGCGTGCTGATGAAACCTGTGTGAAGTATATTTGATACGTATTTATGCGATAATTGATAATTCGGTACAAAATTACACCAAAGTATTGGTTTTCACAAATGTTTCGCCTGTTTTTACGTAGATTTAACCTATCTTTTGTCGTCGGCGGGTTCCTTAAGCAGATGAAAATCAATGCCATTGTGTCATAAAAAACAGCTGATGATGGCCATGCGTCTTGTTTTTTTACTAACTTTGCATACGTCATGAACAAGATGTTATCAATCATCGTGTTGGCTGTGGTGGTGCTCGCCTCGTGTGGCCATCGCGCCTCGAAAACCGGTAAAAAAGCGGGCAGGGAGTTTGTCGACGAGGTGGTTATCAAGACCACTCCCGTGAAAAATCAGGGGCGCAGTCCGCTCTGCTGGGCCTACGCCATGTTGGCCACCATAGAGTCTGAGCGGCTGATGATGGGCGACTCTTTGGAGCTCTCGCCCGATTATTACGCACGGATGCTGCTCAGCGACGAGGCGCGGACCTATTTTTTCTCGCGCAGACAGGGGCAGATATCCTTGCGCGGCACCTCGTCGATGCTGCTCAACCTGCTTTCCGCGTATGGCGCACAGTCCTATACGGCCTATCACAACGAGCGCGCCACCAACTACAACGTGTTGGCGCGGAAGGCCCGAAGGCTGGCCGACGCCTCTCCGTCGCTGGCCAAAATGGAGGAGCGCATGGCGCGGTTGCTCGATGACCATATCGGATTTCTGCCGAGACGGGTGTTTATGCATGGCGCGACATACACGCCCGCCCAGTTTGCCGAGAGCGTCTGCCTGCCCGGAGACTATCTCTCGCTCACGAGTTTCACCCATCATCCCTTCGGCAAACGCTTTGTGCTCGAAGTGCCCGACAACCAAATGCGCGACAGTTTCATGAACGTTCCCATCGACACCCTGATGTTTCGGGTGGAGCGGGCCATCCGCCGTGGCCACCCCGTGTGCTGGGAGGGCGACATCAGTGAGCCGGGATTCAACTTCGGGGAGGGGCGCGCCGTAGTGGTGTACAGGCAGCGCCCGCCTTTCAACAAGGAGCAGACCATAACCCAAGCCGACCGCCAACGCGCCTTCGAACGACTGGAAACCACCGATGACCACTGCATGGAGCTGTGTGGACTGGCCCGCGACCGACGGGGGCGAAAATACTTCCTCGCCAAAAACTCATGGGGACGAGCCGGCCGCTATCGCGGATTCATGTATCTCAGTGATGATTACGTGAAACTCAAAACCATCGCTTTCTATATGTCCAAAACCGCGTGGGAGGGATGAGGGGGCATATCAACTCCTCACATCAACTCCATATTTTTTTTGCGCATTAATCCACCAATACCGTGTTTTTTCAGACGAAAAGGCGTACCTTTGTAGGAAAATAAACAAAACAACAATTATGGGAAAGATTATATTGACCGGTGACCGCCCCACCGGAAAACTCCATTTGGGGCACTATGTGGGCAGCCTGCGCCGTCGGGTGCAGCTTCAGAACGAGGGCGACTACGACCGTATGTTTGTGTTCATGGCCGATGTGCAGGCCCTGACCGACAACGCCGATAATCCCGATAAGATTCGCCAAAACATTGTCGAAGTGGCGCTCGACTACCTTTCTGCCGGCCTCGACCCGCAGCAATGCACGCTCTATATCCAGAGCCGTATTCCCGAACTGGCCGAGCTAACCACCTACCTGATGAACATCGTGAGCGTGAGCCGTGTGCAGCGCAACCCTACGGTGAAGACAGAGGTGAAGATGCGCGGCTTTGAGAACAACTCCATTCCTCTCGGATTTTTCTGCTATCCCGTGTCGCAGGCCGCCGATATTGCGGCATTTAAGGCGACCACTGTGCCGGCCGGAGAAGACCAAGAGCCCATGTTGGAGCTTGCGCGCGAGCTTGTCAATCGTTTCAACCAGACCTATGCGCCCGTGCTTGTGGAGCCTACCATCATGCTGCCTGAGAACACTACGGCACGTCGCCTGCCCGGCACGGACGGCAAGGAGAAGATGAGCAAGAGCCTCGGCAACTGCATCTATCTTTCGGACGATGCCGACACCGTATGGAAAAAGGTGAAGGGCATGTACACCGACCCCACGCACCTCAATGTTTCCGACCCCGGTCATGTGGAGGGAAACGCCGTGTTTACCTATCTCGATGCTTTCTCCACCGATCAGGATTTCGCCGACTTCTGGCCCGAATTTGCCAATCTCGACGAGCTGAAGGCAGCCTATACGGCCGGTGGCATTGGCGACATGAAGTGTAAGAAGTTGCTCAACAGCGTTCTCAACCGTATGCTCGACCCCATCCGTGCCCGTCGCCACGAATTCGAACAGGATATCCCTGAGATTTTCAATATCCTGAAGCGTGGCTCCGACGAAGCCCGCGCAGTGGCTGCACGCACGATGGACGAGGTGCGTGCCGCCATGCGCATCGACTATTTCGAGGATGCAGCCTTGATTCAGGAACAGTCGGAAAAGTTCAGCAAGCCATAATCCGAACGCCTATCGGACAGGCAGAAACGATGTTCTCGCTGATGCCCACCGCGCGGATTGCTACTGCAAAACCCGTTTTTGTAGACCAAAAACGGGTTTTGCACAATGGGATGCCGGCGGTGTAACGGCCGGCCGGCTGGTTTTTCATTTTAGAAAAACGGGTTTCGCACAGCGTGTTCCGCTCTGCCGAAATGTAAAAACTGATTACCATTTTTCGGCCTTTATTTTTTGTTCATCCAGCGCGAAAAAGGCTATGTTTCCGGCCCGTATGATCCATTTTCACAATGCAAAAGCAGGCTCGTTTGCAGGTTTTGTACTCCGTCCTATCATGGCGGAGCCTTAATCGCGGTGCGATTACGCCCTAACCGCGATGCGACTAAAGCCCAATTGCACTGCGGTTAGGCCTTTTTCGCACGGCCATTCCATATCTAACCGCGAGCGTCCCCACCATACACGCAAAGGCATCTTTCCTCAAAACTCTGATTGTCAGCAAACTACGAATTCCCCGAATTTTCGCGAATTTCGGACCGTAGGA
>KQ959482.1:142946-166083 GCA_001552765.1 Bacteroidales bacterium KA00344
GCGAATTTCGGACCGTAGGAAAGATTTTTCAGAATACGCGCAGCATTTGGAGGCATTTGTCAAGAAAAATAGCAACGGTCGTTCCTTTGAAAACAGACAGGCGACACCGGTTATCGTCGCAGCGCCGGTTGGGAAGTATGGGCTTGTTTTTCTAATTTTGGATAAATTCTTGGTGTTCAAAGAAAAAACATTTATCTTTGCATCATCAAAGGCTCTGATAGTTCAATGGATAGAACGGAGGTTTCCTAAACCTTTGATCCGGGTTCGATTCCCGGTCGGAGTACTACATGGAGCGGTGAATCCGCATTCCGCTCCGCCTAATCATGAACAGCTAACCTCTTAATCCCCCTTATTATGCTTGGAGCAATCATTGGAGACATAGTGGGGTCGCGTTTCGAGTTTGACGAAACACCTACGGAAAATTTCACCTTGTTTATGGATAAGCCGGACTGTGACTACACCGACGACACCATCATGACGGTCGCGGTGGCCGACGCTATTCTGAATCACCGTAATTACGACGAAGCCCTGCGCGATTGGGGTAGACGCTATCCCCGTCCCAAGGGCAGCTACGGCAATATGTTTGGGCAGTGGCTGCAGAGCGATTCGCTGACCCCGTATAATTCGTGGGGCAACGGCGCGGCGATGCGCGTGTCGGCAGTGGGGTGGTTGTTCAGCGACTATCACGCCGTGAAGCACGAGGCCAAACTGTCGGCCATCTGCAGTCATCTGCACAAGGAAGCCATACGCGGCGCGCAATGCGTGGCAACGCTCATCTATTGGCTGCGCACCTGCCGAATAACCAAAGAGGAGGTGGAGAATGCGGTTAAACGAAACTTCGGTTACGATATTCCGCCGCTGCGCGACATCTATAAGATTGGTGCGCAGGGCCATTTCGATGCTTCCTGTCAGGAAACAGTGCCTTGGGCGATACGTTGTTTTCTCGACAGCGACAGTTTTGAAGACGCCATACGCAAGGCCGTCATGGCACGTGGCGACACAGATACCAAGGCGGCTATATGTGGCTCCATAGCTGAAGCCTTCTATGAAATTCCGGAACACTTCTATGATAAGGTGTGCGACTACCTTGAGCCGGACATGCTCGATGTGGTGCATGAGTTTTGCACGGTTGTGCAGAAGGAGATGGGCGATTAACGTTGCCGGTCGGCAAACAATGCTCTGCGATACAACGGTTGGGTTTCTCTGATACAATAGCTTTGCCTTTCCGATACAACGTTTTATCTTTCGGATAAGGCGGTTTTAGCCTCTTCGATATAACGTTTTGCGTGGCGATGCCAAAGCAACCTGTGCGATGGCGGACGTCACCAATAAAAAAGCACCATTTGGAAACCAAATGGTGCTTAGGGTTGCGGCGGTTTTTTATTCTGCCTTATTGTATTTTTCTCGAATCTTCTTCAGCTGCATCAGCATGTTGTCATAGTGCAGGGCATTGAGGCTGTCTGTGCTGCTGTTGGCCTTTTGCTGTTTGCAGAAGTTCTCGATGGTGCTCAGATGTTGGAGCACGTAGAGCAGTGCGTCCGAGCGCTGCGTATTGAAGACAAGGCTCTTGGGCTGTTTGTCCGAAGGATTGATAACGGTGTTGATGGCATCCAAATAGGTGCGTTCGAGCTGTCGGCGATAGCTATTTTGGCGCATATCGGTGGCAGACATGGGCTTCCAAACGCTCTTGAACACGTCGTTGAGATATTCGTCTACAGGGTAGGGGCTTGGAGCCGTGAGACTATTGCTGTCTTGGCTGTACAAAATACTCGGTGAGAGCAGGAAGTTCAACGTCCGGTTGCTGCGGTTGTTCAGTTCGTCTTCGGCATAGATGCCTGTTTTGGCCACGACGGCATCGGGATAGAGCCACAGCGGCGCGTTGAATACGTGGCGTGCTATCCAGTCGATGGCCTCTTGCTGACGCGCTTTGGGAACAGGCTCATACCTTCGTTCGCTGGGAAAATTGTTGTCGTAACGGCCGTTGATGTTTCGCTGCACATGGCCGAGATAGCGTTGGAACTGACCGCACACGCTCTTGTGGAGCTGTTCGAGATGGTCGGTCTGTCCGTCGCTCTGGGCCGTCCATTTTTCAATGTTGCTCATCACCCGTTTGAGGTTCAGGATGCCGTAGTCGCTCGCTTTCATGGAATTGTCGCCGAGGTCTTCGGTCTGTGAGCGCGGGTCCTGCCCTCTGCCTTCATCGCCAATATAGCGCAGGCGGACGTTGTTTTTCAGCACTCGCGTCACTTCCTTGCGCAGGGCTTTCTGCTCTTGTTCCGGCGTGGTGAACTCCGGACGGTATTGATAGCCCCATTTGATGGCCCAGAGGTCGTAGTCGTTGATGCGGGGGAAGAGTCCCTTGGACGAGATGTTGTCTTCGGGTTGGGCCACATAGTTGAATCGGGCGTAGTCCATGATGCTGGCCGTGTGGCCGTGTTTCTCCACCCATGCCTTGTCGCGGAGTTTTTCTACGGGAGTGGCCGATGAGGCTATCATGTTGTGGCGCAGGCCGAGAGAGTGGCCCACCTCGTGGGAAGAGACGAAACGGATGAGCTGTCCCATGAGTTTGTCGTCGAGGTCCCATCGCTGTGCGCGCTTGTCTAAGGGGCCGCACTGGGTGATATACCATTTGCGCACGAGATTCATCACGTTGTGATACCAGCAGATGTGGCTTTCTATGATTTCGCCGCTACGGGGATCGACGATGCGTGGCCCGTAGGCATTCTCGGTTTCTGAGGGCAGATAGCGTATCATGCTGAAGCGGGCGTCGTCTACGCTCATGGTGGAGTCGTTGGGCCACTCCTTGCCCACGATGGCATTTTTGAATCCTGCCGCCTCGAAGGCCTTGTTCCAATCGTTGATGCCTTGGATGAGATAGGGCACCCATTTCTTGGGGGTTGCCGGATCGATGTAGTAGACAATTTGCTTTTCGGGCTCTGTCAGTTTGCCGGCTGCATAGGCTTTCTTGTCTTTGGGGATGAGCCTGTAGCGCGAAATGATGGCCTCGCGTTTGGAAGGATTGTCGTTGGAGAAATGGGTGATTTTGTTTTCAAAATAGCCCACGCGCTCATCAGCCAGACGCGCCTGCATGGGTGTTTTGGGTAGTTGCACGATGCTCGTGTTGAGCGAAAGGGTGGTGAAGCCCGTTTTGGACGACGGGGTGGGTCCCTTGCTCACGCTGTAGGTGCGAAGGGTGGATACCTCGATGTTGATGGGGTAAACGCGCATGGTGTCGATGAAGGTGAGGTCGGATTTCAAGGCGTTCAAGCTGACGGCGGTGCGGTTTGACGATGTTAGACCGCCGATTTTGTTGTCGGTGTTGAACAGTGAGGTCACCTTGATGAGCATGGCCTTGTTTTCCGGGTTGCGGCCAATGATGTTGAATTTCTCAATGATGGGGTCGATGGTAGCCTTGTCAATAAGGGCTGCGATTTCGTCTCCCTCTTTTGAAAATGTGGAACGAACGTAGGAGCGCAGCAATAGGGTCTTGTCGTCGCGCTTTTCAAAATATATTGTGTTTCGCTGCATCTCCTCGCCAACGAGCTTCGAGAACTTTTCCGGTACGGTTGTGAGACGTGTCACCGTCAGGAAAAGTCGGCCGAGAGCCGATTCCGGTATTTCAAAATACCAGTCTTTTTCTATGTGACGCACACCGAAAATGCCCTTTTGGTAACTCCCTCCCTTCTTGATGAGTTTGTCGTAGGCGGATGTTTTCTTGGCTTTCTCTCCGTCTTTTTTGTTTTTTACCGTGTCGGTGGTGACAGAGTCTGTATTGGCTTTGATGGTATCATTCATCAGATGGGGGGTGGCGCAGAGCGTTCCCCAAGATGTGGTGAATAACAGAGATAGAACAAGGTGTTTCAGATTGTTCATAGTCTTAGTGAATAATATGTGTGTGAAAGAATAGTTTTGGAATAAAAGGAAAGCTAAAACAAAAAAGCCATCTCTTGCAGCACGATGTTGCAGGAGATGCTTTTTCGATGGTACGTTTGCCTTCCGGAGGAAGGAATTTGTCTGTGATGCTTTGTGTTATGCCTGCTGAACGGCAACCTCACTGCCTTCTTCGGCTTGGCTATCCTGGATTTTGCGTCCCATCACCAGATAGGCGATAGGCGATGCAATGAAGATAGAACTCAATGTTCCGAAGACGACACCCAGTGTCATGGCAAATGCGAATGGCTGAATACTCTTACCGCCGAGGAACAGGATACACAGCAACACGATCAACGTAGAGAGTGAGGTGTTGATGGTACGGGCCAGGGTCTGGTTGATAGAGTCGTTGAACAGCGACTGGATGTCCTGCTTGGGGTGCAGCTTGAGGTTCTCACGAATACGGTCGAACACCACCACCTTATCGTTGATGGAGTAGCCAATCACCGTCAGCACGGCACCGATGAAGGTTTGGTCTACTTCGAGTGAGAATGGCATGACGCCCTGAAGCAGTGAGAACAAGCCGATGACGGTGAGTGCATCGAAGGTCAAAGCAACGGTGGATCCTACGGAGAATGCCACGTTGCGGAAACGAAGCAAGATGTAGAGGAAGATGGCGATCAGGGCGATGAGCACACTGATGATGGCACCATAGGTCACATCTTTGGCAACAGAAGGCCCTACCTTTGAAGAGCTGATGATTGATCCGCCCTGTCGAACGTCAGGATTCTTGAAGGCTGCAGCACTGGCTTGCGTTACCAAACCGGCATCCTTTAATCCGTTGTAGAGCATTTCTTCCACCTCGTCGTCTACAGTTGCGCTGCTCGACTCTATTTTATAGTTGGTGGATATGCGGATGGTTCTGTTGTCTGTACCCAATGCAAGGGCTCCGGTTGTTGCTTCGGGGTAGATCTTGGTCAGTACCTCGCGCACCTGTTCAGGCTCGGTGTCTTTCTCGAAAGCAATGACATAATTACGTCCGCCGGTGAAGTCGATGCTCTGTGCAAGACCGCGAATGAAGAAACTTGCGATGAATACCACTGCTGCCGCAACGGCCAGGGAGAAGGTCTTCCTGTACATGGACATGAACTTGAAGTTGGTGTTCTGCATCAAATTCTGCGAGATGGGGGTCCAGAACTTCAGGTTAAGCCACTTGTCCTTGTTCATCTTGTACTCGTAAACCAAACGGGTGAGGTAGACGGCACTGAAGAACGAGCAGAGAATACCGATGATCCATGTGGTGGCAAAGCCTCGGATAGGACCTGTGCCGAACACATAGAGAATGACACCGGTGATCAATGATGTCAGGTTGGAGTCGAAAATGGCCGAGAATGCGTTGCTGTAGCCTGCACTGACAGCCTGTTTCATGCCCTTGCCTGAACGCAGTTCCTCCTTGATGCGCTCGTAGATGAGCACGTTGGCGTCTACTGCCGTACCCAGCGACAGCACCATACCGGCAATACCCGACATCGTTAGGGCGGCCTGGAAAGAGGTCAGAATACCCAGCGTGAAGAATACGTTGATGAGCAATGCGCTCACGGCGATAGAGCCGGGGATGAGGTTGTACATGGAGAGCATGTAGATAATCAACAGCACGAATGCTATGATGAATGACACAACACCCTGTTGGATGGACTGGGCACCAAGTGTAGGCCCGACAACTTCCTCCTGAACGATGTGGGCAGGAACAGGCATACGACCGGATTTCAGAGTATTGGCAAGGTCCTTGGTGTCCTCAATGGTGAAGTTTCCGCTGATGGAAGACTGGCCCCCGCTAATCTCGCCGTTCACACGTGGGGCAGAGTAGACAACGCCGTCGAGCACGATGGCGATGGCCTTTCCAACGTTGGCTTTGGTCAGTTCGGCCCAGCGACGTGCGCCTTCCGAGTTCATTGTCATGCTCACTTCCGGCTGACCGGTCAGGTTGTTGAACTGGTCTGATGCGTCGGTTACTACGTCACCCTCCAATGGTGCACGGCCGGTGGAGGTAGTAACCTTGAGGGCATGGAGTTCGAATATGTTCTTGGCAGAGATGCCGTCGGCCGGTTTGGCACTCCAGAGGAGCTTCAGGTCTGACGGCAATACCTGCTTGGCAACGTCTCCGTAGATGGCTTTGTTGATTTCAGCCGTGTCTCGAACGCTTGCATAACCAACCACGCTGAGGCTCTGTCCGCCTGTGGTCTGTAACATGGCAAACAAAGGATGCTGCTTCTTGGCTTCTGCAAGTTGAGCGTCGGGAGTGGTTTTCACGTCGGGTTTCTTGGCTGCATTTTTGAGCTGGAACTTGGGTTTGGCTGTCTTTACGGCAGCGGTGTCCTTGGCTACAGCTTGAGTTGTGTCGCTGACAGCGGTGTTGTCTTGATCGGCGTTGGCCAGACGGGTGTCGAGTTGAGAGAGGTAGGGGATAACCTCAGAAGCGTTGTAGGTCTCCCAGAACTCCAAGTTGGCACTGCCTTGCAACAGTTTGCGCATACGCTCCGGCTCCTTGATGCCCGGCATTTCAACCATGATGCGACCTTCTGATCCCTGTATTTTCTGGATGTTGGGCTGTACAACGCCGAACTGGTCGATACGTGTACGCACAACGTTGAAGGAGTTGTCGATGGCAGAACTTACCTCTTGGCGGAGCACTTTCTCCACTTCTTTGTCAGAGCTTGTAGGAGAAACCTTGCCCTGCAACTGCTGTGTGGCAAAGATTTCCGCAAGTTTATGACCCGGCGCGTTCTTTTGATAAGCATCGATGAACAATGAGATGAAATCGCCCTGAGAGGTTTCCAGCTCCTTGCGGGCTTCGTTCATAGACTTTGTGAAGGCTGCGTCGGTCTTGTGCTCAGCGAGCATTTCCACTACGTCGGGTACTGAAACTTCGAGGATAACGTTCATTCCTCCCTTTAAGTCCAAGCCCAGACCAATCTGTGTTTCGAGGCACTTCTGGTAGCTGTAGATGCCCATATACTTCACAGAATCCTTATAATTCTGCTGTGCGATGGGGTCTTCCAGCTTGGCTGCCTGTCCGTCATAATATCTTGTGGCGAACGAGAAGGACAAATAGAAGATGCTTGCAAGCGTCAGTAAGACGGCTGTTACAATTACAATTCCTTTGTTTTGCATTTTGTTAGTAATATTTATTTATTTTCTATTATTGCAATATAGTGATGTGCAAAGATACTACTTTTTTCATTTTTTGAGCAAGATAAAGCCCTTAATTATTCATTTTTTGCGCTTTAGGACGCATTTTCAGCCAACAGTATATGGGGTAATGGTCTGAATTTTTGATTTTGTTGTCCACACGACAGGCATACGGTTCGAAATGGGAGGAACACATGATGTTGTCGATACGCACGTAAAAGCCGTTGTGATGATAGCTTATTCCCGGTCCGTTCCCGGTTTCGATATAGCAGTCGGTGAGGTTTTTGGCAATGGTGCGATGGACATACGACAGGGGGCTGTCGTTGAAATCGCCGCACACGATGACCGGCATGTCTCGATGATAGGCAATATATCTTGCAACGGCCTCAGCCTGCGGAGCGCGGATGGCGGTGGCTTTGGCAAGTTTGCTGATAAGCATTTTGGAGGTCATCTCTGCGGTGTCAACCTTCATTTCGCCTTTCATCATGGTCTTGAACTGCGTCTTTTCTTCGTGGGTAAGCCCCGTAGTTTCAAGATGATTGTTTATTACGAGTACTTCTTCGTCCCCAATCAGGACCTTGAAAGCTGCACTGATGTTGCCTTTGGACTGGTAGGGGATGTGCTCTTTGGAGAGAATGGGATATTTGCTGAAGATGCTGATGCAGTCGCCTTTGCCGTGTCGGGCGGTATCTCTATATTGATATATCGGATTGAGAATGGAGTCTACTTGATTTCCTCTCACTTCATTGGTGGAGGATTCTTGAAGACACACAATGTCGGCATCTTGTTCGCGGATGTATTCCAAGATAGGGTTTACACTGCCTTCACTGTCTTCCCATCCCGCAAAATACCACACATTGTACGACAAAACCTTGATGGCATCGGCCGGGGGCTCACGTTGGATGTTCAGCGGACAGTATTTGCGCGCGGGACCATAACACAGTAGAAATCCTATGAAAGGAATCAAGCTCCACCGTGTCTTGAAGATGAGCCAGAACACCAAAAAGGCAAAATTGATGAACAGAAAGATTGGAAAGGCAAGTCCCGCGTTGCTCAACAACGGAAACGCAGTAGGGTTTATGTGGTCGACATAGCCCGTAAACAACATCACGATAATGGTTGCAAAGTTAGCGCCCGCTATCATGTGGAGGGTGAATGATTTGAGCTTCTTAATCATTTCTTGCTTTGGTCAAAGAGCGTCTGCTTCTCTTCTTTGGTCAGACTGTCGTATCCGCTCTTCCTAATTTTGTCAAGAATTCTGTCGGTTTCTTCTTGTGCGGCTTGTTTTTTAGCATTGTAATCCCAGTCGGGATTGCTGTTATGGGGAGCTTCGTGCCTGTTTCCGGAGGTGCGTGCATGGATTCTTTGGTCCCATTTCGACTTCAGGTTGTCGAAGAAATTGGTTGCATTGCCACTGCTGTAATATTCTCTCGGATGTTTCTGCCAGTAGCGTATGAGGAAGAATCCAAACACCATGCCCCCCAGATGCGCCAAGTGGGCCACATTGGAATTGGAGATAGCCATGGCCGAGAACAGTTCCACGACGATGGCACCCATAACCATCCATTTGGCCTTGATGGGCACGGGAATGGGAATGATAAACATTTTCTCTTCCGGAAACATCATGCCGAACGCCAACAACAGGGCATAGATGGCTCCCGATGCACCCACAGTGGTGAGACCGTTGAGCTGGGTGGAGAGCTGGCTCATGACACTAAACGATTCGGTAATGCTCAGGGCGTGCTGTCCGTCGAGCATATAGTACACCCAGAAGAATTGCGCGATTTCTTGCATGATGCCCGCACCGACTCCACAGAAAATGTAAAAAAAAATAAATCTCTTTTCTCCCCATGCGCGTTCCACTACAGAGCCAAACATCCATAGCATAAACATATTGAGAATAATGTGCTCCCAACCTCCGTGCATGAACATGTAAGTGAACAGCTGATAGATATGAAAGTTAGAAGCCATGAAGAAGTGAAGCCCCAGCACATTGTTCAGATCGATGCCCGATACTTGCTTTCCCACGAGGAGGGCGATGAATGCCAAGAGGTTGATGATAAGCAGATTCTTGGTAACTGTTGGAATTTTCGGCATATATTTGTTGTATCTCTTTAACGTATTAAAATCGTTGCAAAATTACGAAAAAACTCTGTTAATCGACTATGAAACAATGATTTTACGATTTTTTTCATACTTCCGTGTCAATTTTCTTGCCTTTTTCTTTGATTTATGAAATGAATAACCTATATTTGCCGTGAAATAAAGACTATTAGACACTTATATTCATTTAATAAAATTAAAATTATGAACAAGTCAGAATTAGTAAAGAAGATTGCTGATGCTGCAGGTTTGACAGCAGCCGATGCAAAAAGAGCTCTTGACGCTACAACAGATGCAATCAAGGAAGCTTTGGTAAAGGGTGATAAAGTACAGCTTATCGGCTTTGGTACATTTGCTACCAAGGAGCGTCCCGCACGTCAGGGCGTTAATCCTTCTAATGGTCAGAAGATTAAGATTGCTGCCAAGACGGTTGTTAAATTCAACCCAGGCTCGGACTTCGAAGAAGCAGTAAATAAATAATGTAAATATATTTTGCATGATATAAAAGGGACTATGCGATTGCATAGTCCCTTTTTATTTGCAGGATATTCGGTTCATTGCAGTCTATTTAGGCTGCTTTCCGATATAGGCCAATATGCCCCCGTCTACATATAGTATGTGGCCGTTTACGGCATCTGAAGCCTTTGAGGCCAGGAATACTGCGGGGCCACCCAATTCGGCAGGGTCGAGCCAACGGCCTGCCGGAGTTTTTGCGCAGATGAAACTGTCAAACGGATGGCGACTTCCGTCGGCTTGCTTTTCGCGCAATGGAGCGGTCTGCGGCGTAGCGATATAGCCCGGACCTATGCCGTTACACTGGATGTTGTATTCTCCGTATTCTGAACAGATGTTGCGGGTGAGCATCTTCAATCCACCCTTGGCAGCAGCATAGGCCGACACGGTCTCGCGTCCCAACTCGCTCATCATGGAGCAAATGTTGATGATCTTGCCTTCCTTGCGCTCCATCATCTCCGGCAGCACGGCAGAAGACACGATGAACGGCCCAACCAAGTCGATGTCGATCACCTGCTGGAACTCCTCGCGTTTCATCTCGTGCATGGGGATTCGCTTGATGATGCCGGCGTTGTTCACCAGAATGTCAATCTGTCCCACCTCTTTATGGATGCGCTCAACGAGGGCCTTTACGTCGTTTTCCTTAGTCACATCGCACACGTAGCCCGTTACGTTGTCAATACCTGCCTCCTTATAGGCGGCCAGACCGCGATCTACCAACGCTTGATTGATGTCGTTGAAGATAATGTGGTTGATGCCGGCAGCAGCGAAGGCCTTGGCTATGTTGAATCCAATACCGTAGGAAGCACCCGTAATCCAAGCATTCTTACCCTCAAGTGAGAAAATGTTCAAGTTGTTCATTTTGTTGTTATTTTAGTGATTAAATAATTTGTTTGTCGCCGGTTTCTCCACCGACACATTGGGTCGGCAGTTGGTTTAAAAGTTTTTGTTTGCAGTCATTGATTTGTTCTGTTTGCAAATATAGCAATTTTTTTGATGCCTTTCGCATAATTACGTGTTTCTTTCCGGGTAAAAACAGAAATCATATACGTCGCTTCCTTTCTGCTTTCTTGCCTGCACCACTCTGCCTTTTCATCTTTTACATCCGCACAGCTCCGTTTTCTTGCTCAGCAGCAGGATTGAAAAGGCCACTCCAACAATCGTTGTTGAAGTGGCCTCGTATATTTTAACTTGATAGTTGTGTGCTATCGAGCCGTTTTATTTTTCAGCTTTCCACAATCCGTGAAGGTTGCAATATTCGCGGGCGCAAACGTGTTTGGCATCGGTCTTGAACTCTGCCACCGGTTTGTCGGTGGGGTCAAGATATCTGCGGAGAACTTCTTTCTCTGTGATAAGCTCAATCCACTGGATGTAGTGAGCTTCGGTCATAGGATGCTCTACAGAGCCAACACTTACGCGATAGCCACCCTCGATAGCCTCAATCACGGGAACGTGCTTCTCGGTTGCTGCGTCGGTGGTGTTCTCTTTCAGCAATTCACAATCACATGCAAGCGCACCTTCGCCTGCTACCATTACCTCTACGATGTTGCCTGTTGAGGCACTCTTATAAACTTCGTTTCTTTTTGCCATAGTTGTATTGTTCATAATGTTATATATGCAAATATAGGAGATAATTTCGGAACTGCCAAATAAATTTTTGTATAAATTACAATATAGTTAAAAAATTACCTATTTTTAATATACTATACACGCATAGCGGATAATGTCTTCTTTTTTTTTAGGAATAGGTTTAAAATCCGGATGCTCCAATTTCTCCTTATTCTATAGATAGCCTGCGGTATTTGTCATACTTCACCTGATAGCCAAGCGACAGCTTCTTGACTTCACCTGGTGCAAGCGTCAGCTTCCAGACTACCTGCCCGTTCAGCTTGTCGAGTTGTCCGCCACTAAGTTCCTGCGGCGTGACGGTGATGCTTGAATTTCTCGAAACGGGCAGTTGGTCGTAAATGCTGATAACCACTTGTTCGGCACGCGCATTGCGCACGCTGATCTCCCAATTCATGGTCTGCACTCTGCTGCTGCCCAGAAGTCTGCGGGAGGTGTTGTTCTTGATGAGTTTCCGCTCTATGTGGATGCCGTTGTCGCGACCCATCGCAAGATGCAGGGTGTCGCTCTGCTGGTTGGGATCGAGAATGGTTTTGCCCACATAGCTGTTGTCGAAGAACACGGCGGCTTCTCCCTGAATGAGGTTCAGTTCGTTCCAGCCGGTGGCATCAGCCACGAGAAAAGCACTCTTGTCAATCTTGGGCACGCCCTTGTAGGCATAGGTGGTGGGCAGCTGGTATTTGCCTATCTGGCAGTTCACGGGCTTGTTGTCGGAGAGGATGGTCAGCGGATGCCCTATCTCAAACTCATATCCGAACTTGGCGGCAGTGGAACTGACTTCCATGCTGTTTGCATCGGCGATGCTCTCGGCCTTCACTGCTCTGTCGGCTTTTACCACCGGAGCAGTAAATCTCTCGTTCGACTTTTTGTTTTTGCTTGCATATCCCATGACTACCACTTCTTCTAATGCCAGTTTGCTTCCCTCCATGCGGAAGTCGAGGCGGCTTCCCGTGGCTTGTTTCACTTGGGTTTCCATGCCAATGTAGCTCGCTTCCACGTAGCGGTTGTCATTGGGCAGCGTGAGCGTGTAGTGGCCGTCGATATCGCTTACGGTGCCGATGGTGGTGCCTTTCACTTTGATGATGGCGCCGACGATGGGACTGTCTTCCTCGTCGGTGATAGTGCCGGAGACGCGGTTGTTGTCTATACCGAAATCGTAGGTGGGTGCGGCGAGGCCATAGTCGAGCCAATAAGTCTTGAGTTCGGGCGACACATTGCTGCGGTTGGGATTGGCCGACGACAGCGTGACGGGTACGTTGCGCCAGTCTTCATTGGTTTGCTGTGTGATGTTGGCCTTGTAGGTGAGTTGCAGGGGAGCCGCAGTGCTGCCGGAACGGAGTTCGTAGGTGGGATACCATGACGCCCCGTTGACGTAGTAGACAAAGGTGAAGTTCGCATTAGAAGCTCGCGGAGCATCAACCTTGACATCGATCACGGTGAGCCGTTTGGTATTGAGTCCGGCGAGGGAGTCTATCATTTCCTGTTGCTTCTCCACATTGCGGTCGGCCTGCTGCTCTTCCTCGTCGAGACC
This sequence comes from Bacteroidales bacterium KA00344, assembly GCA_001552765.1. Taxonomy (GTDB): domain Bacteria; phylum Bacteroidota; class Bacteroidia; order Bacteroidales; family Bacteroidaceae; genus Prevotella. The sequence goes on from KQ959482.1 coordinate 155,779, forward strand.
GATGAGCCGCTTGTTGATGGCCATCGTTTCGTCATAGTAGTATTGGTTGAGCTGCTTGATGGCTTCGAGCGGTGTGGCAACGGTGCGCGCAGCAGTGGAACTGTTGGTTTTCACCATCTCCAGTTGCGAGAGCATGACCGTTCGCTTGGCTTTCACCTCAGCCTGTCGGTTGCGGGCTTTCCTCAGCGCGGCTTCGGCAGCGCGTACCTGTGCGGAAAGCACGGCGCTGTCGGGACGAATAAATCGCTGACTGACACCAAGTATCGTCACGTTGCTTCCGGCCTTGACCTGTATGCTGTTGGCATCAATATAGGGTGAAAGTCCTGTGAAACTGAGCGTCTGCTCGCCGGCTTGCAGGGCCACTTGTTTGTGGCGATATACCTGTGCGCCTTTTGAAAAGATGGTTACCTTGTCGAGGTTGGGCATCATCCGGCCTTGTGCCGATGCGCCTATGGATAGGACAATAAGGAACAATAGCAGATATAACTTCTTAGCTCTCATGGGTATTTGTTTTCTGTTAGTACGTTGTAAAAGTAGGAAATTTAACGGATCAAAGCAAATTTTCAGAGCACGAATTTCTGATGCAGGCATAAAAAAAGCCAAACCTTGTGATACGGCTTGACCTTTGTGTGTTGTCCTAGGCGGATTCGAACCACCACAAACAGAACCAAAACCTGTTGTGCTACCATTACACCATAGGACAATCAATCAATAGTGCTGCAAACTTCAGCGGTGCAAAGGTAGTGTTTTTTTGTACTATTACCAAATATTTATCGAAAATCTTTCGGCATCATTTAAAAGTTGGCGTGAAACCGGAACCGTTTGGCCGCATTTTGAAGAGGAAGCACAGTTTTTTCTGTTTTTTCTTTACAAACACCTCCAAATGCTGCGATTATTCAGAAAAATCTTTCCTACGGTCCGAAATTCGCGAAAATTCGGTATATTCGTAGTTTGTTGATAATCAGGGGTTTGTAGAAAAATGCCGTTGTGTGTATGGTGGGGTCGTTCGCGGTTAGATATGGAATGGCGGTGCGGGAAAGGCCTAATCGTAGTACCGATGAGCCTTAGTCGCAATGCGGTTGGGGCTTAACCGAGTCGCGATTAAGCCTCCGTCATGATAGGACGGAATACAAAACCTGCAAACGAGCCTGTTTTTGTGTTGCAAGAATGGATAAAGTGGGCGGAAACATAGCCCTTTTCGCGCTGAATGATCAAAAAATAATGGTCGAAAATTGGTAATCATTTTTTACATATAAAAAGTTTGGAGCAGGGTGGGACGAGAGAAAAACGGAGGGGAAGATGAGGGTAGAAGGGAGTAGGAAAGAGGGATGGATGGGATTGAGCTAAGGACTGAAGGGAGTGGAGAAGAAGGAAAAGGTGAGTGATGGTGAGGGGCGAGGAGACAATAAAAAATCCTGCAAGGCATTGCGTCTTGCAGGATTGGGAGTTTATGTTGTATTTGTTTTCTTACTTCACGGTGATGAGGTAGTAGTTCTTTTTGCCTCGCTGCACGAGCAGATATTTGCCGTCGATAAGGTCGTCGGCTGTGACTGTCTGGTCGAAAGCGGTCAGTTTTTCCTTGTTGAGGCTTACTCCGCCCCCCTTCACCATTTTGCGCATCTCGCCCTTGCTGGTAAAGATGTCCCAGCCGTCCTGACAGAACAGATCGATGGCTTTGCCGCCGAGATGGGCCTTGTCGAGGTCGTAGTGGGGAACGTCCTTGAACACGTCGTTGAGTGTTGCCTCGTCGAGGCGTGCCAACTGGTCTTTCGTAGCTTTGCCAAAGAGAATGTTTGAGGCGGCGATGGCCATATCGAGGTCGTCCTTGGAGTGTACCATGGTGGTTACTTCCTCAGCCAAGCGGCGCTGCAGTGTGCGGCGACCGGGATCTTCGGCGTGCTCTTTTACGAGGTCGGCAATGGTTGCTTGGTCGAGGTCGGTGAATATCTTGATGTAGCGTTCGGCGTCCTCATCCGACACGTTGAGCCAGAACTGGTAGAAGGTGTAAGGCGTGGTGCGGTTGCGGTCGAGCCATATATTGCCGCTCTCGGTCTTGCCAAACTTCTTGCCATCGGCCTTGGTGATGAGCGGACAGGTGAGCGCAAAGGCTTCGGTCTCGTTGCCGAGTGTGCGGCGGATAAGTTCCGTTCCGGTGGTCATGTTGCCCCATTGGTCGTTGCCTCCGAGCTGCAAACGCACGCCGTTGTTCTGGTAAAGATGGAGGAAATCGTAGCCCTGAAGCAGCTGATAGGTGAACTCGGTGAAGCTCAAACCGTCGCGGGCCGTGCCGTTGAGCCGCTGCTGCACGCTCTCTTTGGCCATCATGTAGTTCACGGTGATGTGCTTTCCTACGGTGCGGGCAAAGTCGAGGAAGGTGAAATCCTTCATCCAGTCGTAGTTGTTCACCAGTTCGGCCTTGTTGGGGGCGGTGCTGTCGAAGTCAAGGAACTTGGCACACTGCTTCTTGATGGCCTCTTGGTTGTGGTATAATGTTTCGGAATCGAGCAGGTTGCGCTCCTGACTTTTGCCTGAAGGGTCGCCGATCATGCCTGTGGCTCCGCCTACGAGGAGATAGGGCTTGTGGCCACAACGCTGCAGGTGACGCAGCATCATGATGCCGCAGAGGTGTCCGATGTGAAGCGAGTCGGCGGTGGGGTCGGTGCCGAGATAAGCCGACACAAGATTGTTCATGAGGTATTCTTCGGTGCCTGGCATCATCTGAGCCAGCATACCACGCCATTTCAATTCTTCGACAAAATTTTTCATTTTCAATAAAATAGTTGTTTGGTTTGTGCCCAATGGGTCTGACCGACCTCATTGGATGTATTCAAAATGATGGGGCGCCTTACGGACAACTTACGGAACCGGGTCGTACCCGCTTCCACCCCAGGGGTTACATCTTAGTATTCGCCATATCGTCAGTGCCAATCCCTTGATGGGACCATGCTTGAGCAGGGCTTGACGGGCATATTCAGAGCAAGTGGGCGTGAATCGACAGGAGGGTGGGGTGTAGGGGGTGATGAACTTTTGGTAGAGAATAATGGGTAGTACCAAAAGCCAAGCAACGGCATGGCCGACGGTATGGAGAATCTTCTTCAGTGTGTTCATGACTGACTTTTTTGCTTTTGCAGATACTCCTCTATCCGATGCAGCAGGTTGAGCACCTTGTCTTCCACCTCTTCGCTGTTGCGCAATTTGTTGTCGATCCAGATGAATGCCAGTGCAATCTCATAGCTTGCAACAATGGATTTATGTTTGCGATAGGCTTCGCGAATCTGCCGTTTCACCCTGTTTCGATTCACTGCGTGCTTGAAACATCGCTTCGGAACGCTGATGAGAATCTTGGCTTTCGACCTTGTCAGTGTCTCCGACGTGCTTTTTCCTGATGCTTCGCGCTCTGATGGCAAGGGCATATACACAGCTCTCAGAGGGAAAGCCGACAGTGAACGACTTCGGTCTCCTTGAAAGAGGGCGTCTATAATCTTCTTGCTATATATCCGCTCCTCCTTGTGTAGTGTGGAGGGAAGTGCAGACATGATGTAGGGTTATTTCTTTTTTTGTTCCTTTTGGAGAAAGTCTTCCAATGCGCTGAACATGGAAGGATATTGCTTGGTGCCTCCAACAAGCGACGGTTTGATGCCGGCTTTCTCAATGGCTTTGCCCGTGGCCGGCCCGAAAGCGCCAAACTTCAGCTTGCCTTGCAATATGCTTGGGAAGGCGTCTGTAAGGTAATCCACGCCTGTGGGGGTTGAGAAGATGAGCATTTCACAATCGAAAGTATCGATCTCCTTTTGTGTAAACTCGTTGCGTACGGTGCGATACATCACACATTCCGTGTGGTTCAGTCCCTTGGCGTCGAGCTTATTCTTGATGTCGTCGTTGTGAACGCTGCTCAGCGGAACAAGGAATTTCTCGTTCTTGTGCTTGAGCATGGCGGGCAACAAGTCGTCAATCTTTCCGGTATTTCCGAAGAACACTTTGCGTTTGCGATATTGCACATACTTCTGAATGTAAAGAGAGATGGTCTCAGTGACACAGAAATATTTCATGTCCTCAGGGATGTTGAGACGCAATTCTTTAGCAATCTTGAAATAATTATTAATGGCATGGCGAGAGGTAAACACCACAGCCGTGTGAGAGAGAAGGCCTACTTTTTGCTGCCGAAACTCCTTGCCGGAAAGCCCTTCGACCTTGATGAACGGACGGAAAACAAATTCTACGCCGTATTTTTTTTCGATATCATAATAAGGAGACTTATCATTAGCCGGCTTCGGCTGTGATACCATGATCTTCTTTATCATCTTTTTGTTTAAAAATTTACCTTTAAATAATGATCTATGAACACAAGTACGCTCCATAGAATGCCAAGTGGCACTATTTCAAAGGCACAAAAGTACAAAAAAAATTGCACAAAAGCACCCCCTTTTTTGAAAAAGATGACATACGTCTTGTAAAAAGACAGAAGCTTGGCTAAAATGATAATCACAGTCGTGTAAATGACTGTGGTTTCGATAGAAAAGTTGAAGTAGGCATGGAGCATAACGATAGGGAAAAGTGCTATGCCTTGGGTGGCTACAAGAAAGAGCCCGGACTTGGTCCATTGTTCATTTTTTTTTCTGTCAAAAAACACCCATCCGACCAGATTGTAAGCCACTGCCTTGAACATGAAATATACGGTTATGATGCTCGTGTAAATGCCGATGACGAGGTGTTGGGGAAGACTTGAGGTGCCGTTTCCAAACGTTTTCGTGTAAAAGAAGAATATAAGGGCAAAGAGAAGGCTCGTCTGCAGGAGTAGAAAAAGCTGAAAACGCAGCTCATTACTGGTTTCCGTGATGACTGTAGTACCTTCTCGCAGGGGGTGAAAAAAGTATTTCAGCTGCCGGTGAATGAAGTTTCCCGTCTGCGAGATGGATACTGTGGCGAGGATGAAACAGCCTAAGAGGATAGAGGTGATAAGGTCGTCGTTGGCGATATTGTAGGGGATCGGGTCGCCGGCAACACCCTGACGATAGGCTGCGTATTCCGGTCTGTATACAGAATCGGGCTGTACCAAAGACTTGCTGTGGTACATGGGCTTCTTCAGAGAGAACCCGGACGGTGCATCGGCCTTGCCCAAAGGCGTTTTCATAGGATTGACCCGCTTGCTCCAATCTACTTCCGGGAATTTGTAATGAGCCCTTATTGCCGAGTCCTGCTGCCATGGAGTGGCCGTGGCGGGGAGCCAACCGATAATCTCATGGGGCGAATGATACCCAGTTCCAACGTGTGCGGAAGCCTTCGATGGGACTTCCGAAACGGGAGTTGAGGTTGTGGAGAGCGTATCTTGCTGGGTCATGGGATAAGCGAAAATGATGGCTGCCGACGAACGGCAGCCCACGAAATTAAAAGGATTGGCTCACGAACTCACGGGCATTTCCGTACAAACTCATGCAGTTTCAAACACGAACTCACGGGCATTTCCGTACAAACTCATGCAGTTTCAAACACGAACTCACGGGCATTGCCCTTTGCTCGCATGAAGAATGGGCTCAAATGGTTCGGCCTTAAAGATTGAATGCTTTTTTGATTCGATCTATCTGGTCGAGCTTTTCCCATGTAAAGAGTTCAATCTTCATCGTCTTGGGCTTATGGTAAAGACTTGTGAAGGTCTTTTCAATCACTCTGTTTTGACGCCCCACATGGCCGTATGCTGCGGTCTCGAAATACATGGGTTGGCGCAGTTTGAGCTGTCGTTCGATGGCCCTTGGGCGCAGATCAAAGAGCTGTTGTATTTTCTCGGCAATCTCAGAATCGGAGATATTCACCTTGCTGCGGCCGTAGGTATTGACGTATATGCTTACAGGCTCAGCCACTCCGATGGCGTATGCCAGTTGCACGAGCATCTCGTCGGCCACTCCGGCAGCCACCATATTTTTGGCGATGTAGCGAGCAGCGTATGCGGCGCTGCGGTCTACCTTGCTCGAATCTTTGCCAGAGAAGGCACCACCGCCGTGTGCGCCTCGTCCGCCGTAGGTGTCTACGATGATCTTCCGACCTGTAAGCCCCGTGTCGCCGTGAGGTCCTCCTATCACGAACTTACCCGTTGGGTTTACCAGATATTTAATTTTGTCGTTGAACAGTGCGCACAACTTATCCCCGGCGGCAGCTTTGACGCGAGGCATGAGAATGTTGATCACATCCTCGCGAATCTTGGTCAGCATGGCTTCGTCGGCCTTCAGCTGAGCTTCCCGCGTGTCGTTCTCAGGCTCGATGAATGGGTCGTGTTGTGTGGAAACAACGATGGTATCGATGCGTAGGGGCTTGTTATCGTCACCGTATTCGATGGTTACCTGACTCTTGGAGTCGGGACGGAGATAAGTCATCTGCTTGCCTTCCTTGCGGATCTGGGCAAGGGTGTACATGATGAGATGTGCCAGGTCGAGCGTTGCCGGCATATAGTTGTCGGTTTCATTGCTGGCATAGCCAAACATCATACCTTGGTCGCCGGCACCCTGTTGGTCTTCCTCCTCGCGCGACACACCGCGATGGATGTCGTCGCTCTGCTCGTGGATGGCCGTGAGTATGCCACACGAGTTGTGGTCGAATTGGTATTCTGCTTTGCTGTAGCCGATATGCTTAATGGCTCTGCGTGCCATTGTCTGTAGGTCGATGTATGCGTTTGAGCGCACCTCGCCCATAATGACAACCTGACCCGTCGTAACAAAGCTTTCTATGGCACAATGCGACGTGTCATCGTAGGCAAGAAACTGGTCGAGTATGGCGTCTGAAATTTGGTCGGCAACCTTGTCCGGATGGCCTTCAGACACTGATTCTGATGAAAATAAATAAGACATAGAACTAATGATAAATAGGGCTGGCCTGCATACGGAGCCTGTATGATATTTGATCTATAATCTGAGGGGAAGCACGGTGGGATGCAGCCCACCGTAAACTTGATGGTGCAAAGTTACGAAGAAAATGGGAATGTGCAAAGGAAACCGGTGGATTATAGAGATTTTGACAGTTTTGACGATTTGGAATAAGGGCGTCTGCTATAGGCCACTCACCAAAAGTTGCTGAACATCCATGAACGCAGGAACTCCCTGTCATGACCTTCAAGGCATGGCAGGGAGTTCCATTAATTTTTGTTTCTTTCCGCGCTCGTGTGCGCTTCGTGTTGTCTTTCGTCAGGCTTACTCTTGCGGGAGCATCACGACGCTCACTTTGTTAGCATCTTTGAGGAACGTTTTCACAAACTGAGAAATCGATTCTGGTGTGAGGCTCTCAACGATACGCTTATAGTCGGTGTACGAGTCGAGATCCATTGTATAGTCTTCCATGAGCAGCGACTGCCAGAAACCATTGGTCTTCGCGCGGTCGTCTATCTGCTTGAGCATGAGTTTCTGTATCTTTGCAAGCATCTCGGCATCGCAGGTTTGGGCCAACTGATGCACCTCCTCGTCTATGATTTTCAATGCCTCGTCTTTCTTTTCGGGTTTCATAGGGCAGTAGGCCACAATCTGTGCCAGGTGGAAACCGTCGTCGCCAACACTCATGCCGCCCTGTGCGCCACACGAATAGGCTGCACTGGCTTCCTCCCGAATCTTTTTGAGATAGACCATAGAGAGCACTTGCCCTGCAACATCGGCCTTGATGGCAGCTTCGAGCGAGTGTGGCATTTTGTGATTAAACCACGTCACTAGGGAGTTTGCCTTAGGAGTTTCCATCTTGCGATAGAACACGTTTTCCACGTTCTTGTCTGTAGGTATCGACGTGCGCTCTCCCGTGATGTTCTTTCCTTTGGAAGGAAGTGCACCGAGATATTGGCAAATGAGCGGTCGGATGGTGGCTTTGTCATAGTTTCCTACGATGGTGAAAACCCAGCCGTTGGCGTTGGCAGTGCGTTCTTTGGCCATAGCGAGGATGCGGTCCAAGTTTACATTCTTCACGTCTTTGGCCAGGAATGGAGCTTCACGCCATCCGTGACCGTAAACCGCAGCCGAAAGGGAGTCGCTAAAAGCAGTCTCCGGACTCAGTTCACGATTTTTAAGGGCCAGCTCGTATTGCTGCATGATAGTGTTGTAGGAGTCTTGGTCTTTCTTGATGTTGGTGAAGTAGAGATAGGTCAGCTGCAACATGGTTTCCACATCCTTGGGCGTGGCGTTGGCACTGAGGGCCATGCGCCGGCTGCCCATAGAGAGATGGGCATTAGCAATCTTGCCGGCCAAAGCCTTGATCAATTCCGTGCTTGAGAAGTTGCCCAGTCCGCTGCCGTCAATCACATTGTTGAAAGCTTTGATATTGGCATAGTCGGCCTTGCCATACATTGAGCTTCCGGCTCCTCCCCATCCGCTCATGATAACCTGATCTTTCTTGTAGTCGGTGTTCTTCAACAGCACCGTCACACCGTTGCTCAGGGTCAGGATGTCGTAGTCAAACTTCTTGCTCTTCTGCTCCTTCTTGATCTTTCCGGGTTTGGGAAGCGTTGTCATCAGAGGCTCATCCTTCACGTTGTCCACATAGGCTTCGATCTTGGCCTGACGTGCCTCGTGCACGGCAGTCAGCAGTTCTTGTGCTGTGGGATACACGTTGCCTTCTTTCTCGTTGTTGAAGTTGATGATCACAAGGTTGCTGTCGTTCTCGCTCACGAGTTCTTTCAGCACTTGGTTTACGGCTTCCAACGGGATGACCGGAATGATTTGCTTCATGCTCTGATAAGAGAATTCAATATCGGGCATAGGCTCATTGGTGAGGAAATAGCCCAATATTTCACTGTAGAACTGATCGTTGTAGCGTTTATCTTTGTTGGAATACATCTTGTCCAGACTGCTCAACATGTCTGTCTGGAAACGCTTGTATTCGGTTGGTGTAAATCCAAATTCTGCAGCCTGACGCACCACAGTGAAGGCGTGTTTCAGTGCTGCCGCAGTCTGGCTCATGTCTTTGGGCGCCGCGCTGAGACTGAATGCGTCTTTCGTTTTCGAAAAGATATAATTGTCGTCACTCACGTTAGCACTCACAAACGGGCAGTCGGCTTTCTGTGCTGCCTCTATGAATCGCTGATTGAGCATGCCGGTTGCTGCGTTCTTGATATAGTTTTGGATGAGGTAGGGCATGGTCTGTTTCAGACTGTCAGGGAAGGTCTCGTGCTTTATCATCAGCTCTACGGTGCTTCTCTGGAACTCCTTGTCTTTGTCTACGATGACGATAGGCTCGGCGTTGTCGGGCACAAGCTCGTCTACGATGGGTGCCTGATTTTCAGGATTTTTGATACTTCCGAAGAGCCGCTTGATTTCGGCTTCTATATGGTCCACGTCTACATCACCCACGATGATGAGTCCCTGATTGGTGGGGTGATACCATTTATGGTAGTAATCTACCAGTTCCTGTCGTTTGAAATTATCGACTACCGACATCAGTCCGATAGGAAATCTCACGCCGTATTTCGAGCCGGGATAGAGTTGTGGCAGGTTGCGCTCCAACATACGGCTGATGGCTGAGGTGCGCAGACGCCATTCCTCGTGAATCACACCGCGCTCCTTGTCGATTTCTTCCTGCTCCAACGAAAGTCCGCACGACCAGTCGCGCAGGATGAGAAGGCAGGAATCGAGAGTGGATTGGTTTTCGGTCGACACGTTGTTGATGTTGTACACGGTCTGGTCGATGCTGGTATAGGCATTGAGGTCGCCGCCAAACTCGATACCCTTGGCGCGGCACCATTCTATCAGGGCGTTGCCCTTGAAGTTGTCGGAGCCGTTGAAAGCCATGTGCTCAAGGAAGTGGGCCAGTCCGCGCTGACTTTCTTCTTCCTGTATGGAGCCCACTTTCTGGGCAATGTAGAAGTTTGCACGGTGTTCGGGCCAGTTGTTGTGGCGAATGAAATAGGTCAAACCGTTGTCGAGTTTGCCCATGCGTACTTCCTTGTCTACGGGGATTGTCATGTCGGGCATCTGTGCCTGCACGCTGACAGACACGAGCAACAACAGAACAAAAAACATGTTTCTTATTTTCATATCAAATGTTAATTGGTATTCGTGTGAATAAGGCACAAAGATAAATTATTTTTTAGTTAAAATCTAAAATTTATCTTTTATTAATGCAAGAAACTACACATTCTGCCCTTAATAAAGTTTTACCGGTTTCTACGCTGAGGTTGTCTGAAAGGCTTGTCATCAACATCGAATGTGCTTTTTAGCTGCTGCTACTCAGAAAGTTTATCTCCGTTTTACTCCATCAGTATTTCTTCTTGTGTAAAATCTAATTACCGTTTTTCGGCCATTATTTTTTCGTCATCCAGCGCAAAAAGGGCTATGTTTTCGCCTT
>KQ959482.1:166183-168480 GCA_001552765.1 Bacteroidales bacterium KA00344
GCAAAAAGGGCTATGTTTTCGCCTTTATTATCCCTTCTCGCAGTGTAAAAAACTTCCCGTTTGCAGGTTTTGTACTCCGTCCTATCATGGCGGAGGCCTAACCGCGATGCGTTTAAGCCTTATCCGCATTGCGACTAAGCTCTATCGGCACTGCGTTTAGGCCTTTTCCGCACCGCCATTCCATATCTAACCGCGAGCGGCCGAATAACCTACGCAAAGGCGTATTTGTATAAAGCCTTGATTATTAACAAACTACGAATTGCGCAAATTTTCGCGAATTTCGGACGGGAACAAAGATTTTTCTGAATAATCGCAGCATTTGGAGGTGTTTGTAAAGAAAAATGCAAATCCCGAATCCTTCAATAGGCTTCTCCGACCGACCGTGTTTTGCGTCATACAGAGCAGGCAGACGAAGTCTATTGCTCGTTTCTGTATTTGATATTTCGGGGGTGGTGTTCCAAGATGTCCTTGCGTAGGGAGGCATCGTCGAGATGGGTATAAATCTCGGTGGTGCCGATGTCGGAATGTCCCAAAAGGGCTTGAATGACGCGCAGATCGGCTCCTCCTTTGAGCAGTGCGGTGGCGAAGGAGTGTCGCAGGGTGTGGGGCGATATGGTTTTCTTGATGCCCGCCATCTCGGCCTGTTTCTTGATCATGATGAGAATCATGGTGCGGGTGAGATGATGGCCGCGCCGATTGAGAAACACATAGTCTTCTTCGCCGGGCTTGATGGTCATTTGCCGACGGTCGTCAAACCAATATTCCAGTTCCTGTATGGCGCGATCGGAGATGGGAACGAGCCGTTCCTTGTTGCCTTTCCCCAATACGCGTATGAATTTGTCTTCGAGAAAAAGGTCGGATAGTTTCAGGTTGGTAAGCTCGGACACACGTAGTCCGCACGAGAACAGCATCTCGATGATGGCGCGGTTGCGGTGACCTTCTTTGACAGATAGGTCGATGCTTGCCTCCAGAGCATCCACCTCTTCGGTGGTGAGATATTCGGGCAGGTGTTTGGGTAGATGGGGCGACTCCAACAGTTCGGTGGGGTCTACTTCCAAATATCCGTCGAGCACCAAAAATCTGTAGAACGAACGCACGCCGCTGAGGATGCGGGCCTGCGACTTGGCGCCTATGCCATGCTCGTGGAGCGTGGCGGCAAACTGTTGCAAATCGTCGAGTTTCACGTCGAGGGGCTGCACATCGGCTTTGTTCAGATAGCGCAGCAGCCAATCGAGGTCGTGGAGATAGGCTTCGAGTGTGTTATCAGAATAGCTGCGCTGAAGTTTGAGATAGCGGGTGTAGCGCCTGACAATGTTAGATGATTTATTCTTGTCCATGATGAGTATTTACGGATAGTGCGACAAAACAATTATTTGTTTTTTTGCTTTGCGTTATCTCTGTTTTGCATTATCTTTGCAGAAGATAGGCTGCACTTGGCAATTCGAAAGTAAACTTTCATTGCGCTCGTTTGCGTTATCTTTGCACAAGATAAGCTGCACTTGGGCAGCGACGGCAGAGGCCTTCTTCCTCTATGGGCTGCACTGACGTTGTTACAAATTTACTGCAAAAGCACCGAAGGACAAAACAAAAATGAAGAAGATATTGATTGTGAATGGCCCTAACCTGAATCTTTTGGGCGTTAGAGAGCCGGAAATTTATGGCGAGAATTCGTTTGAGAACTATCTGCCCCGGTTGCAGGAGATGTTTCCCGATGTGTCGTTGGAATATTATCAGAGCAATATTGAGGGTGAGCTGATAGACAAACTTCAGGAAGTTGGCTTCTCGTATGACGGCATCGTACTCAATGCCGGTGCCTATACGCACACGTCGGTGGCGCTGCTCGACTGTATTCGGTCGCTCAAGAGTCCTGTCGTCGAGGTGCATATCTCTAATGTTCACCAGCGTGAGGAGTTTCGCCATCACTCCATGATTTCGGCCGGCTGCAAGGGGGTGATCTGTGGTTTCGGCCTCGACTCGTATCGGTTGGCCATAGAAGGGGTTTTGTAATTCATAATTCAAAATTCATAATTCATAATTGGCTGCGCGTTGAAAAACGAGGGTAAAGGCTATAGATAGACTGGCCTTGGGCTGTTGGTTTTACTAACTTTTGACGCTGCTCTGAAAGCCGTGGACTATTAATTGTGAATTGAAAATTCATATTTCATAATTGGCTGCGCGTTGAAAAACGAGGGTAAAGGCTATAGATAGACTGGCCTTGGGCTGTTGGTTTTACTAACTTTTGACACTGCCCTGAAAGCCGTGGACTTTTAATTGTGAATTGAAAATTCATATTTCAT